>DATCBO010000056.1:0-173393 GCA_036511795.1 Xanthobacteraceae bacterium
CGGCTCGGCCGGCATCGCCATCGTGCTCGCCGACCGCGCCGCGATCTTCGTCGACGGCCGCTACAAGGTGCAGGTCGCCGAGGAAGTCGACAGCGCGAGTTTCGCCGTCGAACATCTGGTGGAGCGGCCGCCGGCAGCCTGGATCGAGGCCAACCTGACGGCCGGCAAGACGCTCGGCTATTCGCCGTGGCTGCACACGGTCGACGGCGCCGAGCAGTTCGCCAAGGCCTGCGCGGCGGCCGGCGGCAGCCTGGTGCCGGTCGCCGACAATCCGATCGACGCGATCTGGAGCGCGCGGCCCACACCGCCGCTCGGCGCGGTGGTGACGCATGACCTGCGCTACGCCGGCGAAGAGACGCTGCACAAAATCGAACGCGTGCGCGGCGAGATGAAAAAATTTGCCGCCGACGCGCTGATCGTCTCGGACCCGCACGCGGTGTGCTGGCTGTTCAACATCCGCGGCAGCGACGTGCCGCACACCCCGATCGTGCTCACCTCCGCGATCCTGCCCAAAGACGAGAGGCCGCGTCTCTATGTCGATCCGCGCAAAGTCGACAGCGCGGTCCGTCATCAGATCGGGCAGACCGCCGAGGTGTATGCGCCCGCCGAATTCGAACGCGACCTTGTGGCGCTGGGCGCCGACAAGTGCGCGGTGCGGCTCGATCCGGCCGCATGCCCGGAGGCGATCGCGCGGCTCGTCGCCGACAACGGCGGCAAGATCCTGCGCGGCGCCGATCCGATCGCGCCCATGAAGGCGGTGAAGAATGCCGCCGAGATCGCCGGCGCGCGCGCCGCGCAGTTGCGCGACGGCGTCGCCGTGACGCGCTTTCTCGCCTGGTTCGACCGCGAGGCGCCGAGCGGGAAACTGACCGAGATCGACGCTGTCGAGGCGCTGGAGAGCTTTCGCCGCGATACCGGGTTGTTGAAGGACGTATCGTTTCCGACCATTGCGGGGGCCGGCTCGGACGGCGCTATCGTGCACTACCGCGTCAGCCGCAAGAGCAATCGCCGCATCGCGGCCGGCGAATTGTTTCTGATCGATTCCGGCGGCCAGTACGAAGACGGCACCACCGACATCACCCGCACGGTCGCGGTCGGCACGCCAAGCGAGGACGCGCGTAAGAACGCCACGCTGGTGCTCAAGGGCCACATCGCGATTGCACGCGCGGTGTTTCCGGACGGCACCACGGGCGCGCAGCTCGACACGCTGGCGCGGCAATTCCTGTGGCGCGCGGGCCTCGATTTCGATCACGGCACCGGGCACGGCGTCGGCTCCTATCTGTCGGTGCACGAGGGACCGGCGCGCATCGCCAAGCTCGGCTCCGCACCGCTCAAGCGCGGCATGATTATGTCCAACGAGCCCGGCTATTACCGCGCCGGCGCCTACGGCATCCGCATCGAAAATCTCGTTCTGGTGAGCGAAGCCGAGGTTGTGCCCGGCGCCGAAAAGCCGCTCAACGCCTTCGAGACGCTGACGCTCGCGCCGCTCGACCGCCGGCTGATCGAGCCCGCGATGCTGAGCGCCGAAGAACTTGCCTGGCTCAACGCCTATCAGGCGCGCGTGCGCGACGCGCTGACACCGCTCGTCGATGCGCGTGTGCACGACTGGCTGCGCGCCGCAACAGCACCGCTTGCCTCTGCGCCACACTGACCGGTTGCGGCCGACGAAAGGCGCATGCCCTGATTCGCCCAAACTCGATGGGCGCGCTGCTATCGCAGTGCAGCAACACGATCGGTTCCAACTATCGCATGTTTGGAACTTTTACCCGGGGCCGACGTTTTCCGCTTGGCTTGGAACGGAGCGAGGAAAACATCATGCTCGGTACGATTCTGATAATCATATTAATCTTGTTGCTCGTCGGCGCGTTGCCGACATGGCCGTATTCGACTGGCTGGGGCTATTACCCCGGCGGCGGGCTCGGCCTGGTCCTGATCATCGTCGTCATCTTGGTCCTCGTAGGAAGAATTTGACGACCGTCCCGCGCGGCGGGACGTGACAACAGCTTGCATCGACACGCGTGAAACGAAGCAATCCAGTTGGCGGTGCTGACCGGATTGCTTTGTCGTAAAAACCTCTTTTTAGTCGAGAGCATTTTCCGGAAAAAGTGGCCACCGGTTTTCCGAAGAAAATACGACCAAATCTATAAAACTGGAGCGCTTCCCGATTCAGTGTAATCGGGAAGCGCTCTAGGCCGGCTCTCCGCGGGGGAGTTAGCGAATGAGCTGCGCCCACTCGTCTTCGGTCAGCACCTTGACGCTGTGCTTGTTCGCCTCGGCAAGCTTGGAGCCCGCGCCCGGTCCCGCGACCAGATAGTCGGTTTTCTTCGACACCGAGCCCGAAACCTTGGCGCCGAGCCGTTCGGCCGAAGCCTTGGCCTCGTCGCGCGTCATCCGCTCCAGCGAGCCGGTGAACACGACGGTCTTGCCGGCAACCGCCGAATCGGCGCGCGGCTTCTCGGCGTCGGCGATGCGCACCTGCGCGGCGAGGCGCTCGATGCGCCGGCGATTGTGCGCCTCGGCAAAATAATCGCGCAGGCTCTCGATCACCGAGTCGCCAATCTGATCGAGCGCATCCATCTCCTCGGCGGCCTCGGCATCGCCCTTGGCGAGCCGGAGGCACGCGTCGTGGAACGCGTCCCAGGAGCCATAGCCGCGGGCCAGCGCCACCGCCGTCGTCTCACCGACATGGCGAATGCCAAGCGCGTAAATGAACCGTTCCAGCGAAATGTCGCGGCGCGCTTCGATGGCGCTGAACAGATTGCGGACTGAAGTTTCGCCAAAGCCTTCGACTTCTTCGAGGCGAGTTTTTTTGTCCGTTTCACGCAGCACCAATTTGCCGTTGCGCTCGCCCAGCGTGAAGATGTCGGCCGGCTCCTTGACCCAGCCTTGTTCGTAGAAAAATTCGATCTGCTTTTCGCCCAGCCCGTCAATGTCGAAGGCGCGGCGGGACACGAAGTGCTCAAGGTGGCCGAGCGCCTGATACGGGCAGGCAAATTCGCCGGTACAATGCGCGCGGGCGCCCTCCTCCCCACCCGCAATGGTCTCGCGCACCACGTCGGTATGCAGAGGACACGGACATTTTTTCGGAAACTCGTAAGGCTTGGTCCCGTGCGGCCGCTTCTCCTCAATGACGCCCAGCACCTGTGGGATGACGTCGCCGGCGCGCTGAATCTGCACCGTGTCACCGACGCGCACGTCGAGCCGGGCGATCTCGTCGGCGTTGTGCAGCGTCGCGTTCTGCACCACGACGCCGCCCACCGTCACCGGTTCGAGCTTGGCGACCGGCGTCAGCGCGCCGGTACGGCCGACCTGAATCTCGATGTCGCGGATCACGGTCGTCGCCTTCTCGGCGGGAAATTTATGCGCGATCGCCCAGCGCGGCGAACGCGACACGAAGCCAAGCCGCTCCTGCCAGTCGAGCCGGTCGACTTTGTAGACCACGCCGTCGATGTCGTAATCGAGACTGCCGCGTTGCAGTTCGATCTCGCGGTGAAACGCCAGCAGCTCTTCGACCGAGCGGCACATCCGGGTCAGCGGATTGGTCTTGAAGCCGCACGCTGCGAACCATTTGATCATGCCGGACTGCGTGTCGGCCGGCATGTCGCTCATCTCGCCCCATGCGTAGCCGAAAAAGCCGAGCGGCCGCGACGCCGTGATCGACGGATCCTTCTGGCGCAGCGAGCCGGCAGCGGTATTGCGCGGATTGACGTAGAGCTGCGCCCCAGCGTCGGCCTGCAGGCGATTGAGCTCGAGGAAAGCGTGCTTGGTCATATAGACTTCACCGCGCACGTCGCAGACGGCGGGAATCTTTTTGCCTTTGAGACGCTTCGGGATGTCCGCCAACGTCTTGACGTTCGCGGTGACGTCCTCGCCTTCGGCGCCGTCGCCGCGCGTCGCGCCGGTGACCAGTTCGCCACCTTCATAGCGCAGCGACATCGACAGGCCGTCGATTTTCGGCTCGGCGGAAAATACGATCTCCTCGTCGTCCGCCAGCCGCAGGAAGCGACGAATGCGCCCGACGAAATCGACGACATCGCTCTCGGCGAATGCATTGTCGAGCGACAGCATCGGCACCGCATGGCGCACCTTGGCGAATCGCGCCGACGGCGCCGCGCCGACATGCTGCGTCAGGCTCTCCGCTGTGCGCAATTGTGGAAAGCGCGCCTCGATCGCGTTGTAGCGCCGCCGCAGGCGATCGTATTCGGCATCGGAAACGGTTGGAGCGTCTTTCTGGTAATAGCGCCGGTCGTGACCGCCAATTTCCTCAGCCAGCCGCGCGTGCTCGGCCTGCGCTTGTTTTTCGGTGAGGTCTTCGACCGGGGTCTCGGATTTTTCCTTACGCGCCATGACGCATCAACTCGCGGCCCTTATGAGCCGCTCCGCGGCGGCGCGGGCTTCGGCGGTGATTTCGGCGCCGGCCAGCATGCGGGCGACTTCTTCGCGGCGATGGTCGCCTGCAAGTTCCAGAATGCGCGTCGCAACGCGCTTGCCGCCGCCGAGCGCATCCTTGCTGATGAGGTAATGCCGGTCGGCGCGCGCCGCGACTTGCGGCGCGTGCGTCACCGCAATCACCTGCACGCCGGAGGCCAGCCGCGCCAGCCGCACCCCGATGGCGTCGGCGACCGCGCCCCCGGCGCCGGTATCGATCTCGTCGAAGATCAGCGTCGGCGCCGAGCCGCGATCGGCCAGCACCACCTTGAGCGCGAGCAGAAAGCGCGCGAGTTCGCCGCCCGAGGCGATCTTCATCAGCGGCCCAGGCTTGGTACCCGGATTGGTTCGCACCCAGAATTCGACGCGGTCGATGCCGTCCGGTCCTTCCTCCACCACGCCAAGTTCGGTGGAGAAGCTCGCGCGGTCAAGCTTGAGCGGCTTGAGCTCGGCATTGACCGCCTTGTCGAGCTTGGCGGCTGCTCGCCGGCGCCGCGCCGACAGCGCCTGCGCGGCGTCGCGATACTGCGCCGCGGCGGCCTTCGCTTCGCGTTCGAGCGCGGTGAGCCTTTCCGCGCCGGCGTCGATCAGGGCCAGATCGCCCGCATAGCGGCTTGCCAGTGCGCGGAGGCTGTCGACCGGGACATTATATTTCCGTCCGGCGGCGCGCAGCGCGAACAAACGTTCTTCGATTCGCTCCAATTCGCTCGGATCGTAGTTGGCGACGCGCAAGGCCGCTTCGAGATGACCGCGTGCGTCGTCGAGCGCGACCAGGGCGGCGTCGATCGCCTTGACCACCGGATCGATGAGCGCCGGCGCCTGCGTGGCACGGCGCTCCAGTCGCCGCAGCGCCGTGGCGAGCGGCGGCACGAGCGATTGCGACCCGCTGACGCCATCAAGCGTGGCGCGCAAATCCTCGGCGACTTTCTCCGCCTGCATCATGGCGGCGCGCCGTTCGGCGAGCGAGGTTTCCTCGCCGGCCTGCGGCGCGAGACGGCCGAGCTCGTCGACGGCGTGGCGCAGCCATTCGGCCTCGCGCTCGGCGCGCGCCACCTCGGCGCGGTGCTCGGCGACGGCTGCTTCGCGCGTGCGGCGTTCGTCCCACAGACGCGCCACCGCAGCGGCGTCGCGCTCGATGCCCGCATAGGCGTCGAGCAGCGCGCGGTGGGTGGCCGCATCGACAAAGGCGCGCTCGTCGTGCTGGCCGTGGATTTCGACCAGCGCCGCGCCGAGCGCGCGGAGCACCTGAACGCTGACCGGCTGATCGTTGACGAACGCCCGCGTCCTGCCGTCGGCGAACTGCACGCGACGCAGGATCAGTTCGCCATCGCCGTCGAGATCGTTGTCGGTGAGGATGCGGCGCGCCGGATGACCCGCCGCAAGTTCGAACGCGGCGGTGACCTGACCGTGCTCGGCGCCGGCGCGCGCCAGCGCCGTGTCGCCGCGGGCGCCAAGCGCGAGCGCAAACGCGTCGAGCAGGATCGATTTGCCGGCGCCGGTCTCACCCGTAAGCGCGGCAAGCCCCGAGCCGAAATCGATGTCCAGCCGGTCGATCAGAACGATGTCGCGAATCGAAAGACGAGACAGCATGGGATGACGGATAGCAGAAAACGGATGACGGATTTTATTCGTTATTCTGCGTTCTGTCGTCAGCCGTTTGCGCGCTCCTTCGCCGGGCTCCAGCCGGTGACTTTCTGAAACGCGCGACTGATCCAGGAGCCCTTATTCTCGTTCGGCTCGGCGCCGGAGCCTTTCAGCAGAGTATAGGCGTCCTTGTACCAGGGGCTGTCCGGAAAGTTATGGCCGAGCACGGCCGCCGCGGTCTGCGCCTCGCTGGTAATGCCGAGCGCCACATAGGCCTCGGTCAGCCGCTCCAGAGCTTCCTCGACTTCGCGCGTGGTCTGATACTGCGTCACCACCACCTTGAAGCGGTTGATCGCGCCGAGGAAATCGCGCCGCTTCAGATAGAAGCGGCCAATCTCCATTTCCTTGCCGGCGAGCTGGTCGCGCGCCATCTCGATCTTTTTCTTGGCGGCAAGCGCGTACTCGCTGTCCGGATATTTGTGCACCACCTCTTCGAACGAGGTGATCGCCTTGTCGGCGCGTTCCTGGTCGCGCGAGACATCGAGAATCTGATCGTAATACGACGACGCGATCAGATACTGCGCGTAGGCCGCATCCGGGCTCGCAGGATGCAGCGTCACGTAACGCTTGGCCGCATTGATGCAGTCGTCGTACTGCCCGGCCTGATAGTTGCTGTAGGCCTGCATCAACAGCGCTTTGCGCGCCCAATCCGAATACGGATTCTCGCGGTCGACCTGATCGAACTTCTTCGCCGCTTCCTTGTAGTCCTGCTTGTCGTTGAGCAGGAACAGGCCCTCATTATAGAGCCGGTCGGCCGGCGTATCGGGAACGTAGTCCTCGTCCTTGTGAAACATGCTGCAGCCCATCACCGGCGCGGCGAGCAGCACAAGCGCCAAACCGCGCGTAAGCGCGGACAGCCTAAAGCCACGCGTCAGCGTGCGCAGCCTGAAACCGGATCGTCCCGACCCTCGTTCTCGCAGCGTCATGGGTATGATATGCGTCCCGGTCCCGCGATGCGTCCGATCGATGACGCGCGCCCCTATCGGCCCGGCGCACGCTCCACAACCCCTCGAAGAGCCGTCAGTATGGCTGACAATCGGCCCGGAATAAGGCGGAAAAATTAAGCAAATTCAAGAGACGTTCGGCCCGTAGGCCGGCGCCGCGAAGGCGGCTGTCAGATCGGCGTGGCCGCGCGCGCTGCGCCGCGCCGGCTGCGGCATTTCGACATAAGTCCAAGCGCTCGCATCGGCCATCAGCGCGGTCACGACCGCATGGTTGAGCTTGTGGCCACCGCGCACGGAACGATAGACGCCAAGCAGCGGTGCGCCGGCAAGCGCCAAATCGCCGAGCGCATCCACGATCTTGTGGCGGACGAATTCGTCGGGGAAGCGCATGCCATCCGGGTTAAGAACCCGATCTTCGGCGACCACGACCGTGTTCTCGAATGAG
This sequence comes from Xanthobacteraceae bacterium, assembly GCA_036511795.1. Lineage (GTDB taxonomy): Bacteria > Pseudomonadota > Alphaproteobacteria > Rhizobiales > Xanthobacteraceae > BOG-931. Next base: position 7,462 of record DATCBO010000056.1, read on the forward strand.
GCGCCGAGCGCATAACCCGCGCTCCACAGCTTGGCGACGTCGCGCATGAACCCGAAGGTTCGCGCTCGGGCCAGTTCGCGCCGGAACACATGCGGTGCGACGTCGACCGCATAGGACTGCCGGCCGATCAACGGGTGGTCGAATTCGATTTCTGCTTCGATGCGCAGGCCCCGCAAGCTCGGCCGCAACTCGCCGTAGCAGCTGTCCTTGCCCACGCGCACAGGCTTGAGCACCTGAATGTAACGCCGCGGCGCACTCTGGGCCGCGATGCCGGCCTGATCGATCGCTGCAACGAACGGCGCGGCGCTGCCGTCCATGATGGGAACTTCCGCGCCATCGACTTCGACAACGGCATTGTCGATGCCGAGGCCATGCAACGCAGCAAGAACATGTTCGGTGGTCGATACAGCCGGTCCGGCATGATCGCCAAGCACCGTGGCAAATTCCGTCGCCGTTACGGCGCGATAATCGGCCTTGAGCTCGCGGTCCTGGCGATCCGGTGTTGCCGTTCGTAAAAACAGAATGCCGGTGTCGGCTTCAGCGGGATGAATTGTCAGGGTCACGGGCGCACCGGAATGGACGCCGATCCCGGTCACGGTCGCTTGATCTCGCAGGGTTGTTTGCCTGCTGGCGTGAACGCCCCAGATCATGCCCTCGTCCCACACCCTAGGGCCACATTGCGCACGCACATGACTGGGTGCACGCAAAATAATGGCCGACCCCGTCGTCGCGAGGGGAATGATGGTCGGATTGCGGATTCCAGGGAGGCCCACCGGACCCACCGAAAGTTCGTACCCCGACACAACCCCACTGACTCGAGTAACATTAACGGGGAAGCGGTTTGGGACCAACTCACGGTTTCTTACCAACTGTTACCACGATCCGGCCGCAGTCTGGGCGGTAACGTGGCGCAATACCGGCTCTGGGTGCAAGACTGCCACAAGTGCAGCAGCGCCGCCGGGTTGCACGCACCTAATAGGCGTGCGGCAGTTGCGCCCTGTCGCAATGCAACAAAAGCCCCGCGTTTCGCTCATTTTGTCACAATCGTCACGGACGCCGGGCAGCAGCCGGGGCGTGGGCGCCCAGGCCGCATCGTGCCGGTCAGGCACCGCCCAATACCGCGTCAGTGGGCCTGCCGGCGCAGGAAGGCTGGGATCTCGAGTTGATCCTGCTCATCCTTGTTATGCACAGGCGGCGCCTGCCGGCCGTGCTGGTCAAGGCCTTGCGGCGCCGGCCGCTTGGCGTATTCGGACACGGGCTCGGGTCGCGGTTCGGCTGGACGCGGCATCATCGGACGACCCGGGAGACGCTCCATTTGTGGCGCAGGTTGCGCCATCCGCGGCGCCGGCACGGGTGCCTCTTCCTCCTTGGCCTGCTCACGCCGGCCAAGTCCTACGGAGGCGAGCCGCTCTAGCAGCGATTTGCGCCGCCCCGGATGCTCCTCCTGGGGCAGCTCACCGCGCCAGGCGCGAATCTCATTCTGCGCCGGCACCGGCAGCTCTTCGAGCCGCGGCATGCGGGGCGCGCGCGTTGGTGGCCGCTCAGCCTGCGGCGGAATGAACTCGCTGGTTTCGAGCGCTTCTTCGCTGCTCGGCGCCGGTTGCAGTAGCAGCGACGGATTGAGCGAGAGCGGACGGATATTGACCTCCTGGGCCGCCGATTCGATTGCCACCCTGGCCGCGGATTCGATCGAGGCGCTGATGGAGGCTGGGGCTACCGGAGCCATCGGCGCCGGAGTCGGCGCGGCAGCGCGGAGCTGTTGCGGCGCCGTTACCATGCGGGGCGACTCGGTACGATCGAACCGGTCGAGAATGTGCTGGTTCTCCTTGCGCAATCCCTCCGCGATCTCAGAGATGCGCGCACCTGCGGCCGCAAGGTTCGGTACGGAGCGCTGTGCCACGACCTGATCGATGCCGGTCGCCACCACCGAAACCCGGATGATGCCGTCGAGGCTTTCGTCGAAGGTCGCGCCGACGATGATGTTGGCGTCCTGATCGACTTCCTCGCGGATGCGGGTAGCGGCTTCGTCGACTTCGTAGAGCTTGAGATCGCGGCCGCCGGTGATCGAGATGAGCAATCCCTTGGCGCCCTTCATCGACGCATCGTCGATCAGCGGATTGGAGATCGCCGCCTCGGCTGCGGTGAGCGCGCGCTTGTCGCCCTCGGCTTCGCCGGTTCCCATCATGGCTTTGCCCATCTCGCGCATGACCATGCGCACGTCGGCAAAATCGAGATTAATGAGGCCTTCCTTGACCATCAGATCGGTGATGCAGGCGACGCCGGAGTAGAGCACCTGATCCGCCATGGCGAACGCATCCGCGAAGGTCGTCTTTTCGTTGGCGACGCGGAACAGATTCTGATTGGGAATGATAAGCAGCGTGTCGACGCTTTTGTGCAGTTCGGCAATGCCGCTCTCAGCGATCCGCATGCGGCGCTGGCCTTCGAAATGGAACGGCTTGGTGACTACGCCGACCGTCAGGATACCGGCCTCGCGCGCCGCCTTGGCAATGACCGGCGCCGCACCGGTACCGGTGCCGCCGCCCATGCCGGCGGTGACAAACACCATGTTCACGCCGGACAGATGATCGCGAATTTCGTCGATCACTTCCTCGGCCGCGGCGCGGCCCACTTCCGGCGCCGAACCGGCACCCAGACCCTGGGTCACCTGCACGCCCATCTGGACGATGCGCTCGGCCTTCGCCGAGGTCAGCGCCTGGGCGTCGGTATTGGCAACGACAAAATCGACCCCCTGCAAGCCGGCAGTGATCATGTTGTTGACGGCATTACCGCCGGCGCCGCCGACGCCGAACACGGTGATGCGCGGCTTCAGCTCATGGATATCGGGGATGTTCAGATTGATGGTCATGTTTGCCTCTTCTTCCTCGCACGGGCGCTCTGCGCGCCCTGCCCCGACCGGTCCGCCACCGGCCGCTCTGAGTCTCTAGCTTGCGATCTGGGGGCCATCAGAAGCTCTCGCGAAGCCATTGTCCGACGCGGGAGAAATAGCCGCCCGAGCCGTTCATCACGTACCGCTTGCGGCGCAGCTCGAAATGTTCGAGGTGGGCTGCTTGCGGATAAATCAAAAGACCCGCCGCCACGGCGAACGCCGCGCCTTTGGCGGCATCGGGCAGCCCGGCAATGCCGAGCGGCCGGCCGATTCGCACCGGACGATTGAGAATGCGCGCGGCGAGATCGGGCAAGCCCGTCAATTGCGCGGCGCCGCCGGTGAGAATCACATGCCCGCGCTGCTCGGCCGCGAATGGCGAGGCGGCGAGACGGTCGCGCACCATTTCGAGAATCTCTTCCGCGCGCGGCTTGATGATATGACCGAGCGTCGAGCGCGATGCGAATTGGGCGGCTTCGCGCTCGTCGTCGCTGATCGGCGGCACGGTGATTATCTCGCGCTCATCCAAGCCGCCAATCAGCACGCTGCCATAGAGCGTCTTGATTCGCTCGGCGTCGGAAATGCGCGCGTTCAGTCCGCGCGCAATGTCCATGGTGATGTGCAGGCCGCCGAGCGCAAAGCCTTCCAGATGCACCAAGCGGCCATTCACGAACACCGCCATCGTCGTGGTCCCGGCGCCGAGGTCGACGACGGCCGCGCCGAGATCGGCCTCGTCATCGGCCAGAACGGCGAGGCCGGCCACATAGGGACTGGCCACCATGGCTTCGACGGCGAGATGGCCGCGTTCGATGGCGAGCATCAGATTGCGCGCCGCCGCGATATCGGTGGTCGCCACGTGCATATCGACGCCGAAGCGGCTGCCAAGCATGCCGCGCGGATCGCGGATGCCGTCGGTACCGTCGATCGAGTAGCCGACCGGCAGCGAGTGCAGCACGGCGCGGCCGTCGCGCAGCGAATGCCGGCTGCCGGCCGCCAGCACGCGCGCGATGTCGCCTTCCGAGACAGTCGAGCCGGCAATGTCGACGTCAGCGGCAAACAGCTCGCTGGCGAGACGCCCGGCCGAGATCGACAACACGACGGATTCGATTTCGACCGAGGCCATCTGTTCGGCGGCGTCGACCGCGAGACGGATCGCCTCTTCGGCCTGGGCGAGATTGACCACGCCGCCGCCCTTCATGCCGCGGGCCTCGGTGTGGCCGAAGCCGATCACCTCGACGGCATGAGTCCGGCGCGTCAGGGTCTGCTGTGGCGGATGCGGCCGCAGCCGCGCGATCAGACAGGCTATCTTGCTCGATCCAACGTCAAGCGCCGCGACCAGCGCGCTGCGCCGCGGCGAAATCGGTTTCATCTTCGGCGTCAGACCGTAGTGGAGGGCGTTCACGCGTCACCCCCCTTTTTTTTCTTTTTGGCCGCGTCTTTCAGCGCTGCATCGCGGTTCTGCGCGGCGGCGTCAGACAAACGCACGGTCACCCGGTCGGGCAAGCGCAGATCGACGATCGTGATATCGCGGGATAATAGTTTTTTGTCCCGGTCGAACGCCACCAGATGGCGGAGCGCCGCCGCGGCGTTGGTCTCCGGAAGTTCCACATCGATGCCGTTCTTCAGCAGCACGTCCCAGCGCCGCTGCGCCACCAGGATCGACGCGCGCACCCGGGAGGTAATCTCCGGATAGCGCGCGAGAACATCCAGAAAATCCTTGGCTTGATGCTGGGCGTCTTTGCCGACAACAAGCGGCAACTTGACGTAACGGCGCTCGACATACGGCTCGAGCACAGTGCCATCAGCGGCGATGACCTTGATGTGTCCGTCCTTCTGCCACAGCGCGAAGGCGTGTCGTTCGGTAATGCTGATCTGCAGCCGGTCCGGATAAAGCTTGAGTACGGCCGCGTCGGCGATCCAGGGATTCGCCATCAGTCGGGCGCGTGCCGCATCGGCGTCGAGGAACAGTAGCGAGGCTCGCCCGGTCACGCCGGCGGTCGTCAGAATCTCCTCGCGGCTGACTTCTCTCTCGCCCGACAGCGAAACCTCGGCGATGCGAAATCCGAGCGAGTTTGCGGCCGCGTCGCGCGCATCCTTACCCCAGTCGATGACGTCGGGCAGGTGCTGGCCTTTGATTACGCCGTAGCCCAGCGCCGATGCGAGCAGCACCAGCGACGCGGCGATACCGACACCGCGCCGCGGCAGGCGCACGATCCGGGCCAGCCGACGCCCGCGCGCACCGACGAGCCACGCCGGCAGCCAAGCTTCGAGAGCAATGCGCGGAAGTGCCGGCAGCCGCGCGCGCAAGCCGCGGCGGCCGTTGCGGGCATGGCGCTGCACCGGCTGTTCAAGCATTGGGCCGACCGAATCCCCAACAGGCCTCGACCGCGTCAGCGGTTGGTCGAGGCGTCCTCCACCATCCATCGCACCAGCTCATCGAACGTGATGCCAGCGTATGCAGCGAGCTCGGGCACGAGCGAGGTCTCGGTCATGCCGGGCTGTGTATTGACTTCAAGACAAACAAGCTCACCCGTCCCCCGATCGTCGTAGCGAAAGTCAGCGCGGCTTACGCCGCGGCAGCCGAGCGCGTTATGGGCAGCCAAAGCGAGTCTGCGGACTTCCTGGTAAACATTTGGTAAAACCGGCGCCGGAAGCAGATGTTTTGATCCGCCCGCGGCGTATTTTGCTTCGTAATCGTAAAACCGGGTCGTCGGCTCGATCTCGATGACATCGAGCGCGCGGTCGCCGAGCACCGCACAGGTGAGTTCCTTGCCGGGGATGTAGCGCTCGAGCATCACGATATCGCCGAACGCCCAATCGTCGCGGTAAAGCTCCTGCGGCGGGTGCGGATGTGCTTCAGTGACGATGAAAACGCCGACGCTCGACCCCTCAGCGATCGGTTTGATGACATAGGGCGGCGGCATCAAATGGCGTTTTGCCGCCTCGATCCGGTCGACCAGAAGCTCCTCGGCGACCGGCACATCCGCCGCCCGGAATAGCTTTTTGGCGTAATCCTTGCGCATGGCGACGGCCGAAGCCATGACGCCGGAATGGCTGTAGGCAATGCCGAGAATCTCTAAGAGGCCTTGCAACGTCCCGTCCTCGCCGGGGCGGCCGTGCAGCACGTTGAGCGCCACATCGGGCTTCACGGCGGTCAGAGCCGCGGCGATGTCCGGGGTGACGTCGATTCGCGTGACCCGGTAGCCGAGGCGGTCGAGTGCGTCGGAACACGCCTTTCCCGAGCGCAGCGAAACTTCGCGCTCGGCCGACCAGCCTCCCATCAGAACGGCGACGTGCTTGGCACTGCTCAAGCGTTCACCTCAGCCGCTCCGTCTGATTCGCGTCGTGCTAATAGAATCGACATTTGGCGAAACGTCGAGGGTTTCCGTGCGTTTTGCGGCCGGCCGAGCGCTCGGGCCGTCACTGGCTCCCGATCCGCTTGATTTCCCACTCGAGTTCGACGCCGGAGCTGTCCTTCGCCCGTTGCCGCACCGTTTCGCCCAAGGTCTCGATGTCGGCGGCGGTAGCGTCACCGAGATTGATCAGAAAGTTGCAGTGCAATTCCGAGACCTGAGCGCCGCCGATGCGTAGGCCGCGACAGCCGGCGACGTCGATGATTTGCCAGGCTTTTTGGCCGGGCGGGTTCTTGAACGTGGAACCGCCGGTCCGGGTCTTGATCGGCTGCGTCGCACCGCGCGACTGGGTGATTCGTTCCATGTCGGCAGCGATGGCGTCCGGGTCGCCCTTTTGGCCGGCAAAATGCGCCTGCGTGAAAATAAAATCCTCGGGCGCGCCGCAATGCCGGTAGGTGTAGTCCATGTCGGCATTGCGCAGGACGTGGACGCGGCCCGCCCGGTCGACCGCCCGCGCCTCGACCAGCGCATCTTTGGTTTCGCGCCCATAGGCGCCGCCATTCATCCGTAACGCGCCACCGACGCCACCCGGGATGCCGCACAGGAAGGCCAATCCGGCAATGCCGGCCTTCTGCGCCGCCTGCGCGACGCGCAGATCAGGCACCGCCGTCCCGACGCGGACGTCGAGACCTTCGATCGCGATCTGGTTGAAGCCGCGGCCGAGACGTACCACAACGCCCGGTACGCCCCCGTCACGTACGATCAAATTTGAACCGAGCCCAACGACGGTGACTCCGATGTCGCCTGGCAGGTTCGAGAAAAAATACGAGAGGTCGGCTTCGTCGTCCGGCATGAACAGAACTTGCGCCGGCCCCCCAACCCGAAACCACGTCAGCCCGGCAAGCGGCTGGTTGGCGAGCAAACGGCCGCGCAGCTCCGGCATCGCCGCTTTCAGATCGGGCACGATGTCGGGAAAGCTCACGCATGTCCCCCGGTGACCGTGTCGAGCCACGCTCCCAGCACTTTACCTCCGGTCTGGCGCAACGCCGGGCCGAGTCCGCGCGCCTGGTCACGCAGCATGCGCGGATCGATGCCGGCCTTGCCAAGCTCGACCGTATGGCCGACGAGCCAGGCCTCGAACCGCGCCGCATCCGTCTCGAGATGAAACTGCAGCGCGAGCTGCGCCGGGCTGCGCGCGAACGCCTGCACCGGACAGTGCGCTGTCGATGCCAGCAGCGTGCAATCGGCCGGCAACTCGCAATTATCGCCGTGCCAATGCAGCACCGGCATCGCAGCAAGGGATCTCAGAACCGACGCTTGGCCGGCTTGGGTCAGCGTCAACGGCGCGTAGCCGATTTCTTTCACAGGCCCAGGGGCGACGCGCGCGCCGAGCGCCGCCGCCATCAGCTGCGCGCCAAGGCAGATGCCGAGCATCGGCTTGTTCGATTGAAGGCGTGCCGCGACGGCGGCAATTTCGCCGGCGATGAATGGATAAGTTTCTTGCTCGTACACACCGATCGGACCGCCCAACACGACGACCAAATCCGCAGCGACAAGACTATCGGCAGCGAACGGCTCAATCCCCGCATCGTGATAGCGGATGTCATAACCGCGCATGGAAACAAGCGGACCTAAAATCCCGAGATCCTCAAAAGCAACGTGGCGAACCGCGAGGCAGGTCTTTGTCATTCCGAGCCTGTATGTGAGGAACTCTCGTTAGATTCGCTTCTTCCACACCGCCGGACTGCGGCGACCGTGAAAGCATGAGATGACGGTGACCGACTGTTCCGATACACGATAGATCAAACTGTATGGAAACCGCGTCACGCCCGCGCGGCGAAATTGTCCCCAAACGACTTGATACTGCAGAGGGTTTCGCTCGATTGCCGTTATCGTATTGCTGACGGCAAGAGCAAATTCGATTCCAAGACCCGGTCTTTCCCGATCGTACCAGTCGCCGGCCGCCACCATCTCGGCTTCGGCCTCTGGTCGAATGATAAGCTCGCGACTCACTTATATCGGGCCAGCAATCGCGCTTTAACATCTTCCCATTTGGACCCGCTGCTGGGATCGCGCAGATGCTCGGCATAGCGCCTGTCGAGTTCTTCTTTCTGCTCGTCGGTTAACGGCGGCATCTCATGCTGGGCAATGCTGTCCCACAAATCTTCCACGAGCTCGAGACGCTCGTCGGCAGTCAGCTTCATCAACTCCGACCAAAGCTCAGCGCGACCCATCGGGAGCCTCTTTGACCATTGCATATAGTGTAATTGGGGCCGAATCCCGAGGCAACAAGCGCCTCAAATTCCCGTCCAATCACGATCGCTGGCCGAGAGCCGCTAAATCGCCCGGCAGCGCGTAAGCCCACTGCGTGATCGAACCGGCGCCGAGAAACACCACATAGTCGCCCGGCTCCGCCATGCGGGCGACCAGACCGGCGAGATGGTCAGGACCGTCGAGCGCAATGACGCGGCGATGGCCATGCGTGCGCAAACCTTGCACCAGCGCGTCGCGGTCCGCGCCGGCAATCGGCGCCTCGCCGGCCGGATAGACAGGGGCGACGATCACGGCGTCGGCGTCGTTGAAGCAAGTACAGAATTGCTCGAACAAGGCGGCGAGCCGCGTGTAGCGATGCGGCTGCACCACGGCGATCACCTGGCCCTTGGTCGATTCGCGCGCCGCCCGCAGCACCGCGGCGATTTCCACCGGATGGTGTCCGTAATCGTCGATCACGGTGGCGCCATTCCAGGTCCCGGTTTTTGTGAAGCGGCGCCGCACGCCGCCGAAATCGGCGAGCGCCTTTTTGATCACATCGTCGGCGATGCCGAGCTCGCGGGCCACCGCGATCGCGGCAGTGGCGTTGAGCGCGTTGTGCCTGCCCGGCATGGGCAGCGTGATTTTGCTGATCTCGTGCACGGCCTGCCCGGCGCGATCGCGGAACAGCACCGTGAACAGCGCGGCGCCTCCGGCATGCGACAGGTCGACGAGACGCACGTCGGCTTGCGGATTTTCGCCGTAGGTGATCGTGCGCCGGTCTTCGATACGGCCGACCAGGGTTTGCACCACCGGATGGTCGATGCACATCACCGAGAATCCGTAGAACGGCACGTTTTCGACAAACGCGCGGAACGCATCCTGCACGGCGTCGAAGGTGTTGAAATGATCCAGGTGCTCGGGATCGACATTGGTGACGATGGCGATATCGGCCGGCAGCTTGAGAAACGTGCCGTCAGACTCGTCGGCCTCGACCACCATCCACTCGCCGGCGCCGAGCCGCGCGTTGGTGCCATAGGCGTTGATGATGCCGCCATTGATGACGGTCGGGTCGAAGCCCGCTGCGTCGAGCAAGGCCGCGACCATCGATGTCGTCGTCGTCTTGCCGTGCGTGCCCGCGATGGCGACGCAGCTTTTCAGCCGCATCAGCTCGGCCAGCATTTCGGCGCGGCGTACCACCGGCAGCCGCTCGGCGCGTGCAGCGATGAGTTCGGGATTGTCGCGCCTGATCGCCGACGACACGACCACAACGCGGGCACCCGCCAGATTGCCGGCGGCATGCCCGATCGCGACCGCGATGCCCTTGTCGCGCAGCCTTTTGACGTTGGCGCTGTCGGCTACGTCCGAGCCCTGCACCGTGTAGCCGAGATTGACCAGCACCTCGGCGATGCCGCTCATGCCGATGCCGCCGATGCCGACGAAATGCACCGGGCCGATGTCGCGCGGCAATCTCATGGGCTTCGCGGCCCCTTTCCTGCCCCTCCCCCGTGGGGGCGGTGACGAAAATATCTACTTTGTTGCGTCCCGCGACGCCACCTTGAGCACCAGGTCGGCCAGGCGGTCAGCGGCGTCCAGCCGGCCGATGGATTGCGCCGCGGCGGCCATCGCTTGCAGCCGCGCCGGCGCAGCGGCGAGCCCGGCGATCTCCGCGGCGAGCCGCTGCGGCGTGAAAGCGTCCTGCGTGATTCGGACTGCGCCGCCGGCCCGCTCGAGCACGCCCGCATTGGCGAACTGGTCCTGGTCGAGCGCGTGAGGCAGCGGCACCAGGATACCGGGGCGGCCAATCGCGGCGAGTTCCGCCACAGTCGAGGCCCCGGACCGCGAGACCACCAGGTGGCTCGCCGCGATGCGGGCCGGCAGATCGGAAAAGAATGGCGCCACCTCCGCGGCGACGGAGAGGCTCGCATAAGCCTCCCGCACGCGGAGCAAATCCTCCTCGCGTGCCTGCTGAACGATCGCCAACCGGGCGCGCAAGCTCGCGTCCATGAGCCCAATCGCGGGCGGGACGACCTCCGCCATGATCCGCGCGCCCTGACTGCCGCCGAACACCAGAAGCCGCAGCCGCTCGGGCTCGGTCGGATAAGGCGTTGCCGCAGCTTCAACGACCGCAAGCCGCACCGGGTTGCCGGTAAGCGTCGCCTTGCCGGCCAATGCCGGATCGTTGCGAAAGACGTCCGGAAATGTCGTGGCGATGGCCGAAACGCGCGGCGCCAGCAGCCGGTTTGCCCGGCCGATCACTGCGTTGGCGTCGTGGATCAGGCTGGGAACGCCGCGCCATCCCGCAGCCAGCACCGGCGGGATCGTTGGATAGCCGCCAAAACCGATCACTGCGACCGGCCGCAGCCGCCCGACCAGCGCGAACGCCTGTAGCAAGCCGAATCCGAGCAAGGCCGCTGTCCTGCCGACAGCGATCGGATTTCGTCCGCGCAGCGTTGCACTGGAAATGACATGAATCGCGTCGTCCGCGAAGGCGCCGCCATAGCGCGCCGCTCGGCGATCCGTTGCGAGGTGAACCTTGATGCCGCGCCGGGCTAGCGCCGACGCCAGCGCTTCGGCCGGGAACAGATGGCCGCCGGTGCCGCCGGCTGCCAGCAGGACCGGCGCCGCGGCTGCCCGGTCCGCCGGCTGCATCACACCCGGCTCCCGGCGATGACGATCTCTCCGGGGAGTTGCGCGCTCGGCCGTTCGCGGGTGAGCGCAACCAGCATCCCCATGCCAAAGGCGAGCGAGACCAGCGACGAGCCGCCGTAGGAGATGAACGGCAGCGTCATTCCCTTGGCCGGCATGAGATGGAGATTCACCGCCATATTGATGGTCGACTGCAGACCGAACAGGATCGCAAGTCCGGCCGCGGCAAAACGGGTGAACGGATCCTCATTGCGCATGGCCTTGCCCAGCGCGCGGATGACGATGAAGGCGAACAGCGCGACCAGAATAAGGCACAGCACGATGCCGAATTCCTCGGCCGCCACCGCGAAGACGAAATCGGTGTGGCCCTCCGGCAGGATGCGCTTGATGGTGCCCTCGCCCGGACCGCGGCCAAACCAGCCGCCGCGGATGAACGATTCGGTGGCGATATCGACGTTGAACGAGCTGGCGGAGCTGGGATCGAGAAAGCCGTGGATGCGCTGCGCCACATGCGGAACGGTGTAGAACGCGGTCAGCAAGCCCAAGCCGGCCGTGCCGGCAAGCCCGACGATCCAGATAAAGCGCATCCCCGCCATGTAGAGGAGCGCACCCCAGACCAGAGAGATCAGCATCGTCTGGCCGAAGTCGGGCTGCGCCACGAGCAGCGACACCACGACGATGAGCAGGACCAGCGCCAAAAAATTCGCCGGCATTTCCGGCCGCTTGGCCGATTCGCCGAACAGCCAGGCGATCAGGATGACGAAAGCGGGCTTGAGAAATTCCGACGGCTGAATGTTGACGCCGAGGATCACCAGCCAGCGCCGCGCGCCCTTGATTTCCGCGCCGAAATAGGGCGTCGCCGCCACCAGCACCAGGCTCACGAAGAATACGATGAGCGATATCTGGCGCACTTCGCGCGGCGAGAGAAACGACGTGGCGAACAGCACCCCGGCCGCCGGAATGAGAAACAGCACCTGCCGGTCGACAAAATGGAACGGGTCGAGCCCGATACGGGCGGCCACCGGCGGGCTCGCGGCCAGGCACAGCACGATGCCGCCGAGCATCAGCGCGGCCAGCGCCGCCAGCGTCAGACGATCGACCGTCCACCACCAGTCGTTAAAGGTCGTGCGTCGCGCGCGGGAGCCCATCCACCCATCCCCGGGTTCTCTCCATAGAGGTGACACCGCGATGGTTTAAAGTGGATTAAGAATTTGCCGAAGTCATGCCCGGCAGCGCCCGGACCAACTCGCGGAAGGCGTCGCCGCGGACCTCGAAATTACGATACTGGTCGAACGACGCGCAGGCCGGCGACAGCAGCACGACCGACTCGGGCGCAGCGGAGGTCGCGGCATCGCGCATCGCGGCCGCGAGCGCGTTGTCGAGCGTACCGTCGATCTCGTGCGGCACGGCTTCTCCCAGTGTCGCGGCAAACTCCTTCGCCGCCTCGCCGACCAGATAGGCCTTGCGGATCCGCGGAAAGAAATTGCGCAGCGATTCGATGCCGCCGGCCTTCGGCTTGCCGCCCGCGATCCAGAAAATATCGGAGAAGCAGGCGAGCGCCTGTGCGGCCGAATCGGCATTGGTGGCCTTCGAGTCGTTGACCAGCAGAACTTTGCCCAGGCGGCCGACCTGCTCCATGCGGTGGGCGAGGCCGGGGAACGAGCGCAGACCGGCCTGGATCGTCGTCAGGTCGAGGCCGAGCGCGAGCGCAGATGCTACCGCGCACGCGGCGTTCTGGGCGTTGTGGATGCCGCGCAGCGAGCCGATGCCGGACAGATCGGCGATTACGCGTGCCCCCGCCGTATCCGCGCACACGATTTTTGGTCCCACCGCATACATCCCGTCGGGCAGTTCGCGCCGCACCGAGACGCGCACAAGCCGCTTGCCGGACGATGCGAGCCGCTCCGCGATGGCGCTGCACCATGCGTCATCGATGCCGACAATCGCCGTGCCGGCGCGCGGCACGCCGGCGACGAGCCGCTCCTTCACCGCCGCGTAATGCGCCATGGTGCCGTGCCGATCGAGGTGATCTTCCGAGAGATTGATCAGGATGCCGACCGAAGGATCGAGCGAAGGCGCAAGATCGATCTGATAGGACGAGCACTCGATGACATGAACACGCAAAGGCTTAACGAGACTTGCGTTGGGCGGCTCCAGCGACAGGATCGCGGTGCCGATATTGCCGCCGATCTGCGCGTCCATGCCGGCCGAAGCCACAAGGTGGCCGATCAAAGCCGTGGTGGTCGATTTGCCGTTGGTGCCGGTAATGGCGACGAACGGCGCATCGGGCGCGCGATGTGCGCGCTCGCGGCAGAACAGCTCGATATCGCCGATGATTTCGACGCCGGCTTCTCGGGCGCGTTGCACGACCCAATGCGGCGCCGGATGAGTGAACGGCACGCCGGGCGCAAGCAACAGTGCGGCGATCCGCGACCAATCGGCGGTGCGCAGATCGGCGGTCGGGATGCCCGCGGCGTTGGCCTTGGCAGCGCTCTGTACGTTGTCATCGAATGCGACGACGTCGGCGCCGCCGGCCAGTAGCGCGCTTGCGCTGATCAGGCCCGAGCCGCCCAGGCCAAACACCGCGACCCTTTTGCCCGCGAAGGTCGTGATCGGAATCACGACAGCGCTACCTCAGCTTCAGCGTCGAAAGACCTGCAAGCGCGAGAACCACAGAGACAATCCAGAACCGGATGACGATTTGCGGCTCGGTCCAGCCGAGCTGTTCGAAATGGTGGTGGATCGGCGCCATCTTGAAAATGCGCTTGCCGGTGAGCTTGAACGACGCCACCTGCACGATGACCGATACCGCCTCAAGCACGAACAAGCCGCCAATGACAGCGAGCACGATTTCGTGTTTGGTGGCGACCGCCACCACGCCGATCATGCCGCCGAGCGCCAGCGAGCCGGTGTCGCCCATGAATATCGAGGCCGGCGGCGCGTTGAACCAGAGAAAGCCGAGGCCGGCGCCGACCACCGCCCCGCATACGATCGCAAGCTCACCGGTGCCGGCTACGTAGTGAATTTGCAGATAGTCGGCAAAGACCGTGTTGCCGGACAGATACGCGATCATGCCGAAGCTCGCGGCCGCGATCATCACCGGCACGATGGCCAGACCATCGAGTCCGTCAGTCAGGTTCACCGCGTTGCCGGCACCGACGATGATGAACATGGCGAAGATGACGAAGAACCAGCCCAGGTTGATTACCAGCTCCTTGAAGAACGGGAACACCAGCGATGTCGCGAAGGTCGGCATTGCCGGCACCTGCGCGAGCTTGACCAGGATGATGCAGGCGACGCCGGCAATCACCGCTTCCGCCAGAAGGCGGGCGCGGCCTGAAAATCCCTTATGCGACTGCCTGGTGACTTTCAGATAGTCGTCATAGAAGCCGACCGCGCCGAAGCCAAGCGTCACCCACAGCACCACCCAGACATAACGGTTGGCCAGATTAGCCCATAGCATCGTCGACACCAGCATGCCGGAAAGAATCATCAGGCCGCCCATCGTCGGCGTGCTGGCCTTGGCGATGATGTGCGATTGCGGCCCGTCGGGGCGGATCGGCTGACCCTTGCCCTGGAAGCTGCGCAGCCGGCCGATGATGCCGGGACCAAACAAAAAAACAAACAGTAGTGCCGTTATGATCGAACCGCCGGTGCGGAACGTGATGTAGCGGAAGACGTTGAGGACTGAAAGTTTGTCCGAAAGATCGACCAGCCAATAAAGCATCGCCTCAACCTTGCGCCGACGCGCCTTCGAGCGGGTGCGCTTCGATCGTGCTGTCGCGCGTATCCCGATGCGGATAAGCGCGCTGCAGGGCCTTGACGATGGGCGCCATGCGCGAGCCGAGCGAACCCTTGACCATGATGGCGTCGCCGGCACGAATGACCGGCAGCACCTGCGATTCAAGCGCAGCAGAGTCTACTGCATAGCCGCCGCGCCGTCCGGCGGGAAGCGCCTTCCATAAATTCTGCATCAGCGGCCCACAACAGAACACGAGGTCGACCGCGTTGGCGCCGACCTGTTTGGCGACCGCGCGGTGCAGCGACGGACCGGCCGGTCCAAGTTCGAGCATGTCGCCAAGGACCGCGATACGCCGGCCGTGCGGCCCGAGCTGCGCCTGCCCGAGCAGATCCAGCGCGGCGGCGACCGAAGCGGGGTTGGCGTTGTAGCTCTCATCGAGGACCAAGGCCGCGCCGCCGGGCAAATCGAGTTCGATCGGTGCGCCGCGGCCGCTTACCGGTTTCAGCTCCGCCAGCGCCAGCGCAGCGAGCGCGAGGTCGGCGCCAGCCAACACGGCGCTCGCCAGCACCGCAAGCGAATTGGCGACAAGGTGACGGCCCGGCGTGCCTATCTTGTAGGTCAGCTCGGTGCCGAAAATATCCGCCACCACGGTCGAGCAATGCGGATGCAGCGCGCATTTGACAAGACGCGCGTCGGCCTTCGGGTGCTCGCCGAACGACACGATGCGCGCGACGCCCGCCTCCTGCGCGCGGCGCTTGAGCTGCGCAAACTGGGCGATGTCGCGGTTGACGACCGCGGCGCCGCCCGGCGCGAGGCCCAGAAAGATTTCGGCTTTGGCGTCGGCGATTTTGTCGAGAGAACCGAAGAATTCGAGATGCACCGGCGCAATGGTCGTAATCACCGCCACATGCGGGCGCGCCAGCCGTGACAGCGGCTCGATCTCGCCCGCGTGGTTCATGCCCATTTCCAGCACGGCGTAGCGCGCGCTCGCCGGACAGCGCGCGAGCGAGAGCGGCACGCCCCAGTGATTGTTGTAGGAGGCGACCGAAGCGTGGGTATCGCCGTCTTTCGATAGCGCAAGCCGCAGCGCCTCCTTGGTGCCGGTCTTGCCGACCGAACCGGTGACGCCGATCACCTTGGCCTGGGTGCGAGCGCGCGCGGCCTTGGCGAGATCGCGCAAGCCCGCCAGAACGTCGGGCACGACGAGCAGCGGCTTGTCTTTGGCGAACTCTGAACGCCGCTCGGCCGCCACCACCGCAAGACCGGCCTGCGCCGCGAGCGCGGCGGGGACGAATTCATGTCCGTCGCGGCGATCCGCGATAGCGAAGAACGCTTCGCCGGCGGCGATCGTGCGGGTGTCGATCGAAAGCCCGGACACGGATGGCGGCAAGGTACCTTGCCGCTCGGCGCCCATCGCCGCCGCCATCGCATCGATCGTCCACAGCGGCGGCGCGCTCATGCGGCGAGTTCCCCCAAAGCCGACGCGACCGCCTCGTGGTCGCTGAACTCAACGGTTCGGTCGCCGATGATTTGGCCGGTTTCATGACCTTTGCCGGCAACGAGCAGAATGTCGCCGCGAGAAAGCCCCGCAATTGCCGCGCGGATCGCCTCGCGGCGATCCCCGATCTCGCTGGCGCCGGACGCCGCAGCCAGGATGGCGGCGCGGATGGCGGCGGGATTTTCGCTGCGCGGATTGTCATCCGTGATGATGACCTTGTCGGCTTTTTCGGCCGCGATCGCGCCCATCAGCGGCCGCTTGCCGCGATCGCGGTCGCCGCCGGCGCCGAACACAACGATCAACTTGCCGGTGGCGTAGGGGCGCAGTGCTTCGAGCGCTTTGGCGAGCGCATCGGGTTTATGGGCATAGTCGACGAAGATCGGCGCGCCGCGTTTCTCGCCGACCAATTCGAGCCGCCCCTTGGCGCCGCGCAGATCACCCAGCGCCGCAAACGCCGCGCCGGGCGCGCCGCCCGTCGCAATAGCGAGACCGGCGGCGACCAGCGCATTCTCGATCTGAAACTCGCCGACCAGCGGCAAACGGACCTGAAAGCGCTTGCCGGCATGCTCGACGGTGAAAAGCTGCGCAAAACCATCGATCGCCGTTTCGACGAGGCGAATGCCGGTTCCAGCGCGCCCGACCGTCATCAGCGTTACGCGCCGCGCCGTTGCGGCGGCGGCCACCGCGTCCGCGTGTTGATGATCGACATCGACGACCGCGGTGCCCGTCGTTTCGAGCAGGTCCTCAAACAGCCGCAGCTTGGCGGCCAGGTAGTCCTGAAAGCTCGGATGATAATCGAGATGGTCGCGCGTGATGTTGGTGAAACCGGCGGCTGCGATACGCAATCCGTCGAGCCGATGCTGGTCGAGGCCGTGCGAGGACGCCTCGATCGCCAGATGGGTGACGCCATCGCGGGCCAGTTGATTGATCGAGCGGTGCAGCACGACCGGATCGGGCGTCGTCAGCGAGCCGTAAATCTCGCCGCGCGGCGAAACCACCCCTACTGTGCCGATGCTGGCGGCCTGATAGCCCAGCGCCGTCCAGATCTGGCGCGTGAAGGCCGCAACCGAGGTTTTGCCACTGGTGCCGGTGACGGCCGCGATAATCGGCGGCTGACGCGGATAGAATTTTGCCGCAGCGAGCGCCAGCGTGCGCCGGATATTCCCAACACGTACAAACGCGACGCCTGCCGGCGGCGGAACTTCCCAGGGCCGGTCGGCGATGATTGCGGAGGCGCCTGCGCTAAGCGCAGACACCACGAAGCGCAGCCCGTCGGTCTTGCCGCCCGCGATGGCGGCGAAGACATCGCCGGCTCGCACCGCGCGGCTGTCGGCCGTAATGCCGACGACTTCGATATCGGCGCTGCCTGCCGCGATCTCCGCGTCAGCAGGCAGGATCTGGCGAAGCCTCATGGCTCGCCCTTACCTGCTTTGCTTCAGCGAGGCCAGTATCAGCTGATCGGCCGTCGGCAGGTCCATGCGGGGTTCAATGCCAAGCAACGGGGCGATGCGGGCCACCACCTTGGCGCCGGTCGGAACCGCGTTCCAGCCCGAGGTCGTAAAGCCGTGCGTCTCCGGCGTCGCCTTCGGCTCGTCCAGCATGATCAGCAGCAAATACTGCGGATGATCGGCCGGCAGGATGGCCATGAAATCGGTCAGCACCTTGGTCTTCGAATAACGGCCGTTGACCACCTTGTCGGCGGTGCCGGTCTTGCCGCCGATATAATAGCCCGGAACGTCGGCTTTCCTGGCGGTGCCCTTCTCGACATTGAGCCGCATCAGGTAGCGCATCATCAGGCTGGTCCGCCGCGAGATGACGCGCTTGCCCAGTTCGTCGGCCTCCTGCTGCGTGCGCTTGAGGAAGGTGGGCGGAATCAGGATACCGCCGTTCATGATCGCGGCGACGCCCATCACGGCCTGCAGCGGCGCCACCGACAAGCCGTGTCCGAACGCGATGGTGGCGGTGGTGAGATCGCTCCAGCGCCGCGGCAGGATCGGCGCGGCGCTTTCCGGCAATTCGGTGCGCAGCCGGTCGAGCTGGCCCATCTTTTTCAGGAAGGCCTGCTGTGCGCTGGTGCCGAGTGAAAGCGCGATGCGGGCCGCACCGATATTCGACGAGTAATAGAAAATCTCCGGCACGGTGAGGAAGCGATGCTCCGGATCGAAATCGTGAATGAGAAACCGGCCCATCCGCAGCGGCATGCGTGCGTCGAACGACGAGTTGAGGGTAATTTTGCCGGATTCGAGCGCCATCGCGACGGTGAACGCCTTGAAGGTCGAACCCATCTCATACACGCCGGTGGTCAGCCGATTGATGCGGCTCGGCTCGTTCGCCTGGCGCGGATCGTTCGGGTCATAGTCCGGCTCAGACACCATGGCGACGATCTCGCCGGTGTTGACGTTGAGCACCACTCCGGCGGCAGCGATCGCATGGAAATGATCGCGCGCTTGCACGAGCTCGTCGCGCAACGCGTGCTGAACACGCAGATCGGCCGCCAGCACGACCGGTTTCTGCAGACGATCGGTCGCCAGACCCGCCATGTGCAGCGCCGCGAGGCCGTGGCTGTCGAGCCACTTCTCCATTCCGGCGATGCCCTGATTGTCGATATTGACGTGCCCGATCAGGTGCGAGACTTCCGGACCGTTTGGATAATCACGCTTGTTCTCTTTCAGGAAACCGATGCCGGGCAGGCCTTGGCGATAGATCTCCTTCTCCTGCTCGGGCGTGATGTCGCGCTTGAGCCAGACGAAGCCGCGTTTGGAGGAAAGCCGAGCGCGCAGTTCGGTAGGGTCGAGGTCCGGCAGGACGGCGGTCAGCAGTTCGACAGCTTCGTCGACATCGATGATGCGCCGCGGCTCGGCGTAGAGCGACGGCACGCGCACGTCGATTGCCAGGATCTCGCCATTGCGATCGCGGATGTCCGGACGCGCGGTCGCGACCGCATCGTCGACGATGATCCGCTGTGGCGTGCGGCTGTCGGAAATGATCCCGAACAGGACAAGGCGCAACGCGATGATGCCGTAAACGACGACGAAGCCAACGATTGCCAAGCCTACCCGCGCACGCGCCTTGGCGCTGCGGTCGACGTTGCGCCCGTAGAACATGACGCGCTTGAATCGCCGCAGCCATGGCTCGGCGGGCGCGACCGGCAAGGCTTCCGCAATCGGTTCCGCAATCGCGCTCATTCGCTGCCCGCTCCGGATTGTGCCGGCGCTGCTGCCGGTGGCGTTGTGGTGTTGTCAGATGTCTGCGGCGTCGCACCATCCCGCGGAATGCTGCCCGTCACTTCGAGCGGCACTTCCAGATGCTCGATCATGCCGCCGATCGGATCCTTGCTGCCCGGCCGCATGTAATCCGGCGGCTGATCCGGCAAATGATCAAGGGTGTCGAATTGAGTCGGCGCGACTGGCTGCAACTTGAGAAAACGCTTCGCGAGATCCTGGACGCGGGCAGGATCGTCAAGCTCGCCCCAATGCGCCCGCAAGGCGGCGATCTTGTCGCGCTCGTGCCGTACCTGATCGCGCAGTTTGGCGAGGTGTTCGGCCTGAACCGTCGCTTCGAACTTGATGCGATAGACGTAGGCGGCGGCCAGCACGAGCGCGCCGATCAAGACGAGATTGAGGATGCGCAAGATCATGGGCGTCCCCGAACGATGGCGTCGAGCGACGGCAGGCGCGGCAGCAAAGATTCGACATCGGCGATGCGCGCCGGGGCGCCGGTTCGCTCCGCAGCGCGCAGCTTGGCTGAGCGGGCGCGCGGATTGGCGGCGATTTCGGTTTCGTCCGGCGTCTCCGGCCGTCGCGTCAGCACCTGGAATGTCGGCGGCGGAGCCGGAGTGAGCGGCCGATGCCGGGAGGATGCCGGCGCGCGGCTCCGCTCCAGCAGGAAATTCTTGACGATGCGGTCTTCGAGCGAGTGGAAGGCGATCACCACGAGTCGACCCGCAGGCTTCAGCACGTGCTCGGCGGCGGCGAGACCGTTGGCAAGCTCGCCGAGTTCGTCGTTGACGAAAATCCGCAGCGCCTGAAACGTGCGGGTCGCAGGATGAATTGCGCCCGGTCGCGCCGGCGCGGCGCGCGCGATGAGTTCGGCGAGCGCCCGTGTCGTGTCAATAACTCGCTCTTGCCGCGCCCTGACGATGACGCGCGCGATGGAGCGGGCGTGGTGTTCCTCGCCCAGGATCGCAATGATGGCGGCGAGATCGCGTTCACCGCCGTGGGCGATGACATCGGCTGCGGTGGGACCGTCGCTCCCCATGCGCATATCGAGCGGCCCGTCGAGCCGGAACGAGAAGCCGCGATCGGCCTCGTCGAGTTGCATGGACGACACGCCGACGTCAAACACGACGCCGTCGACCGCGGCGCCGGCGTCCTGACCTACGACCGACTGCAGGTTGGAGAAACGATCCTCGACCAGTTCGAGCCGCCCCTGCGCCTGTTCGACGAGATCGGCGCCGCGCGCGATGGCGCTCTGGTCGCGGTCGACGCCGATCACCCGCGCGCCCGGCGTGGCCAGAATTGCGCGCGAAAAGCCGCCGGCGCCGAATGTGGCGTCGATGTAGAGGTCGCCATCGCGCACGTTGAGCCATTCGATGGCGCGATGGACGAGCACGGGAACATGACGAGCCAGTCCGCCAGCGACAGCAGAGCTGCCACTGCCCGTCATCATTCCCGTGCTCCTAGCGGTTTTGGAACTGCTGCCGCTGCCATCATCCGGGTGCCCAGCTCCTGCTTGAAAGCACGGACCTTCTCGGTG
This sequence comes from Xanthobacteraceae bacterium, assembly GCA_036511795.1. Lineage (GTDB taxonomy): Bacteria > Pseudomonadota > Alphaproteobacteria > Rhizobiales > Xanthobacteraceae > BOG-931. The sequence goes on from DATCBO010000056.1 coordinate 28,593, forward strand.
GCCTCCGCGAGTTCCGTGCGAAAGCGGCCAGGCTCCCAGATTCGAAATTTGTGACCGAGACCAACGAACGTGACCGTGTCGGTGATACCCGCGTGGTCTTTGAGCGTGTCGGTCAGTACGACGCGGCCTTCGCCGTCGATCTTCAACGTCTCGCTGGTCCCATAAAGCGCCAGCGCAAATTGCTCGCGTTGATCCGAATAGGGCTGAAAGCCCGCGGTCAGCGCGTCGATCTCGCTCAGCAAGGCGTAGCCGCCGGCATCGAGCGCCGGCCGGTCGAGCGCCGGATAACAGTAGAGGCCGTCGAAGCCGTCGCGCGCCAGCACTGCGCGGAATGAGGCCGGGACCGAAACCCGTCCCTTGGCGTCCAGACGGAGCACATAGTGGGACACAAACCGGTCCATCTCGCCCCTCTTCAAGCGGCGCACCGCCTGGGGTCCCCAATCGCAAGCGCCGCCGTCGGCCCGGAGCCGGAAGATCAGCCGGAATTGGGATATTTTGGGCTATCATGGGACTACATGGGCGTCAACGCGGCGGATGCGCCGAGTGCGCAGCTTTCCTCGATTTTGATTAGCGAGCGTCAAGCTTAAAGAATGGTGAAAAACGCGACGCCGAAGCGCGCAACGGCATCGAGCCACACCTGCCTCCGCGCCGGAGCGGTGGCGCAATGAGAGCGTGCGCGGCACCTCGCACATGCGGCCGAGTTGTCCGTGGTCGCGCACCGACATCTGCTCGTCGCACGCTCGACATCTGCGTTGCACCGGAGCAACGCATGTTGCCTTTTTCCACAGGTACTCGCGCCAAGCCGCGAATCGGCTTGTGTGCGACACCTGGTAACCTAAAGTCGCGGCATGGTGAGTGGTGCGTTTCTGGCGGATTCTTGCGTCGTTGCCGACGTCGTGCCTTCGCCCAATTTCGGCGAGCGCAAGGACGGCCGCCGGCCCGATATGATTGTGCTGCACTACACCGGCATGCAGGACGCCGACGCCGCGCTCTTGCTGTTAACCAGCCGCGGCAGCGAAGTGTCATCGCACTATTTCGTCTTCGAAGACGGCCGCATCGTGCAGTTGGTCGAGGAAAGCCATCGCGCCTGGCACGCAGGCGCGGCGTTTTGGGCCGGTGAAAACGATATCAATTCCTGCTCGATCGGCATTGAAATCGTCAATCCGGGCCACGCTTACGGTTATCCGGAGTTTCCAGCCCGGCAAGTCGCGGCGGTGACGGCGTTGTGCCGCAGCATCTTCACTCGGCACTCGATCGCCCCGACACGCGTGCTGGCGCATTCGGATGTCGCGCCGTCGCGCAAGCAGGATCCCGGCGAAAAATTTCCGTGGCGCGTGCTCCACGACTCAGGCGTCGGTCATTGGGTGAGCCCTGCGCCAATTACTGAGAGTTCGGTGCTCTCGCTCGGCGATCGCGGCGAAGCGGTCGCGTCGTTGCAGAAATCGCTCGGTGAGTTCGGCTACGGCATTCCGACCAACGGCATGTTCGATTCAACGACGCATGACGTTGTGGTCGCATTCCAGCGCCATTTCCGGCCGCAGCGCGTCGATGGCGTCGCCGATGTGTCGACGCTGACGACGCTGGACGAAGTGCTCGCGCATCGTAACCGGCCGCGCAACATGGCGGCGCGCGTGCGAGCCTTTGAACGCATCGTTGCCGCCCACGCCCCTTGACGGCGGCGGGCAGCGTCTCCATCCCTGTGTTCGTCAGTCGGCCGGACGGCCGCTCCGGCGCTCACCGAAAGGTGGCCGGGGAGGAAAGTCCGGGCTCCATGGACAAACGGTGCCGGATAACGTCCGGCGGGTGCGAACCCAGGGAAAGTGCCACAGAGAACAGACCGCCGTTCCCCCACCCTACTCTCCCCCGCTTGCGGGGGAGCGGGTGGGAGGGGGCGCGGTAAGGGTGAAACGGTGCGGTAAGAGCGCACCGCGCCGGCGGCAACGCCGGCGGCACGGCAAACCCCACCGGGAGCAAGACCGAATAGGGACGGCGCGAAGGCTTTTGCGTCAAAAGCGCAAGGGTACTTCGGGGTTCTGTCTAGACCCCGCCGTCCGGGTAGGTTGCTAGAGGCGCCGGGCAACCGGCGTCCCAGAGGAATGGCCGTCACGCCTGCGGGCTCGCGCCCGCAAGCCATCCAGAACCCGGCTTACAGGCAGACTGACGCTTAACTTAAGGGCGCCCGGCGGAATCCCGTCGGGCGCCCGCCAAGTTTCTGGCCAGGCTCCGTTGGCATACGGCTTGAATAAGCATTGGGCAGCGTCGCAGTCGGACGCAGTTGCTTCGCTTGCGATGATCGGATTATTTTTCTATGTTTGCGCCCAGAGTGGACGAAATATTTCAAAATTTCGGCAAGCGCTTGCCGTCGAAAGGAAATAATTCTATCCGCATGGCGATGTCGGGATTATCCGTATGAGCCGGTTGCCGACCGATCTGTGCTCGCCTCGGATAGGGGCGCTCGCGCGACTGCCTGTTTTTTATGCACTCGACGGCAAGCGCGCTCTGGTAGCCGGCGGGAGCCCGGCTGCCACCTGGAAGGCCGAACTGCTCTCCGCTACCGGTGCCCGGGTCGACGTTTTTGCGGCGGATGCCAGGGACGCCATGCTGGCGCTCGTTGCGGCTCCGCCTAACGGCGTCATCGCACTTCATCGCCGCCGCTGGACGAATGAAGATTTTGCTGGCGCTGCCGTCGCGGTCGCCGACTGCGCGGACGAGACCGAAGCTGCGCAATTCGCCGCCGCCGCACGCGCCGCAGGCGTGCCGGTCAATGTCATCGACCGTCCGGCATTCTGCGATTTTTCGTTCGGCGCCATCGTCAACCGCTCGCCGCTCGTCATCGGCATCTCAACCGACGGCGCTGCGCCGGTGTTCGGTCAGGTTATTCGCGCCAAGATCGAGGCGCTGATCCCGAAAGGATTCGCACGTTGGGCCGAAGCCGCCCGCAACTGGCGTCCGCGCGTGCAGGCGCTCGGCCTGCCGTTTCGCGCACGGCGCAATCTCTGGGAACGCTTCACCGCACGCGCAGTCGCGGCGCCTGACACCGCGCCGGCCGAGGCCAATCTCGCCGCGCTGCTGCAGCCCGCCGCCGATCCGCAGAGCGGATCGGTCACGCTTGTCGGCGCCGGTCCGGGCGATCCCGAATTGCTGACGCTGCGCGCCGTGCGCGCGTTGCAATCCGCCGACGTCATTTTGTTCGACGATCTCGTCTCGCGCGACGTGCTCGATTTCGCGCGTCGTGAGGCAAAGAAAATGCTGGTCGGCAAAACCGGCCACGCGCCGTCATGCAAACAGGACGACATCAACGCGCTGATGATCTCGCTCGCCAAGGCCGGCCGCCGCGTGGTGCGGCTCAAGGGCGGCGACCCGATGATTTTCGGCCGCGCCGACGAGGAAATCGCCGCCTGCCGCGCGGCGGGACTTTCGATCGACGTCGTGCCCGGCATCACCACCGCACAGGGCGCCGCGAGCCGGCTCCTGGTCTCGCTCACTCGCCGCGCCCAGGCCCGCCGCGTGCAATACATTACCGGGCATGCCACCACCAACAATGGCCGCGACGGCAAACTGCCGGCCGATACCGATTGGGCGAGCGTCGCCGATCCGGCGGTCACGACCGTCGTCTACATGCCGGTCAAAACCCTGCCCGAGCTTGTTGACCGCGCCGTGCAGGCGGGTCTCGATCCGCAGACGCCGGCCGTCGCGGTCGAACGTGCGACGCGTCCCGATGAGCACATCGTCGCCGCAACGATCGCCGACCTTCCGGCGCGGCTCGCGGCCGAGCCGCCGTCCGGGCCTGTCGTCGTGATCATCGGGCGCGTGCTCGCGGAATACATTGAAAGCGCAGCGACGAAAGAGTTCACTGCCGATCTCGCTGTTCGAGACGACAATGAACGAAACCGGCTGGTCGCTTCATCCTCAGCTCGCCGCTGATACTGGCGCGGTCTGCGATCTGTCGCTGTCGCTGATTCTGGCCATGAACGATGCCGACTTTCCGTGGCTCATCTTGGTGCCGCGGCGCGCCGGGGCGCGCGACATGATCGATCTCGGCAGCGAGCAAGGGCTGCTGATGGATGAAATCGCGACGGTTTCGCGCGCGCTCAAGGACGAAACGCGTTGCGACAAACTCAACGTTGCGGCGATCGGCAACGTGGTACCGCAGCTTCACATTCACGTTGTCGCACGGCGCGTCGGCGATCTGCTGTGGCCGAAGCCGGTATGGGGCGCAACTGCGGGACGGCGCTACGAAGCGGCAGCGCTGGCGCAGTTCGCCACGGCAATCCGTAACCGAGTCCACCCAGCCCAGATGCTGTGATACGCTCGGCGCCCCAATAAGGACGTCCAAGAAAATGCTCGACCAAGCCGACGACCTGCGCCGCAAGGCCGCCACTCGCTCCGGACCCAGCCTCGACTTTCAGGAGCACCTCGCCGCGCTTGAGGCCTCGGGCCTCGTGCAGCGGATCGACACACCGATCAACAAAGACACCGAGCTGCACCCGCTGGTGCGCTGGCAGTTCGTCGGCGGCGTGCCGGAAGGCAAGCGCCGCGCCTTCATATTCACCAACGTCACCGACGCCAAGGGCCGCAAATACGACATCCCGGTCGTGGTCGGCGCGCTGGCCGCATCGCCGGAGATCTACGCGGCCGGCATGGGCCGCAAGGTCGAAGAGATCGGCGAAGCCTGGATGCACGCGATCGCCAATCCGATCGCGCCGGTCGTGGTCAATGCCGCGCCGTGCCAGGAAGTCGTGATCACCGGCGACGCTCTGAAAGCGCCGGGCGGCCTCGCAGCGCTGCCTGTGCCGGTATCGACCCCCGGCTTCGACTCGGCGCCGTATCTCACCGCGACGCTGTGCATTACCCGCGATCCGGACAGCGGCGTGCAGAACATGGGCACCTACCGGGCCGCGCTCAAAGCCGCCGACCGCCTCGCGGTCCGCATGGTGGCGCGCGAGGCGACCGGCGCCGGCGGATTTCTGCACTGGCTCAAATACCGCGAGCGCAAACAGCCGATGCCGATCGCCATCGTGATCGGCGCGGCACCAGTGGTGGTGTTCACCGGCCCGCAAAAGCTCGCCATCGATCTTGACGAACTCGGAGTCGCCGGAGGCTTAGCCGGCGAACCGATCCGCACCGTGAAATGCAAGACCGTTGATCTGGTCGTCCCCGCCGACGCCGAAATCGTCATCGAGGGGCTGATCGATCCGCAGGTGCTCGAACCCGAGGCGCCGTTCGGCGAAAGCAACGGCTACGTGGCGCTCGAAGCCTACAACATGCCGATGCAGGTCACCGCGATCACGCGCAAGAACAAGCCGGTGTTCTGCTCGATCATCAGCCAGGTCACGCCGAGCGAATCGAGCGTCATCAAAAAGGTCGCCTACGAGCCATTGTTCCTCGCGCATCTGCGTGACGGGCTGTCGATCAAGGGCGTGCGCCGCGTCGCGATGCACGAGCGGCTCACCAATCTGCGGCCGGTGCTGTTCCTGCAGATCGCCTACGGCACGCCGCGCACCGAAGTCTGGCGCGCACTGCACGGCGCTTCGTCGCTGATGTCGAATTGCGGCAAGATCGTCGTGGCGGTGAGTGACGATATCGATCCGGCGAGCGTCGATGCGGTGCTGTGGTCGCTCGCCTATCGCTCCAATCCACGCGAAGACGTGCAGCTCGTGCCTTACCGGGGCGGCGTGCAGGGCGCGCAATACGGGCCGGATCAGTCCGATTCCAGCATGCTGATCGACGCCACCCGCAAGCGGCCGATGCCGCCGCTCGCGCTGCCGACACGCGAGCATATGGACCATGCGCGCGCGCTGTGGGAGCAGCTCGGCCTGCATCCGCTGACCGTAACCTCACCTTGGCACGGTTATCAGCTCGGCGACTGGATCGAGCGCTGGGAGACGTTCGCTCAACGCGCCACGGCCGGCGACTGGGAGGTCACCGGCCGGGAGACGCTCGCCCGCCAGCGCGGCGATATGATGCCGGAAGAGTCGGTGCGTAAGGCGGAACCGTAGGGGCGGCCCTTGTGGCCGCCCACCCTCCGGGCGCCGAGAGCCTCGGGCACCCACAAGGGGTGCCCCTACAATCGCGGTTGGAAATCCAGGTTGCGGAACCGCACCTCGGCCGCCTATCTAAGGCTCGCATGGACACCGCAACCACAGCCAGCACGCACCTGCCGGAACCGCATTCCGGCCTGATTGACGCGCGCCTGATCAAGATCGACGACGTCGCACGCGACACTAAGCTTTACACGTTCGCGCGCCTCGACGGCGCGAAGCTGCCGCCCTACAAGCCCGGCGCGCATATCGACCTGCACCTGCCGAATGGAATGCTGCGGCAATTCTCGCTGGTCCGTCCGGCGGACGACAATCCCGACAGCTACGCGGTCGGCGTCAAGCGCGACGAAAACAGCCGCGGCGGCTCGCGCTATATCGTCGACGAAATGAAAGTCGGCGACAAGATCAAGATCAGCGCGCCGCGCAACAATTTCCCACTCGTGGAAGACGCCGAACACGTCGTGCTGTTTGCCGGCGGCATCGGCATCACGCCGATCTGGTGCATGGCGCAGCAGCTCGCAGCCCTCGGCCGCTCGTGGAAGCTCTATTATGCGTGCCGGTCGCGCGGCGACATGGCGTTCCTCGACACGCTGGAAAAGTTCGACCCGAAATTCCGCCACCTGCATTTCGACGACCAAGGCGGCGGCGTGCTCGACATCGCCAAGGCCGTCGCCGAAATTCCGGCAAGCGCGCACCTTTACTGCTGCGGCCCAAACCCGATGCTCAAGGCCTTCGAGGCCGCGACCGCAAGCCGGCCGCGCAACCTTATCCACGTCGAGTATTTCACCCCGAAGGAAGACGCGGCGGGGCAGGAGTCCAAGCTCGGCGGCTTCTGGGTCGAACTGGCGCGCTCCGGCGAGGAATATTTCATTCCCGAGGGCCAGAAGGTTCTCGAAGTGCTGTTCCAGGCCGGCGTCGACGTCGATTATTCGTGCGAGCTCGGCATCTGCGGCGCCTGCGAAACCAAGGTCATATCGGGCATTCCGATCCACCACGACTCGGTGCTCTCCGAAGAAGAGCAGGCATCGAACGACAAGGTGATGATCTGCTGCTGCGGCTGCGCCACCGAGCGGCTCGTGCTGGATATGTGACGTTACGAGGGCGACCACGAGGGTCGCCCCTACGAGCTGTGACGTAGGGGCGGCCCTTGTGGCCGCCCTAGCTATGCCGACAATCGATGCTGCGATATGGTGCTTGAGAACCCTACCGTTAAGGCTTGCGGTAGCAACACCTCGCATGGATCACCGGGTCAAGCCCGGTGATGACGGAAAAATGGACGCCCCAGTCAAAACACGCACAGCAAAACAAGCCTCGAAGAATCAGGCTTCAACGAGCGCTAAGCAGGACCTGCGCGCCTGGATCGCGCAATTGCGCGCCAACGGCGAACTGCAGGACATCACGGGCGCCGAGCGTGAGAAGGAAATCGGCGGCATCGTCGACATCTATCAGCGCCGCATTGGCAACAAGGCGGTGCTGTTCGACGACGTTCCGGGATTTCCGCGCGGCCGGCGCATCCTCGCCAACATTCTCACCTCGGTAAGGCGCATCAACATCACGCTCGGGCTCGATCCCGACGCCAGCGCCGTCGAACTGGTGCATTACTGGCGCCGCACCATGAAGGAGGCGCGCGCCATCGCGCCGGTCACGGTCAAGGACGGGCCGCTGCTCGAGAACGTCCACACCGGCAAAGACATCGACATTTTCAAGATTCCGGTGCCGCGCTGGCACGAACACGACGGCGGCTACTACATCGGCACCGGCGACATGGTGATCATGCGCGATCCGGATTCCGGCTGGATCAATTACGGCGCCTATCGCGTGCAGGCGCACGAGCCCAACGTCGCGACCGTGATGTTCTCCAAGGGCAAGCACGGCGACATCATCAAGCGCCGCTATCACGAGCGCGGCGAGCCGTGTCCGATCGCGGTGGTGTGCGGCATGCACCCGGCGCAGTTCATGATCGCCGGTCTCGAAATCCCCTTTGGCAAGAACGAGTACGACGTCGCCGGCGGCCTCATCGGCGAGCCGATCGAGGTCATCGCCGGGCCGCGTACCGGGCTGCCGATTCCGGCGCACGCAGAGATCGCCTTCGAGGGCTTCATTCATCCGAACGAACTGCGCGACGAAGGCCCGCTCGGCGAATGGACCGGCTATTACGCCGGCGGCCTGAAGAAGGAGCCGGTGATCCGCATCGAAACCTTCATGCACCGCGACGACCCGATCCTGCTCGGCGCCATTCCGGGCATCCCGCCCGATGACGATTCGTTCTATCGCGGCACCTACCGGGCCGGCGCGGTGTGGAATCAGCTCGAAGCTGCGGGCGTGCCCGAGGTCAAAGGCGTGTGGGCGCATGCGGCCGGCGGCAGCCGGCTGTGGCTCACCGTCGCGATCAAGCAGCAATATGCCGGCCACGCCAAACAGGCTGGCCTGATTGCCTCGCAATGCCACGCCGGCGCCTACGCCAATCGTTTCGTCATCGTGGTCGACGACGACATCGATCCGGCCGACATGGATAAGGTGATCTGGGCGATGTGCACGCGGTTCGATCCGCGCGAGGGTATGGAGACGCTGCGCGGCTGCTGGTCGACCGCGCTCGATCCGATGGCTTACGCGAGCGACGATCCGCGCAACGCCCGCGTCGTCATCGATGCCTGCAAGCCGTTCCGGCGCCGCGACACCTTCCCGGTCGTGGTCCGCTCGAGCAAGGAAGTCGACGACCTCGTGCGCAAGAAGTTTGCGGACGTTTTACCGAAGTAACTTCTCCCTGCCCCTTGTGGGGAGGGGTGGGGGTCGGGAGGTGACGCGCAAGCGTCGACGATTGTAGATTGCCTCTCGACCCCCACCCCTGACCCCTCCCCACAAGGGGGGAGGGGAAAGAAAGCAACATGACAGAAAAATTCGACATCACGCTCACCATCAACGGCCGCGATTACCCGATCCGCGTCGAGGCGCGCAAAACGCTGGTCGACGCCATCCGCGACGATTGCGGCCAGACCGGCACGCATATCGGCTGCGAGCATGGCGTCTGCGGCACCTGCACGGTCATCGTCAACGACGAGGCGGTGCGCTCGTGCCTGATGTTCGCCGTGCAGGCGGCCGGCAAGAAAATCCGTACCGTCGAGGGTCTGGCCGACGGCGAAAAACTCTCGGTGCTGCAGCAGGCCTTCATCGACAATCACGGCCTGCAATGCGGCTATTGCACGCCCGGTTTCCTGATGCTTGCCACCAATGCGCTGGAGAAGAACCCGCAGATCGACGACGAAGAGCTGATCGACGTACTGGCCTCGAATCTCTGCCGCTGCACCGGCTACCAAAACATCATCAAGGCGGTGAAGGCAGCGCGCGACAAGATGCGCGAACTCAGCCCGGCCTAAGCATGGCCCTTCTCCTCGCGCCACAGCCCGGCACCGGCGACGTGTGGCGGCGCGCCTTTGCGGCCGCAATGCCTGAACTGGAAGTGCGCGTCTGGCCCGAGTTCGGCGACCCCGCAGCGATCGACATGGCGGCGGTCGGATCGATGCCGCCCGGTGCGCTGGCGAAATTTTTCAATCTGCGTCTCATTCTGTCGCTGACCGCGGGCGTCGACACGCTGTTGAGCGATCCCGCCCTGCCGGCCGTACCAATCGCGCGCACAGCCGACCCCGACGGCGACACGATGATGAACGAAACGGCGCTGCTGCATGTGCTGCGCCACCATCGTTACATGCCGGACTATGTGCAGGCGCAGCAGCGCTGCGAATGGATCAGACGGCCGATCAAGCCGGCGCGCGAGCGGCCGGTCGGCATCATGGGACTGGGTTCGGTCGGGCTTGCAATCGCCAAGACGCTCGCGGCGATTGGCTTTCCGGTCGCTGGCTGGGTACGGCAGCCGCGTTCGGCCGACGAGATTGAAATCTTCAGCGGCCGCGAGCAGTTCAACGCGTTCCTGGCGCGCAGCGAAATCCTGTTGAATCTCCTGCCGCTCACACCACAGACCCACGGCATCGTTAACGCCGCGACGCTCAAGGCGCTGCCGGCGGGCGCGGCGTTCATCAATCTCGGCCGCGGCGACCACCTCGTTGAAGCGGACCTGATCGCGGCGCTCGATTCCGGCCATCTCGCCGCGGCGACGCTCGACGTTTACCCGGTCGAGCCGCTGCCGAAGGACAGCCCGCTGTGGCGGCATTCGAAGATCACGGTGATGCCGCATGTGGCGCGCCGGCTCGTGCCCGAGGACGTTGCAGCACGCATCTGCGCGATCATCCGCGACTTTCGCGCCGGCCATCCACTCGCGCAGGCGGTGGATCGGAAACGCGGGTATTGAGCGTGTCGCAGCCTGGCTTGAGCGAAGCGAAAGCCGGGATTGGATGGCAAAGCCGCTCCCGGATTTCGCTTCGCTCAATCCAGGCTACAGCCCAAGCGCCGCCAGCGCCGCTTTCGCCACTTCGACATCCTGCTCGATCTTGGCGCCGCCGGCGGCGACCGCGCCGATCACCTGGCCGTCAAGCGTGATCGGAAAGCCGCCCGGCACATTGGTGAAGTCGCCCATGCGCACCGCCATCGACAGCGCGTTCTCTTCGGGCGCATAGCCGGTCGGCTGCCGCTGCGACGCTGCGGTGATGGCCTTGCGCCTGGTGGTGATGATCGAGAAATGCCGCGCGCCATCCATCATCAGGAACGCGATCAGCCGGCAGCTCGCGTCCACCACCGCCAGCGAGACCTTGCAATTGAGCGCATTCGCCTTGGCGACGCCGGCCTGCAGCATCTTCAGGTTCGCGTCCTCGGTGAGCCGATGGGTGGCGACGAAATCCGGCATGACAAGTCCTCGTGTGGCGATCCGCCTCCCATGACACAAAACTTGGATTGCTGTTAGTCTCTGATTACTAACCGTCATCCAGGGTGACGGTTCACGGCATTGAGCATCGAGGGGACTGATGAGCGTGGAGACGTGGGACCGAGAAACCGACGTTGTCGTGATCGGCACGGGCGCGACCGGATTTCCGGCCGCGATCGTCGCCCGCGAAGCGGGCGCGTCGGTCATCATGGTCGAGGCCGAAAATCACGTCGGCGGCCACGCCATCACCTCGGGCGGCAATCTCCCGCTCGGCGGCGGCACGTCGTACCAGAAGAAACACGGCATCGCGGATTCACCCGATCTATTCTTCAACGATCTGACCGACTGGTCCGTGGTCGAACCGAACGGCTTTCCGCCCTACCGGTATAACGACCGCGAGATCATCCGCGCGTTTGCCGACAACAGCGTGCCGACCTTCGAATTTCTGCTGGCGCACGGCGTGAAAGTCATCGACCGCAAGCCGAACAGCGTCGGCCATGAGATCGGCGCTTCCTCGCTGCGCACCATGCAGATCTCGGTCGAGGACTGGCCGATGGTGCATACCGGCGGACCGGCCGCGCCCGACGACGACGAGATCAGGGCCGGCGCCGGCCTGATCCGCCCGCTCGAAGCCGCCGCGCGCAAGGCCGGCGTCGAGATTCTGCTCGAACACCGCATGACGGCGATCCACCGTGAGACGCCGAAATCCGGCCGCGTCACCGGCCTTGCCGTCGAGCACAGGGGCGCAACACGCAACTTTCACGCCCGCAAGGCCGTGATCGTCGCCACCGGCGGCTCGACCGGCAACGTCAATTTCCGCCGCATGTTCGATTCGCGGCTCACCGAGGAATATTGCGGACTCGCCGGCATGCCGTGGTCCGATCAGGATGCCAGCGGCGAACTTGCCGCCATGGACGTCGGCGCGGCGCTGTGGGGCGCGTTCAACTACACCGGCGAATTCGGTTCCGGCATCACCAAGCCGGGCGCCATCGGCTGCCAGTACGGCTATGTGAATGTGCGCTGGTATCCGGACAGCGAAGTGTTCGCCAAGGCCCGCGCGATCGGGCTCGCGGTCAAGGACTGGCAGGACGTGATCCTGGTCAACATGCTGGGCCGGCGCTTCTATGACGAGACCGGCCACCATTTCACCTATTCGAGCTACAAGACCGTCGATCCGTACGAGCCGGGCAGCTATCTCAACGCCAAGAACCGCAACTACAATCCGAACAATTTCATCAATGCGGCGTTGGCCGGCATCAGCGACGGCCACAACGGCGGCGGCCCGATCTGGGCGATCTTCGATGCAGAGGCTTGCGCGCGAGAAAAGTGGAATCCAACTCCACCGCACGTCGACAGCGCCGCCGGACTCTTTTTCAGCGCGGATTCGCTCGACGAATTGGCGAGCAAGATCGTGATGAAATACCAGCGCGTGCCGCTGCCGCCGCAAAATCTCCGCGCCACGGTCGAGCGCTACAACGCCTTCGTCGACGCCGGTAAGGACGCCGATTTCGGCAAACCCACGCCGCGCTATAAGATCGCCAAGCCGCCGTTCCACGCCGCCTGGGCAACGCCAGTGATCCACGACACCCGCGCCGGCTTGCGCATCAATGCGCGCTGCCAAGTGATCGATATGAAGGGCGAGGTCATCCCGGGCCTCTATTGCGGCGGCGAATCGGCGGGCGGCTTTTCAATGCACGGCTTGCCGCGCGCCGCCTGCCAGGGTTTTATTGCGGGACGGAACGCGGTGACGCAGAACGACGCAGGCGAGATTTAGACGCCGGCGTCAGCCTCAGAAGCGACCGAAAAGATGGAGGTCGAGCAACTTGCGCCTAACCGATGCCGAGCAAAATTTCGAAGGGCCACGCTTGCGCGAGTAGAATTTGTGCTACTTTTGCCCGATTTCGGGCCTGCTTCCCACGATTGGCTGGGCACCCAATGTCAGCGTTGGCACATCTTTCCCACGTTTGCGGCTTCTTCAGCTACTCACGTGAAGACGACGAGTCTTACAAGGGACGGTTGTCGGCGCTACGTGAAGGCATCCAACGCGAATTAGGTGCCCAACTTGGTCGACCGAGCAGCACCTTCAAGCTATGGCAGGATAAAGAGGCAATAGCGCCAGGCCAATTATGGGAATCGGAAATCCGGTCGGCAATCGAACAATCCATATTCTTCGTACCGATCATTACCCCGCGAGCAGTTAACAGCGATTACTGCAAATTCGAATTCGAAGCTTTTCTGGAACGCGAAGATGCACTCGGCCGCGAAGATCTCATATTTCCGATCCTCTACGTTCCGGTAGCGGCGCTAGCCGACGAGTCACAATGGCGCGGTCATCCTGTCCTGTCCGTTATTGCCATTCGCCAATATGTGGATTGGCGGGCATTCCGGCATTCGGAATCCCACACGCCCGCGATGCGAGAAGACATTGCCAGCTTTTGCGACGATATCCACGAAGCATTGCACCGGCCCATGATCCCATCGGAGCAACGACAGCAGGAATCGGCAGAGAAATCTCAAACGGAACAAGAACGGCACGAAGACAAAATCTCAAGAGGCAACCCAAATAATCGGAACGTTGCAGTTCGCACAGGAGCGAAACCCCGATACCCACTCGATGAACAACACAATGCTAAGATAACGGCTGCGCGACCAATCTCTAAAGACTCATCACGACGAGCGATATTAATCGGTGGGAGCGCAATTGGAGCGGGGGTTGCAACCGCTATTGCCACGTTTGCGTATCAGCGCCTCGAAACCGATTTACACCGCCACGACGCAACTTCAAATGCCCGGCCCGTGCCGCCGATTCCTCCCACTCCAAGCTTTCTGCTAAGGACTTTCACAGGCCATACTGCTCCGGTGGAGTCGATCGCATTCACTCCAGACGGGCGCAGGGCAGTGTCAGGAAGCGACGACAAGACGGTACGACTTTGGGACCTAGCCCAAGCTGCAACGGTCCGAACACTCACAGGCCATGCATCCTGGGTGTGGTCAGTTGCCGTCGCACCTGACGGGCGAACCGCCCTGACGGGCAGTGATGATAGGACAGTGAGACTCTGGGATTTAGCCAGCGGCGTAACAATCCATTTGCTGACCGGACACGAGGACGGTGTCCAGTGTGTTGCATTCGTTCCCAGCGGCAAGATGGCGGTTTCGGGAGGCAAAGACAGGACAATTAGGGTTTGGGATTTGGCGAGTGGCGGCACGATACGTACGCTCACGGGACATACCGATACAGTCTGGGCAGTCGCAATTGCACCTGACGGCCGTACGGTCCTGTCTGGAAGCGGAGACAAAACACTCCGGCTGTGGGACCTATCCAGCGGCGACATGATCCGGAGCTTCACAGGCCATGCCGCAACCGTAGAATCAGTTGCATATTCGCCAGACGGTCATACCGCGCTGTCAGCAAGTGACGACGAGACATTGCGATCGTGGGAGCTGGCATCCGGCAGCGCAATACGCACTTTCACCGGACACACTGGCGACGTTAATTCTGTTGCTATCATCCCCGCCGGCCACACCGCGCTCTCGGGAGGGAACGATCACACACTCCGACTATGGGACCTGAAAAGCGGCGAGGCGATCCGGACGTTCACAGGACACACCGGTGACGTCAACTCGGTTGCAGTTGCGCCCGACGGTCGCACCGCTCTCTCCGCCAGCACTGACGAAACTATCAAGTTGTGGACTTTAACCTAGCAGTTCCGAGATTGTTGCGAAAAAAAATCGGCGGCCGGCTTTCCATGCGCATCCTAGACTGGTGAGTCCATAGTCCAATACGCTATTGGGTGGCGGGATGCTGCGGACACTCATTCGCTTTTTCCAGCGCGTGCTGGTTTTTGGGCTGGGCATTCTCACGATCTGGCTGATCGTGTTCGTGTTCCGCTGGGTCGATCACCGGGCGCCGTCGGTACTGGCGCTGGCGCTGAGCTACGCCATCGGCGCATACTTGATTCTGCCGCGCAGCGTACATCTTGGCGTGGCCATTCTGCGCCGCAAGCGCGTGCCGAGCTACACGATAACCGGCGACGGTTTACCCGGTGATCCCGTTAACGTCGTGCTGGTCGGCACGCTGACGCAGTTGCGCGCTGCGTTTGCGGCCGCTGGCTGGTTCGAGGCCGACCGGCTGAGCATCGCGAGCGCGTGGCGCATGGTCCGCGCGTTCGTGCTCAACACGCCCTACCCGACGGCGCCGTTCAGCACGCTCTTTCTGTTCGGCCGCGGCCAGGACATCGGCTTTCAGAAATGCATCAACAACAGCCCGCGGCGGCGCCATCATGTCCGCTTCTGGGCCTTGGATCTCGCACACGAAGCAAGTCTAGGCCGCGCGCGATTTTGGCAAAGCACCAAGCCGCCGCCGCCCGACGCGCGCGTGCTGTGGGTCGGTGCCGGCACCAAGGACACGGGCTTTTCGATGACCCGCCTCACCTTTCAGATCACCCACGCCACGGATGCCGACACCGATATCGAGCGCGATTTCATCATCACCGAACTCAACAGCATCCGCGTCATCGGCGAAACCGTCTCGTATCGCGCCGGGCAGCACCTGCCGGCGCACGTCAATCACTACGTGACCGACGGCGAAGTGACGATGGCGAGCCTGGTGGTCGAAGTGACGGTGAGATGAATTAAATTCGCGCGAACGCCTTGCGCTCGGCATTCATTGTCTGACCGGGCGAACGGACCATCAGAAACTTCCCGGACCAGAACCGCATGATGGTCCAGCGCCCCTCGATCTCGGTGTTTTCGCTGTTGAGTACGCCTTCGTAGCGGATCGGGCTGCGGTGGAAGACATCGGGCTGCTCATAGGTCTTGGTGAATGCCACCGCCGAGTCGTTGCGCGCACCGACGAAACTGCCCAACAGCATCGCGCCGGGAGCAGTCGTGCTCGGCTCATGCGTCGTCCCACTCAGCGAGCCGCCGGACTCGATCAGCGTCGCCACAAACGACGTCGAGCGGCCGTTCCGATACGTATAGAGACCGTTCCAGACGCCGGTCAGGTTCCGCTCGCTCGCGCCACCCGGCTCGGTCATCTGTTGCCCGGCGCGTTACACCGTGGTCTGCGCCATGCCCGGCTTGAACTTCAAGGCTTCCTTGGCGCCGTCCTTGAATGCCACGTCGGGCGGCAGCACCACCGAACATGAGCGGATCTTCTGGTGCTCGGGATCGACGCCGGGCGGGATCGTGCCCTTGTCGAGCAACGCCTTGGCGGCGCGCATCAGCCGGTGCCGCGCCATGATGATGCCGTTGTCGGTGGAGACCAGGTTTTCCTTGGTGCGATCACAGATCGGACCCATGCTTTCCTGCAGCGACGCATCCTGCATGGCGAAGCCGGCAACGCCGCTATAGGTCTTGCCCGCCTTCTGCGCCGCGCGGTCGATCAGATAATCGTTGTCCTTGTTGGCGAGCGGCCGGAACGTGCCGGGTGTGTATTTGCAGTGGATGCCCTGGCCGTCCTTCATGGCGTCGAGTTCGACCTTGGTCAGTGCCCGCACCGGGTGGAAGTCGTACGACCAGGCCCAGCAATTCTCGTCGTCGATCGGCACCCAGAAATGGCCGTGCACCGGATGATCGCCGCGCGGCGGGATCATGGTGAAGCACGGCATCACCCACGGCGTAATGCGCCAATAGTATTTGCCGTCCTCGGCATTGCGGCGTGCGCCGATGAACAGGCCGCCCGGCATCTCGACCACCTCGAAATGCGGCTGCATGTCGGAAAGGTTGTATTGGTTGCCCTTTGCGCCCTTGAACAGCGGATCGGACCCAAGATCGCCGCGGTGCAGAAACGACACATGGCTCGAATCGATGCCGCCTTCCATGGCCTGCAGCCAGTTGCACTCTTGCATTCGCTTCGACGCGAAGGTCTGTTCCGGAGGCACCATCGCGAATTCCCATTCGGGCAGCGGCGGCTTCTTGTCGGGCGGCCCCATATAGGCCCACAGCACCTCGCCACGTTTCACCAGCGGATAGGAGGTGAGCTTGACCTTCTTGCAGAAACCGCTCTCGGCCGGCTCGGATGGCACGTCCATGCACTGCCCGGTGACGTCGTACTTCCAGCCGTGATAGGGGCAGCGGAGCCCACCCTCCTCGTTACGGCCGAACCACAGCGAGACGCCGCGATGGGCGCAGAACTCGTCGATCAGGCCGTACCGGCCCTCCGAATCTCGAAACGCCAGCAGGCGCTCGGACAGAAGCTTGACCCGCACCGGCGGGCAGTCGTTTTCGGGCAGTTCGTCGGCCAGTAGCGCTGGCAGCCAATAGCTGCGGAACAATTGCCCCATCTGCGTACCGGGGCCGGTCTGGGTGAGTAGGTCGTTCTGCTCTCTGCGCAGCATTGTACGTTTCCGTTATTGCGATCCTTTACATGACAGTAGGGATTCGGGGTTCGGCCGGCAAGCGCGCCCCAGTGCGCCTTATGGCGGCTGTCCGGTTGCTCTGCACACGCGATTACGCTAAGTCGGCGCGCAAGGGCGGGCTTGGAGGATGCGATGGCGGACCACGGCGACGTCGAATATGCCAGTGCAGCGGGGAACGATTATCCCGCGCATGTGCAGACCTACGAAAACTTCATCCATTTCGCAGTGGTCGGCATCTGCCACATCATCAACGTCGTGCTCGCGCTCGTCATCGGCACCGTCGTCGGCCACTGGGGCGTGATGACCGGCATTTTGATCGTGGCCACCATTATCGCCGGCCATAACCTCGCCACCGGTTCGCGGCTGCCGAGCGCCGTCATGGTCGTCATCTCGCTCCTGCTGTTGCTGTTCTGCTCGGTTTAGCGTCCGCCGCAATCGAGGGGCTTTCTCACCCAAAGAGGAGCGAAATGCGCATTGCGGTCGCGCGTGAGAGTGACACCGCGGAGCCCCGGGTGGCGGCAACCCCCGAGACCGTCAAAAAGATGATCGCCCTTGGCGCCGAAGTCGCCATTGAGCCCGGCGCCGGTATGAAATCCGGCATCCGCGACACCGATTACAAGGACGCCGGCGCCAACGTGACGCCCGACGCGCTCGACGGCGCCGATGTCGTCCTCATGGTGCGGCGCCCCGATCAAGCGACGCTGTCCCGCACGAAGAAAGGCGCGCTCGCCGTCGCCATCATGGACCCGTACGGGCACGACGATGCGCTACGCGCCATGGCGGACGCGGGCGTCACCGCGTTTGCAATGGAGTTGTTGCCGCGCATCACCCGCGCCCAGGGAATGGACGTGCTCTCCAGCCAGGCGAACCTCGCCGGCTACCGTGCCGTGATCGACGCCGCCGCCGAGTTCGGCCGCGCGTTGCCAATGATGATGACCGCGGCCGGAACTGTGCCTGCGACCCGCGTCTTCATCATGGGCGCGGGTGTCGCCGGCCTGCAGGCGATCGCCACCGCGCGCCGGCTCGGCGCCATCGTCACCGCAACCGACGTGCGGCCGGCCGCCAAGGAGCAGGTCGAGAGCCTTGGCGCCAAGTTCATCGCCGTCGAGGACGAGGAATTCAAAGCCGCCGAGACGGCCGCCGGTTACGCCAAGGAAATGTCGAAGGACTACCAGGCGAAGCAAGCGGCCTTGGTCGCCGACCACATCAAGAAGCAGGACATCGTCGTCACGACCGCGCTGATTCCCGGCCGGCCGGCGCCGCGTTTGATCACGAAGGACATGGTCGAATCGATGCGGCCCGGCTCCGTGGTCGTCGATCTTGCGGTCGAGCGCGGCGGCAATGTCGAAGGCGTCGAGCCCGACGCGGTGGCGGAGCGCAACGGCGTCAAGATCGTCGGATACCGCAACGTAGCGGGCCGGCTCGCCGCAACGGCATCAAGCCTCTACGCGAAGAACCTTTACGCGTTCCTCGAAATCATGATCGACAAGAAAACCAAAGCGCTCGCCGTCAACTGGGACGACGACATCGTCAAGGCCACGGCCCTGACCCGCGACGGCGCGATCGTGCATCCGAATTTCGCGCCAAAAAGCGCAGCGTAAGTTTCTTTTCCCTCCCCCTTGTGGGGAGGGCGGGGTGGGGGTCGTGAGGTGGGGCACATGCGTCAATGCTTGCGCGTTCACCTCCCGACCCCCACCCCTAACCCCTCCCCACAAGGGGGAGGGGAATAAATATATGGAGACCCCGCATGGTCACTCTTTCGATCCTCAGCCAAGTCAACACCATGGCGGCAGCGCTACCCGACGCGCCGGCGGCGGGAGGCGAGATCGTCAATCCGTTCGTGTTCCGGCTGTCGATTTTCGTCCTCGCCGTGTTCGTCGGCTATTACGTGGTGTGGTCGGTGACGCCGGCGCTGCACACCCCGCTGATGTCGGTGACCAACGCCATCTCCTCGGTGATCGTGGTCGGCGCGCTGCTCGCCGTCGGCGTTGCGCTGGTGTCGAGCGATGGCGGGCCGATCTGGGCGCGCGCGCTCGGCTTCGTCGCGCTCATGTTCGCGTCGGTTAACATTTTCGGCGGCTTCCTGGTGACGCAGCGCATGCTCAGTATGTTCCATAGGAAAGAGAAGAAATGAGCGCCGACCTCACCGCCCTCTGCTATCTGGTCGCCGGCGTTCTGTTCATCCTGGCGCTGCGCGGCCTGTCGAATCCCGAGACCAGCCGGCGCGGCAATCTGCTCGGCATGATCGGCATGACGATCGCGATCGTCACCACGCTTGCCTCGCATCCGCCGGCTTCGTTTTCGGCCTGGGTTCTGGTCGTAGTCGGCATGGCGATCGGCGGCGGCGCCGGCGCGGTAATCGCGCGGCGCGTGCCGATGACCTCGATGCCGGAACTGGTCGCCGCGTTCCACTCGCTGGTCGGCATGGCGGCCGTGCTGGTCGCGGCCGGCGCGCTCTATGCGCCGACCGCGTTCGGGATCGGCACGGTCGGCGCCATCCACGGCCAGAGCCTGATCGAAATGTCGATCGGCGTGGCGATCGGCGCCATCACTTTCACCGGTTCGGTGATTGCGTTCCTGAAGCTGTCCGGACGCATGAGCGGCAAACCGATCGTGCTGCCGGGCCGTCACGTCATCAATCTCGCACTGGCCATCAGCCTCATTGCGCTGATCGTCTGGTTCTTCCAGGCGCAGCAGCACATCGGCTTCTGGGGCATCGCAGCCGTCTCGTTCCTGCTCGGCATTCTGATCATCATTCCGATCGGCGGCGCCGACATGCCGGTCGTGATCTCGATGCTCAATTCGTATTCCGGCTGGGCGGCGGCCGGCATCGGCTTCACGCTGGAGAACACCGCGCTCATCATCACCGGTGCGCTGGTCGGCTCGTCGGGCGCGATCCTGTCCTACATCATGTGCAAGGGCATGAATCGCTCGTTCATTTCCGTCATTCTCGGCGGGTTCGGCGGAGAAGTCGCGGGCCCTGCCGCGGGCGGCGAACAGCGGCCGGTCAAGCTCGGCTCGGCCGAGGACGCCGCTTACATTCTCAAGAATTCCTCGAAGGTGATCATCGTGCCGGGCTACGGCATGGCGGTGGCGCAGGCACAGCATGCGCTGCGTGAAATGGGCGACAAACTGAAAGCTGAAGGCGTCGAGGTCAAATACGCGATTCATCCGGTGGCCGGCCGCATGCCCGGCCACATGAACGTGCTGCTGGCCGAGGCCAACGTGCCCTACGACGAGGTGTTCGAGCTCGAGGACATCAATTCGGAATTCGCGCAGGCCGACGTGGCCTACGTGATCGGCGCCAACGACGTGACCAATCCGGCGGCCGAAGAAGACAAGACCTCGCCGATCTACGGCATGCCGGTGTTGCAGGTGTGGAAGGCCGGCACGGTGATGTTCAACAAGCGCTCGCTCGCCTCCGGCTATGCCGGCATCGATAATCCGCTGTTCTATCGCGACAACACCATGATGCTCTTGGGCGACGCCAAGAAGATGACGGAACAGATCGCCAAGAACGTGTGAGTGAGGGCGCGGATGACCTCCGACAGTTCTCCGCCAAACAAGCCCGCTGCCCCGATCCGCGCCAGACGGTGGTCCACTTCCCGGCCGGCGGCGCGCCACAAGCCCTATCGCACGATCGGCCG
This sequence comes from Xanthobacteraceae bacterium, assembly GCA_036511795.1. GTDB lineage: Bacteria > Pseudomonadota > Alphaproteobacteria > Rhizobiales > Xanthobacteraceae > BOG-931. The sequence goes on from DATCBO010000056.1 coordinate 49,453, forward strand.
CCTGCTCGGTATTCCGGTGCTCGCCGTGGCTGGGGTGATACTCTACCGCGGGCTGCGCGATCGTCTGGTGCTTCCAGAATGCGACTCGGCGATGGCGCAGCAGACGCTTGGCCAAGTGCTCAAGCAACTGAAGCTCGAACCGGTGCGCTACGCGCCGATCAAGACCGTTTCATCGAGCAAAGATAAAGTCGTGTGCAACGCCGCGATGCCGCTGCCAGACGGCGGCACCGTGGTGGCCGACTACACGTTCTATTGGCAAGGCGACAAGGCCGACATGCGCTATTCGGTCCACCGCGAAGCGGGCAAACATTCGTAGCCGGGCGGTATCATCACGAGCGAAGCGAATCCGTCCGGTAGGCGGCGAGGAACACCTTCACCGCAATGCCGACGCTGCGTTCGACCTGCCCCTGGGCGGGCGCGGGCGCGAAGTTGAAGACGATCGGCTTGAACAGCATGGCGTGGGTCGACTCCATGAACTGCGCCGCGGCGATCTTGCAGTCTTCGACAGCGAGCACGCCGGCCTCGACCTGCGTGGCCAGATAGTCGGCAAGCCGCACGATGCCGCATTCCGGTCCGGATTCGTAGAACCGCCGGCCGACCTCGGGCATGCGGTCAGCGATGGCGATCACGGTGCGAATCACCGACGCCTTCTCGGGCCGGCACAAAAATTTGACATAGGCGATGCCGAGCCGTGTCAGCACCGCGCCAACGTCGTGATCGTTCGGGTCGAGATCGAAGATGCCTTCGGCCTGCGCGTCGCACTCCTCCGCGACGATGGCCTCGAACAGCTCCTCCTTGTTCTCGAAATAGACGTACAGTGTGCCCTTCGAGACGCCGGCAGCGCGGGCGATGTCGTTCATGCTGGCGGCGTCGAAGCCCTGCGCCAGGAACACGGCGCGGGCGCCTTCGATGATCTGGCACCGCTTGGCATTCGCCTCGTCGCTTGCCGCGGTCGCTGCCCGCGGCAAAGTGGCTTGCTCGATCATTTTTGTCGTCCTTTTTGGCGCTTTTCGTAGTTCCACGCCGTCAAGCGGCTGAAATCTAACGGAATTCCTCCGGCCACCAATATAGTTTGACCGAACCGTTCGGTCAATATTGACAGTGCCACTATCCGCTATTATTAATGACCGAACCGTTCGGTCAATGGCGATTTGACCGCAGGAATTGATGGAGACGGCCGATGTATCGCAAGCGGGACTGGACTCAGGACTGGGATGGCGCCTCCGGCCGCCCCAAGGCCGTTTCGCCTGTGGAACTCGAAAACGAAATTGAGAGCGCGCCGGGCATCGATCCAGGCGCGGCCGAGCAATCCTTGCCGGGGGCTGCGGCAAAGGCCCGCGTCCCCTCCCCGACGCCGCCGTCCCCCCCGGCGGCGGAAGCGCCGGCGCTGTCCGCAGCACCCGGCAAGGATCCCCGCCATGACCCCAGCGCGAAGCAGCCGCGGCGATTGAGCCGCCGCAAGCTTGCGCTCGGCGCAGTCGCAGTGCTCGCCGCCGCCGGCGCGGTGTGGTTCGGCTACGATTGGTGGACCGTCGGCCGCTTCACCGTGTCGACCGACGACGCCTATGTGGAGACCTACAACACCACGCTCGCCGCCAAGGTGCCGGGCTACGTGGCGCGCGTTCTGATCACCGACAACAGCAAGGTTCACACCGGCGACATCATCGCCACGATCGATGACGGCGACTACAAGCTCGCCGCCGATTCCGCACGTGAAAAAGTTACCACCCAGCAGGCCACCATCGCGCGGATCGGCCAGCAAATCGACGCCCAGAAGGCCGCCGTTGCGCAGGCTCAGGCGCAGCTTATCTCGGCAAAGGCCTCCGCGAAACGCTGGGAGCTCGAGCTGGCGCGGCAGAATTTCCTGGCGACGAAGGACTATGCCAGCCATCAAACACTGGAGCAGACACAAGCAAGCCGCGATCAAGCTTTCGCCGGCGTGAAGAGCGCCCAGGCGGCGCTCGAATCGGCAACTGCCAATGTCGCGGTGCTCAAGGGCCAGCAGCAGGAGGCGATCGACACGCTGGCCGAACTGAAGACTGCGCTCGCCAAGGCCGAACGCGACTTGTCGTTCACCGTGATCCGCGCGCCGATCGACGGCGTGATCGGCAACCGCGCCGTTCAGGTCGGCGACTATCTGCAGCCGGGGCAACGGCTTGCGAGCCTGGTGCCGCTCGACAACGTTTACGTCGACGCCAATTTCAAGGAAACGCAGCTCGCGCGGCTGCGTCCCGGACAGAGGGTGTCGATCGCGGTCGACGCGCTGCCGCAGCACGACATCACGGGCTCGATCGAAAGCCTGTCGCCTGCTTCCGGCGCGGTGTTCTCGCTGCTGCCGCCCGACAATGCGACCGGCAATTTCACCAAGATCGTGCAGCGGCTGCCTGTGCGCATCCGGGTGCCCGAAGCCGTCGCCGGCAAGGGCCTGCTGCGCCCCGGCATGTCGGTCGTAGTCAGCGTGAATACCAGACAAGACCCGATGAACGCTGCCTCTTTGCCGCAACACGAAGCCGCACGCTAAGCCGCCACCAGAGCTCGAGTGGAGCTTAACCTTGAGCGGAGCTTAGCCTATGGCCGCCGCCACGCTGACCACCCCAAGCCAAGACCTGCCCGCGCCGGCCGATGCCGATCGCATCGACCCAGTGCGGCTCGTCGCGTTCCTGGCGATGTGCTTCGGCATGTTCATGGCGTTCCTCGACATCCAGGTGGTGTCGGCGTCGCTCGCCGAGATCCAGGCCGGGTTGGCCGCGTCGAGCGACGAGATCACCTGGGTGCAAACCTCCTATTTGGTGGCCGAGGTGGTCGCCATCCCGCTCTCCGGCTTCCTGTCGCGCGCACTCGGTACGCGCATCATGTTTGCCACTGCTGCCGCAGGCTTCACCCTCGCCAGCCTGATGTGTGGTTTCACCTCGTCGATGAACGAGATGATCTTCTGGCGCGCGGTGCAAGGCTTCATCGGCGGCGGCATGGTGCCGACGGTGTTCGCCTCCGCCTATATTATTTTCCCCCGTTCGCGCATGAACGTGGTGGTGCCGCTGATCGGCCTCGTCGCGACGCTGGCTCCGACCATCGGCCCGACGGTCGGCGGCTATCTGACCGATGCGCTGTCGTGGCACTGGCTGTTCTTCATTAACGTCGTGCCCGGCATCATCGTAACCATCGCCGCGCTGACGCTGATCGATTTTGATCGGCCGGATTACAAGCTGTTCGAGACGTTCGACTGGATCGGCCTCATTTTCATGGCGCTGTTCCTTGGCGCACTCGAATACGTGCTCGAAGATGGACCGCGCTATGACTGGCTGGACGACTCAACAGTCGCACTGATGGCGGTGATTTCGGGCGTCTCCGCGGTGCTCTTTCTGATCCGCGTGATGACGGCGCGCAACCCGATCGTCGACCTGCACGCGTTCCTCGACCGCAATTTCGCGGTTGGCAGCATCTTTTCCTTCGTGCTGGGCATCGGTCTTTACGGCCTGACCTACCTTTACCCGGTCTATCTCGGCGAGATCCGCGGCTATGACGCGCTGATGATCGGCAAGGTCATGTTCGTCTCCGGCATTTCCATGTTCTTGACCGCCCCAGTGGTCGGACGCATGGCGACCAAATTCGATCCGCGCATCATGCTTGCCGCCGGTTTCCTGATCTTCGCGCTCAGCAACTGGGAACTGACGGCGATCACGACGGACTGGGATTTCTGGCAAGTCTTTCTTCCGCAGGTCTTGCGCGGCATCGGGCTGATGTTCGCCATCGTGCCGATCACCAATCTGGCGCTCGGCACGCTGCCGCCCGAGCGGCTGAAGAACGCGTCAGGCCTATACAATCTGACACGCAATCTCGGCGGCGCGGTCGGGCTGGCGGCACTCAATACCGTGCTCGACAATCGCATGGACCTCCACTTCGCCCGCCTGCACGAGGCCATCACCTGGTCGCGGCAGCCGGTGATGGAAGCCTTGCAGGGCATGACCGCGCGCATGCCGGGCTCGGACGCGCACGCCATGGCGCTCAAGCAGCTATTCATGCTGGTGCACCAGCAAGGCGTGGTGATGGCCTTTGCCGACGTGTTCCTGCTGCTCGCTCTGCTGTTTGCGGTGTTTGCCCCGCTCGCGATCATGCTGCGCCGGCCGGCACCGGATGCGGCGGGCGCCGCGGGCCACTAGAACCATGAGGAGATCGGCATGCCCGCTCAGGCGTTGTTTGGAGCAAGCGTCGCATTCGGCTTCGTCGCATGGGGAGTCGTCACTGCCCTCTATATCTGGCCGGAATTGCGGGCGCGATCGCGCATCGAGGCGCTCAAGCCGCTGCTCGTCCTGAACAGCTTTCGCTTCGAAGGACTGTGTTTCCTGATTCCGGGCGTAGTGTCGCCAGAACTCCCGGCCAACTTCGCGCGCGATGCCGCGTTCGGAGATCTCACCGCCGCGATCCTGGCCCTATTGGCGTTGGCAACATTACGCCTCCGATCGGGCATCGTGCTGGTCTGGGTCTTCAACATCTGGGGCACCGTCGATCTATTGAACGCGTTCTACCAAGGCGACGCTGGCCGACTTTTGCCAGGCCAACTCGGCGCCGCCTATTTCATCCCCACGACGTTCGTCCCGCTTTTGCTGATAACCCACGGACTCATATTCCGCATCTTGCTGCGTGGCCCGGCGCCGGCTCGGTCAGCGGCATGAACGGCAGAGAGGGCGGCAACCTGCCGTCGATCATATCTGAGATCAGGTCGTGGGTCAGTTTGACCCATTACCCTCGATCGCGTCCCCTTTGTCGGCGCGGCGAAGCGTGATATCCTGTGTCACAGAGCTGCCCTCGGAGCCTGCCGGCGTTCCGTAAATCAAAGGCAGCGAACATGCCGTCGGCGGGCAGCATACACATCCAAACTCTCGTTCTGCAGCGGACGTCGAACTGACGGCGTCAAGCGCGCGTGCGGCGCAATCTGTGCCGCCGCGACACGATCGATGACAAGGGAGGCGTGTAATGCTGATCGATGCGATCTTGTGGGTCGTTCTCATTGGAATGATCGCCGTTGTCCCGTGCGGCTGCATCATGACGCGGTCGGCGAAGAGTGCTGCACGGGCCACTCACTAAGCGAGGCCTGCGCAACCGGCAGCAACGTCGCGCGCTTCGGCGGCGACGTCCATGCTGATGTTACTGCCGGATAGGCGCGATATCCGCCAACCGAGGGCGCCGCGAACGCCCGCGCGGGCGCGCGTTCTGTTTCGTCTTCATCCCCGCGAACCTGCGTTCGGCTCTCCGTAGCCGCCCGCCGTCGGCGTCTGGATGATGATCGCCTCACCGGCATCCACAACCGTAGCGTCAGCGCCTTTCAGCCGCTCCATCCGGCCGTCGTTGCGCCGCACCCAGTTTTCGCCGATCTGACCGTCATTGCCGCCGGCCATGCCGAACGGCGGTATGCGGCGGTGGCCCGATAGGATGGTGTATTCCATCTTCCGGAGAAAACGGATGGTCCGAATAACGCCATCGCCGGCATTCCACTGGCCGCGGCCGCCGGAGCCTTTGAGAATATGGAAGTCCTCCAACACCACCGGGTAGCGGAATTCAAGAATCTCCGGATCGGTGAGCCGCGTGTTGGTCATGTGCGTGTGCACAGCGTCGGTGCCGGGAAAGCCAGGACCCGCCGGCGAGCCGGAGCAGATAGTCTCGTAATACTGATACTGGTCGTTGCCAAAATTGACGTTGTTCATGGTGCCCTGAGCCGCCGCGATCGCGCCAAGCGCGCCGAACAGCGTGTCGGTGACCATCTGCGATACCTCGACATTGCCGGCGACGACCGCCGCCGGGTAACGCGGCGCCAGCATCGAATTTTTCGGAATCACGATATGGATCGGCTGCAGACAGCCGGCATTCATCGGAATGTCGTCATCCACCATGACGCGGAAGACGTAGAGCACCGCGGCGCGCGTCACTGGTTCGGGCGCGTTGAAATTGGTGCCCTGCTGCGGCGAGGTGCCGGTGAAATCCACCGTTGCCTCGCGCTTTTTCTTGTCGACTGTGATCCGCACCGCGACCACGTTGCCCTGATCGGCCTCGTAGCTGAACCCGCTGTCGTGCAGCCGGTCTATGACCCGGCGCACGCTTTCGGCGGCATTGTCCTGCACGTGGCGCATGTAGGCGTGGACGACGTTGAGCCCGAATTCCGCGACCATCTTGCGCATTTCATTCGCGCCCTTTTCGCATGCCGCGATCTGCGCTTTCAGGTCGTTGATGTTCTGCGTCGGGTTACGCGCCGGATATTTGGCGTTGGTCAGCAGATCATGCAGCGCGGCTTCGCGGAATCTGCCGCGATCGACCAGCTTGAAATTGTCGATATAGATGCCTTCCTCGTCGATCGTCGTGGCAATCGGCGACATCGAGCCCGGCGCAATGCCGCCAATGTCGGCGTGATGGCCGCGCGAGGCGACCCAGAATAGAATTTTCGCCCTCCCTACCGTCCCCCGCTTGCGGGGACGGGAGCGGGATTCGAACACCGGCGTACAGACCGTGAGATCGGGAATGTGGGTACCGCCGTTATACGGCGCGTTGATCAGATAGGCGTCGCCCGGTTTGATCCTGCCCTTGTTCTCGCGGATGATAGTCTCGACAGCACGGTCCATCGAGCCGAGATGCACCGGCATGTGCGGCGCGTTGGCGACCAGCGAACCGTTCGGATCGAAAATCGCACACGAAAAATCCAGCCGCTCCTTGATGTTCACCGAATAGGCGGTGTTCTGCAGCACCACGCCCATCTGTTCAGCGATCGACATGAACAGGTTGTTGAACACTTCGAGCATCACCGGATCGGCGTGGGTGCCGATCGCCTGCTTGCGCTTGAGTTTCTGCGCCCGGCGCAGCACGAGATGATCTTTAGCCGTCAACTCTGCCTGCCAGCCTTGCTCCACCACAACCGTCTGATGCGGCTCGATGATGATGGCAGGCCCCTTCACCTTGTGTCCTGGCAACAGCATATCGCGCGTATAGACGTCCGCGCCGTGCCATTTGCCATTGGAGAAAAACTGCGCACGCCGCGCCGGGGCGGGAAGCTTCGCGCGCGTAACTTTGCGAACCTTTTCCCTGAACGCCGCGCCGCCGCCTACCGCCTCGACCGACACCGCCTCGATCACCAGGTCCTTGCTGCGATCGATGAAGCCGAACTGCGCCTTATGGGTGCGCTCGAAGGCGGATTTCATCGCGGCTAGAGAGGCGAGCTTGCGGTTGCCGCCAGCTTCGACAATCAGCGGCGTGTCGGTGCCTGCATAGCGGATATGAGCGCGCACGAAGAGCTTGATCTTGCCGGGTGGAACGCCCTGGCCTTCGACCTCTGTGATCGCATCGCCGGCGAGCTTGCCGGCTATGCGCTGCAGTGCCGCGCGCGCTTTGTCGCCGAACCGCTCTTCGATCGCCTGCTGGCGGACGCTGCGGATATCGGCGAGGCCCATGCCGTAAGCCGAGAGCAAAGACGACAGCGGATGGATCAGCACACTGGTCATACCGAGGGCATCGGCTACCAGACAGGCGTGCTGGCCGCCGGCGCCGCCGAAGCAATTGAGCGCGTAGCGCGTAACATCGTAGCCGCGCTGCACCGAGATTTTTTTGATCGCGTTGGCCATGTTCTCGACGGCGATCCTGATGAAGCCGTCGGCGACCTGCTCGGCGCTGCGCTTCTCGCCGATCTCATTCGCCATGGAGGCAAATGCGTCGCGCACCGCGCCGGCGTCGAGCGGCTGGTTCTGCCGCGGTCCAAAAATCTTCGGAAAGAAATCGGGAATAAGCTTGCCGACCATGACGTTGGCGTCGGTCACCGCCAGCGGGCCGCCGCGGCGGTAGCATTTCGGGCCGGGATTGGCGCCGGCCGAGTCCGGCCCAACGCGAAATCGCGCACCGTCGAAATGCAGAATCGAACCGCCGCCGGCCGCGACGGTGTTAATGAGCATCATCGGCGCGCGCATGCGCACGCCGGCGACTTCGGTTTCGAACGCGCGCTCGTATTCGCCGGCGTAATGCGACACGTCGGTCGAAGTGCCGCCCATGTCGAAGCCGATCAGCCGGGAGAAGCCCGCAGCTCGACCGGTCTCCGCCATGCCGACGACGCCGGCCGCCGGCCCCGACAGAATCGCGTCCTTGCCGCGGAACAATTCCGCCGCCGTCAGGCCGCCCGACGACATCATGAACATAAGTTTGGTGCGATCGGGCGTAGGGGCGGCCCTTGTGGCCGCCCGCGACGCGGCGGGGGCGCCCACGAGAGGCGCCCCTACGGACCGAGGGTGACGCAAATCGCCCGCGACCTGCTGCACATACCTGCGCAAGATCGGCGACAGATAAGAGTCGACCACCGTCGTGTCGCCGCGACCGACGAGCTTGATCAGCGGCGAAACTTCATGGCTGGCTGAGACCTGAGCGAAGCCGAGTTCACGCGCCAGCGCGGCCACGCGCTGCTCGTGGTCGTTATACCGGTAGGCGTGCATCAGCACGACGGCAACGGCGACGATGCCGTCGGCCTTGGCGCGCATAAGCTCATCGCGCACGCCATCGAGGTCGAGCGGACGCTCGACCGTGCCGTCGGCGCGCACCCGCTCGTCGACCTCGACGACACGCTCGTACAGCATGTCCGGCTTGATGATGTGCTTGGCAAAAATCTTCGGCCGCGCCTGGTAGCCGATGCGCAACGCGTCGCGAAAGCCCTTGGTGATGAGCAGCAGCGTGCGCTCGCCCTTGCGCTCCAGGAGCGCATTGGTGGCGACTGTGGTGCCCATCTTCACCGCGCCGATCCGCTCGCTCGGGATCGCCGCGCCGGACGCAACGCCGAGGAGCCGGCGAATGCCCTCGACCGCGGCGTCCCGATAGGCTTCCGGGTTTTCCGACAGCAGCTTATGCGTGTGCAGCGTCCCGTCCGGCCGCCGGCCGATCACGTCGGTAAACGTGCCGCCGCGGTCAATCCAGAATTCCCAATTCCCAGCTGAACTGCCGCCAGACATGCCGGCCATGCGCTCGATCCCGCCGCTGTTTTGTGCCAACGTGTTTCGTGCCAGATTGGGCCGCGCCGGGCCCCGCGTCTTCCAGCCAGACGACTAATTCAGGAAGCCAACATGCACAAGATCACGATCGCCAAAGCCCAGACCGACCGTTTGCAGATGCGGCTGGGGAAGCTGCACCCGTTCGACGTCATCGATCCGCGCAAGACCGCGCTGGTCGTGGTCGATATGCAGAATTATTTCGTCAAGCAAGGCCACCAGAGCGAGGTGCCGGCGGCGCGCGAGATCGTGCCCAACATTAATCGCCTCGCGGCCGAGCTGCGCCGCCGCGGCGGCCACGTCGTCTGGGTGCGCAACGGCACCAACGATACCCGCGAGAGCTGGTCGAACTACCACAACTATCTGCAAAGCCGTGACCGCGCCGAGCGGCGCCTCCAGGCCATGGACATCGGCGGCGACGGCTACGAATTCTGGCACCTCAACGATATGCGTCCGGAGGACGCACAGATCACCAAGAAGCGCTACAGCGCCTTCATCCAAGGCTCGTCTGACATCGAACGTCACCTGCGCGAGCGCGGTATCGACACGCTGCTCGTCGCCGGCACCGCCACTAATGTGTGCTGCGAGAGCACGGCGCGCGACGCCATGATGCTCAACTTCAAGGTCGTGATGGTGGCCGATGGACTTGCCACCCACACCGACGAGGAACACAACGCGACTTTGTCGAATTTTTACGGCCAGTTCGGCGATGTGCAGACCACGGATGAGCTTTTCGAATCGCTCGCCCGCGGCGACCAGAAGAAGGCCGCGGCGTAATTCCCGGCGGCGGGACTTTCACACGCCGCGGACGTAGTCCTGCAGTTCGGCATGGACCTGTTGCATGACGTCGTCCCAGGCGCATGAGCGGTCCTGCCGAAACAGCCGCGCGGTCGGATACCAGGGGCTGTCGTCGCGATCGAGCAGCCAGCGCCAGTCCGGGCTGTAGGGCAGCAGGATCCAGACCGGTTTTGCCAGCGCGCCGGCGAGGTGCGCGACGCTGGTATCCACCGCAATAACCAGGTCGAGATTTTCGATCAGCGCCGCCGTGTCGGAAAAATTCTGCAATTCCTCGCCGAAACAAGTGACGTCGCCGCGCTCCCGCAAACGCACCATATCGCCTGAACGAAACTCCCGCTGCAGGCCCACAAGGGTCGCATCGACGCCGGACAGTGCCGACAGGAAAATGTCAATCGGTATCGATCGGTTGTGATCGTTGCCGTGGGTCGGACGGCCCGACCAGACGAGACCGATTCTTGGACGGGTTTTCGGGGGTAGCTTGGCACTCCAATGCGTCACCGCCTCTGGAGCCGCCCGAAGATACGGCGTTGCGGATGGGATCGTCGCAAGCTCGGTGCCGAACGCGAGCGGCAAACTGAGCAGCGGACACTGCAGGTCGAAGTCAGGCAGCGGCTCGCCCGTCGCCACGATCCGAGGCGCACGCGAAAGCGTATGCATCAGTTGACGCAGCGGCTGTTGGACTTCCAGGATCACATGCGCGGCGCGTTCGACGACAAGCGGGGCGTAACGGCAGAACTGGATCGTATCGCCAAAGCCCTGCTCGGCGTGGAGCAGAACGGTCTTGCCGGCGATCTCGTCCGATCCAAGCCACAGCGGTTGCGCAAAATTCCGCTTCGCCGCGTTGAGCTGCCCGGTTTCCCATCGCCATTCGTGCTTTTGCCAACCGCGGCGAAAATCGCCGATCAGCAACCGGCACAGCGCCTCGTTATGATGCGCCTCCGCGAAGTCAGGCCGCACCGCGATCGCGCGATCGTAGTTCGTCAGCGCGCCGGCGAACCGGCGCAAACGTTGCTGAGCAAGACCGCTGTTGGCGTGCGCTTCGGCAAAGTCCGGCCGCAACGCCAAGGCGTGATCGAGGCTCGCCAGCGCTTCGTCGAACCGCATCAGCTTTTCGAGGGCAACGCCTCGATTCGAGTGCGCCTCGGCATAGTCCGTCCGCAGCGCAATCGCGCGATCGTAACTTTCAAGCGCCTCATCGAAGCGCCTGAGCTCCTCGAGCACGAGACCTCGATTCGAATAGGCCTCCGCATAGCTCGGCCTGACGGCAAGCGCCCGTTCGTGGCTCGCCAGCGCCTCGTCGAAGCGCTTTAATTTTTGCAGCGCGATGCCGCGATTGGTGTGTGCCTCCGCAAACTCGGGTTGCAACGCCAGCGCACGGTCGAAACTCGCCAGCGCCTCGTCGAACCGTTTCAGCTTTTCGAGCGCGAGACCGCGGTTTGAATGCGCTTCGGCATAATCCGGCCGCGCCGCGATAGCGCGATCGTAACTCGCCAGCGCCTCATCGAACCGCTTGAGTTGATCGAGAACGAGACCCCGGTTCGAAAGCGCTTCGACGTAGCTTGGCCGCAGCGCGATCGCGCGGTCGTAGCTCGCCAGCGCCTCGTCGAAGCGTTTCAGCTCCTTAAGCGCATTGCCGCGATTGGACTGCGCCTCCGCATAATTCGGCCGTTGCGCCAGCACGGCGTCGTAGCCAGCCAGCGCCTCTTCGAATCGCTGAAGGGCAAGCAACGTGTTAGCGCGGTTATAGCGGGCCTGCTCGTAATCCGGCTGCACGGCAAGCGCACGGTCATAGCTCGCCAGCGCGTCCTCGAAGCGCTTCATGCGATGCAGCGCGAGACCGCGGTTAAAAAACGCCGCGGCAAAGTCGGCGTGCAGCGTCAATGCGCGATCGCAACTCGCCAGAGCGTCCTCGAAATACTCCAGCGCCAGCAACGCGACGCCCCGATTGACCAGCGCCTCGATATGACCCGGCTGCAGCATCAGCACCCGATCATAGCTCGCCAGCGCCTCGCCAAACCGGTTCAGTGCATGCAGAGCATTGCCGCGATTGAACTGGACGTCGACATTATTCGGCTGCAGCGCCAGCGCACGATCGTAATTCGCCACCGCGTCGTCGAACCGGCCAAGCGCGAGCTGCGCATTGCCGCGATTGGCCAGGGCGTTGAGATGATTGGGATTGAGCTTGAGGGCGGCGCCGATCTGTTCGTTGGCCTCCGCGTATTTGCCGCTCTGCGCGAAGATGACGCCGAGCAGATGCAACGAGTCGAAATGACCGGGTTCGGTCGCCAGGATTTGCCGGTAGATTTTCTCCGCATCGGCCAATCGGCCCGCCTGATGCAGCGCAATAGCCTCTGTCAGCAACGTGGCCGCGGCGTTATCGGCCGGCTGCGCAGGCGTGACGGTCGCTGGCTGCGGCATCGCATGAATGCCCGGATGATCTTTCGGCGGGACACCGAATCAATTGATTGTAACACGCGTTCCGCTACCGCCCCCGACGGCGGACGAGCCGGCATTTGGCAACGGCTAAGCTTGGTCGCACAGGTCTCGGGTCACCGGGGCCCCGTCTGCGCGAGGCACGCCGGGTGATCACACATCCGGCCGTTTGTACTCCAAATTCGGGCCACCCTTCTGCGATTTCAGATAATTCTCGACGTGTTTGGTCGGGTCCATGGCCCGGCGCATCCGCGCGCCGACGAGTTGATCGAGCTGGATCGCCTGCGACACCGACAGATCGCGGCCCATCTGCACGGTGATCTTGGCGTGTTCGAGCGGCGCCAGATGCCGCGCAGCAATTTCGCGGGCGATGCCGGTCACGGCCGCTTCAAGTTCGGCCGCCGGAAGCGCCCCCGAGATCACGCCCCAGCGGTCGGCTTCGGCGCCCGAAATGTTGCGGCCGACAAGCTGCATCAGCGCGACCTTCTTGATCGGGATGCCGCCATGCACCAGCGTCGATGTCACGAGCTGACCGAAACTGCCGCGCAGGATTTCCGGCATGCCGAGTTGCGCGTCTTCCGCCGCGAACACCAGATCGTGACAGTTCATCACGCCGAGCGCGCCACCGAGGCAGTAGCCATGCACCTGGGCAATGACGACACGCGGAAAGACGCGCAGCGCCTCGGCCATCTGCACCGTCGGCGTCGGCCGGTCCCAGTCGCGCGGCTCTTCGCTGACCTTGCGCAGAAAATGCAGGTCGAGGCCGGAGGAAAAGCAAATACCCGCTCCCTTGGTGATCACCACCTTGGTGTCGCGGTCGGCGCGCACGATGTCGAGCGCCTCGAACCAGGCTTCGACCAGCGACTCATTGAGACAGTTGCGCTTGTCGGGCCGATTGAGCACGACGCGCGCGACGCCTGAGTCTTCCAGGTGCTCCAGAATAAGCTCGGGCCATTGTTTGAGAATGTGCCATCTGTCGGTCACGGCCGGTCTCCTTATTGGTGATTGGATGTGTTTGCAACGTGCGGCACGACCAGCGCATCAAGCGCAAACCCGCCGCGCGGCAGGACGACGAACGGATTGACGTCGATCGACTGCACGGTGTCGGCCAGATCCTCGGCAATACGGCCGAGCGCAACCAGCGCGTTGACCACGGCCTCGGCATCGAGCGCCGCCGCGCCGCGATAGCCGCGCAACAGCCGCGCCACATGCGTGCGCCCGAGCATGGCGCGCGCCTTGTCGCGGTTGATCGGCGGCGCCGCGAACGCCACATCCTTGGTCAGCTCAAGCAATACGCCGCCGCTGCCTGCCATCACGACCAAGCCCATTTCGGGATCGCGATTGAGTCCAAGCACGAGCTCCAGGCCGCCGCCGATGTGCTGGCCAACCAGCATCGCTTCGACTTTTTCACCGCTGGCCCGCAGCACGTTGGCGCCGATACGGTCGTAGGCGGCGCGTACCGCCGCCTCGTCGTTGAGATGCACCACCACCGCGCCGGCGTCCGACTTATGCAGGAGCTTTTCCGACACTGCCTTGAGCACCACCGGATAGCCGATCTCCTTCGCCGCCTTGACCGCGTCGTCCGCCGAATGAACTGCAACTTCCTTCGGCGTGGCAATGCCGTAGGCGCGCAGTAGATCCTTCGACTGCACCTCGTCGAGCGCCGCGGCGCCGGCCTTCGCGCGGGCGCGTACCTTACCGGCCGCGGCCTGTTCGGCGGGCGAGGCTGTGCGCGCCGCTTCGGGCGCGGACGCGAGGCGTTCCAGTTCATCGCGCCGCACCGCGGCTTCGATGGCACGCAAGCCTTTGTTTGCCTCCTGCAGAAACGGCAAATGCGGCGACTGCGCGCTCAGCGCGCGGCTGTAATCGGTCTGTCCGTGCGAAATCAGCGTGATGCAGGCAATCGGCTTCGGCACGCCCTTCGCCAGCATGTCCTCGATCATGGCGAAGTGAATCTGGGCACGGTCCGAACCGCCGGCTTCAAGCGGCAGCTTTTCCTGAAATAGCACCATGTCGACGTTGGGATCGGCCTCGAGCGCGTCGATCGTAGCTCTGAAATTGTCGTGGCTTGTCAGCACGGCGAAGCCGCCGTCGATCGGGTTACTGACCATCGAGCCGACGCCGAGAATGGTGTTGAGCTTTGCGGTGGTCTCGGCGGCGAGCGGCTGGAACGACAGGCCATTTCGCTCCGCGGCTTCGATCAGCACGCCGCGAAACGCGCCCGAATGAGTCACCGCGCCGAGCCGCCGGCCCTTTGGCACCTCGGTATGGACGAGGAACTCGGTGAATTCGACCGCATCGTCAAGCGTACTGGCACGGATCACGCCGAGATCAGCGGCGACCGCGTCGAACGCCTCCATGGTGCCGGCGAGCGACCCGGTGTGTGCCATCGCCGCGGCGCGGCCCTCTTCCGACTGGCCGAGCTTGACCGCGACAATCGCCTTACCGGCCTTGCGGGCCATGCGGCACGCCGCCTTGAATTTTTCCAGATCGGAGATCGCCTCGATATAGAGGAGGATCACCTTCAACTCCGGCTGGTCGGCGAAAAACGCGACGTAATCGGGAATGCCAAGGCCGGCTTCGTTGCCGCTGGTGATGAGGTATTCGGCGGTGATGCCGCGCTCCTCAAGCGCGACGTTCAGATAGAGCAGCATGCCGCCGCTTTGGCCGACCAGCGCCACCGGTCCCGGGCGCAAAACCAACTGGCGATCCTCGGTCAGCGTGACCAAGCGGCTCTTGGCGCAGATGTTGCCCATGCAGTTGGGGCCCGACACTGCAAGCCCGGTCTCGGCAATGACCGCCTTCAGCTCGCGGCCGAGTTCCGCCGCCTTGGTGTCGTAGGCCTCACCAAAGCCCGACGAGAACACCGTGGCGCTGCGGGCGCCGGCGGCGGCGCCGCTGCGCAACAGTTCCGGCACCGAAGGCGCCGGCACGACCACGACGAGATGGTCGGGCGGCTCGGGCAGCGAAGCAAAATCTGGATAGCACGGCGTGTCGAAAATCTCCTTGCGCCGCGGATGGATCAGATAGACCGGCCCGGGAAATTCGTAACGCTTGAGATTGCGCCACGCGCGCGTCGCCCAGCTTCCCGGCCGGTCGCTGACGCCGATCACCACCGCGTTGCGCGGTTCGGTCAGCGCCGCAACCTTTTTCTTCGATGCTTCGAGATCCACGCTTCTTTCCTCCTTCACGCCCGCACGGCCGACGCGACGGTGCGCCGGCCGACCAGATAAAATGCCGCGGCGATCACCGTCATGATCGCCGTCCAGACCAGGCCGAATGCCGCGAGCTCGGTGCCTTGCCCATTGGCCCAGAGATCGAACATCGCCGCCGACACCGGCTGCACCGACGGTGAAGCGAGAATGACGGCGAGCGACAGATCGCGCGCGGCGATCAGAAAAATGAATAGCCAGCCGGCGAGCAAAGCCGGCGTCGCCAGCGGCACGGTGATCCGCCGCAGCACGGTCGCAAGCGGTGAGCCGGCGACCGACGCGGCTTCTTCCAGCTCGGGATGAATCTGCAACACCCCGGCCGCCGAATAGCGCATGCCGTACGGCAGATAGCGGATGGTGAAGGCGATCACGAAAGCCCACAGCGTGCCGTAGAGTGCAAACGGGACCGCGAGATAAATCTGGATCATGGCGACGCCGAGCACGATGCCGGGGAAGATCAGCGGCGCGGTGGCGAGCTGATCCAGCAGCCAGCCGCCCGGCCGCCGGCGCACCGCGAGCCAGCCGCACAGGACGGTAATCGCCATGATGCAGGTTGCCGCGCCCGCGCTCATCAGCAGCGTCTGCCACACCAGATCGACATAGACGGTCGAGTGAAACACGGTGCGAAAATTTTCGAGCGTCACGAGCCTGAGACCGCGCGCGCTGAAGCCCTGGGAGAACGGCATCAGCGCCAGCCAGAGCAGGCCGAGCGCCGGTGCCGCCAGGATCAGGAAAAAATTTAGAAGGATAAGGCCGCCGCCGAGATAGCGCGCACGGCCGAGATCGAACAGCCGCGAGCGAAAGCCACGTCCGGTGACGCTGTGATAGCGCGACGCCTGCCGCGAAATGCGCGAATAGAGCCAGATCAAGCCGCCGGCCAGCACCAGCAGCACGAGCGAAAACGCGCTCGAATAGCCGAGATCGGGCGGCACGTTCTGCGTCATGTCGAGATAGATGTCGGTCGTCAGCACCTTGACCTTGCCGGGCAGCCCGATCAGCGCCGGCACCTCGAAGGCCTCGATCGAGCGCACGATCATGAGCAACGCGACCGCCGCGAAAGCCGGCATCGCAAGCCGCATCGAAATACGCGTTACCGTCTGAAAGATACCGGCGCCGGACATGCGCGCCGCTTCCTCGTACTCGGCATTGGCCTGCTGAAACACCGAGGACAGCAGCAGGAAGGCGAGCGGCGACCACAAAAACCCTTCGACCAGAATCATGCCGGACATCGAATAGACGTTAAAGCGCGGCAACCCAAGGAAAACGATGAATTCGTTGAGCGGCCCGACCCGGCCAAGCAGAAACAGCCAGGCGATGACGTAGAGCACGAACGGCGTGCCGAGCGAAATGATCGCGGTGAGATAGGCGAACGCCTTGAGCGGCGCGTTGGTGCGCTCGACCAGCCACGCAACCAGACCGCCGAAACAGAGCGCGATCATGGTGGCGCCAAGGCTGAAGGTCAGCGAATTGGCGAGGCTGCCGAAGAATTGCCGGTCGGCAAGCAGCCGCCGGTAATACGCCAGGGTGAAGTCGCCGAGACCGCCTGTCACGGTCGTGGTGTGCAAGCTGCCTTGCAGCAAAAACCACAGCGGCGGGACGACGAGCAGCAGCAGGATCAGCACCAGCACTGCAACAAGGATTCGCGTCGGGTCATGGGCGGCGCGGGCCGAGGCAACATTCCTGGAACGCGCTCGTTGCATGGTGCGAGTCTTTTGTCAGCCGTCATGGCCGGGCATGACGCGCGGCGCATACCGCATTACTGAAACAAATCCTGCTTGATCTTGATCCAGCGATCGATGTTGGCGCTCATCACGGCCGGTGAGATGAAGTTGGCCTTGAAGCCGCCAGCCTCGGGTTTAAGCCCGGCCACTTTGGCGGGCACCGATGGCATTGCCGGCAGATAGCCGACTGACGCGAAAGTCTTCTGGCCCTCCTCCGACAACAGGAAATCGATCAAGAGCTTGCCCGCGTTGGGATGCGGCGCGTTTTTCACCAGCCCAATGGAATGAAACGGCGCCGAGATCGGCTCGACCTTGAGCCAAGCCGCCGGCGCGCCTTTTTGCGCGCTGATTTCGGCGTGGTGATTGAAGATGCTGAGCGCGACGGGGTACTGGCCCAAAATCACCTGGTCGAGAATGGCACGATTGGTTGCATCGACATTGATGATGTCCTGCTTGGCGAGCGCACGCAGGAAAGCCATTCCCTTGTCTTCGCCCATGGTCTGCAGGATCGAGCCGACGTAGACGGCACATCCCGACCACGGGTCGGTGCTCCAGGCGATCTTGCCCTTCCATTTCGGATTGAGCAGGTCGTGCGCGGTCTTGATCTCGTCCTTGCCGACCAACTGGGTGTTGATTCCCGGCGTCAGGAAATAAACCACGAGCGCGTTCCAGCGCGCCTCGGGATCGCGCATTTCCAGCGGATATTTGCCGGCATCCGACGGCGTGAATGGCGCGACCAGTCCGGCCTTGAGCAGCGGCGGCGCCGTGGCGATGCCGTCGAACACGTCGCCCATGACCTTGCCGGCCCGCGCCTCGTCGATGACCTTGATGGCGTTCGGGCCGGAATCGGCGCGGGCATATTTGACGGTGACGCCCGGATACTTTTTCTCGAATGCCTCGACCAGCGGGCGCACCGCCTGATTGACGATCAGGGAAGTGTACCAGACAACCGAGCCTTCTTTCTTGGCTGCCTCGTAGAGCGCGCTGTCGGCCGCTTGCGCGCACGGAGCGACGAGCAGCGCCGCAAGGATAAGTGCAATGCCCCGGAGTTTCATCATTGCGGATACCAATCCGGCTTGCGTTTTTCCCTGAAGCTCGCAATGCCTTCTTGCGCTTCGGGCGAGTTGTGGATGTCGGCGTTCGATCGTTTGATGACCAGCGGCGTGGCGGCGTTGCGCATCTCGTTCTTGAAATCGCGCTGCGCCCCGGGAGCGCCATGCAACAACGCGTCGGTGATCGCGGCGAGCCGCTCGTCGAGTTTTTCGGCGTCGACCACTTCATGCACGAGCCCGAGGCGGAGTGCATCGGCTGCGGAAAAGCGCTCGCCGGTAAGACCATAACGGACGAAGCTGCGCTCGCCCAAGGCGCGATTGAGAAATGGCGCCACACCGAGCGGCGCCATGCCGGCGCGGACTTCAGGCACCGAGAAAAATGCAGCCTCGGTGGCGATCGCAATGTCGCAACAGGCGACAGCCGCGGCGCCGCCGCCGACCGCCGCGCCATGCACCGCCGCAATCGTTGGTTTTGGCAGCCGGTCGAGCGCCGACAGCACATCGGCCAACGAGGCGTGCGCCGCCGACTCATTCCGTTCGCCGCCGCCACGTGTCGAGAGATCGGCGCCGGCGCAAAAGTGCTTGCCAAGGCCGCGCAGGACGATGATGCGCGTTCCGTCATCACTGCCGCGGATGAAAAATTCCCGCGCCAGCTCGTCCAGCATGAGCTGGTCGAAAGCATTGGAGCGTTCGGGCCGATTGAGAAAGATGGTCGCGACGCCGCGCGGCGACAGTTCGAGTTTGAGCGTTTCCGCCATAACGACCGTTGACCTCCCCGTGCCGCACCTGCACCCGCTCCACTAGCGGAACAGATCCTGCGTCACCTTCTGCCATTTGGGCAATTCGCGATGGATCTGTTCGGGCCGCAGAAAATCCGCCTTGAAGCCGCCGTCGCCCGGGCGCAACCCGGCGACGATGGCCGGCACGCTCGGCAAGGCCGGCAGATAATCGTTCTGCTGGAACACCTTTTGTCCTTCGGGCGACAGCAAAAAGTCCAGCAGAAGCTGTGCGGCATGCGGATGCCGCGCCTGTTTGGTGAGCCCAAGCGCATCGAGCATGACCGGCGCCGGCTCGAGCTTGAGCCAGTCGCACGGCGCGCCTTTGCGGGCGCTGATCATGACGTGATGGTTGAACGCCATCAGATTCATAGCATACTCGCCGGCAATCACCTGATCGAGTACAGCGCGCGAGGACGCCTCGACATTGACGACGCGCTGCGCCGCAAGCGCATGCAGATACGCCATGCCTTTGTCCTCGCCCATCGTAACCAAAACGTTGGCGACGAAACCATAGGCGCCGGCCATGGAGCTGCCGTTCCACGCCATCTTGCCCTTGAGTTTCGGATCGAGCAGATCCGCAAAGGTCTTCGGCGCTTCGTTCTTTGGCAGCAGCGTGGTGTTGATGCCGGGCGTGAACACATACATGATCACGGCGGTCCAGTAACCGTCCTTGGCTTTCAGTTCCGCCGGATAGTCGGCTTCATTGGGCACCTTGAATGGTGACAGCAGGGCGGCTTCCTCCAGCGGCAGCATGTTGGCGATGCCGTCAAAAATATCGGCCTGAACGCGGCCTGCCCGACCCTCGGCGAGAATCTTTTCCGCCGTCGGGACGTCGTCGGCGCGCGTGAATTGCAGCGTCACGCCGGGATATTTCTTTTCGAATGCCGTTTTGAGCGGGCGGATGATCTGGTTGACGATCAGCGTCGTGTACCAGACGACTTGCCCCTCCTTTTTCGCCGCATCGATCAGCGCCGCATCCTGCGCGCGCGCGTTCGGCGCGGTGGATGCGCACAGCGTCAATGCGAGCAGCGAAGCCGCGGCGGCGTGACGGCCCGGACGCGGCGACACGAGCGGCGTCATGCCGGCGCCTTCATATCCTCGGGCGTCGGAACATATTTCTCCATCCTCGCGGGCGCGCCGTTCTTGCGCATGTCTTCGAGCCAGATGCGGTGAATGCGCGGGTCCTGATCCTCATATTCGATCTGGTCGCCGCCCTCCTTGAGGCTCTTCGAGACGGCCGGCTTGTCGTCGCCGCCGGCACCGAGCAGCGAGATGCGATTGGCTTGGGTCGTCGGATAGCGCAATCCGCCGACCGCGGTGGCGAGATAGCGCGCTGGCTGCGGGCCGGAGTTGAAATGCTGATGGAATTGCCGGTCGGACGGCACCAGCACCATGCCGTGCTTCCAGTCGATGCGGCGGAAATCCTTGTCGCCCTCGAACCACATCAGCGAATAGCCGAGTCCGATCACGCACATGACGTGAAAGCTCGGTCCGTGGCGGTGGCCCTTCTTGTAGGTGCCGACCGGCATTTCCGAAATGTGCGCGTGCATGGTGCCGTCGGCGAGCACGAACATGATGTTGGTGCCGCCCGCGCCGCGATCGCCCCAGCTTTGCAGCTCGATGGCGGTGAGATCGGGGACGAAATTCGTCTCCCACATGTGGTTACCCTGGCGCACGGTAATGAGATCGCCCTCGCCGGAGAAATACGCCGCCTTGCCCGCGCGCTCGGAGAAATCGAAATCGCTGCCGAACACGAATGATTCATTGTGGAAGACGTTCATCACCATCGGCAGGTTGGTGGTGCTGACTAGAAGCGCACGCTCGGTGCCGCTGGCGTTGAAATGCCGGTGCTTGGCGTTGAGCGGAATGGCAAACAGGCTCTTCTCGCCCCATTCGAAGCTGCGGCGGCTGCCGTCCGGAAATTCAAGCTGGGTCGAGCCGTGACCCTCCAGCACGTAGACGACGTCTTCGTAGAGATGACGCTGCGGTGTCGTCGATTTGCCGGGCCCGATCTCGAACACGAACATGTTGGCGAAGTCGCCGCGGCCTTTCAGATGCACCGCCCCCCCATTGACGCCGTAGCGCGGCCACGGTGCGGTCGGCACATCGAACAGGTAGACGCCGTAATCCTCGGTGAGCGGAATGCCCTCGGCCTCGAGCCAATCGAGATACGGGTCGATGCCGAAACGGCCGCCGCCCTTCCCGGTGGTGCTGACCGGCGCGGGAACGGCGGGTTGTGGGACCTCGCGGATGTTCATGTATTTCCTCCAAGGGCGGTAGGCTTGCGAGTGTTATAGCCGAGGTAGCGGCTTTCGTCATTCCGCGGCGCCGCGAAGCGGCGAGCCTGTCATCGGGCCGCGCGACTTCGCGCGGGCCCGTTGGCTCGGCCCCGGAATGACACTATGCGAACAGCAGCGACTTGATCACCACCGGCACCACGCCGGGCGGGGCGATGAGCTCGCCGACATCGACATAGTCAAGCGCCTGCAACTCCATGCCGTCGATCGACACGATCTTGCCCGGCCAGTGCAGCTCGCGATGCAAGATCCGGCCGAATGACTTGCCAACGTCGCCTTCGATGGCCAACAGGAGCAGCGCGATGCGATCCTTGAAGGGCGCAAGCGCGCTTAGGATGCCTTCGCCGGCGGCCTTAAGCCGCCCGTGTTCCGGATCGCCGTGCCACGAAAACGCAATTGCGACGCGGGGATTGCGATCGAAATCGAGTTCGGCAAGCCCGGCACGGATCGCGGCGGCAAGCCGCGCCTCATCGATGACACCCTCGGATTCAACATCCACGTGCACGACCGGCACATTATGCACCGGCAGGACGTAAGGGTCCGGCAAGTAGATGGTCTTGCCGCTGACCTGGACGGTGAACTGCGAAGCGCCGATCACGGTGGCGCGAATGCGCTGGCCCGGATCGACCAGGGGCAACGCGCCGCGCCGGCTCAGTTCGTGCGCGAGTTCACCGGCCAGCAACTTGGCGAGATCGCCGAACTCTTGCGGCTCGTGACCGAACAGATATTCGGCAACCCCGCCGGAGAACGTGATCGCGGTGGGCTTCGGCCCCTCCGGCAGCCGCCCGGTCAGCAGCAGCGCCTGACCCAGCGAGTCGAGTGGTGCACCGAAAATGCAGTCGGCCGCCACGACGGCGAGGCGCCGCGCGATGTTCTGCCGAACCGCAGGATCAGCCAGCGTCTGGGGCGATAACGCGAGGCCAAGATCGGCGCCCACAAGCTCGGCCGAATGATCGATCCGGGTCCAGGCCCCGCTCTCGTCCGTCGCAGCCAACCGGCCGCCGACCGCGAAAGCCGACAGCCCGACGATCGTGCCGCGGTCGATCAGCGCGAGCTTGGTGGTGCCGCCGCCCACATCAGCATGGAGAATGCAGGCGTCCCGGGCCTTGGACAGCGCCACCGCGCCCGAGCCGTGCGCCGCCAGCCGGCATTCCAGCAGATGTCCGGCGGTGGCGCAGACGAACTTTCCGGCCTCGCCGGCGAACAATTCGTCGATGGCGCGCGCATTCTTCCGCTTGATCGCTTCGCCGGTGAGGATCACCGCACCGCTGTCGATATCGCTCTGCGTTATCCCGGCATCGCGGTAACAGCGGCCTATGAACTCGCCGAGCGCATGCGCATCGATAGTGCCGTCGGGCAGAAACGGCGTCAGCAGGATCGGCGAGCGCCACACGATCTCGCGGCCGATGACGACGAAGCGGCTGGACAGCCCTTGCGACTGCCGTTGCAGCGCGACCTTCGCGAACAAAAGATGTGAGGTCGAGCTGCCGATGTCGATGCCGACCGTTTTGAACTCGACGTTCTCCTGCCTCCAGATCGCGCGCGCCAATTCGGCGCGCTCGTTGTCGGTCATGGCGTGTTCGTGGAGGAAATCGGTCTCGTGCATCTTCGCTCGCGCTTTATCAGGCTTTCGTGGCTGGGCGCCCACAAGGGGCGCCCCTACGATTACACGTAGGGGCGGCCCTCGTGGCCGCCCTGATTGGCGCCGGCAACACGTCCAAGGACGTATTGCGCAATTGCGCTGCAACACGGTCCAATGGCACACAATGCACAGTGCGCCAATCGGGGCCGTGCATGGCCATCAAGCAACAACGGCTGAGCAGAAATGTCCCCCCTGTCCCTCACCTACGCCAGTTGCCGCTACGATCGCATCGAGCCGCTGCGCGCCGGCGAAGTGCCGGTCGAGGGCATTGATCTCAACGTCATCATCTTTCCGTCAGGCCGTAATATTTTCGACCGCATGGTCGGCGGCGAGGAGTTCGATGCCTCGGAGCTGTCAGCCTCCGAGTTCATCAGCCTGACCGGCAACCGCAACAACCGCTTCGTCGCCATCCCGGTGTTTCCGTCGCGTGTGTTTCGCCACGGCTACATCTTCATCAATACGCGCTCGGGCATCCGCACGCCCAAAGACCTGGAGGGCAGACGCGTCGGACTGCCGCTCTACACCCAGACAGCCTCGATCTGGTCGCGCGGTCACCTGATGCATCAGTTCGGCGTCGACATCGACAAGATCCATTGGGTACAGGGCGCGGTCGAGACCGGCGGCAGCCACGGCCACCCGCATGCGCTGCCGCTGCTCAAGCGTGTGCCGATCGAACAGAACACGACCGGGCGGCCGCTCGGCGAACTGCTCGCCGCGGGAGACATCGACGCCTATCTCGGCTCGCGCAAGCCGCCGTCGTTCGGCACGCACCCGGATGTGGCACGGCTTCTGCCCAACGCGCATGCGCTCGAGCGCGAGCTGTTCGAGCGTGAGCGGATCTTTCCGATCATGCATCTCGTCGCCATCCGCCGCGCGCTCTACGAGCGGCATCCCTGGATCGCCAACAGCCTTTACGCGGCGTTCGTCGAGTCCAAACGCATCGCGCGCGCCCGGCTCCGTTACGCCGGCTCGCTTGCCGCCATGCTGCCGTGGTTGCAGGACGAGATCGAAGAAATCGATCAGATCTTTCCTGGCGGCGATCCATTTCCGTACGGCATCGAGCCGAACCGCCCGACCTTGGAGGCGCTGGTGCACTACATGGTCGAACAGCATTTCATCCCGCGGGCAATGCCGATCGACGAGCTGTTCGTGCCGCTCCTCGGCGCAAGCGGGACATAATTGCCCGCACGCCTGTCACAGCGTGAATGATTCGTAATGTTGGGCGCTCGGGCGTGCAATCTCGCGCAGACGTGACCAGCCGTTAACCCGCTTGGATCGCCGATCGGCTATCAGACCGAGAGCGCGAATGGCGCGGTCATGGTTGACGCGCGGTGAGGCGGCATGAACGAGACTGCGGAAAGCAAACCTGCGAACCAAACGGTGAGCCCGGCGCGTGTGCACCTCACGCGCCGCCGCTTGCTGACGGCCGGAGCCGGACTTGCAGGCCTCGCCGCCAGCGCCACCGCGGTCTATGCGGGTGCGATCGAGCCGCAGGGCCTCCTCGTCACTCGCTACGGGCTCGCGCCGCGCGCCTGGCCCAAGGGACAAAAGCTCACCATCACGGTGATTGCCGACCTGCATGCCGGCGGCCCCGACATGCAGCTGCCGCACGTACGCCAGGTCGTCGATCGCGCCAACGCGCTGCATTCCGATCTCATCGTGCTGCTCGGCGATTTCGTCGCCTGGTACAAGTTTCCGTTCGCGCGCGTGCCGGACCCGTTGTGGGCCGCGGAACTCAAGCGGCTTGCGGCGCCGCTCGGCACCTGGGCGATCCTCGGCAATCACGACTGGTGGCATGACCTTAAGGGCGTGCGCCAGGCGCTGGCCGGCGTGGACATTCCGGTCCTTGAGAACGACGCGATGCTGCTCGGCGACAAGGGGCGGAAATTCTGGCTCGCCGGCATCGGCGATCAACTCGCCTATCCGCTCGGCCACGGCCGCTTCCTTGGCGCCGACGATCTGCCAGGGACCATGCACAAGATAACGAGTGACGAGCCGGTCGTGCTGCTGGTCCACGAGCCGGACATTTTCCCGCACGTGGCGGATCGCGTGGCGTTGACGCTTGCCGGCCATACCCACGGCGGGCAGGTGCGCGTACCGCTGATCTGGCCGTTCTTTGTGCCGTCGAAATTCGGCGCGCGCTACGCCTACGGTCACGTCATCGAGCGCGACCGGCACCTCGTCGTCTCGGGCGGGCTTGGCACCAGCGTCATCCCGGCGCGTCTCGGCGTGCCGCCGGAAATCGTGCACATCACGCTCGGCTGATTAAGCTCAGGACGTGCGGACAAACGAAAAGCGGCGCCGACAGGGTCGGCGCCGCTTTGTTATTCCGCTCGCGTGAACTTTTTCAGTTCAACGGAGAGATTGGTCCCGATGCGGCCACTTCCGAAGACAAGTTGGTCGTGGGCTTGAGCACCACGACGATCGTGCCGACCTTGACCTTGGTATACAGGTCCATCACGTTTTCGTTGGTCATGCGGATACAACCCGACGAGATGGCTTGACCGATATATTCGGGCTGGTTGGTGCCGTGAATGCGGTATCCGGTGTCTTGGCCGTTGGAATAGAGATACAAAGCGCGCGCGCCCATCGGATTTTGCGGACCGCCGGTTACGAAAGCCGGAAACGGGCCGAGGCGCTTCTGCTCGCCGGCGGTCGGAACCCACGGTGGCCATTCGGCCTTGCGATTGACCTTGGCGATACCGCTCCAGGCCTGCGCCTCTTCGCCCACGGTGATGCCGTAGCGGATCGCCTTGCCGCCTGGCAAAACGTAATAGAGATACTTGTTGTCTTCATCGACGACGATGGTTCCGGGGGTTTCCTTCCGCGTATACTCGACGATCTGTCGGCGGAATTGCTGCGGAATTTCAGCCTGCGCGTACGGCAGGTTGGCCATCAATTGCTTGTCGCGTCCCGTCCAACCAGCCTGGCTTGCCGGCTCCAGCGTTTGTTCCATGCAGCCGCCAAGCATGAGGCCGATAAGCCCGATAGCGGCAAGTGCAATTGCGCGAATGCCCATCACCTTACCCAATTTCCGTGGATCCCGAAGCTGACGCGAGTCTCGCTTGCAAGTCCCACTTGCAAGTCGCGCCCGAGTCCCGATTGCGTAGTTTTGCATAGCGAAACCGCGGTAAAAATTCCAGACAAACAGGGGGATAACACGCTTATCTGAACCAAGTGTTGGCGAGGTGTGGCAGGAATGCCGCACTCGCCTTGATTCTGCCTGCATAACCTCACGAAATTGCCGCGTTCTCGCAGGTCGCCGCGCGCTGGCGGTATTGCGATCAGAAATTAAAGCGAGTTTACCGCCGGGAGTAAGAAAGCGTTTACCAGCCTGATCGCATTGCTGCGTGACAGCAGGAAATGTCACGGTGGCGGTCGATTTGCCGCCCATTTCCGCCGCACTCGCTGCCTAGGCATTCAGCATCACTCAACAGACGGGATATGGGGATCGATAATGAAGGACGTTGCTGACGATAAGGCCAAAAAGACTGCGCAAAAGGCGAACGACGAAGCCAGGTTCGCCACCGAAGGGACCCCCCTCGACCGCCGCTATGGGAAAATTGGGATTTCGGCCGTTGCGGCTGCCGCGCGTTATCAGGGCGCGGCCAAGAATCCGGCTTATGCGCCGGTGGCCATGAATTGGTACGACCGCGCCGAAGAGGCCGCGTAACGGCACCGCTTTGACCGCGGCCTGTACAATCAGATAAGCAAAAGCCGGCGGTCCGCGGCGAACTTCCGGCTTTGTTATTTTTTGCTGAGTGCCGACGGTTTCAGGCTTCGGAGTTGGGGCATTCTGCAGCCGTATGCAGGCACAGCCATGCTTCCAAAGCCGCCATGAACGCCACACTCATCCCAATAACGACGTCAATCGTCATCGCCTGACTGTCCTGGAAGCCGAGCAGCCAAGGCGATACCATCAGCGCCAGGCCGGCAATCAGGTTGAGCCACTCTTCCCACACCGCGAAAGCGGCGAGCGCAGCAATTGACAGCACCGCGATGATAAGTCCCACAATCGAAGCGGTCTGCCATTGGGCGCCGGTGGACAGGTCGAACAGCCAGGGTGAGAAGAAGAGCACGGCTCCCAGCGCCAGATTGACGACGTCGCACAGTCGCACGTTCGACCAGTCGTCCATCGGAACCTCCCTCCAGGCACGTTCGCGTGAGAGGAACCGTTGCTGGGCCGTTTGGTTCCGCGGCCACGATGCTGTCGCCCAGATGCGGCACGGCGGGAGCGGCCGATGAGCACGGTGGTTGGCCCGAGCAGCGGCTTTTCGGCCGCCGAGATCGAAGCCGGGCGGCGGCTGTTCGCGGGCGAATGGGATTTTGTCTCGGCGGCCAGTTCGCACGACTCGCTGCCCGCGATGGCGGCCCCCGAAATCGCCTTCGCGGGCCGGTCCAATGTCGGCAAGTCGAGCCTGATCAATGCGCTGACCGGACGGCGGGCGCTGGCGCGCACCTCGAATACGCCGGGCCGGACCCAGGAACTCATCTTCTTTGCGCCCAGCGGAACCGCGGCCGGTCAGCTCGTGCTGGTCGACATGCCGGGCTATGGCTACGCCGCCGCGGCGAAGAGCAAAATCGGCGCGTGGACGCAGCTCATTCACGAATTCCTGCACGGCCGGACGACGCTCGCCCGTGTCTACCTGCTGGTCGATGCGCGCCACGGTCTGATGGCGGCCGATCAAGATATTCTTCGCACCCTGGATCGTGCGGCCGTCAGTTATCAGATCGTGCTTACCAAGGCCGACCGCATCAGCGCCGCGGAGCTTGACGAATGCCGCGCGGCCGTGGCGTCTGCGCTGGTGCGCCGGCCCGCGGCTTTTCCGGAAATTCTTGCGACCTCGGCGCAGAGCGGTGCCGGAATCGCCGAACTGCGCGCCGCGATCATCCGCCTGCTGCGCGAGCGCGGTTAAAATCCAGCCAGTGCGCCGCCGAAAGCTTCACGGCCTTTCCCTTCGGGCTGGCGGCGGCTAGAAAGCCTCGCCGGTCCAAGGAGTTCTTCTATGGAGGTGTCGCCCTATCAGCAGGCCCGCATCCTGGCGGAGGCCCTGCCCTATATGCAGCGCTATGACGAAGCGATCGTCGTCGTCAAATACGGCGGCCATGCCATGGGGCAGGAGCAGTTGGCGCGCGACTTCGCCCGCGACATCGTGCTGTTGGAGCAGACCGCGATCAATCCGGTCGTGGTCCACGGCGGCGGTCCGCAGATCGAAGCGATGCTCAAGCGCGTCGGCGTGCAATCGCAGTTCGAGGCGGGGCTGCGCATCACCGACGCTAAGACGCTGGAAATCGTCGAAATGGTACTGGCCGGCTCCATCAACAAACAGATGGTCGGTTTCATCAATGAGGCCGGCGGCAAGGCGGTGGGACTGTGCGGCAAGGACGGCAACATGGTGGTCGCCAAAAAGCTGACGCGCACCGTCGTCGATCCCGATTCCGAAATCGAGAAGGTGATCGATCTGGGCTTTGTCGGCGAGCCCGAAAAGGTGGACACCAGCGTGCTCGACCAGATTCTCGGCCGCGAGCTCATCCCGGTTTTGGCGCCGGTCTGCGCCGCATCGGCCGGCGGTACGTACAATGTCAATGCTGACACTTTTGCCGGCGCGATCGCCGGCGCGCTCAAGGCCAAGCGCTTCCTGCTGCTGACCGACGTGCCGGGCGTCCTCGACAAATCAAAGACGCTGATCAAGGAGCTGTCGGTCGACGACGCGCGGCGGCTGATCGCCGACGGCACCATCTCGGGCGGCATGATCCCCAAAGTGGAAACCTGCATCGACGCGTTGGAGCGCGGTGTCGAGGGCGTGGTCATCCTCGACGGTAAGGTGCCGCACGCGGTGTTGCTCGAACTGTTCACCGAGCTTGGCTCCGGCACGCTCATTCACGCCTGAGTCATGGACTCGCCGAAGCCGCAGGGACGGCGTTTCGCGCTCGGACCGGGCGCCATTGCGGCGACGTCGTTCGCGTTCTCCGACGTGCTCGCCAAGATGGTTTTCGCCTCCGGCGGCGACGTGCTCACGCTGGCGCTCATTCGCGGCGTTGTCGGACTTGGCATTCTGTACATTTACCTGCGCACCGGGCCGCCGCTGAAGCCGGATACGGCGCGTACACGCACGATTGCGCTGGCGCTCGGCCTGTTGTTCGCCGCCGTCGTCTACGGGCTGTTTGAGGCCGTCGCGCTCATCAACGTGCACATCGCGGTGCTGACTTATTTCGTCTATCCGCTGCTCACCGGCATCGGCGGCTGGATGTTCGGCGTCGAACGGCTGTCGTGGAAGGGAGCGCTCGCCGCCGTTGTGGCGTTCTGCGGGCTGGCGCTGATGATCGGCGCCTATCCGCAGCACCTGTCCACGCTGGGCATCGCATTTGCGCTCGGCGCCGCGCTGTCGCGCGCGGTGTTTCTTCTGGTCGCCCGTGCCGAGCTGCAGCACGCGGACCCGCGATTGACGACATGGAATTCGCTGATTTCCTCGACGGCTGCCTTTGCGCTGGCGGCTCTGGTGACATGGAATTGGCAACCCCCGCACAACGCACTCGGCTGGATTTCCGTTCTCATCGTCAGCGTGAGCACGGCGAGCGGCATCCTGATGTTATACGTGTCGACCAACCGCATCGGGCCGTTCCGCACCGCGCTGATCATGAATCTGGAGCCGCTGTTGGCGAGCCTGCTAAGCGTCCCCTTGCTCGGCGAGGTCATCACGCCGCTGCAAGCGGCGGGCGGCGCCATCATGCTCGGCGCGCTGGTGGCGTTCCAGCTGTCGCGCTGAATACCGCGCCGGCGAGATTGCCGCTTGCTGCCGCCGCAACAATGCTAATATCGGCGTCGGCATCAGGCCGGGAGGAAAACATGAAGACGACGGCGAATACGCCAGCGGCGCAATGCAATGCGCCTTCCAAAACATTCTTTGGCTGCGCTTGTCACACCACGCGCCGCGGGTTTCTAGCCGGCGCCGCCGCGTTCGCGGCGACGGCCGTCGTGCCGGAGACAAAGACGCCGGCACTCGCTGCCCCGGCGAAGCTGATCGACACGCATCACCACTTTTATCCGCCGGCCTACCAGAAGGCCTGGGCGGCGTGGGAAGACCAGCACAAGATTCCGCATCTCGGCGTGCAGCTTGCGTGGACCCGCGACAAGGCGTTCGAGGCGATGGACAAAGCCGGCATCACCACCGGCGTGCTGTCGTTGCCATCGACGCCCGGCGTATGGTTCGATGGCGGTGCCGCCAAGGCGCACGATATGGCGCGGCTGTGCTGCGACTTCGCCGCCGAGATGGTGCGCGATCGTCCGGGCCGCTACGGCCTGTTCGCGCCGCTGTCGATGCTGGACATCGATGCCACGCTCAAGGAAATCGAATACGTCTTCGACACGCTCAAAGCCGATGGCATCAATCTGCAATCCAACTACGGCGACAAGTGGCTGGGGCACCCGACCTATAAGCCGGTGATGGAAGAACTCAATCGCCGCAAGGCCGTGGTATTCGTGCACCCCTTGGTGGCGAGCTGCTGCGCCAATCTTTCCGTCGGCGCGTTCCCGGCAGTGATCGAAGTACCGCACGACACCACGCGCACGGTCGTGAGCTTGTTGCTGTCCGGTACCTTCGCGCGGCAGCGTGATATCAGCTGGATATTCTCCCACGGCGGCGGCACCATTCCGTTTCTCGCCGGCCGCATCGAAGCATTCTACGACACCAAAGGGCGCGCGCCCGGCGGGTTTGCTCCGAACGGCATCGAGGCCGAATTCCGCCGCCTCTACTACGACACCGCCAACGCCACCCATCCGGCCGCGATGGCGGCGCTGCAGAAACTCGTGCCGATGACGCAGCTGACCTACGGCACCGACACTCCGTATTTTCCTCTTAATCAGATCGACAATCTGCGGCAGCTCGGCCTGCCACAGTCCGATCTCGACGCGATCGCAAGCGGCAATGCCGAGCGGCTGATTCCGCGATTGAAAGCGTAAGCAGATAAGCGATGGCGCGGGAGCATGGGCGAACCTGAACATCGTTTGGCGCGACGACTGGCAGGCCCGCTGTTTGCGCTCTTGCTCGGCGCGGGCGTTCCCGGGCCAGTCGTCGCACAGAACCAGACACCGCCGAAACCGAGCCTGGCGCCGGGCTCGGTTTCGGTCGCGCTCGTGCTCGCGGTCGATACGTCCGGCAGTGTCAGCATGGGCCGCTTCGAATTGCAGAAGCAGGGCTACGCAGCGGCGTTCCGCAATCCGCAGGTGCTCAACGCCATCCGGTCGCTGGGTACGCGGTCGATCACGGTGACCATGTTTCAGTGGACCGGGCCGTTTCTGCACATCGTCGTCGCCGACTGGGCGCTCATCAAGGATGCCCCCAGCGCGGCAGCCTTTGCCGGCGCGATCGACGCGGCGCCGCGCAAACTGTTCGGAGGCGGCACGTCGATCGGCGGCGCCATCGATTATTCGCGCACGTTGCTGGCGCAGAGCCCCTACAAGGGGGAGCGGCGTGTGATCGATGTCTCGGGCGACGGCTCCAACAACTCAGGCCGGCCGGCAGCGATGGCGCGCGACGAGGCCGTAGCCGACGACATCGGCATCAATGGCCTGCCGATCCTCACCGTGGAACCCGGCCTCGACCATTATTATTTTACCAACGTCATCGGCGGACCGGGCGCCTTCATGATTCCGGCGGCGAATTATGACGATTTCGCCCACGCCATTCTGAAAAAGCTGATCAATGAGATAGCCGCGGAACCGGCGCCTGATCAGGTATTCGTGAAGACTGCGTCACAACGGCAGCCACAAACTCGGCCAAGTCTGCGCCGAAACTCCAGCGCGTCGGCAATCTTCAAGTCGGGCATTGCAAACACGGTATCGCGGTGAGGGCGGAGCTTGCACGGGTTTCACAACAGCACGTTCGATCCGCAGACGCTGGTCGTACTCGAGACCGCATTCGATGAGGCGTGGTTGACGCTCAAGGCGATCGGCAACGCATCGATCAAGCCGGACGAACTGGCACGCTCGATGCTGCGCCTCGCCATGGAGGGCGAGCGCGATCCGGTGCGCCTGCACGACGGCGCGATCGAGGGTTTAATACCACCAACGTCCTGGCGCGAGGCGAGCTGAGCGATGCACAGGACTACCCCTCGTCGCTCCAGCCAAACCGCCTCATCAGCGCATGAGGAATCGCGGACGTCGCCCGGGCCGCTTGCTCTGGCGTAAATGTGCGCTTCCATTCTTCCGGGTCGGCCTTGCGGAAGTGCGTTTCTTCCAGTGTCCGCGGCAGGTTCGGCGGAGTGAAATCAAGTTCGATCTGATAGAAGGACAATATCGCGTTGAAAAAGGCCTTTTCGTTCCGCCTGAGTTCGTACTGGCTCGTAATCAGAATTGGAAGCCTTCCTTGACCCGCAATCTCTACCCATCGCTCGACCCAAGAAACCAAATTCGGCAAATATTTCTCGATCTGGAAATCAATCTTGGAAGACATCGAATGCTCAAAATATCCGGGCGGCATCTTCAGGGAACCCGGCTCCGTTATGCTTTTCCAATCGACATGATAGACCCAACTAAGCAGAGCCTGGCGCGGATCCCGCAGATGCAGGACCATCTTCGGCTTGAATTGTTCAAGGAGCTGCATGTTTTCAGCGGACGACGCCAAATGATTCTGCGCGATGTACCCGCCGGCGCAAAACGTCAGAATATCCTGAACGCTAATCTGACCATTCGTCGGGTTGCCGAGATGCATGGTCTCAAGGCCAATAATTTGCGCCAACGACTTTAAAATGTACACGCTGCCTGACTTAGGCATCGTGTTTAAAAGAATTCGCCGCCGACACCTTTCGGCGCCAGACGTTATGGAAGATGTTTGAGAGAGAGACATATCCGCATGATCCCGATCCGATCGGGTGTCACGCATCTCCGTCGTGATGATAGCCGAACCGCCGTGATTCAATCAAGATATCGACATTCGATCGCACATCGGGGCCGCCGGCGCAAGATCTTGGCCCAACGACACGCAAATACCGCCCGGTATGGCGCTGCATGGCGGCGGGAACGATTTGAATTGATTCGACGGCAAGACTGTCGATTTGACCAAGACTGTCGATTTGACCAAGACTGTCGATTTGACACGGTGCACGAATGATTGGCGGCGGCCTTAAGAATGCGCCGCCAGCATCGCCATGCCGGCTATCAGCGCCGCCGCCATGGTGCCGAGAAAAATCGCCATGAGAAATGGCAGCGTTTTCCGCAACTTCCGACGCATCACCCGACCCCAGCCCCAGTTCTAGCCCAGTCCGCATTGCATCCGATTCGATAACCGCTAAAAACTCTGGCCGTGAAAAATGGCAACAACGAGTCGATGGGAAGGCAGGCAGCTCGCACGCCGCGCGGGTTCCGCGGGATCGAAACCTGGGTGTTCGATCTCGACAACACGCTTTACCCGCATCATCTCAACCTGTGGCACCAGGTCGACGCGCGCATTCGCGACTTCATTGTCGATTTCCTGCACATCAGCCATGACGAGGCATTCCGGCTGCAGAAGGATTACTACCGGCGCTACGGTACGACGATGCGCGGCCTGATGGAGGAGCACGGGCTCGTGCCTGACGAATTTCTCGAAATGGTGCATCAGATCGACCATTCGCCATTGACGCCGAACCCAGAGCTGGGCGCCGCGATCGGCGAACTGGCCGGTCGCAAACTCATCCTCACCAACGGCACGCGCGCGCATGCCGATGCGGTGATGCGGCGGCTTGAAATCGACCACCATTTCGAGGACGTCTTCGACATCAAGGCGGCCGACCTCGAGCCGAAACCGCAGCCGCAAGTCTATGAGCGCTTTCTCAAGCGGCACCGCGTTGATCCCAAGAGCGCGGTCATGTTCGAAGACTTGGCTCGCAATCTCGAAGTGCCGCACGCACTCGGCATGATCACGGTCTTGGTGGTGCCGAAGGGCGCCGGCGTCGTGCTGCGCGAGGACTGGGAGCTCGCCGGCCGCGACGAGCCGCACGTCGATTATGTCACCGACGACTTGACGGAATTTTTGCGCGGTATCGTTTAACCGCCCCAACCCGCATGAGCGAAACGACATGCGGGTCGCCGCCGCGAGGCCTGCCCCCGGATTTCGCTTCACCCATCCGGGCTACAATTGCTTGACATCGCTTCCGTGGGCCCCGACAAACCGCGACAGCAGGGGATCGCCTCCATGTCCGCAGCCGATTTGGAAAAAACCATCGACGAGGCGTTCGAGAAGCGCGACGGCATTGGTCCGGTCACCAAAGGGCCGGTGCGCGACGCTGTCGAGGCTGCGCTCGACCTGCTCGATCGCGGCGAGGCGCGTGTTGCCGAGCGCGCCGCGGACGGCCCTGCGAAAGGCACGTGGAAGGTCAATCAGTGGCTCAAAAAGGCGGTGCTGTTGTCGTTCCGGTTAAACGACATGACCGTCATTCCGGGCGGCCCTGCGCATGCGGCGTGGTGGGACAAAGTGCCGTCGAAATTCGATGGATGGGACGACCAGAAATTCCGCAGTGCCGGCTTTCGCGCCGTGCCCGGCTGCGTGGTGCGTCACGCCGCCTTTATCGCGCCGGGCGTGGTGCTGATGCCGTCGTTCGTCAACCTGGGCGCCTATGTGGATTCCGGCACCATGATCGATACCTGGGCGACGGTCGGCTCGTGCGCGCAGATCGGCAAGAATTGTCATATCTCGGGCGGAGTCGGCATCGGCGGCGTGCTGGAGCCGTTGCAGGCCGGGCCGGTGATCGTCGAGGATAATTGCTTCATCGGCGCGCGCTCCGAAGTGGCCGAGGGCGTCATCGTGCGCGAAGGCGCGGTGCTGTCGATGGGCGTGTTCATCGGCGCCTCGACCAAGATCGTCGACCGCGACACCGGCGTGGTGATACAGGGCGAGGTGCCGGCCTATTCGGTGGTGGTGCCGGGCACGATGGCGGGAAAACCGGATAAGAAGGGCGCGGCAGGCCCAAGTCTATACTGTGCGGTCATCGTCAAGCGCGTCGACGAAAAGACCCGCGCCAAGACCAGTATCAACGAACTGTTGCGCGACTGACTCGCGTGGCATCGATGGATTGGCATTATCTCCTCTGGCTGCTCGATGGCTTCCACGGCCGCATCGGCCGCAAGACATTCTGGATCGCGATGATTGTCGTCGGCGCCGCCAACATGGCGTCGTGCTATGCGGCCAGCCAAATCCAAGGCGATCAGCTGAACGCCGTCGTCGATCTCGTCTTCACTTATCCGGAATTCGCCATCGCCATGAAGCGCGCCAACGACCGCAACCTGCCGCTCTGGCTCCTCGGCATCTTTTTCGCCACCAGCGTGGTGCTCGACCTGTTCTCGGTCATGGGCTGGACCGGCACCGATGCGCAGCCGAGCACGCTGTCTTATGCCATCTCGGTGCCGTTCACCGCCTTCGGCATCGCCTTGCTGGTCGAACTCGGCTTCCGCAAAGGCACGGTAGGCCCGAACCCGCATGGGCCGGATCCGCTCGCCGGGACCAACCGCACAAGCTAGATTGCTCGCAATGACCGCCGACCCCCTCGCCATTGCCCGCGATCTCGTTCGCTTCCCCTCGGTGACGCCGGCGGACGGCGGCGCGCTCGCGTATCTGCACAGTGTGCTGGCAAAGGCGGGGTTTGCCGTTCAGCGCATGACGTTTGCCGAACCCGGCACCGCGCCGATCGAAAATCTTTACGCGCGCATCGGCACCGAGCAACCCAACCTGGTGTTTGCCGGACACACCGACGTGGTGCCGCCGGGCGACGAGAAGGCTTGGCGCCATCCGCCATTCGCCGGCGAAGTTGCGGACGGCAAGCTGTACGGGCGCGGCGCCGTCGATATGAAAGGCGGCATCGCCTGCTTCGTTGCCGCGGGGCTCGATTATCTGGCGGCGAACAGCGGCAAGCCGAAGCGTGGTTCAATTTCGCTGCTCATTACCGGCGACGAGGAGAGCGTCGCCGTCAACGGCACTATCAAACTGCTGCAATGGGCGGCCGCGCGCGGCGAAAAATTCGATCACTGTGTTCTCGGCGAGCCGAGCAATATCGATGTGCTTGGCGACACCGTGAAGGCAGGGCGCCGCGGCTCGCTCAACGGCGTGCTGGTGGTGACCGGCAAGCAGGGCCACGTCGCCTATCCAGATCGGGCCGACAATCCGGTGCGCGGGCTGGTCAAGCTTATCGCGGCGATTCAGGCTCCGCTCGACGACGGCACCGCGCAGTTCGACGCATCGAACCTTGAATTCACCTCGATCGACATCGGCAACAAGACGGTCAATCTCATTCCCGGCGAGGCGCGGGCGCGCTTCAACATCCGCTTCAACGACCGCCACAGCCAGGACTCGCTGAAGCAACTCATCGGGCAGCGGGCGGAGGCAGCGGCGGAGGGCCGCGTCCGCTTTGCCGTCGAGTGGGAGCCCTCGAACGCTGATGTTTTTATCACCCAGCCGGGCCCGTTCACTGAGCTTGCGTCATCGGCGATCGCCGAAGTGACCGGACGCAAGCCGAAGCTCTCGACCACGGGCGGCACATCGGATGCGCGCTTCATCAAGGACTATTGCCCGGTGCTTGAATTCGGCCTGGTCGGACGGACCATGCATGCGGTCGACGAGTGCGTGCCGGCCGCCGATCTCACTGGGCTGACGGCGGTGTATCGAAGGATTATCGAGAAATATTTCGAGTAGGTCGCGGCTTGCCGCGCGCGGCGATGACGCTTTCCGCCGCTGCAACGCCGGTGAGATAGCCGCCGTGCGCCGTGGAGAAGTCGTGCAGCGAACAAGCTTCACCGGCAAAGAACAGCCGATCGTCGACGGGCTCTGCCAGCAGGGCGCGGCGATCGGCGTAGCCGGGGCGGGCAAACGAATACGCGCCAAGCGCGAATGGGTCGCGCCCCCAGCAATGCACGCGGATCGGCTTTAGGCGTTTGGCAAACTCGCTTCCCATCACGCCGACGAGCTCTGCAACGGCGAAATCGAAAAAAGCAGCTTCGCCGCCGTTTTCGAGCTCGGCGGCGCATGCGCCACCGAAATAGGCTTCGATCATCGGCCAGCCGAACGGTCTGATGTGATAGCCCGCGGTCGCCGTACGATTCGTGTGCGCGAACAGCCGGGCACTTGTCGGAAATTCTTCAGCGCCGTCCAGCGACATGAAGAGCTTGTCGTCATGGCCGAGCGGTAGCCCGTTCGCCGCCTCAACCTTATCTGGAAGTGCCGGCGTGAACTGAATGCGCTCGGCCGCCACGATCGCGCTCGGCACCGTCACGATAGCCTGATCGGCGGTGATCGCACCTTTGCTTGTTTGAATCCTCAAGCGCTTGCCGCAGTGATCGACACTACTGACCGGACAGTCGAGCATGGCCGGTACGTCCGCGCCGTAAGCGGCGATGAGCGTGCCGTAGCCTTCGACCACGCGCCAATTGATGTCGGTGCTGTGATAATTGTCGAGATCTTTCAGCGAGACCCGTTCGAGCTCGGCACCGCTGATATAGGTGCCCATGGCATCAAGCAGCGGATTCCAGCGGTTAGCTGGATCGAGTACGCTGGAAGCTGCGGCGTCTGTGCGGCGTTGGGCGGCTTCTTCCAGGCGCGTATAGAATTGGTCGATGGCTTGGCGAAAGGCGCTGTGCTCCGCATGTGAGAGACTAGCTTCGAGCGGCCTGTTCATCCAGGGCGGCGGCGTCTTTTCGATCGTAAAGCCTTGCTGTTGGGCGAGGCCTGTCCAGGGATTACGATCGGCGGAGTGCAGCCAGCCGCAGCCGAGATCAAGACCATGGCCGTTGCGGTCGTGAACGGTCCAGGCGCGTCCGCCGAGCCGCGGCCGGGCCTCGACCAGCAGACAGCGGATGGAGGCTTCGGCGAGCCGCTTCGCAGCGGCGACGCCGGCCGCGCCACCGCCGATCACCACGACGTCGACGTCACTGTCGGGCATGGTGCACTCCGCGCAGCATCAATACTCCACCCGCACCAAATAAAGCCCGTGCGGCGGCGCGACCTGGCCGCAGCGCGCGCGATCACGGGCAACGAGCGCGGCTTGGAGATCACCGGCACTCCACTTGCCCTCGCCGACATGGACGAGCGAGCCGACAATCGAGCGCACCTGGTGGTGCAGGAACGAGCGCGCCGACGTCTCGATGCGAATGTGGTCGTCGTCGCGTGAAACAGCGAGGCGGTCGAGCGTCTTCACCGGCGATTTGGCTTGGCATTCGGCGGCACGGAAGGTGGTGAAATCGTGCCGGCCGATCAGGCATTGCGCGGCGTCATGCATGGCGGCGGCGTCGAGCGGGCGCGGCACGCGCCAGACGCGATCGGCGTCGAGCGTGAGATCGGCACGCCGATTGACGATGCGGTAGCGATAGTGGCGCTTGACGGCCGAAAAGCGCGCCTCGAAATCCGGCGCGACCTGCTCGGCCGTCAGCACCGCGATCGGCTGCGGACGCAGATGAAAATTGATGGCGTCACGCACCGTGTCGGTGTCCCATTGCTTGGCGAGATCGACATGCGCGACCTGGCCGCGCGCGTGCACGCCCGCGTCAGTGCGACCAGCACCGTGGACCGCGGCGCGCTCGCCGGTGAATGCCGCAATAGCATCGGTCAACGCGCCCTGGATCGAGGCGCCGTTGTCCTGGGCTTGCCAGCCCACGTAAGGCGAGCCGTCATATTCGAGCGTGAGCTTGTAGCGGGGCATCACACATCTTCGACGCTGCCGCCGCACAGCGCCTCGCAACGCTGCTTGGCGTAGGTCCAGGCGGAGAAGCGGGCACCCGGTCCCTGGATGAACGGATCGTCGCCGCAGGCTACATATTCTTTATAGAGCTGTCCCGCCGACATGCCAGGCTCGTGCGTCTTCGCGAGAAACCTGTCGACGATCGCTTTGCAGACCTGCACTGCTTCGTCAGATGTTGCATAATCGCCGTATTTGGTTCGCGCGTCTTGATCCATATAGTTGAAGTTGTCGTCGACATAGACCGTGTACAGGCTGCTCATGGTGTTTCTGCTCAGCCCAACGCGGTGCCGGCTTTGATTGCCGTGCCGCGCAGAAATTCCTCCGCCGTCATTGGCTGTCGTCCGGCGCGTTGAAGATCGACCAGTCGCACCGCACCGTCGCCGCAGGCCACCGTGAGCTTGTCGTCGAGCACGCGGCCTGGCGAACCGCCGCCAGCGCCCTGCGTGGTACGCAGAATCTTGACGCGGCCGATGCCGGGAAACTCGCACCACGCGCCTGGGAACGGCGACAGCCCGCGGCAATGATTATGGACGTCGTGCCACGGCCGCTGCCAGTCGACGCGAGTCTCGGCCTTGTCGATCTTTTTGGCGTAGGTCACTCCGGCGGCGGGTTGCGGCGTCATTTGCAGCGAGCCGCGCTCCAAGGCGCCGATCGCGCGCAGCATCAAATCCGCGCCGAGCCGCGACAACCGGTCGTGCAAATCGCCCGTCGTGGCATCGGCGCCGATCGGCACGCGTTCCATCATCCCAACGGGCCCGGTATCGAGGCCTTCCTCCATCCGCATCACCGACACGCCGGTCTCGTTGTCGCCCGCCATGACGGCGCGGTGGATCGGCGCCGCGCCGCGCCAGCGCGGCAACAGCGAGGCGTGGACGTTGAAGCAGCCGAGCGAAAAGATATCCAGAATCGCCCGCGGCAGAATCAAGCCGTAGGCCACAACCACGGCGGCGTCGGCGCGACGAATCTGCATGGCCGCGGCCGCCTCGGGCTCGCGTAGTGTTTTCGGCGTCAGGATCGGGATGCCAAGCCGCGCGGCTTCGCGCGCGACCGGACTCGGCATCCGCTCCAAGCCGCGCCGCCCGGCTGGCTGCGGCGCCCGCGTATAGACCGCGACGACCGTATGCCCGCCGCCGACCAATTCGACCAAAGTCGGCACGGCAAATTCCGGCGTGCCCATGAAGACGAGGTGGAGGCTCAAGCCTCCTCCTTCTTGGCCGCCTTGGCGAATTTCTTGACGATGCGGTCGCGCTTGAGCTTGGAAATGTAATCGATGAACAGCACGCCGTTGATATGGTCGATCTCGTGCTGAAGGCAGGTCGCCAACAGGCCCGACGCCTCGATCTCCTGCGTGTTACCGTCGATATCGAGATACTTGACCTTGACCTGCGCCGGCCGTTCGACCTCTTCGTAGAATTCCGGGATCGACAGACAGCCTTCCTCGTATTTGGATGTCTCGGCCGATTTCCAGATCACCTCCGGATTGATGAAGATTTGAGGCTTGTGATCGTCCTCTTTCTTCGACAGATCCATGGTCACGACGCGCTTGGGCACGCCGATCTGGATGGCCGCGAGCCCGATGCCGGGCGCCTCGTACATCGTCTCGAACAGGTCATTGACCAGTTTGCGGATCGTGGCGTCGATGCGCTTGATCGGCTCGGACTTAAGCCGCAGCCGCTTGTCCGGCAGTATGATGATCTCGCGCAGCGCCATGTGCGGCGATGTAAGGCGTGCGTAAACGGCGGTCAATCCGCGGTATCGGCCGGCGCCATGCCCTGTCCCCCGCCGAACGGTGTTCGCCGTTTGTTCGGAACCGGCGAATCGCGTAAAGTTAGAAAATGCCCGAGTCCCAGTCGCTGTTCGATCATCTGCAAATCCCGGTCATTGCCGGCCTGCCGCCGGCCGCGGTGCTTGGCATCGCTGCCGCCGCCGCGGTCGTGCTTGTGATCATGGCCGTGATGGCATGGCGATCGCGCGCCATGGCCCGCGATCTTGCCCACGCCCACGCCGCCGCCATGAGCGAGTTGGCCGATGCCCAGGCCGATACCGCCGTGCGCATGGAGGCGATGATCGGGCTGTTGTCGCAAGGCCAGTCTCAGCTGCAGCATCTCGTCAACGAGCGGCTCGATTCGGTCTCGCACCGGCTTGGCGATTCGCTGCACAAGACCACGCAGAGCACCGCCGAGAACCTGCAAAAGCTGCATGAGCGGCTTGCCGTCATCGACGGGGCGCAGAAAAACATCACGGCGCTGGCCGGCCAGGTGACGGCGCTGCAGAACGTCTTGACCAACAAGCAGGAGCGCGGCGCCTTCGGTCAGGGCCGCATGGAAATCATCATCCGCGACAGCCTGCCGAAGGATTGCTACGAGTTTCAGTTCACGCTCGGCAACCGCATGCGGCCGGATTGCGTAATCTTCCTGCCAGACCAGCGGCCGCTGGTGATCGACGCCAAGTTTCCGCTCGAAGCCATCGCCGCCTATCGCGACGCCGCCACCGACGACGAGCGGCGACAGGCCGGGGCGCGCGTGCGCCAGGACATGAGCAAGCATATCGCCGACATCAAGGCGAAATATCTCATTCCGGGTGAGACGCAGGAAATGGCGCTGTTGTTCGTGCCGTCGGAGTCGGTCTATGCCGAGATCCACGAGAGCTTCGACGACATCGTGCAAAAGGCGTTCCGCGCCAAGGTCGTCATCGTCTCGCCGTCGCTGCTGATGATCGCCGTCCACGTGATCCAGCAGATCCAGCGCGACGCGCGCATGCGCGAGGCCGCCGGCCAGATCCAGACCGAGGTCGCCAAACTGATCGACGACGTCACGCGCATGCACGAGCGCGTGCTCAAGCTGCAGCAGCATTTCGGCCAGACCAACGAGGACGTCCGGCAGATTCTGATCTCGGCCGAGAAGGTGGAAAAGCGCGGCGCCCGCATCATCGACGTCGAGTTCGAGGCCGAAAGGGGCACCGCCGAAGTCATTCCCGCACCGGTGGTACGGAAGCTGGAAGCCGGCGAATAACGCTCTGCGTTGGCAGGCCGGGCCAAATCGGCTACGCCGTGCGCATGAGCGCAGCCGACGCCGCCGGGGAATTGAAGCGCCAGTCGCTGCGCGAAGCGCTTGCGGTTTATCTCAAACGGCGCGTGCTGATTGTGCTCCTGCTCGGCTTTTCGAGCGGACTCCCCATCGTGCTGATCGGCTCGACGCTGCAAGCGTGGATGACGCGGAGCGGGGTCGACGTGCGGACCATCGGTCTGTTCGCAGCCGTCGGTATTCCCTACAGCATCAAATTCCTCTGGGCGCCGTTTGCCGATGCTCTCGACATCCCGGTGCTCTCGACGCTGCTGGGCCGGCGCCGCGGCTGGCTGTTGTTTACGCAGCTTTGGCTGATGGTCGCGATCGTGCTACTCGGGCTGACCGATCCTTCGGTTTCAGCCGCTATCGTCGCGCTCGGCGCCCTGTTCGTGGCAACGGCGTCCGCGACGCAGGACATCGTAATTGACGCCTTTCGCGTCGAAAGCCTCGAGAAAAACGAGCAGGCAGCGGGTCTTGCATCCTACATCGCCGCCTACCGGATCGGCGCGCTGACATCCGGCGCCGGCGCGTTGCTGCTGGTGACGTGGCTGCGCAGTGTCGTCGGTGCGCGCGCGGCCTGGAGCGCGTGTTACGGCGTGATGGCGATCCTCATCCTGATCGGCATCGTGGCGACCCTGTTGGCGCGCGAGCCGGAACATCCGAAACCAGCCGCAGCCGGGAGCCCCCCGGTAGCGGGGCGCGATAATTGGCTCACGCGCACGTTCCGCGCGGCGGTCGCAAGCTTTCGCGACTTCCTGTCGCGCGACCTTGCCTTCGCGGTTCTGGGCTTCGTCGTCTTGTTCAAGACCGCCGATGCGCTTGCCTTCTCGCTGTCGACCAATTTCATCCTTGGCCTCGGCTTTTCGCTGCCCGAGATCGCCACAATCCGCAACGGCATCGGCTTCGTCGCCACCCTGCTCGGCGGCTTTGCCGGCGGATTCATTGCGCGCGCGCTGCCGTTGTCGAAAAGTCTTTGGATCGGCGGCCTCTTACAGACGCTGATGATCCTTTGTTTTTCCTGGCAGGCCCACGTCGGCATGAACACGGCGCTGCTGACGCTGACCACCACGATCGAGTTCTTCACCGATGCGGTCGGCACCGTGATTTTCGTCGCCTACCTGTCGGTCCTGTGCAAGAACCCGCTCTATACGGCGACGCAGTTTGCCTTGCTGAACGCGCTCGCGGCGGTCGGGCGGACCTTTTTC
This sequence comes from Xanthobacteraceae bacterium, assembly GCA_036511795.1. Taxonomy (GTDB): domain Bacteria; phylum Pseudomonadota; class Alphaproteobacteria; order Rhizobiales; family Xanthobacteraceae; genus BOG-931. The sequence goes on from DATCBO010000056.1 coordinate 92,358, forward strand.
TCGCTCGGTAGCGGCTATGTCGAGCACATCACCGGCTGGGTGTGGTTCTTCGTCCTTTGCGCGCTCGCCGGCGTGCCCGGCCTTTGCATGCTCGCCTGGTTGCAAAAGCGCCGCCATTTCGACGGATTATCGCCGGCAAAGCCCTGATTTATGACAAGACTGCGAGTCCCTGCCGCACATTCATGCACCATTCCCGAAATGCCGGCTTGGCATCTAAAAAAAGTCCTTTTGTAAGGATCGGATTACTATAATTACCGTTCACTCTAGTACAGCCGAGCGAAAGCGAGGGGCCCATTTCAGCCCGGCAGCCGAACCGAGCCATTCCTTTGAAAGGCGTCCAGGCCAATGGAGTCAGAACTTTCACTGGCCTGTACTAGTGGAGCGGATTTGACATTCGCCACCCACCCAGCCGGGAGCTACGATTGCGAATGTCAAATCCAAAAGCTCCACTAGAACTTATAGTTGCTAGTGGTCCTTGATTCTAACATTCGCATGATGGCGGGCCGAAACGGGATGCGAATGTTAGAATTCGGACCATTAGATAGGTCATCCCCCGCAACCTGGATGCTGCTCGCCGAGCCCCTATGGAGCCTATTCTCGTAAAGATTTTTGCGACGGCGCTGGCGCTCAGCGAGGTCATGACCCAGCCGCAGGCGGTCAAGACCAAGTTCGATCCGGCGACCGATCAGGCGCAAGTGGTGCAGGTCCTGCGCGACGGCTGCGCCCACATGCGCCATGCCTTCGACATCGAATCGATCAATCTCGACGAACTGATCACCACCGCGCTCGACGACCCCAAGGCGGTCGGCGCCAACGCCGAAGTGTTTCACGGCATCAATTTTGCCGACCTCAACACCGCCTATCACCAATTCTGCAAGAATGAGCCGGTCGACAAGCCGGTGGTCGACCTCGGCCAGGTGATGGACTTCTATAACAGCGCCGCCGCGGACCTGCCCGACCAGGCTCAGCTCGCCGCGCTCAAGGACAAGAAGTTGCCGAGCATGAGCACCGTGCTCGACGGCAAAGGCGGCAAATTCGCCGATGTATATCTGCCGAGCAATCGCCGCATCTGGGAGCCGCTGTCCGCCATTCCCGATTTCGTCCAGAAGGCGTTTATCGCGGCGGAGGACCAGCGCTTCTATCAGCATCATGGCATCGACGAACGCGGCATCATCCGCGCCTTCATCGGCAATCTTGCCAATCCGGGGCGGCCGGAGGGCGGTTCGACCATCACGCAGCAGGTCGTGAAAAACCTCCTGGTCGGCGCCGATGTCACCTATCAGCGCAAGATTCGCGAAATGATCGTGGCGTCGCGGCTCGAGACCACACTGAGCAAGAGCGAAATTCTGCAGCTCTATGTCAACTCCGTCTATATGGGCCGCGGCGCGTGGGGCATCGAAATGGCCGCGCACGCTTATTTCGGCAAATCGGCAAAGGACCTGACGCTGTCGGAAGCCGGCATGCTTGCGGGTCTGCTCAAGGGACCGAGCTACTACAATCCCGATCGCCATCCGGAGCGCTCCAAGGATCGTCTCAACTACGTCATCAGCCGTATGAAGGACGATGGCTTCATCACCGCCCAGCAGAAGGATCAGGCGCTCGCAGCGCCCCCAAAGCTCATCGCTTTTACGCGGGAGCATCGCGACAGCGGCTTCGGCTTCGTCGATTTTCTCGGCCGTGAAGCCAAGACCGATGGTGTCGATAGCCTGACGGGGGATTCCTACACGGTCCATTCCACGATCAACGCCCAACTGCAGCGCCAGGCCGAAAGCGCGCTGCAGGACGGACTCGCACGCTATGAGATCGCCAATGGCCGCATGCAGTTCCGCGGCCCGGAGGCCAACATCGCGGCGGCCGTGGCGAAACTTGCCACCGGCAAGCAAACCGGCACACCGAGCACGACGCCGAATACTATGCCGGCTTGGCAACAGGCGCTCCAGGCCGCGCATCTGCCGCTCTATGACGTACACTGGACGCCGGCGGTTGTTGTCGACAAGGGCGGCAAGCGCGGCGACGGCGCGATCCATGTCGGCCTGCCGGACGGGCGCGTCGTGCCGTTGACGACGTATACGTACGCCATCCGCCGCGCCTTGAGTCTCTACGATGTAATCTATGTCGACGTGGTCGAGGGCAGAGCACCGCCGGCCAACAGCCGGGGGCGGAGCAAGCCGGCCTCGGCGCACGCGGAGATCCGCGTCCGCCCGACGGTGCAGGGCGCAGTCCTCGTGCTCGACAACAAAACCGGCCGCATTCTCGCGATGGTCGGCGGATTTTCCTATCCGCTCAGTCAGCTTAACCGGACGTGGCAGAGCGAACGCCAGCCCGGCTCGGCCATCAAGCCGATCACCTATCTGACCGCGCTGCAAAAAGGGCTGCAGCCCAATACGCTTGTGCTGAACGATCCGATCACGCTGCCGCCGATCGGCGGCCGTCAGGGCAGCACGCCGCTCATCGCGTATGACGGTACCGGGCAAGAGAAGGATTATTGGACGCCGCGCAACGCCGACGGCAGCAGCAGCGGCGTCTACACGATGCGCTTTGGCCTGGAGCATTCGGTCAACATGATCACCGCGCATCTGCTCGACGGCGGCATCGATGCCGATCCCGAACAGAGTCTCGATGACGTATGTGCCACGGCGGTCGCGGCGAAAATCTATACCGACTGCGTGCGCTATTATCCGTTCGTGCTCGGCGCCCAGCCGGTGCACATGATCAACCTCGCACCCTTCTATGCTGCAATCGCCAATGGCGGGATAAGGCCACAGCCGCACGCCATCGATTCGATCGAGAAAGAAGGCAAGACCGTCTACGCCTACCCCACGGAGCCGGTGTTCCCCAGAATCGGCGCCGCCGATCCGGCGAGTTTCTACCAGCTCAAGACCATGCTGCAGGGCGTGGTCGCGCGCGGCACCGCGCGCGCTATCGGCGCGCTGTCGCCCTATGTGGCGGGCAAAACCGGGACGACGGAAGATGCGGTCGACGGTTGGTTCGTCGGCTTCACCAACGACGTCACGGTCGCAGTCTGGGTCGGCTATGACAACGGCGACGGCAAGCGCCGGTCGCTGGGCGGCGTCGACGGCGCGCGCGTGGCGCTGCCGATCTTCAAACCTGTCATCGAGGACATTTGGGCGGACGGCATCGCGCCCAAAGCGCCGCTGAGCGGGCCTTCGCCCGAGGCGCGCCGCGAGCTTGTCGATCTGCCGATCGACTATATGAGCGGCAACATCATGCGTGGCGCCGGCGCGCGTGGTGATTTCGTCGAGCATTTTCGGCTTGGGGCGGACGGCCACGTGGCCGATACGCAGAGTCAGTTAGTTTCACCCGAGGCCGCCGCTGAGCAACGCCAGGAACAGGCTTATGGCGCGTACGGGCAGACCAATGACTACGGGGTCGGAGCCTACGGGGGCGCCGCCGAGGGTTATGGCGACCGCTATTACGCCAACGACGGCAGCTGGCACCAGCAACCGCCACAGCAGTCCCGTGGACTGTTCGGCAATTGGGCGCTGCCTGGATTCCAGCAGCAGCCGGTCGCGCCGCCACCGCCGCCTGGCCGCGGTTATTATGCCCCCTACGGCCGTAATCCCACCTACGGAGCGCAGCGGCCGCCGCCGCGCGGTTATTACGGGGGCGGCGGTTACGACTGAACTTAAGGGGAATGCAGATGGGCTTTAAGCACCCGATCGTGCTTATCGCGCTGATCGGCTCGGTCACGGCTGCGAGCGCAGCCGTGTTTGGCATCGATGACGTGGTTTCGGCTCGCAACACCGCTGTCGCGCAGCTCAAACCAGCGACGATCGCGTTCAGCGACAAGCCGGCCGACGCCGCCGACGGCAATCTGGACATGGTCCGCTTCGACTATTGGACGCACGTCCACCCCGAAGAGAAAAAGTTTCTGGCGCTGTATCCATCCTATAGCGAACCGACGGTGCGCAAGGCGGAGCACGACGGCAAACCCCAGGTCGAGAAACTTTACATCTATGTGGCCCAGGCGCGCTTTTTGCTCGACCGCCCGCCGGGCGCGATTGATCTTGCGCATTACGTGACGCCCGACTTCCTCGGCCGGATCGATCCGGCCATCAAGCACAAGCCGCTGGCCGCGGCCGACGTTGTGCCGTTCACTGACGCAGCCGGGATGGGCAATCAGAACCCGGACCGCAAATGGTGCACGGGCCGCACCAATTCGATCTGTGTGCAGTCGATCTACAAGCTTGAGGGCAAGATTCCGCTCGGCATTCTGCTGGTCAACAAGCTGCGCGAAGGCAGTAAGAAGATTGCCAACGAGATCGACTTTCAAAGCGAATTCTCGGCGCTCGCCGCCGCCGATGTCGATCAGCCCGGATTGCAGCAATTGACCGCGCTCGACACCCCGGTCACCGGCGTGCTCGAGCAGGACATTTTCTACGTCAATCAGATCATGAAATTCGGCAAATTTCTCGCCGTGTTTCAGGGCCATCCGACCGATCCTGGCCGCACCGTCGTTACCGCCTTCATGACGCTGGCGATCAAGGCCGACGTGCTCGACGAGAAGCGCGGCTACGAGCACGTGCCGGTGCTGCGCAATCTGGTACCTGCCGACGTGCTGATGGGCCGCTCGTCGTTCAATTCAGGCAGTTCGATCAGCGCCGGCCTGCCGCAATATGCGCGCAACGAGATCAAGACCGTGGCCGGTATACTGGAAACCGACGTGGCGGCGAAATAGAGCTGCGCATCGCCTCCGCAGCGTCGCGCCCAGCGCGATGCCCGGCAGAACGACCCAGCGCAGGAAGTGCACGATCTGGTCTTCCACGACCGGCTTCAATCTTGCGCCAAGCTCTACCAGGATGGCACGCGTCGATGCGCATGTGACCCGCAATCGTGCCGCTGCCTCGCGGACGCGTTTCTTCCAATCGAAGCTTCTGACCGTCGCCGCCAGGCGGTTTGCCGCTTGGCGGACATGCCGCGCGGCGAGCTGTGCGTCGCCCGTTCCGATCCAGAGCGTCAGCGGCACCAGGAATATGCCGAGGAGGATAAGCTCCGACGCGAGTACGAACGCTGCGGTCTGCTCGACCGGCCAGCGCCAGAGCTCCCTGAGATAGCTCGGACTTGCCAGAATCTTTTTCACCAGACTGACGTTGACGCAATCTGTCTTGAGGGACTGCTCTTCGTCCTTGGGAAATCCGCTTAAGCCCAGCGTGGCCAGCACTTGGGTGTCGAAGCCCGCTGTTATGCCGAGCGCCCCGGCATTTGGCACGGAGGATGCGCCGAAGCTATTGCGCGCGGATTCGCTGAGCGTGAGCCGCTGATCGGAAACTTCTGTCAAACGCTGTTGCCACCGGGCCGCTTCGATCTCAAGCTTGAACACGTTGGCGTACCATTCGGCGTACTGAACGTGCAGTAGCGCCGAATACTCCATATCCGGATCACCATTGTCCGCCGACGGGTTGTCCGGCTGGTCTTTGACCAGCCGATACCAGCTTTTTGGCGCGGCAGATCGCGGGATGCCGGACGACCGGTTCAGCCGTGCCCGGACGGGCTCGGGAGCGAGATCGTAATAGGCTTTGAGCTTGGCTTTCGATCGCAGCGCGGCTCGGATGAAATACGGCCGCGCGCAACTTCCCGATACTTGCCAGATCTCGGCCGTATCGAGCGCAGAGGCGTCCGACGCGCCGGCATCGACCCACGCGTATTGTTGGTGCGCGCCGGGCAGCGCTTGCGTCCAGTTGAATAAGGATGCGCAGAGGACGACAACGCCGAGTGCGCTGAGAGCAAAGCGAACGCGTGAGACGGTACTCTGAAACATACTTAGCCAGCCGCTCGCCGCGCATGGGCGATTGCTCGCCATCGCGCGGAGCTTCGTGCGCCCGAGATCAGCTCAGGCGAAGCTTAGTGACAGGAAAAGCGGAGAACGGACGTGCTTTTGGAGCCGCCGGCATGATCGGCCAACGGTTGAAGCACGGTTGCTAAAATCTGCTTTGACGTTCGCGCATGATGGTTTCCCCCCTCGCTGAAAGCCACCGACCCGTCCACAGTCGGGCCGCTTTGAGCCAGAATTAAGACAATCGAACTCGATGCCCAGCGTGTGAATTAATTCCCGCGCGCGCCCCGCAATGCCAAGAATAATTCGTCGACCAGAACCGCCTTAGGAATGAAATGCTGTTCGACCATGAAGCGCACCAATGCTCGAGCGTCGGCCGGTTCGGCTCGACGCCGCATTGAGACGGATCGCCGTCCGGAAACGCCCGGTCGGTTCCTCGATCTCGTCCTGCAGCCACGCTCATTCTGCCAGCAATGCGAGCGGCACTGTGACTGGGTTATACAAGTATAAGCCGCGATCATCGGCATTCGCTCCCGGATTGGCTCCCCGCTTGGTGGCGCCCTGAATCTCGTCTGCCTGCTGCCGAGAAGCGAGTTGGACACCGTTAGCCCGGTCTTTCCGCGTATTTTCATAAATGCCGAACGCCTCTTCATAACTGGTGGCGGTCGCAAACGCGCGCCCAAGTACCATCGCGTCCTCAATGGCTATGCACGCGCCTTGGCCTAGAAACGGCGATATCGGATGCGCGGCATCACCCAGCATGGTGACGCGCCCTTTGATATATCGCCGAAGCGGTTCGCGGTCGCGAAGCCCCCATTTGAACAGCGTGCCTGGAGCGATAGCGCGAATCAGGTCCAGCGCATCGGGATGGAAATCGGAATGAAGGTTTGCAAACTCCTCTATAGCGGCAGGAATCGTCCAACCCTCCTCCTGCCACCTTGGCTCACGAGCGACGCTAATAACGTTCATGACCGTTCGATAGCGTAACGGGTAATGCAGCAGCACCCGGTTATCGCCGACGAACATCGCAAACGGCAGTTTAGCGATGCCCGACGGGACATTCGCCATGGGCAGGAGTGCTCGGAACGCGACTTGCCCCGTGTAATTCACTGTCTCATCGCCGAAGACACAGGCACGCACCCTCGAGGCACTGCCGTCACAACCGATTAGAACGTCGCTTGCAATTGTCCTCCCATTTGTGAACGCCGCTACGACATGCTTGGAATCCTGCGTAAGAGACTCCAAACGGCACCCAAGAAACACGCAATCGGCGTCGTTTTGAAGCACGGCTTCGGCCAGCGCGTTGTGAAGGTCAGCGCGATGGACCTGATGATAGGCCGCGCCAAATCTCTCGACATAATCGGTTCCGCTCGCCCTTGTCTTAATGACTTCGCCGGTTTGGAAATGGCGTATCAGGTACGCCTCGGTCGGCCCGGCCTCTTTGGCGATCCGATCCCCAACGCCGAGGAAATTGAGTGCGTGCATCGCATTTGGTGTGATCGTCACACCTGCACCGATCTCTCTGAGTTCTCGCGCCTGCTCGAACACAGAAACACGGTAACCGAAGTGCTGCAGTACAAGGGCCGCGCTCAAACCGCCAATGCCGCCTCCCATGATGGAAATCCGTGAGACTTTCATCAGATCCTCGAAAGCTATCGCACGCGACGCGCCGCGTCGGTCACTATTTGGTAGGCCTCGCGCAATGCTGGCTTGGTCTTCGCGACGTCTGCGCCGACGCTCGCGAGCGCTGCCATCATCGCTGACTGCTCGTCGGGCGGCAGACTGATAAGTTCGCCACCGCCATTCACCCATGCCTTGCGCTGCTCGGCATACATGGCGAGGGCCACCGGGTTAAGCGACGTCGATGCTGCGGCGCCGTCCCTGTCGACGATCTCCTGCAAATCCTTGGGCAGCGAACCGAACCATTTCTGGCTGACTTCGAGCATGAGGAAGATCGCGGGCTGATTGGTCTCGGTGACGTATTTCGCTGCGTCGCCAAAATGCAGGTGCACAAAAGGTCCGATTCCGGCGACCGCGCCGTCAATGGCGCCCTGCTGCAGTGCCGGCAATACGTCACCCAGCGTCATCGCAACCGGCGTCGCTCCGAGCCGATCCAGCGCCACGGTTTGGAATTGCGAAGCGAAGACCCGAATCTTTTTCCCTTTGAAATCGGAGAGATGTCGGATCGGAGCTTTCGAGATGATGGAGGACGGCTGCGAAAGCGCGAGGCCGACGCCGTGCAGGCCCTTCGCGGCGCCGAGTCCGAGCATCAGTTTTTGCACGGCTGGATCGGCAGCGATCCGCTGCCCGTGCTCGAACGAATCGACGAGACCCGGAGCCGCCATCACCTCGAAGCGTTCATCAACGCCAACGATAAACTCGGGCGGTATCGCCGCGGCTTCGATGGCGCCAAACTGCACACCTTCGATCTGTCGGGGGATCGAGCCCAATTGGCTTGCGGGATAGACTTGAGACTTGATGCGACCGCGCGAATCCCGTTCCACTGCTGCGGCAAAGTCTTTGATGAATTGGTGAGGTGCGTCGTTGAGGGTCGCAGTCGTTACTTTCATCACATAAGTTTTGTCTTGAGCTCGCCCCGCGGCGGGCATCAGCGACAGCGACAAGATCAATGCGACCGCGGCGGCGCTTATCCGTACAGGCATTCCCGATGTCGCGATGGACATGTCATCCTCCCTCAGGCTGTCGGAGCCAATCGTCAGCAGAGCGGGTTGAGGGGAGCCGTCTGTCGCGCGCCCAGCAAACCGCGCTTGTCACGACCGATAGTGACCTTGGCGCGCTACGATGCAATATTGCTAATTACAGCTTCAGAAGATAGATTTTATTGTTATGGACAGCCGTTTCCTCGATAGCTTCGTGATGGTCGTCGACAATGGCTCGATCGCCGAAACCGCCCGTCGCCTCAACATCACGGCGGCGGGAGTGGCGCAACGCATCCGCGCTCTCGAAACTGAGATCGGCACCCGCCTCATCGTTCGTTCCGGCCAGCGCGTGCGGCCCACGGAAGCGGGGCTGGCAATCCTCGAACGCTCCCGGAGCATTCTGGGAGACCTGCGCGATCTCAAACCAATGGCGGTCGCCGATCGTCCTTCGGGAGAATTGCGCCTGGGCGCAACCGGATCGTCCACCTCCGGACTTCTGCCGGACATTCTGGCCTTGCTGACGGAAAAATATCCAGAAGTTGAAGTCAATATGGTCAGCGGTACCGGCGGGGAGCTTTATCAGAGGCTGCTTGACGGTGAGCTCGACACCGCGATTATCCCGCAGCCGACTTTTGCAATCCCGAAGGTCTACGATTGGTGCACGTTGCGGGAGGAACGTCTGATCGTCGTGGCACCCGCGTCAACCCGTGTTTGCGACCCCCACGTCATCCTGGCCTCGGAACCGTTCATTCGCCCGCGCCGCACGTCTTGGGTTGGGCGGCTCGTTGACAGCTATCTCCGCCAGGCCGGCATCCGGCCCCACGAGCGCTTCGAACTCGATGCGCTTGAGGCAGTCGTGATCATGGTCGATCGGGGATTGGGGGTCACGCTCATACACGATTGGGCGCCGCCATGGCCGGAAGGGCTCTCACTGTTGAAAATGCCGGTCCCGGACAATCCGTTCGGCAGACGCCTGGGGCTGATTTGGAGCCGAGCCTCGGTCAGGATTCGGCTTGTACGGGCGTTCCTTGAGGTAGCCGTGGCGGCACTTGAAGGGGGGCCCGCGACCGCGCCCAAATCCAAGAGCTTCGATCCCCTGCGCCGCCGCACGGGATCAAAGCGATCTTGAGCACTGTGCGAGCAAATCACATTCCGCGCGCGCCCCGCACGCGACGCGAACAGCTCCCCGCGCCGCTGGGCAGGATGAGGCTCATACCGCGACAATACATGCGTCCGCCCTCCCCTACGCACCGGCGCGGAAGCGGAGTAACCTGACCGTCAAAGACAAGCTGGCACAGGCGCAAAGGGGAGGAACGCATGACCGATTTTTCGCGGAGAACGATCCTGAAAGTGACGGCGGGCGCTGCAGCGCTTCCGGCGATGCCGTACGTCGCGCGGGCGGATACCTATCCGTCGCGCTCGGTACTGATCCTGGTCGGCTATGCGCCCGGAGGCCCGACCGATATCTGCGCCCGGCTGATCGCGCAATGGCTGTCGCAGCGGCTCGGCCAGCAGTTCGTAGTGGAGAATCGCGACGGCGCCGGCAGCAACATCGCCACGGAGGCTGCCATCCACGCTCCTCCGGATGGCTACACATTGCTGCTGGCCACCCAGTCGAATGCCATCAACGCCACGCTCTATCGCCACCTGACATTCAACTACATGGCGAGTACGGTGCCGATCGCCGGGATCATGCAGGCACCGTCGGTGCTCGAGGTCACTCCGTCGGTGCCGATCAAGAGCACTGAGGAGTTCATCGCCTACGCCAAGGCCAATCCGGGCAAGCTCAATCTCGGCACTGCCGGCAACGGCAGCCCGCCGCACATGTTTGCCGAACTGTTCATGTACATGACCGGCGTCAAGCTCAACGTCATCGGCTATCGCGGCGGCGGCCCGGCGCTGGTCGATCTGCTCAGCGGGCAGGTGCAGGTGATGTTCGAAGGCATCACCTCGTCGATCGGCTATCTGCGCGCCAACAAGCTGCGCCCGCTCGGGGTGACGTCAGCGAAGCGCTCTCCGGTACTGCCCGACGTGCCGCCGATCGCCGACGTGGTCAAAGGCTACAACGCGGCCGGCTGGTTCGGGCTGGCCGCGCCGAAGGGTACGCCCCAGCCGGTCATCGATACGCTCAACAAGGCGGTTGCCGCCGCGATGGCCGATCCGACGATGAAGGCCAAGATGGCCAATCTCGGCGCCGAGCCGATGCCGATGGGGCCGGACGAGCTCAATAAACTCATGGTCAGCGAAACCGAGACCTGGGGCAAGGTGATCCGCGCCGCCAACATTCATTTGGATTGAGGTAGGTCCTCATCACTGCGCCAGGCGCTCGCGTGTGACCCAGTCGAGCGTCCGGTCGAGCGCGCGCGTTAGGCGGTCAAATAGCGCGTCGATCTCCGCCGCCGAGATGATCAGCGGCGGGCACAGCGTGATCACGTCGCCGATCACCGAGCGCACGATCAGGCCCTCGGCTTCAGCGAAAGCCACGGCGCGGGTGCCAACGCCATGCTCGGCGGCGAATGACCGCTTGGTGTTCTTGTCGGCGACGAGTTCGACGCCGCCGATCAGGCCGAGGCCGCGCGCCTCGCCGACCAGTGGATGGGCTCGAAGCGCGGCAAGCCGCGCCTGAAATTGCGGGGCGTGCGCGGCGGCATGCTCGACGATCCGGTCGCGCTGATAAATTTCGATCGCCTTGAGTGCGACGGCGGCCGAAACCGGATGACCCCCATAAGTGAAGCCGTGACCGAACACGCCGATCTTCTTGCTCTCCGTGAGCAGCGCCTGATACATCGATTCCGGAATCATAACGCCGGCGATCGGCAGATAGGCTGACGACATCGCCTTGGCGATCGACAGGCTGTGCGGACGAAAGCCGAGCGTCTCGCAACCGAACATGGTGCCGAGCCGGCCAAAGCCGCAAATCACTTCGTCGTCGATCATAAACACGTCGTGCCGGGCGCACACTGCCGCAATTTTTTCAAAATAGGTTTTCGGCGGCACGATCACGCCGCCCGCACCCATGACGGGCTCGGCGATGAAGGCCGCCACGGTGTCGGGACCCTCTTTGACGATCAGCGCGTCAAGCTCTTCGGCGAGCCGCGTCGCGAACTCTTCCTCGCTTTCGCCGTCCTGCGCGAACCGATAGGCGTGCGGACAACCGGCATGCAGAAAGCCGGGCAGCGGCAGGTCGAAATCGCGGTGATTGCCCGGCAGGCCGGTCAGCGACGCGGCCACCAGTGTGACGCCGTGATACGCTTTGATGCGGCTAATGAACTTTTTTTTCTTCGGTCGGTCGAGCGCATTGTTGAGATACCAGACGAGCTTGACCTGGGTGTCGTTCGCCTCCGACCCGGAATTGCAGAAGAACACCTTTGAGATCGGCACCGGCGCGATCTCCTTCAGCTTCTCCGCAAGTTCGATCGCCGGATCGTGGCTTTTGCCGGTGAACAGATGCGCGAACGACAGCTTGCGCATCTGCGCGGCGGCAGTCTCGACCAGCTCCTCGTTGCCGTAGCCGAGCGCCGTGCACCACAGCCCCGCCATGCCTTCGATGTAAGGCTTGCCATCGGTGTCATAGACAATGACGCCCTCGCCGCGCTCAATGATCAACGGCCCGTTGTCGCGAAACGTCGCCAGATTGATGTACGGGTGCACCAGGGTTTCGACGTCGCGGGTCGCAAGGTTGCTAAGCGGAGGCATGGCTTTGCCTTTTTTCGGATTCGCAGCAACTTATCATACCGCAATCGCGGTCGCGTCGTACTGATAGAGCCAATCGAGCCGTTCGCGCACGTGCTGCTGCTGCCAGTAATGCACGACTTCGTTCGCCAGCGCACCGCTGTCGGAGAGGTCGGGGCTGAACACGTGTGCGCGGTTCTCATGCGACTTGCGCACCACGGCCGAGGTCCGCTCCTTGCGGATATCCTCATAACGCGCGAACGCGCGTTCCGGCTCTTCGCGATACTGCGCCAGACACGCGGCGACCACGTAGGCGTCCTCGATCGCCATCACCGCGCCCTGGCCGAGAAACGGCAAGGTCGGATGGCAAGCGTCGCCGAGCAGCGTCACGCGTCCTTCCGACCACCGCTGCATCGGTCCGCGCGCCAGCAGCGCCCATTTGTAGGGCGTCGCGATATTATCGATGAAGGTGTGCACGTCGGCGTGCCAGTCGCGAAAATCGCCGGCGAGCTCGTCCTTGCTGCCCTCGACGATCCACGATTCCACCTGCCAATCGTCGCGCTCTACCATGCTGATGAAATTCATCAGTTCGCCGCGCCGCACCGGATAGTGCAACACATGGCCGTGCGGGCCGAGCCAGTTCGTGGTCAGAAGCTGCGCCAAGTGCGGCGGCAGCCGATCCATCGCGACGAGGCCGCGCCAGGCGATGCAGCCGGTGAATGTCGGCTTACTGGCGCCGAACAGGCAGGTGCGCACCTGCGAGTGGATGCCGTCGGCCGCGATAATGGCGCCGGCACGGACCTCGTCACCGCCCGCGAACTGCGCGGTCGCCGTCTCGGCGGTCTGCGTCACCGCCTCGCAGCGCATGCCGAGCTTGATGGCGTCCGCCTTCAGCTTGCGGATCGCCTCGACCAGAATGCCATGCAGATCGTTGCGATGCATGAGAATGTGCGGCGTACCGAAGCGTTGCACCGAAGCCGCACCGAGCGCCAACCAGTCCCAGGTTTCGCCGGTGCGCCAATGCCGCAATTGCCGTCGCGGAGGCACCACCTGCACTTGCCGCAGCGCCTCCTCAAGTCCGAGCGCGTAAAGCACGCGCGTGCCGTTCGAACCGATCTGCACGCCGGCGCCGACCTCGCGCAGCACGGGCGCCTGTTCGTAGACGACGACGTCGAGCCCGCGCTGCAGCAGCGCAAGTGCGGCCGTCAGCCCGCCGATGCCGCCGCCGATGACAGTAATGGGAGAGGACGATTCCGACACGCGCCGCCGCTTCATGCATCGGCCAAATCGTCACAAGTCGTCCCGCTTATTCGGGCTTGACGTTGGCCTCGCGCATGACTTTAGCCCACTTCTGCGCGTCGTCGACAAAGAGTTTTTCGAAATCCGCGGTCGAGCCGGTGAGCGGCAGGCCGCCGACATCAACGACCCGCGCGCGCAGTGTAGGATCGTTGAGACCGGCGTTGATTTCCTTGTTAAGGCGCTCGACGATATCGGCCGGCGTCTTCTTGGTGGCGCCGATGCCGAACCAGACGGTCCCCTCGTAGCCGGGCAGGAACTCCGCAATGGCGGGCAGTTCGGGCATCACCGGCGAGCGTGTCTTGGTGCCGACCGCCAGCGCGCGCAGCTTGCCCGACTTGATGTAGCCGACCAGCGTCGGCATCGCTTCGAACATGACGTCGGCGCGTCCGCCCAAAAGATCGGTCAGCGCTGGCGCAGCGCCCTGATACGGCACGTGGAGCAGATCGACCTTCGCCATCAGCTTGAACTCTTCACCCGCCAAGTGCGGCGTCGTGCCGTTGCCGACCGACGCCATCACGATCTTGCCGGGATGCGCCTTGGCGTAAGCGATGAACTCCGGCACCGTCTTGGCCGGAACAGATGGATTGACCACCATGACCAGCGGCTCCAGCGAAATGCCGCAGACCGGCGCGACGTCGCGAGTGATGTTGAAACTCAGATTCTTGTAATACGACGCGCTGATCACCGCTGACGTGCTGATCAGAAGCAGCGAATAGCCGTCGGCCGGCGCGGCGACGACCGACGCAATGCCGATCGTGCTGCCGGCGCCGGGCCGGTTCTCGACAGGGAATGCCTGCCCCAGGCGCCGCGACAGCCATTGGCCGATCAGCCGCGCAAAAATATCGGTCGGACCGCCGGCCGGAAAGCCGACGACAATGCGCACCGGCCGTGTTGGATAGTCGAGTGCGCGGGCCACTTGCGGCCCCGCGACGGTGGCGGCGCCGGCGAGTTGCAGGACACGTCGACGCGCAATGCTCGTGGCAATCGTCATGGCGGCCGCCTCAATGTTTGCTGTCAAGCGCGCCGGATCACTGCGGCGCGATACCGGCGAACTTGATGACCTTGCTCCATTTGTCGGTCTCGGCCGCCATCAGCTTGGCGAACTCCGCAGGCGAGCCCTTGATCCCGACGCCGCCGAGATCGGCCAATCGCGCTTCGAAGATCGGGTCGGCGACAGCCGCGTTGGTTTCCCTGTTCAGCTTGTCGATAATGTCTTGCGGCGTGTTCTTCGGCGCCCCGAGGCCCTGGAACGATGTGGCTTCATAGCCGGGCAAGAAATCGGCGATCGTCGGCAAATCTGGCAGCGCCGGCGAGCGCGTCGCGCTGGTAACCGCGAGTGCGCGCAGCTTGCCGGATTTGATGAAACCGATCGACGCCGAGATCAGGTCAAACATGACCTGGACGCGCCCGCCCGCCATGTCGATCAGCGCGGGAGCGTCGCCGTGATACGGCACGTGGACCAGATCGATACCGGCCATCATCTTGAAAAGCTCGCCGGCAAGGTGCGGCGTCGAGCCGATGCCGCCCGACGCCATGTTGATCTTCCCGGGGTTCGCCTTCGCGTAGGCGATGAACTCCGGCACGGTCTTGGCAGGCACGGCCGGATTGACCTCCATGACCTGGCCGACGCGGATCACCCCCGCAATCGGCGCGATGTCGTGCAGGAAATCGTAATTGAGATGCCGGTACATTCCTGGATTGGTCGCATTCGATGTCGTGACCATGAGCAGCGTGTAACCGTCCGGCGCGGCCTGCACGACCGCCTCGGTGGCGACGCTGGTATTGGCGCCGGAGCGGTTGTCGACGATGAATTGCTGGCCGAGCCGCTGCGACAGCCGCTGCGCGATCAGCCGCGCGGCCGTATCGGCTGCTCCGCCGGCCGGATAGCCGACGAGAACGCGCACCGGCCGGTTCGGATAATCGGAGGCTGAAGCGGCGCGCGGCAGCGCAACGCCCATCGCGGCGGCTCCGCCCAGACTCAGCAGCTCACGGCGCCGAAATTTCATCGCACTCCCCCTCTGCAAGAGCGTTCGCTCGTCAACCCGCCTGGATGCCCGCCGCTTTGATGATCGGCCACCATTTTTTGATCTCGGCACGTTGCAGCGCGCCGAGCGCCTCGGGTGTTTGCTGATCGGGCGCAGGCACCGCCTGGCCTTGTTCGGCGAAGCGTTTCTTGACCAAGGGATCGGCCAAGGCGACGCGAATCGCCGCGTTCAGTTTGTCGACAACGTCCTTCGGCGTTCCCTTCGGCCCCCAGATGCCATGCCAGAACGAGGCGTAAAGTCCCGGCACGCCGGCTTCCTCCATGGTCGGGACGTCCGGCGCCGCCCACCAGCGCTGCTTCGCCATCACCGCGTAAGCCTTGATCTGACCGCTACGCACGAACGGAAACGTCGCCGCCGCCATCGACAGGAAAATGTCGATCCGCCCGGCCAGAAGATCCTGGCTCAGCGGCGCGGCGCCGAGATACGGCACCAGTTGCAGCTTGGTGCCGGTCACGCTCTCGAAATACGCCGCGTTAAGATCGGACGCGCCACCGACGCCGACGGCGCCCGCCAGCGTCTTTCCCGGATTCTGTTTCATCCAGGCAATCAACTCGGTGAGGTTCTTCGCCGGCATATTCTTCCGCGCCACCATCCAGATCGGCGTGTCGGCAATCTCCCCGATCGGCGTGAAGTCGTTCAGCACGTCGAACGGCAGCTTCATCGTGGCGCCGATGACAACGTGCGTGCTCCAGTGCCCGATGCTGAGCGTGTAGCCATCCGGCGCCGCGCGCGCCACACGCGCCATGCCGACGCTGCCGGCGGCGCCGCTCAAATTTTCGACGATGACGGATTGGCCCAGCGATTTGCGCATGTATTCGCCGAGGATGCGCGCCAGCGTATCGGTCGGCCCGCCGGCCGGAAACGGCACCACGATGGTGACCGGGCGGGACGGAAATGTCTCGGCATAGGCTAAGCGCGACGCGGTCTGCATCGCCGCCGCGGCCGCGGCGAGTTGCAGAACGCGACGCCGCGCGAGAACGATCGCTTGTCCCATGGCGCACTCCCTGTCAGCTTTTATTGCTGCGCGGCGTTTGGTTTCGCCTGCGACTATTCTTGGACTGATAAAATGTCAGTCGCTGAGTGCCGAGCCCGCCGATGGCACGTCACAGGGCCGCCGCTTGGAATTTCAGGACTTCGGCACGTCCTGCGGGCAGCTCCAGTCACGTCCGCACTATAGGCGACGGGCATCGCTGCGGAAAGTCGCAAGGGCTGCGGCGTGGCAGCGCGACCTACACCGGCAGGCACAGCGCGTTGTCGACCAGGAGGTTGTCGTAGACGCAGCGCCGCTCGGCGAGTTTCAGTTGGTCGCCGACGCGGCGGAACTTGTCGTGATAGACGCCGACCTGGTGCAGCTTTGCCTCCGGCCGGTCGAATAGCACCTGTATGACGACATAATTCGCGCGCGCACGGATGTCGCCGTTGTCGTCCTCGCCCAAAATCTGCGTGTTGCCGATGATGTGGCGCAGGTAACGCGGCGCAAACATCGCGGTCTTTTCAACCGCGAAGGCGCGGTCGTGGATCATGCCCTTGTTCTCGCAGTAGACGAGGCCCACCGGCATGCCGCGATCGGCATTCTCGCGCGAAATGATCACGTAGAACGCATCGTCGGTGAACATTTCGGCCCAGTCGTTCAAACGCCCGTCGTCGAGCGCCGCCGCATAGGCATTGTTGAAATCCTCGATTTCGCGATGCAGCAGCAGCTTTTCGAGGCGCCGGTCGTTGACGGCGGATGGCGACTGCATGGCGGACCCCAAAGCCTAAAAGTCCTAAAGCGCCATCGCCTCGCGCCAATGCTTGTACATCGCGCGAATGGCGGACTCGGAAATCAGCGTATCGGCGGTTCCCGCCGGCGTCTGCGGATCGAGCTTGACCAGATGGCTGCCGTCCGGCACGTGGCGCATGCCGTCCTGCACGAATTTGATCGCCTCGTTGTCCTCAAGACCGAGGAAACCGGCCGGGCCCATCAGATTGCCCTGACGCAAACGGTGCCGCGTCATGTCCTCGTCGTCGCCTTCGAAGCCGAACATGGTCCATTTCATGATGAACTCGTGCGGACCGTCGGGCACGATCTGGCGAACACCGAGCGTGTTCATTTCGCGCTGCACGATCAGGTTGGGCCAGATCGTCGACATGGTCACCGACCACGGGCTGTCGAATTCCTCGACGAAATTCATAAAGCGCGCCTCGCGCAGCGTCAGGCCTTCCTTGAAGGCCCGCATTTCCTTCTTGACGTCGCCCGAGATCGCCTTGGCGTCCGATTTGGCCGAGGCCATGACGCCGTGCCGTCCGCTTTCGTCAGCGAGCATCATCGAGCGATTGCCGACAACCATCAGCCCGAACGTCACCAGAAACGTGTGCAAGAGCGTGGCGTGATACGGGTCCTTGAGGTTCTCGTGGTAGAGCTTCCAGTTGCCCGGCAGCGAATGCCGGTAATAGCCAAGGATTTTGAGCTTGCGGCCGTCGAACGTCGCCTCAAACTCGCGTAGGACCTCCGGCCCGAGATAATCGGCGAGCGATTCCATATCTTGCGCATACGACGCGAACACCACGCCGCGATGGCTGGTGACGGCGAGCCTGCGCAGGCCGTGCGCGTCGGCATCGAAATCGGGTGGCATGCCGCCCTTGCCGCCGACGCCGCGGCGGAACGGAATTCCGATAAGGTTGCCTTTGAGATCGTAGGTCCATTGGTGATAGGGGCAGACGAATTCCTTGGCAGATCCCGACAGCTCGCGGCAGAATTCCGATGCGCGATGGGTGCAGCGGTTTTCGAACACGTTAACCGAGCCATCGTGCGCACGCGCCACCACAACCGGCGTCGGCCCGACATTGGAGCGGATGAAGTCGCCGGGGTTCGGCACCTCGGCTTCGAGCGCCACATAGTTCCAGGTGTGGCCGTGAAAGATGCGTTCGATCTCGCGCTCGTAGACGAACCGGTCGGTGTAGACCCAATCCGGAATGACGCTGAGATCGTCGCCGGGCCACACATAGTCGCGGACAAGCGGCGGGCCGCCATTGGAATGCGCGCCGCCGTTTGACGCGGCGCTGGGTGTGGCGGCCAGGCTTTCGCGCGGCGTGGCAGTTTTTGCGGTGTCCGTGATGTTCACGACACTTGGCGCCTTCGGCTGCGCGACACCATCGAGATCAATCAGAATATCGGGCCCGTCGATCTTGACCGGATAGACCTTGAGATCCGCGGTCGCTGGCGCGCACAGCGCGCGCCCGGTGCGGATATCGAACAACGCCTGATGCAGCGGACATTCGACGCTGCCGTCCTCCGCTTCGACAAAACCGTCGGCGAGCGAAGCGAATTCGTGCGTGCAGCTCCCGCTGGTGGCGCGGATTTCGTCGCCGAGGCGAAACAGCGCCACCGGGGTGCCGGCGACGTCGACCGCGATCACGTCACGGTTGCGCAACTCGTCGAGGGAGGCCGCCTTCTGCCACGCCATGGGACATGTCCTCATAGAGTCCGTCGCCAAACTTTTTCAGCATATCGTATTGCGTTTGCCTTGCAATTGGGTTCGAGTTTGCAATCGGGTTCGAGTTTGCAATCGGGTTCGAGTTTGCGATCCCCCGGCCGATGGCCGTGCCCGCCGAAGGAGAAGGTCCATGGCGCAAGAACCGCTCGCCACCAAGGGCAATTATCTGCACATCTACGATTTT
Source organism: Xanthobacteraceae bacterium (assembly GCA_036511795.1). Classification (GTDB taxonomy): domain Bacteria; phylum Pseudomonadota; class Alphaproteobacteria; order Rhizobiales; family Xanthobacteraceae; genus BOG-931. Next base: position 111,488 of record DATCBO010000056.1, read on the forward strand.
CGCGTCGAGAAGGGCAAAGAGGCCGAGTTCATTCGCCTGTTCGAAACCTTTGACTATTCGGACGGCAACCCGATGCACAAATCTTCGGCACAGGTGAAGGACGGCGTGCTGTGCCGCGACACCGAAGATCCACAGCGCTTCTTTCTCATCGCCGAGTGGTCCGACATCGAGGAGCACGCGCGCATCCGCAAAATTCTCGCCAACGACATCAAGCCGGAATTCATCAAATGCATCGAAGGCCGTCAGTTCGTGCCGAAATATGTCGAGGTGGTTTCCTCGACGCCGGACGAAATCCTGAAAAAAGCTGCTGGGGAATAACCGGCAGCCATCTCCGCTTTGGGGCATAGCGCGGCTGCGCCGATAAGGCGGACTTCAGTCAACCAGTTCGCCGTGAAGAGGCCTCTTCAGCAATGCGTCCGTAATGGACTTGCAGAATTGCGCCGCTTTTTTTGTGACTTCGATCGGGTGAATTGTCAGCAGATGACGAAAATCGCGCCAGGAACAACTGGCGCTCGCCGATGAGGCGCAGCCACTCGTCAACGTGCCGTAGGTCCTCGTCGCGAATCGCTGGTACATCGACGTAAAGCAGAGGAATCGGCAGCTCCGAAAGTGGAGCTTGGCTGGCGCCCGCGGTCCGGATCAGTAGAGTTCGTTTTTGTAGTTGTCCGCGATGAATCGCTCGATCTTCTCAAGCGACTCATGGGGCCGTCGCTTATGGTTGATCGCCGCATAGCTCGGAAATTGCCGCCGATCGATTTGGCGCGCTGCATCCCACAAGCCGGCACGTTTGAGGGCTTTGCCGCAATGGAAGAACACTTCGTCCAGGGCAATCACGACGGCCAGTTTCGGCAGCTTTCCGTCGACCGCCATCTGCGCAAGGAGCGTCGGGTCGCTGGTCACGGTCGCGCGCCCGGATGCCCGCATGACCTCATCAACGCCGGGCACGAGAAAGATCAATCCGACCGAGCCACCTGGGTTGGCGAGAATGTTCGACATTGTATCGATACGCCGATTTCCCGGCCGATCGGGAATCGCGATCGTTCGCTCGTCCAGGACTTTGACGAAGCCGGGCAGATCGCCGCGCGGGCTGACATCCGCCCTGCCGTCCGCTCCGACCGTTGACATGAACAGCATCGGGCACATCGATAAGAACTGGCGGCAGATTTCATCGAGAGTGAGCATCTCTTTGGCAACCGAGCCCGGGTTGGGTGCGCCGACAACGGTTCGAAGTTGCGTCAGCTCGGCAATGCGATTTGCAGCGTTTTCGTCGGTCATGCGCAAGCCCTTAATGCGAGCAAGAACGAGCGTAGAGCTTAAATAGCGGACCGCTCCGGTTGTCCAAGATGCTCAGCCTTTCGGCACCTCGATACAATATTGCTTTTGTATCTTTGGAAGATAGTTTTCGTTGAAATGGATCACCGCCGGCTAACGTCCGTCGACATCTCGGGCCAGCTTGTGCAGGTCGCGACGGCTTGCCGGCCGATCAATGGCTTGATGCATTCGCCACCACTGGCCGCGGCCGCGGCAGCGGCACGTCGTCGGGCGCGATCGGAGCGCCCTCCGCGGCCGGTGCGGATGCCGCCACCGCGGCCGGCACCCGCATTGCCGCCTTCGGCGATCTTGCCGGCATTGCCAGCGCGCATCATGAACGCCTGGATGGCAAGGGCTACCCACGTGGGCTGAAGGGCGATCAAATCGCCCTCGAAACGCGGATCATCACGACCGCGGATATTTTTGATGCGCTCACAGCCGACAGACCCTACCGGCCGGCTATGCCGGTAACCAAGGCCTTGTCGGTTATGGCTGAAATGGTCGACACGGCGATTCGACGCCGGCTGTTTCGATGCGCTTCGGCGGGCCTTGGCGAGCATCGACGCCAGTATCGCAGCGTAAGGTCGGCAAAGTCGGCTTCGGGTCAAGCACGGCCGACGTCGCCCGAGCCGAACATCACAGGATTGGCGAAAAGTGACGGGCCACCTGCGGCTTGCCGGCCGAATCGGGGCGCAATCATGTCCGCTTCACCAGAAACTGACGGGGACGAAATGGCGAAGAACGACACGATGCGCGATTAGCGTCACTCATCCCGGCAACGGGCTTTGGCTATTCGCTGCCGTCAGCGTGTTGAGGAGCATCGGCTGCGGTGCCGGCAGATTGGGCGACGGGGGTGTGACGACCGCGCTATCTGCTGGTGCGTAGCTGGCCATCGCCTGCGCGAGCTGGGGCGCCCCGGCGCTTCCCAGCGGATCGGCGGCAATGCCGTCGATCTGCCACTCCAGCCCGACCTGCCCCATCCCGGCCGCGAAGGTGATCCGATTGTTGCTGATATCAAAAACTTCGAACGCTCCCGTATTGTTGTTTTGCATCAGCATATCGGTTTCGTTGGCGTTGCCGGAGAAGTCTCCGAAACCCGCCACTGACCACTCCAGGCCGACTTGCCCCATCCCGGCCGCGAAGGTGATCTGATTATTATTGATGTCAAAGACCTCAAACGCACCGGTATTGTTGTTGCGCATCAGCATGTCGGTCTCGTTGGCGCGCGTCGAGAAATCGCCAAAACCCGCGAACGACCATTCCAGCCCGACTTGTCCCATCGGCGCTGCGAACGTGACCTGATTGTTGCGAATGTCGTAGACTTCGAGCACGCCATTATTGCTGTCGCGCATCAGCATGTCGCTTTCGTTGGCGTTCCCGGAGAAGTCGCCGAAGCCCGAGACCGTCCATTCCAGCCCGACTTGGCCGAGCGGGCCAAAATTAGTGATGTTATTGTTGTTGACGTCATAGACCTTAAATTTGCCGCCGCTGTCACGCAAGATCATGTCGGACGTGTCGGCGCCGTCGAAGCCGCCGAGGCCCACGAATTGCCAAAAGCCAACTTGGCTCAGCGGGCATGCGGCTAAAACAGCGTTGTTGCCAATATCGAAAATCTCGTATTCCCCGGACCCTCTCTGACTCATGATCAGGTCGGCCGTGGTGGCGGCGGATGGAGTCGGGTTCGGCGGCGGCAGTTGCGCGGGCGATGGATCCCAGCCGAGTACATCCATCATCTCGAGGTCGGTCTGCGATAAGGGGTCTACTGCGCCCACGGACCCAGTACCGAACACGTCGCGTTCGGTGAAATCGGAGGTATCGGCAGTGTTTTTCCTAACGCCGCTGGTGTTGTACTCGTTGTTGAACGAAAGCGGCGAGGACAGCACCGTCCCGTTGTAGGAGAAGTAGGTCGTCAAGCCGTCTCTGCCGTCGCTGTAGTCGCGAACATTCGGCGAGGAGTAGCGGAACAAATCCATCGTACTCCAATCGCTGTTCTTGTCGCCGAGGCCGCCGACGCGGCCCATCGCGCCCTCGCTGAGCTCGTGCTCGATCGAGTTGATGACATCCTGGCCGTAGCTAAAATCGTATCCGATGTTGAGCGTGACGGTGACGTCTGTCGCTGGCGTGTTGGTAGTTAGTCCGAGCATCCGCGCATATGCGACCGGGAGGGTCCAGTCGGCGCCTCCTGCCGGATTCGGATCTGTGCTAGGCAGAGAGTTGAGGGCTGCGACCGCGTAGGGGCTGGATGCGTGCAATGCCAGCGCGCCCTCAAGCTGAGCATAGGTGACATGGACCGTGTTGTAGCCATTGGTGGCCAGGTCACCAGTCGCTCCATTGTTCACCGTATCGAATGTTGCGTTGATCGTGTCCGAGTTGGTCCAGAATGTCTCAAGCGTTTGCTCGGCGGATACGATACAATTGATGTATTGCTGAGTGTCGCCCGCGGAGTAGGTATTGACGAATACAAGTCCGCTGCCTGGAGTCGTCACTGTCTGTGTCATGACATTCGCCCCTCGATTGACAGCTTCACGTTTCAACTCCGAGGCGCAACCCTCAGCGTCAATGCCGTCGCACCCCGACGCTAATACCGATCCTGCGCGGGTAAAGCGAAAGCGATGATGGCGTGCTTTACAGCATTGTCCTTCGACCCGATGGCTTGGCGTCGAAATTTCTCGGCGCCACGCTCGAGACTTCGTCGTGCCGACTGTGCCGCAGGTTCATCCGAATGAGTTGTTCGTCAGTGGCCGCAAAGCACCGCTCGGCCAAGTCGACGTTGCCGGCCGATCAGTGGCCCGATGCATTCGCCACCACTGGCCTCGGGCGCGGCAGCGGCACGTCGTCGGGCGCGATCGGAGCGCCCTCCGCGGCCGGTGCGGATGCCGCCGCCGCGGCCGGCACCCGCACGTCCCATTCGCAGATCTTGTAGTTGTTACGGCGCGGCGCGAGATCGAGGTGCACGTGCTCGGCGTGCTCTGCGTCGGAGCCCGGGCCAAGCACCGTGGCAAAGCGCGCGCAGGCGGCCTGGCGGATGGCGTTACGGAAATCGACCGGCGCGCGCGGATCGGCAAGCACGATCCTCATTCCGTTGGCAAGCTTGAAGGCGTGAACGTCGAGCGCATTGGCACGACCATGTTCGCTCAAGGTCGCGCCACGCACCCGGTCGCGGCCGCGGCATTCGTAGGAGCCGAGATTCTCGATCTCGCGCAGCGGCGCGCCGAGTTTTATGGCGGCCGGCGCCACGGCGTCGCGGACCCATTGCACGACCTCTGCCGCCATCGCGCAGCGCAACGTCGCGGGCGGCGCAAGCGTCACTTTCGTTCCATCCGCCATCAGCAAGCTCTCCAGCAGCACGGCATCCGGAGCGCCACATTCTCCCGGCGCCACCAGCGTCCCAAGCGGGCGGAAGCCGGCAACCTTGGCCAATTGCGCATCGCAATCCGTCGGCGCCGCCGCCTTGGCGGCTTCTTTCTCGGGCAGCGACGCGAATGCCTCCTGCGGCGGCGCCATCGGCTGCGGAATGGCGATAGGCCGCGCGCCGCGCGTATAGCCATGGGCAGACTTTACCCGTTTCGGCGGGTCCAGCTTTTGCTGCGCCGCGGCGATCTGACTGGTCGCAAGGAGCGCCACGATGGCGAGAAGAACCTTCACGCTTGCACTTTGACGGGCGAAGCGACCTTGTTCAAGCGCACCAAGCCGCGGCCGCCCTGCGCAAGCCGTTTGCGTTGCCGCCGGGCGTCCGGGTAACTTTGGCTGGGAAACTTTACTTGGCGCGGCCCGTAGCTGTTTACTGCCGGCTGCGGCCAAAGCCACGTGTTGGGAGGGACCTCATGCTCGGGCTGATGCAGGATTGGCCGCTGTTGTGCCATCGCATCCTCGACCACGCCGCGCTCAATCACGCGGAACGGCCGGTGATTACCCGCTCGATCGAAGGACCGATCCACACCACCAACTATGCGGAAGTCCGTGCCCGCGCGCTACGCGTGTCGCAGCGGCTCGAGCGCGACGGCATCAAGCTCGGCGACCGTGTCGCGACGCTCGCCTGGAATACCTGGCGTCATCTCGAAGCCTGGTACGGCATCATGGGCATCGGCGCCGTGTATCACACCGTCAATCCACGGCTCTTCCCCGACCAGATTTCCTGGATCGTCAATCACGCCGAGGACCGCGTGATGATGCTCGATACGACCTTCCTGCCGATCGTGGAAAAGCTCGCCGACCGGCTCAAGCCGATCGAGCGTTATATCGTGCTGACCGACGCCGCCCACATGCCGGCGACGGCGCTGCGCAACGCGGTGCCTTACGAGGAATGGCTCGCCGAAGCCGATGGCGACTTTGCGTGGAAGACGTTCGACGAAAATACCGCGGCCGGCATGTGCTACACCTCCGGCACGACCGGCAATCCCAAGGGCGTGCTCTATTCCCACCGCTCCAACGTGCTGCACTCCATGATGGCGTCGCAGGCCGACGCCATGGGGATCTGCTCGCGCGACGTGATCCTGCCGGTCGTGCCCATGTTCCACGCCAATTGCTGGGGGCTGGCGCTGACCTCGCCGATGATCGGCGCCGCCATGGTGATGCCGGGCGCCAAGCTCGACGGCGTCTCGATCTACGAACTGCTCGACAAGTACCGCGTCACGTTCAGCGCCGCCGTGCCGACGGTCTGGCTGATGTTGCTGGCGCATCTTGAGGAGACCGGCCGAAATCTGCCCTACCTCAACCACGTGGTGATCGGCGGCTCATCCTGTCCGCGCGCCATGATGCAGAAATTCCAGGACAATTATGACGTCCAGGTCTGCCACGCCTGGGGCATGACCGAGATGAGCCCGCTCGGCACCCTCGGCACGCTCAAGCCGGAGTATGCCGAACTGACCGGCGAGCCGAGACTCGACGTGCAGATGAAGCAGGGGCATCCGCCGTTCGGCGTCGAGATGAAGATCGTCGATGACAGCGACCGCGAATTGCCGCGCGACGGCAAGACATTCGGCCGGCTCAAGGTGCGTGGGCCGTCGGTCGCGCGCGCCTATTTCAAGGAAGAGGCCGGCGTGCTCGACCCCAACGGCTATTTCGATACCGGCGACGTCGCCACCCTCGACCGCTACGGCTACATGCAGATCACCGACCGCTCCAAAGACGTAATCAAGTCGGGCGGCGAGTGGATTTCGTCGATCGACCTGGAAAATCTTGCGGTCGGACATCCGAAGGTGGCGGAAGCCGCGGTGATCGGCGTGCGCCATCCGAAATGGGACGAACGGCCGCTGCTGGTCATCGTGCTCAAGGAGGGGCAGTCGGCCACCAAGGACGAGATGCTCGGCTTCTTCGACGGCAGGATCGCCAAATGGTGGAAGCCCGACGACGTCGCCTTCGTCAACGAGATCCCGCACACGGCAACCGGCAAGATTCTGAAGACCGCGCTGCGCGAGCAATTCAAGAATTACGTCTTCCCCGCCGCTTCATCTTAGGCAGGCGCGCGAGGTGCCGGCGCCAAAAAGTTCCGTCCCATCAAGCGCATAGCTGGCGGCGGCATAGGACATGTCGCACTTTTGCCGATTCTCTTAAGAAAATTTTCCCTTAGTTTTCAGAAAGTTAAGGCCCGCCTAATTCATTGGCGGCGGACGCTGTTGCGCAAAAAATAGACGCGAAATATTGCGCCGCATAATGAACACATTGTCTCGTTCATAGCGGAGTTGGCTCAAGTTCAACGAGCCATTTCAAAACCCCATCAACAATCAAAAAGGTAGATCATGGCTGGCTTTAGCCTGACAAAATTCGTATGTGCCTCAGCACTTGCTGTTTCTTTTCTTGCAATACCAATCGCCGCTTCTGCGCAATCGGGAATAGCCTCAGTATACTCAGGGGGACGCACCGCCGAGGGCGGCTGGGCCAAGTCTTCCGGCCTGACAGCTGCTCATCGCAGCCTGCCCTTCGGCACCATGGTGCGCGTCACCAATCACAGTAACGGCCGCTCCGTTGTGGTGCGGATCAATGATCGCGGTCCGTTCATCCGCGGCCGCATCATCGATCTGACCCCCGCGGCTGCTCACGCGATCGGCTTTTCCGGCCTCGCCCACGTGACGGTCGATGTCATCGGCCGGCATGGCGGCGCCTAAATCGCCACTACTCCGAGACTCTTGAAATGCAGCGGGGGGCCCAAAGCCTCCCGTTTTCTTTTCCAGCTAAAACTCGGCCACAGCCGCGATCAAGCGCTCGATATCCTCGGGCCGGGACAGGCGATGATCGCCGTCCTTGACCAGCGTAAGCACGACATCGTCGCAAGCGAGCCGTGCGGTCAGTTCGACCGCGTGCTTCCACGGCACATCCGGGTCTTCGATGCCTTGCAGGATACGCACCGGGCAGCCGGTCTCGATCATGCTGCCAAGCAGCAGGTGATTACGGCCCTCTTCGATCAACTGCCTGGTGACGAGATAGGGTTCGGCCGCGTACTGCGACGGCCGCTGCCAGACGCTCTTCTCGGCAAGCTCGCGCTTGATCTCCGGCGTGAACCGCTTCCACATCAATTCCTCGGTGAAATCGACGGCCGGCGCGAGCAGGACGAGGCCAGCGACAGTGGCCGGTCCTTTGGCGCCGCGGGCGCGCAACGCCTTGACCATCAAGAGGGCGAGCCAGCCGCCCATCGAGGAGCCGATAACGATCTGCGGGCCGCGGCAGCAGGCGTCGAACACCGCGAGACTGTCATCGAGCCAGCGGCCAATCGTGCCGTCGGTGAATCGGCCTTCCGATTCGCCGTGGCCGGAATAATCGAAGCGCACACAGCCGCGGCCGTGACGCTCCGCCCACTGCGCCAGCGCATCGGCCTTGGTGCCCTTCATGTCGGACTTGTAGCCGGACAGAAAGAACAGCCCCGGCGAACTGCCGTCCTGCTGGCGCACCGCGATGGCGTGGCGCTCGGCCCCCTCGCCAATCTGCAGAAATTTCAGGCTCTTATCGTTCATGGGCGACTCACAATAGCGGGGGCGGAGGCAGCATCGGCCGCCTTGTTTCGCCGCAAACCGTCCCCGCGTGCAAGGTCGCGGGACGCGGCGAGGCGGTCTTGGGCTAGTCTTGGCCCGGTCTTTGGCCCGGTCTTTGGCCCGGTTTTAGCCGTTCTCCACACACCAAAGGCGACGATTAAACTTTGCACGAACGCCCATGTGGGGGTGCGTTTAACGTTGCATTGTCGTTGACTTATCGGCGGAAACTACCGATCTTCTACGCTTGCCGATCGGCAATGCGCGGGGGGCGTATTCACCGAAGTCCGTAACGGACCCCGACGGCACGTCGCAACAGCCAAGGAGACACGACCCATTCGTCGCCCAATCAGAACCGCGCAGCCCGCTCCCAAGGAGGGGCCGCGCATCAACGACGAGATCCGCGTCCGCGAGGTCCAACTCATCGACAAGGACGGTGGCAACAAAGGCGTCACCGAAATCAACGAGGCATTGGCCATGGCGCGGGAGGCCGGGCTCGATCTCGTGGAGATCGCACCCAACTCGGTCCCGCCGGTCGCTAAGATTCTGGACTTCGGCAAATACAAGTATCAGGCGCAGAAGAAAGCCGCCGAGGCGCGCAAGAAGCAGAAAGTCGTCGAGATCAAAGAGATCAAACTGCGGCCGATGATCGACGATCACGATTACGACGTAAAGATGCGATCGATGCAGCGCTTTTTCGAAGAAGGCGACAAGGTCAAGATCACGCTGCGGTTCCGCGGACGCGAAATGGCGCATCAGGAACTCGGCTACAAGCTCCTCGATCGGGTCAAGGGCGATACCTCCAAGCTCGCCAAAATCGAGCAGGAGCCCCGGTTCGAAGGCCGCCAGGTCGTCATGGTGCTGGCGCCGCGTTAACGGCCTGGGCATCAGGGTAGCGGCGCCCTATCGGCACAATATGGCTGATTGCTTGCAGACTGATTGCGTTCGGCGCCGCCGTCTGTCATAACGCGGCCCTTCCTGCCGCCCGGCTGAATAAGGGCTGCCGTGGCGGCGGTGACGTGCTCACGCACAATCCGCTCATTACGAGCAATTCGGCGGGGCCACCCCCTATCCTCCCGCGTTCGCGGGGTGACAGGCGGAGAGGCCTGCCGCCAAAGGAGAGCCAAATGCCCAAGCTGAAGACCAAGTCCGGCGCTAAAAAGCGCTTCAAGGTGACGGGGACCGGCAAGGTCCTCTACGCGCAGTCGCACAAGCGCCACGGCATGATCAAACGCTCGAAGAAGCAGATCCGCCAATTGCGCGGCACCAACGTGCTGTTCAAGACCGACGGCGACAACATCAAAAAATACTTTTTGCCGAACGCCTGACCGGCAAGCCGTTCGCGCGCCCGCGCGGACTTGGCAGGCATCAATTCGAGCAAGCTCCCTGGAGTCCCGCCGGCACGGGAACAAGCGGAGCGGCAGCAATTATAAGGAGATTAGTTCATGGCTCGCGTCAAACGCGGTGTCACCGCCCATGCCAAGCACAAGAAGGTCTACAAGGCCGCCAAGGGCTATTACGGCCGGCGCAAGAACACGATCCGCGTCGCCAAGCAGGCCGTGGAAAAAGCGCAGCAATACGCCTTTCGCGATCGTAAGAACCGCAAGCGCACATTCCGTGCGCTTTGGATTCAGCGGCTCAATGCGGCGGTACGTCCGTTCGGACTCAACTACAGTCGCTTTATCGCCGGGCTCAGCAAGGCGAACATCATGGTCGATCGCAAGGTGCTGTCGGATTTGGCCATCACCGAGCCCGCGGCATTTGAAGCGATCGTCGGACAGGCGAAGTCGGCGCTCGCGTAACGGAAGCGTCATGCCCGGCCTTGTGCCGGGCATCCACGTCTTGTTTTTCGGCAGGCTAAGGCGTGGATGGCCGGGACGAGCCCGGCCATGACGAGCTTAGGAGCTGTGTCATGATTGACCAGGCTTACGTGCAACGCATGGCGCGCTACAATCGGTGGCAGAATGAGAATCTGTACGGCGTTGCCAACACGTTGTCCGATGCGGAGCGCCGCCAGGAGCGGGGCGCGTGGTTCGGATCGATCCACAAGACGCTCAATCACATCCTGTGGGGCGACAAGAGCTGGATGGGCCGCTTCACCGACCTGCCGCGGCCGACGGTCGGCATTCCGGACTCGGTTTCGATCGTGCCGGACTGGCAAGACCTGAAGTCTGAACGAGCGGCTTTCGATCAGAATATTGTCGCGTGGTCTGACAGCGTCAACGATGCTTGGCTCGTCGCCGATCAAACCTACTATTCGGGCGCCACCCAGCGCGAATGGACACGGCCGCGCTGGGTTCTCGTCACCCATATGTTCAACCATCAGACCCACCACCGCGGCCAGGTGCACTCGATGCTGACCCAGGCGGGCGGGCGGCCGAGCGACACGGATCTGCCGTTCATGCCGGATTGAGCGCGGGAAAACTGACATGACCGACACCGCGCAGCTTGAGCAGAAGATTCTCGCCGATATTGCCGCCGCGAGCGATGAGCCCGCGCTCGAAACCGCGCGCGTCGCAGCGCTGGGCAAGAGCGGCTCGATCACGGCACTCCTCAAGACGCTCGGCACACTGCCGCCGGAGGAGCGCAAGACCCAGGGGCCGCTGATCAACGGGCTGAAGGATCGCGTCAACGTCGCACTGGCGGCCCGCCGCGACGCCTTCAAAGGAGCCGCCTTGCAGGCGCGTCTCAACACCGAGAGCATCGACGTCACGCTGCCGGTGCGCGAGGCGCCGTTCGAGATCGGCCGCGTGCATCCGATCACGCAGGTCACCGATGAGCTGACGGCGATCTTCGCCGACATGGGCTTCGCTATCGCCGAAGGTCCCGACATCGAGACCGACGATTACAATTTCACCAAGCTCAATTTTCCGGAAAATCATCCGGCGCGCGACATGCACGACACGTTCTTCTTCAATCCGAAGCCGGACGGCACGCGCCTTTTGTTGCGCACCCACACCTCGCCCGTGCAGGTGCGCACCATGCTGAGTCAGAAGCCGCCGATCCGCGTCATCATTCCGGGCCGTACCTATCGGTGCGACTCCGACCAGACGCACACGCCGATGTTTCACCAGGTCGAGGGCCTCGTCATCGACAAGGGCTCACATCTCGGCCATCTGAAATGGATTCTGGAAGAATTCGCCAAGGCGTTCTTCGAGGTCGACCGCGTCGGCATGCGCTTTCGCCCGTCATTCTTTCCGTTCACCGAGCCCTCGCTCGAAGTCGACATCCAGTGCCGGCGCGACAAGGGCGAAGTGCGCTTCGGCGAAGGCAACGATTGGATGGAAATCCTCGGCTGCGGCATGGTGCATCCGAACGTGCTGCGCAATTGCGGGCTCGATCCCGACGAGTACCAGGGCTTTGCTTGGGGCATGGGGATCGACCGCATCGCCATGCTCAAATACGGCATGCCGGACCTGCGCGCGTTCTTCGAAGCCGACGTGCGCTGGCTGTCGCATTACGGCTTCCGCCCGCTCGATTTCCCGACGCTGGCAGGCGGCCTGAGCGCGTAATCCCATGATGAAATTCACCTTCGCCTGGCTCAAGGAGCACCTGGAGACCGATCGATCGCTCGGCGACATCGCCGGCAAGCTGACCATGATCGGGCTTGAGGTCGAACGCATCGAGGACAAGGGCAAAGCACTCGCGCCGTTTGTCATCGCCCGCGTGATCGAGGCGACGCAGCACCCGAATGCCGATCGGCTGCGTGTCTGCATGATCGATACCGGCGACGGCAAGCCCATTCAGGTGGTGTGCGGTGCACCGAACGCGCGCACCGGCATGACCGGCGTGTTCGTGCCGCCGGGCGCCTACATTCCCGGCAAGGACATCACATTGTCGGTCGGCACCATCCGCGGCGTTGAAAGCCGCGGCATGCTGGTGTCGGAATTCGAGTTGCAAATCTCCGACAATCACGAGGGCATTATCGATCTGCCGGCCGACGCTCCGGTTGGCGCCAATTACGCGCAGTGGGCCGGCCTCGACGACCCGGTGATCGAGATCAACCTGACACCGAACCGGTCCGACTGCACCGGCGTGCACGGCATCGCGCGCGACCTTGCCGCCGCCGACATGGGCCGGTTCCTGGACGCAGCGATCAAGCCGATCAAAGGCGAGTTCCCCTGCCCGGTCGCAGTGAAAATCGACTCGCCCGAATTGTGCCCGGCGTTTGGGCTCCGGCTGGTGCGCGGCGTGAAAAATGGCCCGTCGCCGGAATGGCTGCAAAAACGGCTGCGCGCGATCGGACTGCGCCCGATCAACGCGCTTGTCGATATCACCAATTTCATCACTTACGATCGCGGCCGGCCGCTGCACGTATTTGATGCCGCCAAAGTGCGCGGCCATCTCACGGTGCGGCGCGCCCGGACCGGCGAGACGCTGCTGGCGCTCGACGGCAAGACCTACAAACTCGACGAGAACATCTGCATCATCGCCGATGACGAAGGCGTGGAATCGCTTGCCGGTGTCATGGGCGGAGAGAAGACCGGTTGCTCGGATGCGACGACCGACGTGCTCGTCGAATCGGCGCTGTGGGACCCGCTCAACATCGCGCAGACCGGCCACAAGCTCGGCATCAGTTCCGACGCCAGCTATCGCTTCGAGCGTGGTGTCGATCCGAATTTCATGCTGCCCGGCCTGGAACTCGCGACCCAAATGGTGCTCGAGCTTTGCGGCGGCACGCCATCCGAGATCACGGTGGCGGGCAGCACGCACGCGGACGAACGCGTCATCGACTTTCCACTCTCCGAGATCAAACGGCTCGCCGGCCTGTCTGTCGCGTTGCCGGAAATGCGCCGCGTGCTCGAGCGGCTCGGCTTTTTTGCCGCCGGCCAGGGTGACCGGCTGAAGGTCGCGGCGCCGTCGTGGCGTCCCGACGTGTCCGGCAAGGCCGATGTGGTCGAGGAGCTGGTGCGCATTCTCGGCGTCGACCGCGTGCCGTCGACGCCATTCGATCGCGGCGACGCGCCGCGCAAGCCGGTGCTCACACCGATCCAATTGCGCACCCGCAAGGCCAAACGCGCGCTCGCCGCGCGCAATCTGGTCGAGGCGGTAACCTGGTCGTTCGTCGACAAGAAGCAGGCCGAGTTGTTCGGCGGCGGCAAGCCCGAACTGGCGCTTGCCAATCCGATCGCATCCGATCTTTCCGACATGCGGCCGAGCCTCATTCCGGGCCTGGTGGCAGCAGCCCAGAAGAACGCCGATCGCGGTTTTCCCGATGCCGGCTTGTTTGAAGTCGGTCAAATCTTCCGCGGCGATCAGCCGGCCGATCAGCTTACGGCCGCCGCCGGCATACGCCGCGCGCTCGACAAGCCGTCGGGCATCGGCCGGCACTGGTCGAAACGCGACTATAATTCCCAAGCCGACGCGTTCGACGCCAAGGCTGACGTGCTTGCGGCATTGACGGCGGCCGGCACGCCGCCGCAGGCGCTGCAAGTCGTCCCAGGCGGCCCGGCGTGGTTTCACCCCGGCCGCTGCGGCACGATTCAGATCGGTCCACAGAATGTCCTGGGTCATTTCGGCGAACTGCATCCAAGCGCGCTTGAAGCGCTCGACGCCGCAGGGCCGCTGGTCGCGTTCGAAGCGATCCTGGAGCGAATTCCCGAGCCAAAAGCCAAAGCGACGCGCGCCAAGGCGGCCCTGGATCTCTCCGCATTCCAGCCGGTCGAGCGCGACTTCGCTTTCGTGGTCGAACACGGCGTCAAAGCCGCCGATCTCGTGCGCGCTGCGACGGGCGTCGATCGCAAGCTCATCACCGGCGTCACGGTGTTTGACGTTTATGAGGGCACAGGCATCGCGCCGGGCAAAAAATCAATCGCCATCGCGGTCACGATTCAGCCGCGCGAGCGCACCATGACGGACGCCGAGATCGAAGCGCTGGCCGGAAAGATCGTCGCCGAGGTCGGCAAGCGTACCGGCGGCGTATTGCGGGCGTGAGCAGCTAATTTGGTCGTTAATCTTGGACTAAAAGGTCAAGAGGGACCTTGAGCACGTCGGCGATAAGACGGAGCGCGGCCGTTGTTCCATTCCGACGCCCACTCTCCACATCCGAGATATAACCCTGACTAAGTCCGGTTTTGAAGGACAGATACATCTGAGTGTGGTCTCGCCAGTCGCGTATCACGCGCAGGGGGGATTCTCCGTTGGCGAGACGATCAACGACCTGTTTCGGCAAAATTGGAGCGCCTGCGCTGACCGCATCTCGTTCCCGCGCGACCAAACGCGCCGTTCCTCTGTCCTCGTCGGCTTCAGCAGCCCGCGACACAAGAGACTCGTACTCCTTCCGAGGCAGGATCGCGACTTCACCGCGGGCCGTTTTCTGAAAGCGAACGTTCATTACATCTCTTTCTTAGTCATAGATTTCCCTACGGTGGCCGACGGCAACGACGACAATTGTGTTCCCGTCTTCGTAAAAGATTACCCGCCAGTCTCCCACTCTGAGCCGTGAGCCTTGACGGCCTTTAAGTCGCCTTACGTCGCCCTTGCCGCTCGCAGCAAAATCCGTCAACCGCGCGTCAATTCGCTGGCGAACCTGCTCCAAGAGCTTTACCCACTGTCGGGCGCTTGCAGGGGTAAAGGCAATCGACTTCATCGGTCAATATCGCGATTCGCGATGAGAAATTCAAGCCCTCGTCGCGATCCTTGCCAATGGGCTACGAGACTTCCGCAATGTCACTCCTCGTTAAACCGGCGCCGCCTCGCTTTGCGCTTGCGCACCCGCCGCTCGTCCGCTTCGGGCTGGCGCTGGCCCGCCAGCCGCCGCAGCACCGCATCGGCGGCGCGCTCACCGGATTCCCAGGCGCCACCGACCGTGCCCCACAGCGTTTCATGGACGGCTTCGCCGGCGAACCACACGGCATCGCGCACCGGCTCGGTGAGCACGGCGCGAGCGGCGTGACCGCCCGGCATGGCGGCCGACATCGCGCCGAGCGCAAGCGCCTCGGCATTCCAGCGCGTGACGCCGGCGCGCGTGATCGTCTTTCTCATCTGCGCGCCATAGAGCTTGCCGAGCCAATCGCCGGCGAAATCGACCATGGCGTCCGCGCCCTGCGCGGCAAGCGATCGGCCGAACGATCCGACCACTTCGATCAAACAGAGCGGCGTTCCGGACACGTTGCCGAGGATCGCCGCAGTGTGCGCGTCGGCCGATTTCTCAAATACCAGATCGTCGCTGTCGAGACCGAGCGGATTGCCGGCGAATTCGAGCGCGATGTGGTCGTAACTGCCGAGCGGCAATCGATGAAACGCCTCGCTTACCCGCAGCGGCAATTCCGGCGCGAATTGAATGCGGCCGGAGGCGAGCACCGCGGTCGACACCGTGATAATGCCGGTGCGCGCGGTAATCGTGCCTCTTGGTGTCTGAACAGCGACGGCGCGGTCGATGCCAATTGACGTCACGGGCGTCGACAACTCGACAGCGACGCCTGCGGCTTGCGCGGCCAGCAAGGCGCCAAATCCTTGCCGGCAAAATGCATCGCCGCTGCGCTCGGTGGCGCTCGCAAAGTCGGCCGCGGAGAGTTTCGCCAGATCCTGGCCATAGGAAAACGGACCGAGCGCAAACTCGGCCGTAGCCTGCCAGTCGCCGAGATCGCCCGGCAGCGCCGAACCACACGCGACATCCGCCTTGCGGGCGGCGTCGTCAATCGCGCGCGTGGCGCGCACCTGGACGGCGAGAAAATCTTCCAGTTCCTTCTCGCGCGCGTAGCGCAACCCGATGCGGACTTTCTGGCTGCGCGGCGCCGGATATATTTCCATGCCGCGGCCCGGCGCAAGCTTGGCCACAGGGTTCGAGTCGGCCAGATGAATCCAATGTGCGCCGCGGTCAAACGGCACGCCGAAGGTACGGCCGTCGGTGACGCAGCGGCCGCCTAAATGATCCGCCGCCTCGATGAGGACATAACGCTTGCCCGCCGCAGCCAGGCGCTTCGCCGCGGCAATCCCGGCGGCGCCGGCGCCAACGATGACGGTGTCAAAATCGCCCGCGGCAAGCGCCGGGGCAGCAGCGCCCCGCCGCGGCAACGCCGCCAAACCGGCCGAAGCGGCGCTGCCGGCTAGAAACAAGCGGCGGCTCAGTCGCGGCATGGGTTCCAAATGCTTTGCGGGCGTCTCGCACTCTGCCCGAACGGCGCACGGCGAGCAATGCATGGTTCCAGTAATGAAAGCGCGGCCGAAAATTTAGGTCCCGCGCTTCAGCTTCGCGGTGTATGAAAATCCGCCGGCGCCGCAGCAAGGGCAGCTCATCCCGATGAGAATGCTCTGCTTCTGCTCCTCGGAGAGGTCGGCGTGATCGAGCATCACCGCGGTCTGCTGCTGGAACAGCTGATGCAGTGTGAGATCGCTCATCACGATGCGTTCTTCCGGCGCAAGGGGGGCGCTTTCGGCCGATGGCTTTGCGGCCGCCCGCTTCCGCGGCGGCATTTTCTTTTTGCCTTTAGGTATTTTCATATGTGCCTGAATGAGCTGCGCGCCGGATCAGCCGGCGCGGCCGATCGCTATTTTCCGGCTTTCTTCATATAGGAAAGAATGAACTCGTGCATCGGGGCCGGGATCGTCAGCCGCTCGCGCACTTCCTTGTTGAGGTTCTGATCTATCGTGTAGTGCGGCACGAACTGGATCGCCGTCATCGCGTCAGCCGCATAAGCCTTGTCGTCATTGAGCGCGGCCAGCGCCTTGCGCAAGGCAGCGACGGCAGCGGGCGGTGAACCCGGCGGCATGACGACTGTGCGCAGCATCTGCGCATCCGCTCCAAGATTTGTCTTATACGCCTCCCACAATTGACCGGAGGGCTCTGTGCCTTTGACCATCTTGTAGAACGCCGGAAAGGTCATGATCCCGGTCGGCAGCATCATTTGCGCCGGCGTGAAACTCTTGCCGTCGTAATTGGGATCGTACCAGACCGGGACCACCTTTCCGGCCTTGACCAGATTGGGCTCGACGACCCCAAGAAAGCCCGGCGTCGATTCCGAATGCATGTTGATCTCGCCGTTCTCCAAGGCGAGCCGCGCCGTGTTGCTTGAACGGTAGCCGGTCACGTAGCGGTATTTCAGCCCGAGCATGTCGAAGGTCAGGCGCTGCAGCAGGTCCTTGGACGAATCGCGGCCGAGGCCGCCCATGATCAGGCCCTGCGCTTTCATGAGATCGGCCGGTTTTTTCATCCCGGGCGGAATATCGCTGCGGATGTAATAAACGGCGTTGCCGGGCTGATAACCGACGAACTCGTAATCGCGGAAGTCGACGCGGAACTTCTCCGGATCGACGATGAAGTTCCACGATACGCCGGTGAAATAGCCGAACATGCTGCCGTCTTTTGGCCCAAGCTCGCCCAGATAGCCGGCCCCCACCATGCCGGCGGCGCCATCCTTGTTCTCGACAATGACCGAGGGGTGCCCGTCAATGTGCTTTGCAATGTGCTTGGCGAGAAGACGGCCTTCGATGTCGGTTGGGCCGCCGGGCGCAAAGTTAATGAGCAGCGTAAGCTGTTTGCCCTTGTAAAAGGGCTCGTCAGCCTGCGCGGCGGCGATGCCGAGAATGAGCGCAGCGGATAAGGCTAGCAGCACCTTCGGTGACATCGCGTTCCCTCCGTGTTCTGTTATTTGTTGGCTGCCTTGATGTAGCTGTTGAGAAAGTTGCGCACACCCGTAGGCATCGACAGGACTGACCGCACGCTCTGCTGCACGTCAGGGCTGGCCTGCCAGTCGGGCACGAAGCCGATGGTGCGCATCGCCTCCGCGGCGTGATCCTTGTCGCCATTGAGCGCCACCACGGCGGTAGCCAGCGCGTCGCGCGCCGCTTTAGGCGCGTCCGGCGGGAAACAGATCATGCGCAGCATGGCCCCATCGATCGTATTGACGGCGCGGTAGTTGTCCCACAGCGGCCCTGACGGCGGAGCACCCTTGATCTTCCGGTAAAGCTCGGGGAACGGCAGAATCGACAGCCCCGCCATTTGCGGCGATGGCTGAGAGAGATCGCCGGCATCGTACCAGAGCGGAATGGCGCGGCCCCGGTCGATAAGATCGGGGATGACGATGCTGCGATAGCTTGGCGTCGATTCGGCGAAGACGTTGATCTCGCCGCGTTCGAATGCCAGTCGCGCCGGCGCGCTCGAGCGATAGCCGGTCACGTATTTGTATTTCAGCCCGAGCAGATCCATGGCGAGCCGTACGCGGATGTCTTTGGAACTGTCGGCTGACAGCCCGCCGGCGACGAGACTCTGAGCCTTGACGATATCTGTCGCGGATTTCAGACCGGGCGGCACATCGGTGCGAACGTAAGTAACCGTTGCGCCGCCCTGGATGGCGACGAACCCATAGCTTTCAAAATCAGGATTAAAGCGCGAAGGATCGAGCGCATACATGAAGCCCGAGCCGGTGAGGTAGCCCACCATGGTGCCGTCTTTGGGCGCGATCGCCCCCAGATACTTGGCGCCGACCACGCCGCCGGCGCCGTCCATGTTCTCCACCACCACGCTCGGATTACCGGCGATATGCCGGCCGATATATTTCGCGAATAAGCGGCCCTCGACGTCGGCAGGTCCGCCGATGGCGAAATTGACCAGGAGCGTGAGCCGCTTGCCCTTGTAGAACGGCTCGTCGGCGCGGGCGCCGCCGATCGAGGCGAGAAACGCGAGAGCAGCGAGCAGAATCAGATTACGAAGCAAAACCATTCTCTCCCCCCGCCCTCGCTTCGCTCGCCACCCCTCCCATTCGGAGGGGGCAATCATTAATGCCGCAGCGCTTGGCCTTCGATCGTGCAGCGGCGCATCAGCCTCGGCTCCTCGCGCGGAAAGTCCTTGCGCGCGTGGATCGAGCACCAATTATCCCAGAGCACCAGATCGCCGAGCTGCCACTCATGCTCATAGACGATCGACGGGTCCTCGGAGATATCGAACAATTGCTCCAGCGCGGCCTCGCTCTCGTCGCGCGAGAAGCCCTCGATGCGCGCCGACATCAGCCGGCTGACATACAGCGCTTTCCGTCCTGTCGCCGGATGAGTGATGATGATCGGCTGCTCATGGTGCAGGATTTTGTCCAACGCGACCTGGGCGAGATCGATCCGTTCGCGCCGCTTGTAATCGTGGATTTGGAGCACGCTCTTGCCTTCGAGCCGGTCGCGTAGCGCGCGGGGAATATTCTCGTAGGCCTTGTACATGTTGGAGAAACACGTCTGCCCGCCCGATGAGGTGAGCTTCATGGAATAAAGGAACGTCGCGCGGTGCGGCTGCGGATAATAGCTGGTGTCGTGGTGAAACCACATCTCGCCGTCACCGAAGGCGCCGATCGATTTGCCGTTCTCGACGATGTTGGTGACCATCATGAACGGCGTGTCGTATTCACCGCCGGGCGTGCGGCCGTTGGCCGGGCGGCGGCGGACATGAACCTTGCCGAAATAACCGGCGGCGCGGACCTGATCGTCTTCCGACAATTGCTGATCGCGAAATACCACGACGAGATGTTGATCGAAGGCGTCATTGACCGCTTTGACGGTCGCGGCATCAAGCGGCTCGCGCAGATCCACGCCTGTGATTTCCGCTCCGAGCGCGGGTGAAAGCGGCCTAACCGACAACGCCATCCGTTCCCTCCTTTTTCTTGCCTCTTACCGGGCCTGCG
Source organism: Xanthobacteraceae bacterium (assembly GCA_036511795.1). Taxonomy (GTDB): domain Bacteria; phylum Pseudomonadota; class Alphaproteobacteria; order Rhizobiales; family Xanthobacteraceae; genus BOG-931. The sequence continues at coordinate 131,364 of DATCBO010000056.1, forward strand.
CGGCGCTCATTGGAGTGCGCTAGTCGGTCGCTGGCGCGGTTGATGTAAGTGTAGTCCTATTAGACCGGCTGACAAGATAACGACGGGGTTGCAATGATCGATGTTCGCGCGACGCTCGCGCTATTCGCATGCCTGTGCGCCGTGCCGGCGTTGGCCGATCCTGCAGCCGATTTCTACAAGGGCTCAACCGTCACGATGGTGGTCAGCACCAGCGCCGGCGGCGGCTACGACACGCTGGCGCGCGCCATCGCGCGGCAGTTGGGCAAGCACATCCCCGGCCATCCGACCATCGTCGTGCGCAACATGCCGGGCGCTGGCGGCATCATCGCCACCAATTACCTTTACGCGGCCGCGCCACGCGACGGCTCGGTGCTGGGTCTGATCCAGAGCGACCCGCCGCTCGAGCCGCTGTTTGGCACCAAACAGGCGCAGTTCGACCCGCTCAAGTTCAACTGGCTCGGCACCCCGAGCGTGGAAACCGCGATGGTGCTGGTCTGGCACTCGGTGCCGGTGAATTCGGTGGACGATTTGCGCCGGCGCGTAACCGAAATGGGTGCGTCCGGCGCCAATTCGACGCCGGCATTCTACGCGCGGCTGCTCAACGCGACGCTCGGCACCAAGATGAAGGTCATTCCCGCTTACCCGGGGCAGAACGACGCGTTCCTCGCCATGGAGCGCGGCGAACTCGACGGCTATCCGAGTGTGTTCTACAGCGCGCTGTCGTCGACGCGGCCGACTTGGCTGGCGGAGAAGAAAGCCAAGGCCATTGTGCAATATGGGCCGGAGAAGATTGCAGCGCTGGGCGACGTGCCGTTCGCGCCCGATCTGGTAGCGAATCCACAGGACAAGCAGCTCCTGGAAACCGCCTTCACGTCGCTCGCCTTGGGCCGCCCGTTGCTGATGCCGCCGGCCGTGCCGGCGGATCGCGTCGCCGCGATGCGCAACGCGCTGATGGAGACTTTTGCCGATCCGGACTTCCTGGCAGACGCGAAGAAGATCGGCTTGCAGGTCAATTCACCGCGCAATGGCGAACAGCTTCTGCGCGTGATCGAACGCGCCTACCAGGCGCCGCCGCAGATCATCGAGCGGGTGCGAAAACTGAACGGGTCGTAGATACCGCTACTGCGTCGGCACCAGAACGTCGGCGCCCGCCTTGGCGATCTCGGCATCCTGCGGCGAGAGCGCACCCGCAACGCCGATCGCGCCGACGATCTTGCCGTCGACCATGACCGGCACGCCGCCTTCCAGCGGTGTCGTATCGTTGAGCGCCAAGAGGCGCATCCCGGCGCCGCCGGCCGTGATCGCATAATCGAGCGCCTTGCTGGGCAGCTTGAAATCGAGCGCCGTGCGCGCCTTGCCCTGCGACACCGTAATGGCGAACAGCGGCGCATTGTCGACCTTGTGAAACATCACGAGGTTGCCGCCGCTGTCGAGGATCGTGATCGCCACCTGCCAGGAGTTCTCCGCCGCCTTCAATTCGGCCGCCGCCATGGCACGCTTGGCCTGATCGAGGGTGATCGCCGGCCCATAGGCCGGGCGCGGAGCCGGAGCCGCCGCCGGGGCTGCTGGGGCCGCGGGCTGCTGGGCCATGGGTTGTTGGGCCATGGATTGTTGGACCATGGCCGCTCCGGCCGACAGAACGAACGCGCAAGCGAGCGCGAGAATTCGGGACATTGGCAAAGCCTCCTTCGCCGCTGGCTCATCCAGGCCGGCCGACTCCGGCCCGGAGCGTTGCGGGTATGCCTCCGGCATTTGGAGCCGGCGCACGACGCACGCGCCGTAGAATAAGCGGCGGAACGGCCTCGTGGAAGCCGCAACATTCATCAGAAGAGCGGCGCCGGCGGATAAACCCCGCATAAACGTGATCGGACGGGCCGCTGTACCGCCGAAGCCCGATGCGTATATCTTGTCGGCAAAACAGGAGATGGCGCCATGTTCTCGTTGCGAAAAAAGCTGGAAATGCCTGCGGCCGGCGACGCCTTGCCGGGACGGCCGACGCCGATTCCAACCGCCAAAGACCACTACGTGAACGGCCACCCTCTCAAGGGCCCCTATCCGCAAGGACTCGAAACCGCGACGTTCGGCATGGGCTGCTTCTGGGGCGCCGAGCGCAAATTCTGGGAGCTCGGCTCCGGCATCTACGCCACCGCGGTCGGCTACACCGGCGGACCGACGCCGAACCCGACCTATGAGGAGGTGTGCAGCGGCCGGACCGGCCACAACGAAGTGGTGCTCGTGGTCTACGATCCGAAGAAAATCTCCTATGAGAGCCTGCTCAAAACCTTCTGGGAAAGCCACGATCCGACCCAAGGCATGCGCCAGGGCAACGACGTCGGTACCCAGTATCGCTCCGGTATCTACACGTTCACGCCGGAGCAGCGCGCCGCCGCCGAGGGCTCAAAAGCGGGCTACACCAAGGCGCTGACGGCCCGGCGCATGGGGCCCATCACCACGGAGATCGTCGACGCCCCGCCGTTCTATTTCGCCGAGGACTATCATCAGCAATATCTCGCCAAAAACCCGCACGGCTATTGCGGCCTGGGCGGCACCGGAGTGAGCTGCCCGATCGGCACGGGAGTCGCCGCGTAAATTCCGCTTGTTGACGATCTAAGATAACTCGGCTCTGTCCATTCCGGGGCGCGGGCTACCGCCACGGGCCCCGGAATGCGTTCAGCCTCCATGACTGTGGATTTCCGGCGCGCAATGCACGTCCGCCGAAGGATCGGGTGTCGACCGAAATAGTGGAGAGGGCGTTATGCGACAGAGCCGAGATGTCGTTCAGACGCTGATCCTTTACAGCCGATGGCTGGCGGCGCCGTTCCTCTTCGGTCTGCTTTTGGCCGTTCTGCTGCTGATGTACCGCTTCTTCGCCGATTTATACGCGCTGGCGATGCATGTGTCGGGTCAGGGCTGGCACGATCTGATCGTGGGCGTGCTCAACTTGGTCGATATCGCGCTGACCGCGAATCTGTTGCTCATTGTCGTCTTCTCCGGCTACGAGAATTTCATCCAAAGAATCCAACCCGGCGAGGAATCGAATTGGCCGGCAGGCCTGATCGATATCGATTTCAGCGCGCTCAAGCAGAAACTGCTAGGCTCGATTGCCGTGATCGCCGCCGTTGATGCGCTCGCCTGGTATCTCGATCTCGAACAAACCGCCGACATGACAAAGCTCGGTTGGGCGGTCGGGTTTCCGCTCATGTTCGCCGGTGCCCTGCTGATGTTCGCGATTGCGGACCGGCTCGACCGTCGCCACAAAAACGGAACCGATTAGTTCTTTTCCGCCCAGATTTGTTGCGCTGCCGCGGCCGAGTGAGGGTTTGTTAACCATACTCAGCCTTAATCGGGTCGCGTTCGAACGAACCGGCTCGGATTTGCGCGTATGCGGACTGTCCGCTCATTCCTCCTGCTCTGTGCCTTCGCCCTCACCGCCGCCGGATGTGCCGGCGGACCATCGGGGTGGACGCCCGCGCCGTGGATCCCCGTCGCCTCTGCGCCAGCGCGGCCAGTGATGGTCGCTCCCGCGCCTGGCATTGACGCCACGATCTATGGATCGGCCGCTCCACGCGCTTTGGCGCCGATGCCGATGCAGGCCGTTTCAGCCCCGGGAAGCCGGGGACTCCTGGTGACGGCGTCCGCCCCGCGCTTCATGCCCGCCGCGATCATGCCTGCTCCCGCGCCTCGGTTCGTGCAGGTCCCCATGAGACCGGTCGCTTATGCTCCTGCCGCGCCCGACAACCAGCCTTACACGCTCGATTCGGGCGATCGGCTGCGCGTCGTGGTGTTCGGCCAGGATGGCCTGTCAAACTCCTACGTCGTCGACGCCAGCGGTCATATCGCCATGCCTCTGATCGGCACGGTATCGGCGCGCGGCGCTACCACCGACGAACTGTCCAACCGAATTTCCGACCGGCTGCGGCAAGGCTTCATCAAGGAACCGCATGTTGCGGTCGAAATCGAAGCGTATCGGCCGTTCTTCATTCTCGGCGAAGTGACTCAGCCGGGCCAATATCCGTTCGTCGCCGATATGACGGTCGAGACCGCGGTCGCCATCGCCGGAGGCTTCGGACCGCGAGCCTTTCGCAGGACCGTAACCGTGACGCGTGTCATCCGCGGCCAGCAGGTACGGATGACTGTGCCGGTCGGCTATCCGATACGACCAGGCGACACCATCAACGTTCAAGAGCGCTGGTTTTAACAGGCATCAGGTAACAGGCGTCAGGGATCGGATTTGATCCCTGAAGCCTGATTTTCTGATTCCTGATTACTTTACGTTCTTCGCCAGGAACGCCATCGAACGCTGCCAGGCCAATTTAGCCGCAGCTTCCTGATAGCTGCCGCGCTCATCGCAGTGAAAGCCGTGCTGCGCGTCCGGATAGACGTATATTTCGCAGTCGCCGCCGCGCTTCTGCTTGATCAGGTCGACGTCGCTCATCGGGATCGACGCGTCCTTCTCGCCGAAATGCATCTGCACCGGTAGTTTCGGCTTCTCGTCGGCGTTTTTGGCGATTTGACCGCCGTAATAGCAGATCGCCGCCGAGAGGCCGTTGAGCTTGCAGGCGGCGAGAAACGAGATTGTCCCGCCCATGCAGAAACCCATGATCGCGACGGGCCCGGATTTTTTCAGTTCGTCGATCGAGGCCTGGACGTCGAGCAGCATCTTGCCCCAATCGGGGTTGGCAACGAACTTCCGCGCACTGGCGATCTCATCCGGCGTATAGCCGCATTCGAAATTTGGCTGCTGACGATCGAACACCGCGGGGGCGAGAGCCGCATAGCCTTCGCCGGCAAGCCGATCGCAGACCGCACGGATATGATGATTGACGCCGAAAATCTCCTGAATGACGACGATGCCGCCCTTCGATGCTCCGCTGGGATCGGCGCGATAGGCGCCAAGCTTGAAGCTGTCGGAAGCGGTGAGTGAAAACTGCTTACCCAAGATTATCCTCCATTGACTGACCGCGATCGATCTCGGCCTTAGCGCCGGCCGGGCGGTCAGGGCACGATACACCCACGATCACAGCGATTGAATGGCCGTGCGCAGATGGCGCACCGGATGCGGGGCCGATAGACGAAAGCCGCCGAGGCGCGGACGCGCAACTCGGCGGCTCTGTTAGGGTGAGGCGATCAGCGGGTGACGACGATGAAGTCGGTGTGAACTCCCGTCTCCGGGCCCAGCCCCTGATCGGATATGACGAGCGAGGAGCCGGGAACCATCAGTTGGGAAATCTGATCGATGACGTCCCGCGGGATTTGAATGCGCGCCAAGGCCTCCTGCGGCGTTGACGCCCGCTGCGAGCTTTCCGGCTCGGCGACACGCTCCACGACGCGAACACGCCGTCTCCTGCCCAAAGCGTCTCGCACGTATTTCCAGTGTTCGATCTTCCTTGACCCCGCTGCGTTGGGCAGCGTCGTCACGGTCCACCGGAAGGTGGAATGGTCGGGCAGATAATCCATCGCCGTATAAACGTGGGTGCCAAGTGCTTGTTCCGGATGCTCGATCGTGACCGGTGCGTCAAACAAGGGCGCAAAATTTTGCCGGACATAGATCTTGCCGGTTTTACGGCTGACGAAGATGGCGATCGGCTTATCGGCGCCTTCGGCGAGTCGCGCGGGCTTGATCAGCGGGATCGGCACGTTCTCGATTGCGATCGGCGCTGTCATGTCAGTTGCCGGCGGTACACTGGCTGCTGCGCCAGGAACCGGCGCGGCCGATGCCGGCGGCGCCATCGGTGCTGACGCTGCGGTCCCGCCATCTGTAGGCGTCGTAGCGGCCGGTTGCGGCGTGGCCGCTGCGGCGGCGGGAGATTTCGCCGGCGCTGGTGTCTGAGCGGTCTTGTCCGGCTCAGCCGGCGTTGGTTGCGCCGATGCGGCCGGCGCGGGTGCATCCTTGGCTGCTGGCTTGTCCGCCGCGACTGGACTCGGCACTGCCGATGTGGGCGCCGGATTCAGGCGGAGATCGGGTTGCACCGAAGGGGCAGTGTCCGGAGCCGGTGCACCGGCCGGTACTGCCGCGCTCGGTTCGGCATCGCTCTTGGTGCCGGGAGCGACTTGCTGTGCCGTCTGCACGCCGCGCGGCAACGCTGCCGTGGGCGGAGCATCCTTGTGTACGAACAGATGCGCGTCGGTGAACGGGATCGGCGCCAATTCCTGGCGGGTAATGATCACCCGCATGCCCATCGTTGGCAGCATAAACAGCTTGGCCGCAAATGCCTGCGGCATGCGAATGCAGCCATGCGACGCTTGATGGCCGACGCCTGGGCCCTCATGCATGGCCACACCCGACCAGGTGATGCGCTCCATGTAAGGCATCGGCGCATTGCTGTAGAGATTCGAGTGATGATAGCGGTCGCGCTCGATGACGCTAAACACGCCGAGCGGCGTCAAATGGCCGGGAACGCCGGTCGCGACCGGTTCAGTCGCAACCAGCACACCGTTGCTGTAGAAGTGGAGCCTCTGCTGCTCGATCGAAACAAAAATTTCCAGTGGCCCCTTCGGAATATCGCCGAACGGCAGCTTGTTGACCGCCTGCCGCTGCTCCACATGCCTCCGGGCCACCTTGTGTTTGATCCGGTGTGGCGGGGCCTGGAACGACGGGAAGAGAGACTGGAACTGCGCGTTCGCCGGCGATGTCGTCACCATCATCGCCAAGCCGATGGCCAACGCGCAGGTCTGGCCGAGCAGAATGTGTCTGATGTGCCGATTGGACGCGAAGCCGCGCCGCGCACGTTGGGTATTCACCTGTTGATCCCCCAGTGACTTAAGATCGGATTCCGAAACATATTTCTTACTTGACAATATTGCCTCCCACCATCCGTCAGCTGCCGGCTTAGCCCCATTATCCACGAATATGGAAAATGCAAAACATCAATATGACGCTGTTTATGTCGCCTTTATGCGGTTTTGCCGAAAAGAACCGTGCGGGCCTCAGGAGCATTTTCCGGAAAAGCGGCCGCCGGTTTTCCGAAGGAAATGCGACCAAATCTGTAAAACCAGAGCGCTTCGCGATTCAGCGTGATCACGAAGCGCTCTTGGAGCGCGCCTCAAGGGCAAAAGCCTGGGCGAGCAGCTCGTAGGAATGCCTGCGGGCCGCATGGTCAAAAACCATTGTGGTGACCATTATTTCGTCCGCTCGCGTTGCCTCAATGAGCGCCAGCAGCCGCTTCATCACCGTTTCGGTGCCCCCGACAATAAGGCGTCCGCGTTGGCGCGCGATGCGCTCGCGGTCGATCGCTGCGTACGGATAAGCGGCGGCCTCGTCAGGCGAGGCCAGTGGCGCATATTCGCCCTTGGCGCGGCGGACGTAATGCAGGTCGGCGCTCGAGGCGATGCGCTCGGCCTCCACATCGCTGTCTGCCACAATCACCGCGACCCCAAGGATCGCATTCGGCGCGCTCAGCGTTGCCGACGGCTTGAAGTGCTCACGGTAGCTCAACATCGCGCTTGTGGCGTCGTAATCGGCAAAATGGAAGGCGAACGCGAACCCCATGCCGACGGCGGCAGCAAGCTCGGCGCTGTAGCCGCTCGACCCCAGCAGCCAGATCGGCGGCAGCGCAACATCAGCCGGCACGGCGTGAACTTTGCGGAACGGGTGGCCTTCCGGAAATCCCCCACGCTCCAACAAGAGCAACTCCTGGAAGCGCTCGAGAAAGTCGTCGCCGTCGCGGGGATCCTGCCGCGCCCGCAATGCATACGAGGTTACCTGATCGGTCCCTGGTGCGCGGCCGAGGCCGAGATCGATGCGTCCGGGAAACAGCGCCTCCAGCACCTTGAAGCGTTCGGCGACCATGAGCGGTGCATGGTTCGGCAACATGACGCCGCCCGAGCCGACGCGGATCGCCGACGTAGCCGCCGCAATCTGCCCGATCATGATCTCAGGTGCGGAGCTCGCGATGTTTGCAAGATTATGGTGCTCGGCGACCCAATAGCGTTTGTAGCCAAGCCGATCTGCAAGCCGCGCCAGATCGAGCGAATTGCGCAGCGCCACCGAGCCCGGCGTTGCGGTCGTGACTGGCGACAGATCGAGGACTGAAACAGGAACCACGCGCGATTGCCCCAATTCGGCAGCCTGCCGAGCGCTCTCATTTAGGAATTGCCCAGCGGCGCCGCCACAATCGCGGAAACGCCCACGAGCCGTCTACCACCCCGTCGAATTGGCGCTGGTGCGCGATGCCGACGCGCCCGAGTAATTAGGCGCCGATTGGAAGACCGGATCGCCGAAGCCAGTATTCCGGCCGGGAGCGCGACGCACCCTGCGCACGATACGCCTTTTGACGGCGACGCGGCGGCCCGCGGCTGGCTTGCGCGTGATTTTGCCGTCCTTTTTTGCTCCGACCTTGCGAACGGGTTTCACCACCGCCTTCGCGGGCGCGGTGACTGTTTTTGACGAAGGTTCAGCCTGATCCGCTGGCGGTGGGGCGACGGAGGGCTGATCGGCGGGCGTTTGCGTCGCGATCACCGGAGCAGCCGCTTTCACCACCGGGCCAGGGTCGCTATCTGGCTTCGCCGCAGACACCGGGGTGGCCGCCTCTGTTTCCGCAGCCGGCTTTTGCGACGGCGGGACAGTAACCGCCGGCGCTGAGCTTGCGGCCGGTACCGGCATGCTTGCCGAGTGCTCCGGCGCAGGGGGCGCAGACGCAATCGCGCCCGTGGCTTGAGCCGGATCCGCGTCGGCGGGCAAATTTACGCCAGCCGACGCCGAAGGGGCATCGGTCGACGGTGCCGGCACGCTCGCTGTTTGGTCGGGTGCAACACTTGCCGAATGGGCTGCGCCGTCCGCCGGAGTAACCACAGCAGTTGAGGCCGCGGTTGCCGGCGCAGTTTGCTTCGCCGCGCCGCTGGCTGGAGCCGCCCCTGAGATCTGCGCGGCGGATCCCGAAACAGGCGGCGCCGGCACGGCGGCGACGGCCGTTGTCGCAGTGACGGCAGGCACAATGACCACGGCAGGCTGCGCGATTGCGCTTGGCGCCGCCGTTTCGATCACGGGTGTAGCGACCGCGACCGGCTTGATTGCCGCCGCGGTGCCGGTGCTCGTCGATTCGAGGCTGGCTTGACCCGCAGGTGTCACGGCGGGCGCGTCCGCCGCGATCTCGCCGCGTTGCGGACCATTGAGGCGCGGCTGGCCATCGAATGGCGTACCCCAGCCGGCCCGCCCTGCGACTTCATTGGCGACGAACTGAACGGGCGCGGTGCCGACGGGCAGCCGGCTCAGCGGTTCATGATTGACGCGGAATGCGGCGAACAAGCCGAATCCACAGCTCAATGCAACCACGGAGGCGAACAACGCCCCGACCAGCAGACGGACATTGGGAAACATTCGACCTCGCAGCATGCCGGCGCGCGATCGCTATTGACAGCACGCGATACATTGCCTGGATCGTCGCGGGGCGGATTTCTCTGCGCCGACCAACAGGGCCTGCCGACGCACGGAATTGATTCAAACGAGATTAGCTGAGTCGCGCGAAAGCCACCGTAAGAAATTACCTCTTACCGGCCAACGCGCCGGTGCGACAGGACCGCAATTGCCGAAGCGTTAGCGGCTGACAGGCGGCTCGTCGGGCGCCCGGGATGACGCCGTATTCGGCGGCGTCCCCGGCATCACCACCACGCGCGTGCCGACCTGGACGCGACTGAAGAGATCTTTGACGTCCGTGTTGGTCAGCCTGATGCAGCCCGACGACACGAAGGTGCCGATGGTCGAGGGCTGGTTGGTGCCATGGATCCGATAAAGCGTGTTGCCGAGATACATCGCGCGCGCGCCCAGCGGATTGCTCTCGCCACCGGCCATGAAGCGCGGCAGATAGGGTTGCCGCTCGATCATTTCCTTCGGCGGAAACCAGTCCGGCCATTCCTTCATCCGGCTGACGCGCTCGGTCCCCGTCCAGGTAAAACCTTCGCGGCCGACGCCGATGCCGTAGCGCAGCGCCTTGCCATGACCCATGATCAAGTAAAGGTAGGTATTCGGCGTATCGACAATGATCGTGCCCGGCGGCTGGCTGGTCGGATAATCGACGAGCTGACGCTGGAAGCGCTGTGCCAACTGCGGCGTCTGATTCTGCTCGGGCTGGTAATCGGCAGGCAGCGCCGCAACGACGGTGGCATCCGGCTGCCGGGCCGGAGCTGCCGCTACCGGAGCCGGCACCGTGCCTGTGACATCAGGATCACCGGGACCACCACCGACATTGGCCGGCGGGCGGAAGCCGGGCGCCGCTGGCTGCGGCGGAAAACCACCGCCAGACCCATAAGCGGGCTGACCGTAGGGCTGGCTCGGCGCCGGAGGTGGATAAGCCTCGGTCTGCTGTTGACCGGCATAAGGTTGCGATTGGTAGGGCTGACCGTATCCGGGCGCGGGGCTACCGGGCGGCGGCAGGGGTGCGCTGTCGTAAGTCGGCGCTCCATAGCCGGGCGGCGGAGGCGGGGGGTACGGCGCGTAGCCCGGCGCTGGTGGCGGATAATATTGCGCGGCAGCGGGGCCGATCGTTCCCGCGAGGGCGAAGGCAAGCAATGCAAGGCGGGTGCAGACGCGCACGAAAAATTCCCCCAAAGTCCCCAAGCTACAAGGTCTATTGTGCCGCACAGATAGGGCGGTAACAAGGCGATGCCGCTGCAAGCACTTCGTCGATCTTGCCGATACGACAATGTTGCTCCGATCAGCGTAAATGTTCCACTAATAGGCGTCAGGCTCAAGCCGGCGTCTCGGGTCAGACCATTGCGTGTCAAACCGCGCGGTCCTCATCGAGTTATGCGCCGCTGTTCACAGCGCCGCCAGGGCTCGATGCAACGGCTTGATTGCAAGGGCTTGATTGCAACGCCGCCAGCGGACAAATACCTTTGCAGCCATTGCAAGCGCATAGGGCGTACGCAAACCGGAGGCGCGGCCTAGGCGGCCACTCCGTCGAACCGTTCGCGAGGGATATTTTCGATGCCGTCCGTGAGCGAGTGGAAGATTCCAGCCTCCGCGCAACCGAAGCCAGGGGACTACAGCTACGACCTCGACCGGGCCCTGTCCTCCGTTGTGGGTCTGCGCACCATTATTCCGCCCGATGCGTTTACCGCGGAGACGCTTGGCACCGAGCGCGCGGGCCACGGCGTCTTCATTCGCGACAACGGCCTCGTCCTCACGATCGGTTATCTGATCACCGAGGCGACCACGGTCTGGATCACGCTCTCCGACGGCCGCTCCGTGCCCGGCCATGTGATCGGCTATGATCAGGAGACGGGTTTCGGCCTGGTGCAGGCGCTCGCCAAGCTCGACGTGCCGGCGCTCGAGATCGGTCAATCGTCCGGAACGTCGGTCGGTGAACGTGTGGTGGTCGGCGGCGCCGGCGGCCGGTCGCGCTCGGTCGCGGCTCGCATCGTCGCCAAGCAGGAATTCGCGGGCTATTGGGAATACGTGCTCGACGAGGCGATCTTCACCGCGCCTTCACATCCAAACTGGGGCGGCACCGCGCTGATTGGGCCCACCGGCGACCTGCTCGGCATCGGGTCGCTGCAATTGCAGCACGTCGTCGACAAGGGCCAGCCGCAGAACATCAACATGATCGTGCCGATCGATCTCCTAAATCCGATCCTCGACGATCTGATGACGACCGGCCGCCGCAGCGGCCCACCGCGGCCGTGGCTTGGCCTCTATGCGACGGAGATGGAAAGCCGCCTCGTCGTCGTCGGCCTCGCCGATCGCGGCCCGGCGAAGAAAGCCGACATCCGCAACGGCGACATCTTGTTGTCGGTCGGCGGCAAGGAAGTGCGCGACCTGGCGGGCCTGTTCCGCCGCATCTGGGCGCAAGGTCAGGCCGGCGTCGAGGTGCCGATGACCATTTACCGCGACGGCGAGGCCATGGACCTGCGCATCAAATCAAGCGAGCGCGGCCGGTTTCTCAAAGGGCCAAGTTTGCATTGAAAATTACCCTCTCCCCTTGCGGGAGAGGCCAGATCGCGCGATGCGCGATCTGGCCGCCGCGCGTTACCGCTGTTCTTGTTCTCGGCAAAAAAGTGCGGATGAGAAGGCGGGCAATGCTCGCGCTGCATAGCCGCGCCCGAATGCCGCAATGCAGCCAATCCACAATACAACTGCGCTCCAAGTTATCGCGCCCGTCCATAACAGCGTCGTGGAAACGGTAGCCCCGACGAGATCTTTGCTTCCGGCAAGACTTCCGACCGCCGCTAGCGCGAGCATTACCCAAATGGCGTACCGTTTGGTCAAAACCGCGATCCGCGAAAGAACAAAAGCGGGCAGGATCAGGAGGCCAAAATGCGCCTTGCTGGACATTGGCGACATGATCAACACAAGGGTAAGAACAACACCGAACTCAATCGCTGTCCGCGTTGGCAGAGTGTATCGCCGGCCATCATCCGCAGCCACCCGGTCTGCCCGCAGAGCGGCCCAGATTGAAACTACAAGCATGACGAACATCATGCCGTAAGCGACCGCCTTGAGAGTGATCGTATCAACCAGTGCACGCCGATCAACAACAGATAGATCGCCCAACTTCCATTGCAGCGCGGTGGTCACGAGGCGCCGCAGCGTGCCGCCCAACGACTGATTGTAAATCAGGTCGGATCCCCAGGTTCCGAGTGCGGTGTCCAGACGTTGCGTCGGTAAGACATAATCCTGCAACCAATGCTGCAGCCACGTGTTGCTTACGGGCGCATGGCGAATCAAATCGGGCGCGAAGTTAACGGCAAGCGCCACGGCAACAACAATTGCCGCTGCCGACCACTGACGCCGCAGCACAAGATAGGGCGCCAGCAAAAGCGGAGGACCTTTGAAGGCGGCGCCGAGGCCAATCAGGACCGATCCACCAAATGTTCTGCCCCCCATGAGAGCGGCACAGCCAGTCATGACGCACGCGTCGATCAAGACGTCGGTCTGCTGGTGTGCAAAAGCGTTGAGGATATACGAGCCGCTGCACAGCAGGCCGATTCCGAAAGCGACCCGTTCTCGGCGATCGGTGCGACCGACGCCGGGAACTTCCGCTGCGCCTGCCATCCGCCAGGCAGATCGTATCAAGCAGACAAGGGCAACGACATTACAGGCGTACCAGATCGCCCGCGCTGCCCAGTTCGGTAAAGGCAGGAAAGGAATGGCGAGCAGCACCTGAAATGGCGGATAGAGATAACCCACTCCAGCCGCATAGAAGTCGCGGCCATCGAGGAACAAACGGGCTGCCCTCACGTAAACATCGAACCATTCCGATTGGCGCTTGAGCATGGCCTGCACGGCGAGCGCGGTCAAAATCGGAATGGCAATTGCGCCGACGGAATGAGTTTTCAGGAACAGCCGGAGCCTCGGCAATACCGATATCCGTTTCGAGGAAAGCGATGAAATTCGCACGTCGTGGACCTTGAAGCGCCAAAAGCGGGCAATATGCCTTGCGGGCTTCTACCATTAACGTGACGGCGTAAGGTGGGCTACGGCTTCGAAGCCAAGCTTCTCCAAAACAGCACGTCTCGGGAGGGGGGAGTGCGCGACCTGGCGGGCCTGTTCCGCCGCATCTGGGCGCAAGGCCAAGCCGGCATCGAAGTGCCGATGACCATTTATCGCGATGGCGAAACCATGGACCTGCGCATCAAATCAAGCGAGCGCGGCCGGTTTCTCAAGGGACCGAGTTTGCATTGAAGATTACCCTCTCCCCTTGCGGGAAAGGGCAGATCGCGCGCCGCGCGATCAGGTGAGGGCCAACGGCGCGCTTCTCACCCGGCGCGAGCCCGTCTACGAGCAAATTGGTGCGCTGTCACTGTCATTCGTGAACGCCGACCGACGAGAGATACACGATCGCGTTGAGACGCGGCGCGCGCGAGTGCATTGCTGCACGTTCGCAGCACCGGATCGCCGTGTCCGTCCTGCGGAATCGACACCATGCGCAACTCGCGGAAATACCGCCTGTCCGCCGAAAGCAACAACTGATAGGTCGATTTTGCCATGTCGCTGAAGCGCCATAGGCAGACGTCGTTTTAAGACCGCCGCCGTAGTGGCTCAGGCTCGACCACCACAACCAGCTTCCCTTGTTCATCCGTAACGGAATTAGCGTCGCGTTGGATGAAACCGCACCGCGATCCCATTGTTGTGACGAAACGCCGAAAACCGTCGCCCTGCCGGGGAGAGGCAAGCTTCTGCAGCGCGAAGAGCCTCACGATGTTGATCGGCAGAAGCGTGGCATGAAGAAATAGAACGGGCGGGATATGCGCAAAATATCCGTAAAGCAAGAAGAGAATGTTGCTCAAAATCGCAATGAGCCGCAGCGGCAGCATCGTGCGCATGAGGAACGTCGCCAGCACGGCGATTGAGGCTGCATAACCCAAGATGTCGAGCATGGTTTCACAGCCAATGTGGATCCGTTAACGTCGGACCGTGGCACGAGATTGACGACCTTGAATGTCTTGATCAGTCGGTTGTCCAGCTTCGCGGCGATGGCGCGCAGCTGAAGCGTCTCGTTCGACTTCGGCACGCGCAAAACGCCAAGCGAATTCTAGGATCGCAGTGCGACAGGTGCCTAGCTCGACAAGCGACCCGTCTGACGCCTCATTAAAGTCGGTTGCGAGACGGCGATAGATGAACCAGCGGCGCGCGGCTTTCATTTATTTCTCGCCGCAAATCCAGAATGGGATCATGGGCAAAGGCACCGAAGATCGATCGCGCCCGCCGCGGTGACCTGGCTGTTGGGCGCGTTGCAGCAAGGGGTGCAGAGCGTTGTACATCTTCGAAAAGACTAATCGTGGCGGTGACGCTTCCGTGACGGCCCCGTCGGCAACGACGCGCGGCTCTCGCACATGCGCGGGCGGCGTGATTGCTTCGATGCTGCGCATCGTCGTCACATCAAGTTGTATTGCATGATCAAAAGGGAAATCTGATCGAAGGATTGGGAAGAGAGGGCGAAGCAGACCGATATCGCTAAGCCGATCAGGCAAAACGCGATAATGGGGAAAATGTCAGGATCGGCTTTCGCGCCGCGGTCCAACCGCATTGCGGGGGCAGCGAGTTCGCCTCTCATAGGCATGTTATGCTCCTGCATTACCGTCGATAGGCGTGGAATGGCCTAGCTGCGGTGGATAATCGCAGGTCTAGCGGCTTGAGCGGCGGGGCGTCCCTACCCATTCGGGTAGTGTCAACGAACTTTCTGTGCTTCAATCGTCGCGCTAGGCTGCAAACGCCTGTCCGCTTCTAGAAAATGCGATGTCCAAATTAATTTGGAATTTAGCCAGCGATCAGTCTTCCAAGCCGCATTTAGGTTCTTGCCGCATCGACGACCGAGTCTTCGGGGGCGTCGCCGCGATCAAAGTTAAATGCAACGGATTGAGCTTAAAGAAGATTTTCAGCGATTGAAGTTCGCAATGCACAGCTTTCATGACCGCATGAGCGATCGCATAAAATGATCCCAGTCAACGCCGACTTGGAACAGAAGCTCGTCGATGCCATCTATCGCGGGGCTTGCGATCCCGCGGAGTTGAGGCGAGCGATCGAGTTGATCGGCCAGTATTTTGACAGTTCGGGTGTAGTGTTTGGAGAACTGGATCACGCCGCACCCGAAGTCCAGTTTACGCTCGGCGTCCGAACCGTCGATCAAGCGTTTTTGGCCGACTATCTCGCCTATTCGCAACTTGACCCGGCGCCTCGCGCGTTCTCTGCCCTCTCGGTCGGAACCGCGTCTACATCGGATCGCGTGTTCTCCCAAGAAGTGCTACGCACCGATGTTTTCCTCAACGAGTTCCTTCGCCCGCGGGGGGTGGATGCATCGCTTGCCAGTCCGCTGCTTGCGACCGGTGGCAGAATTGCAATCGTGGCCGTTCATCAGGGGACGAACCGCAGCCGCTATGGGGACGAGGCCATTGCGCGCCTCGAACGCCTCACGCCGCATTTAACACGGGCGCTCCAAATTAGACGATTGTTCTTGCGAAGCGAATTACGCAGCCAGGTACTCGAAGCTACCGTCAATCGCAACACAACCGGCATGATCGGACTGTCCCGCGAGGGTCCGGCGTTATTCGTCAACAACGCCGCGCGCGCTATTGCACGCGCCCGCGACGGCATCAGCCTCGACCGTCACGGACGACTGGTGGTGGCGGACCGGACCGCAGCGAGGCGCATTGCGGCGCTAGAAGCAGATGTCGCGCACGGCGGCGCAGGCGGCATCGCACGAATCCAGCGTTCTTCGGGCCGCTCGCCGTACATCGTGTTGGTTTCGCCGCTGCCGACGGGCGACGACATAGTCCCACAAACGCGGGGTGGCGTTCTTTTTGCGATTCACGATCCGAGCCGGAGGCTTGCCTCCGCAGTACAACAGATTGCGCACCTGCTCCATGTGCCGCTCGGAGCTGCCAAGATCGTGGATGCCATCCTCCAGGGAATCGAACTGAAAGACTATGCGGATCGGGAGGCGATTTCGATGAACACCGTTAAATTTCACCTCAAGACGGCGTTTGATCGGACCGGAAGCCGCAGCCAAACTGATTTGATCCGGCGGGCGCTAATGGCCTTGAATGACCTCGGGCCTTATTTCTCGCACGATCCCAATTGATTCGGACCGGTGCTTCGTCCGCTTTGGAACAACCGCGACACGGTAAGCCAGAGCCTCGGGCGCTTTCAATGTCCGTTGTTCTTCAAAAGCGACCGTGCCGCCCAGCTTCATGTTTTTCTTGTTCAAACAACCCCGTTAATCCCTCGCGATAGGTCGGATAGCGCAAAGCCACGCCAAGCTCGCGCTTGAGCTTGTCGTTGTTGACGCGGCGGCATTCCTGCCAGAAGCTTTTTGCCAGCGGCGACATCGCGGCCTCAACCGCTTCAAAAGCCACCTCGGGCGGCGGCGGCACGCCGAGAAGCTGCGCTGCGAACGCGAGCGGCTCGCCCGCCGGCGTCGGCTCATCGTCCGCAATATTGAAAATGCCGGAAGCGCGCCGCGCCAACGCGGCGTCGATCGCCTGCGCGATGTCCTCGACATGGATGCGATTGAAAACCTGCCCGGGCTTGACTACTCGCCGCGCGTTGCCGCGCGCCACCTGGGTCAGCGCGCTACGCCCCGGCCCGTAAATGCCGGCAAGGCGCAGCACGGCCACCGCAATACCGCGGCGCTCGCCGAAATCCTCCCAGCCGCGCTCGGCGTTAAGCCGCCCGCTGCCGCGCGTCGAATCGGGCGCCAGCGGTGTCTCGTCCACCCAGGCGCCGGCGCGGTCGCCATAGACGCCGACCGTCGACAGATACACGATCGCTTTGAGATGCGGCGCGTGGGCCAGTGCTTTGCCACAGGCGCGCAGCACCGGATCGCCATGTTCGTCCTGCGGAATCGACACCAGCGCCGCATCGGCCTCGCCGACCGCATGCAGCAATTCCGGCGTGGCCGATTGACCGTCGAACAGCAGCGCCTTGAGTCGTCCGGCGAACTGGCCGTTCAACACCGTGGCGCGTTCGGCGCCGCGCACGGTGCCGACGATGCGTGCAAAGCTATCGCCGAACATGCCGATATAGTGTTCGGCCGAATAGCCGAGACCGAAACACACAAGTGTGGACATCGAACCGCAACTCCAGAGTCTGGAACTCTCACTCTGCGAGCGCCGCCGTCCATTCGGTGCACACATCTACATCCAATTCTACGGCACGGAGCGTTTTGGCGCGGTCAACAAGTCGCGAGCGCGCCAAGCGACCGAGCGCCCAGATCGCGGCGCCGCGAATAAGCGGGGAAGAATCGTCCAGCAATCGTTCGGCTTCGGGCGCCAATGCGGCGTCGCCGGAATTGCCGATCGCGATCAGCACATTGCGCAAGAATCGCACGCGCCCGGTGCGCTTGACCGGACTCTTGGCAAACAGCGTGCGGAACTCTGCCTCGTCGAGCTGCGCAAGTTCGGCAAGCTGCGGCGCACGCAGCGCCTCGCGCGCCGCGAGCTTCGTTTGCCGCCCGGCCTTGGCGAATTTGTTCCACGGACACACCGCCAGACAATCATCGCAGCCATAGATGCGGTTGCCGATGAGCGGGCGCAGCGCGCGGTCGATCGGTCCCTTGTGCTCGATGGTGAGATACGAAATGCAGCGGCGCGCATCGAGCCGGTACGGCGCCGGAAATGCCGCCGTCGGGCAAACGTCGAGGCAGGCCCGGCAGGCGCCGCAATGATCGCTCTCCGGCGCGTCGGGCGGCAGGTCGAGCGTGGTGAAGATGGCGCCGAGAAACAGCCACGAGCCGAATTCGCGCGACACCAGGTTGGTGTGCTTGCCCTGCCAGCCGAGGCCGGCGGCCGCGGCGAGCGGCTTTTCCATCACCGGCGCGGTGTCGACGAAAACCTTGATCTCGCCGCCGGCTGTATCGATCAGCCAGCGGCCGACCGCCTTGAGCCGCGATTTCACCACGTCGTGGTAATCGTCGCCGCGGGCATACACCGAGATGCCGCCGCGCATTCGGTCTTTCAGAATCGCCAGCGGATCAAGCTCCGGCCCATAATTGATGCCGAGCATGACGATCGAGCGCGCTTGCGGCCACAGCGCGGCTGGATCGCCGCGCCACGCGGCCTTGGTTTCCATCCACGCCATATCGCCGTGTGCGCCGGCGTCGAGAAACGCGCGCAGACGCTCCGCCGCGAGCGGGATCGCGTTCGGCCGCGCAACGCCGACGGCGTCAAAGCCCTGCGTGCGCGCGAATGCCTCGATCGCCGCCTTCAACGCGGGCGGATCTAAAAGTCGAGATTGGCGTAGCTTGCCGACGGTGCGAGACCGGGCAGCGTGTCGTTGAGCAGCGTGCGGAACGACGGCCGCGACTTGATCCTCGCGTACCACGACTTGGCGCTCTCGTCTTCCTGCCACGGCACATCGCCCAGATAATCGGCCGCGGACAAATGCGCCGCCGCGGCCAGGTCCGCAAAGGTCAGTCTTTCGCCGGTGAGCCAGTCGCGGTTACGGACCAGCCAGCCGATATAGGCCAGATGATACTTGATGTTGCTGCGGGCGGCACGCAACGCGTCGGTTTCCGGCGAACCGCCGCCCTGCTTCAGCGGGATGAAGCGCTTATAGATGCGCTCCATAACGATCGGACCGCTCACCTCATTGAAAAACTTGTCGTTGAACCAGCTCATCAGCCGGCGCACCTCGATACGCTCATGCGGATCGACCGGCATGAGCCGCGGCCGCGGTACCCTGGAGCCGTGCACTTCATCGAGATATTCGGCGATGATAGCGGCCTGGGGAACCGGCGGCGCGCCGTCTTCGAGTAGAACCGGCGTGGTTCCCGCGGGATTGAGCTTGAGAAATTCCGTACGCCGCTCCCAAGGGCGTTCTTCGACAAGCCGCGACGCAAGCGACAGTTCGTCGAGCGCGAGACGCACGAAGCGTGAATGCGGACAGAATGGATGATGAATGAGCGTCAGCATGCCGTTGTGAGCATGTGTGGCGGCCCCCCGTGGCCAAAAGACGGACAAGAGACGGACAGGTGACGGGATCGAATATCGGGACGGTTAGTATTTCGTTACGAAACCTGCATGCACTTTGGGGCCAAGTTCCGGCACGGGCACACGCTATCGCCCGCGCGACGGCATTTTGGGCCCCAGCGCGGCTAGGAGGGAGATGCGCCGCTCCCGCTGGCTGTGACCTCGATATCCGGATCGAATTGGCCGGTTTTGCGAAAGCGCCACAGGTAAGTCGGCACGATGGCCTCGATCGTTTCCGGGACGATACCGAGCGCTTCGAGCGTGCGCCCCTCACGCCGCGCCTCGTCCGAGACAACGTTGTCACCCTTGAGCATCTCGACCTGATCGGGCGTAATCGGCGGCTTCGGCAAGAACTGCGCGAACCCTGCCTGCAGGCGCATGACCCCGAACGGTACCGGGATCAGCAGCCGGCGGCGGCGGATGGTGGCCAGAACGAATTCCATCAATTCACGGAACGTGTGTACGTCCGGCCCGCCGAGTTCGTAGGTCGTGCCCGGCTTGGTGCTGCCATCGACCGCGAGCGCGATCGCCTCGGCAGCGTCGCCCACATAAACCGGCTGAAACCGCGTGTGCCCGCCGCCAGGGAGCGGCAGCGCCGGAGCGATGCGCGCCAGCGCGGCGAAGCGGTTGAAGAAGTCGTCTTCGGGACCGAACAAGATCGACGGCCGCATGATGACCGACTCGGGCTGCGCGGCGCGCACCCGGCGTTCGCCTTCGGCCTTGCTACGCGCATAGTCCGCCGCCGAATTCGCATCGGCGCCGATGGCCGAGACGTGGACCAGCGGGGCGCCGGCCGACTTTGCCGCGAGCGCTACCGTTTCGGCGCCGGCCGCCGCAACCGCATCGAAGCGCTGCCGGCCGCGCTCGAACAGAATTCCAACCAGATTGACCGCGGCGTCCGCATCGCGCATCGCCGCGGCGACGGACTGCGGGTAGCGAATATTGGCCTGCACCGTATTGATCTGGCCGACCCTGCCCATCGGGCGGAGATAGCCGGTGAGCTCCGGACGGCGCACCGCAACACGGATGCGGTAGCCGCGATTCGCGAGCGCGCGCACCACGTGACGGCCCAAAAACCCCGAGCCGCCAAACACGGTGACGAGCGTTTCGGCCTTGTTTTTCACGGTCATCGGCGGCGGAATACAGCAACGCCTGCGCGCTGTATAGAGGCAAAGTCCCTTCGATTGACAACGAGAAAGCCGCTCCGTACCTATCCGGATACTGCCCAGGTGGCGGAATTGGTAGACGCACTAGTTTCAGGTACTAGCGGGTAACACCGTGGAGGTTCGAGTCCTCTCCTGGGCACCAGCCTTCGCTCGCGAAGCGAGTGAAGGCTGCCGCGCCGAAGCGTAGCGAAGGCGGGCTGAGCGAACTGCCGCGAGCTACGGCTTGGCGAGCGGATACACTTTGGTGCCTCGACTTAGTAATTCCGTGCACCATAGTGCGCCAAGCCGGACCTTTAGCAGTTGAAGCATGCAGGATTTCCGCAAGGGCTCGACCTGGAAAGCATACTGCCCTACGCGGTTGCGGCGGAATATTCACGCGACAAAGGCCTTCATGCAAAGTTGGTCAAGCAGGTCGAAGAAAGTTTAGAGAAGGTCGCCGAACTCTATGACGTTAAGATATTGAGTACGCGCGAACGCCAACGCTTACCGAGCTCATTGAGACGTGCGGAGATAGTTTTCATCTTCTGGCCGTATTGCTGCAACTTGGCATGTAAACCCCGGAATGGGGAATTACCACCAACAGGGTTCAACCGCCGAAGAAGCAGTCGCGCGTCTCTGGCTTGCGCTGAACAAGAAAGTCTAATCGCCTGCCTCATTCGTTAAATCACTCATTGCGCGCGTCGCCAAGGCTCTGAATCGGTCAGCTTCTTCCTTTGTAAAGACGGCGTCAGGACCGCCGTGTGCGGCCTTATTGCCGAGATTGCGCAAGTCATCCAATAAGGCTGATAACTGAGGGCCGATGATTCCTTTGTTGCGCAAATCCCGCGTGGCAATCAGAAGCGTCGTCGGCTTGGTAATTAGCCCATGGCGAACTGCAATATTTGATACGGCATATTCAAGCTCGCGTCTCGTCTCTTGGATGGCGGCACGTGGAGAGATGCTGGCAAGCTGGTCGAAGCGACTCTGTTCTTCTGGAGTCGGCTCACTTGACTTCTCAGAAGGGGGAAGTGCGGCTGCTTCTCTTTCTGCCTGCTCTAATTTGAACGATATCTCCACATCCTTGTATTTGGCGCGCAATAACGGGAGCAGCTCTATAAGTTTCTCTCGGAACATCCAGAAAACGACTACGAAAGAAGCCGGCCACGCGAGGGAAACAATCGATTGCGCGATAGACGCAACGAATTGAAGCCAACTCATCGACGTTCCCTAAAAAAAATTGACCGTGGCGTATACCGCTAGGTCTTCCTCGCCCGGAAGTCGGCAATTTGCTTGGGCACGTTGTACATCACGGTCATGAGAAAGGTAAGAAACTCGACAACATCTTTCGCATCCTTTTCATTCGTGCCAACCGTGCCTGGTTGCGGATGCGTGCCCTCATTGCCAAGCTCTCTAACTTCGTGTGCCCAATCTTGCATAACCGGAAGGATTAGACCTTTAGTGGCGAGGTCGTCGATCTCCTCTTTTAGATTCTTCCCTTTCGCGCCGTGGGCGCGGGCTACAAGTTGGACAGCCGACCTTGCTATTAAAGCAGCAGCAGTCCAGTTCTTACCCTCGACGCTTCTGCGAGCTTCGACCCAATAGTTGCCAATATCGTCAGGCCAATACTCAGGGTGTCTCGTCGTGCTCTGATGCCAAGGTAAGACTTTGTAATCGTGGACTGTGCCGGAGCCGTGCCCGTACTGTGCAGCCGACCAGAATGCGAACATGTAGTTCCCGCAATTGCCGCATTGCAGCGTGTCGTAATTGAGCATCTTGCGTGCGCTGCCCGGCTTCTTGCGTTCGAGGTGCTGAACGATTCCGAAATTACCCTTCGCACCACAGAAGGCGCACGGGATATTCTGCATCTCTAGTACGTGTCCGGGATAGCCTGACCATTCTCCCAAATCCCACCAATCCATAATGCGGCTCCTGCGACTCAAAGTGCATCATAGCGCACCACCACAACCCATGTGCCTGAGTATAGGACTGAGTAGAGGCGGCTTTTCCTGCATACGGGATTATGTAGTAACGCTAGAGGCTTACAGGCTCAGTTAGGAAAATTTCCTGGGCACCAGCCTTCGCTCGCGAAGCAGGTGAAGGCTGCCGCGCCGAAGCGTAGCGAAAGCGGGCTGAGCGAATTGCCGCGAGCTACGGCTTGGCGAGCCAAGCAAAAAACATCGGCCAAAAATCACCGGCCAAAAATCAATTGAAATATTTCAGCGCCGCGCCGAACCTTCGACCGTCACCCAGCCGCCGATCTTGACGCACGCGTCGGTGCCTGGGACGTTGACGAAGCCCGGCCCGAAGGCGGCACACGCCTTGAGCTGCGCAGCCTCTTTCGACTTTGCCGCCTTCGATGGCGGCGACCACTTGGTCGGCGGCACCGGGCCGCTCAGAGTTTGAGCGGCGGCACCGCATGTCGCCGCAGCGAAGAGCAGCGCCGCAGCAATCGTAACGCGCGCGGCGTGGCCCGATACAGAGCGATTACGGTGAGCCATGCAGCAAGCCATGACGGCGAACCCTCAGCCGCGGTCCCCTGGCAGGGAGCCGCCCGGACGACGGCGCTCAATACCACATTTCGGCGCTTTTGACCTGCCATTTCGGTTGCGATATTCAAGGACCGCATGACCATTCGCATTCATCGCGGCGACCTGCCGGATCTGGCGCACTACGCGTCGGTCCAGTCCATTGCCATCGACACCGAGACGATGGGTCTCAGTCTCACGCGCGACCGTCTCTGCCTGGTGCAGCTTTCACCTGGCGACGGCTCGGCCGACGTGGTGCAGATCCCCGCGCAGGCGGCCGACGCGCCAAATCTGAAACGTCTTCTTGCCGACGCGAACGTGCTCAAGATTTTTCACTTCGCGCGCTTCGATCTCGGCATGCTGCAAAAGAACCTGGGCGTAATGCCGTCGCCGGTCTATTGCACCAAGATCGCCTCGCGGCTGACGCGCACCTATACGGACAAGCATGGGCTGAAGGACCTGGTTCGCGAAGTCCTGGGGCACGATCTATCCAAACAACAGCAATCGTCCGATTGGGGCGCGGCCGCGCTGACCGATGCGCAGGTTTCCTATGCGGCAAGCGACGTGTTCTATCTGCACGCGCTCAGAGAAAAACTCGATGTGATGCTGGCGCGCGAGGGCCGCGATAAGCTCGCCGCGGCCTGCTTTCGCTTCCTGCCGGACCGGGTGCGGCTCGACCTCGCGGGTTTCGCCGAGGAAGACATCTTTGCGCATTCGTAAACGCCGCCGCTTCGCCAATTTGGCCGCAAGGCCAAGCCGTTAGGCTGGCGGCTGCAGCGCCCGAACGGCCCCGCGCGGGCCACATTCGCAGGCGACTATTGGGCCACGGGACCGTAGAATGGCGGCGCGGGCCGAATCGGGGCAACGGTCCAAGAGACAGGCCCAAGAGACAGGCCCAAGAGACAGGCCCAAGGGACAATCGCTTGACGAGCATCTCCTTCGCAGGCGCCGAGCGGGGGGCCGGCTATCCGGCACGTTCACGCGGCGGCGACTACGAGCGTATCTATCGACGCGCACTGCGCCACAGCCGGTTTGTGCGCTGGATGCGCGCTGTGCTGATTCTCGCCGTCAGCCTCGTCCTGCTGGCGGTGGGGGCTGACAATTATTGGCCGACCGGAGGGCTTCGGCTGCCGGGCGAGATCGGCAATCTGGTGATCAAGGGCACCAAGATCACGATGCAGCAGCCCCGGCTCACCGGTTACACCAACGACGCACGTCCCTATGAATTTACCGCGGACACTGCCCAGCAGGACATTACCAAACCGGACTTCGTCGAGTTGCAGCAGATCCACGCCAAAATCGCGATGGCCGACAAGAGCATTGTGCATCTGTGGGCCGATACCGGCCACTACAACATGAAGACCGATATGCTGGACCTGAAAGACAACATTCACCTCGTATCGTCGACCGGCTACGAGGCGCGATTGAGCACGGCGACAGTCGACGTTGGCAAGGGCAATGTGGTTTCCAACACGCCCGTATGGGTGAAGCTGCTCGACGGCGATCTCAACGCTAAACATCTGGAGATCGTCGACAAGGGCGACACACTGCGCTTTACCGACGTGACCTTGGTGCTGCAGTCCGGCAAGCCACAGACGAAAGCGGATCGGCAATGAGGCGAGGACTTTGGCTGGGCATATTAGGATCAGCAGCGCTGTTGGTTGCGACGGCGGCCATGGCGCAAGGACCGCGGCCCCCGTTCGGGGGGGCTGGTGACCAGGGCAAGGGTCAGCCGATCCAGATCGACGCCAAATCGCTCGAAGTCCACGACCGGAACAAACAGGCGACCTTCACGGGCAACGTAAAGGTGGTGCAGGGCGACACCACGATGACCTGTAACAAGCTGATCGTGTTCTACGGTCAGCAGCTTGGCATCGGCGAAAAGCCGGTGGTCACGGCCCGGACCACAACGCCAACCACGACCGACGCCGCGCCCGACGCCCAGAGCATTCGCCGGATCGAAGCGCATGGCGATGTGACCGTGCTGACCAAGGATCAGACCGCGAGCGGCGACCTCGGCGTCTACGATGTGATCGCAAAGACGATTACGCTGACCGGCAATGTCGTCGTGACGCAGGGCAAGAACGTTATTCATGGCGGCCGTGTCGTCGTGGACACCGTGACGGGAAACGCACACGTCGAACCCGCACCCGGCATTCGGGATGGACGCGTGCGCGCGCTGATTATCCCGAGCAAGGACAGCAAAGGGGGGCAGACCAATTACATGACGATTGGGCCCGGCCCGAGCCAGAATCGGTGACGAGAAACCTGTTGGGCCTTCGCCGAGTCGTGTAGGAGTTCCGGAGCCATGCACCTTCAACGTTCCCTGCCTCGACCAGGGGAACTTAGGCGCACGCAAAGCTGACTGTGACCCGGAAGCTGACTGTGACCCGGAAGCTGAGTGAGACCGGAAGCTGACTGGACCGGCTGTTGAACATTTTCTCACATTTCCGCCGCACGGCGCCGGCGCATCGCAAGCTTGTCCCCGAAGGCGAGGCCATCGGGCTCGCGTCGATGGGTGGCGTCATCAATGGCACCTATGTCGACATTGCGAGCGTGCCGGCGAGAACGAAAAAGTCCCACAGCAAACCGCCGCCGCCGCCGCCGCAGCAAGAGCGTCAAGAGTTCAGGGACCGCAACGCGCCTGACACCCGGCAGGTGCCGCCGCCGCTGGAACGTGGTGAAGCACGGCCGGTCGCTCGGCCCCTCCCGCGCGGCGAAGGTATTGTCGCGGCGCCAACCGCCCAACAAGGGGTGCTGTCCGTCCACGGCGTGGAAAAGAGTTTCGTCGGCCGCAAGGTCGTCAAGACGGTCAGTCTCTACCTGCGCAAGGGCGAGGCCGTGGGTTTGCTGGGTCCGAATGGCGCCGGCAAAACGACCGTGTTCTACATGATCACCGGCCTGATCACCGCGGACCGCGGGCGCATCGAACTCGACGGTCACGACGTCACCAAGCTGCCGATGTACCAGCGGGCCCGCCTTGGCATCGGCTATCTGCCGCAGGAAGCCTCAATCTTCCGCGGCCTCAATGTCGAGCAGAACATTCGTGCAGTGCTCGAAGTCGTCGAGCCCGACGCCAAGCGGCGCGAGCGCGACCTCGATGCCCTGCTGGAGGAGTTCAACATCACCCGGCTGCGCAAGACCCCCTCCATTGCGCTGTCCGGCGGCGAACGCCGGCGTGTCGAAATCGCCCGCTCGCTCGCCACCCGCCCGAATTACATGCTGCTCGACGAACCGTTCGCCGGTATCGATCCCATTGCGGTCGGCGACATCCAGGCGCTGGTGCGGCACCTGACCAACCGCGGCATCGGCGTGTTGATTACCGACCACAACGTGCGCGAGACGCTCGGCCTTACCGATCGCGCCTACATCATTTATTCGGGCGAAGTGCTGATGGAGGGCCGGCCCGACGACATCGTCAATAATCCTGACGTGCGGCGGCTTTACCTCGGCGAGGAATTCCGGCTTTAAGCCTGCTCGAAATCGATTGACGACAGGCCCTCAGACCTGCTGTACAAGGGACAGACAAGCAAGAATCGGACCAATTTTAGCACCCATGGCGCTTTCGCAACGACTGCAGCTTCGGCAGAGCCAAGCGCTGGTGATGACCCCGCAGCTGATGCAGGCCATCAAGCTGCTACAGCTGTCCAATCTTGACCTTGTCTCCTACGTAGAAGCCGAACTCGAGCGCAATCCCCTGTTGGATCGCGGAACCGAGACCGAGGCCCCCGCTGCCGCCGCGGCCGAGGCAGCCGAGGGAGCCCACGCGGCCGATCCACCCGTCATGAATGGCGAGGCCTGGGCCGCAGGCGGCGGCGAGGCCAGCCCTGCCCGCGACGACCATCAGCACCCTTCGTCCGACAGCGCGGGGGATGACTCCGAACCGGCCCGCCCGCGCAGCAATGCCGACCTTCCGGGTACCTACTCGGACTGGGCCAGCGTCGGATCGGGAGGCCGCCAGGACGGCGACTACAATTTGGAAGCGTTTGTTTCCGCCGAAACCACCCTGGCGGACGTGCTGCGCGAGCAGCTCGCGCTCGCCATCCTGGATCCCCGGCGGCGCATGATTGGGCAATACCTCATCGATCTGGTCGACGATGCCGGATATCTCACGGGCGACCTCGATGCTGCGGCCGAAAAACTCGGCACCAGCATCGGCGAGATCGAGGCGGTGCTCGGCATCCTGCAGTCGTTCGATCCGCCCGGCGTATTTGCGCGCAATCTCGCCGAATGCCTCGCGATTCAGCTTGCGGAGCTCGATCGTTTCGATCCCGCCATGCAGGCCCTGGTCGCGCGGCTCGATCTCTTGGCGCGGCGCGAATTTTCCGCCTTAAAGAAGATATGCAGCGTCGGCGACGAAGATCTGGCCGAGATGATTGCGGAAATCCGCAAGCTCAATCCGAAGCCGGGGCTCGCCTTCGGTTCGGCGCTGCTCCAGCCGATCGTGCCGGACGTATTTGTGCGCCCGGCGCCCGACGGCGCCTGGCTCATCGAGCTCAATTCCGACACGCTGCCCAAGGTCCTGGTCAATCAGAGATACTATTCGCAGGTTTCCGCGAGCACGCGTCGCGACAGCGAGAAATCGTATCTCTCGGAATGCCTGCAAAGCGCAACATGGCTCGTGCGGGCACTCGACCAGCGCGCCCGTACCATTCTCAAGGTCTCGAACGAAATCGTCCGCCAGCAAGACGCTTTCTTCGCCCATGGCGTCGAGCAACTGCGGCCGCTCAATCTGAAAACGGTCGCGGAAGCCATCGGCATGCACGAGTCGACGGTGTCGCGCGTCACCGCCAACAAATATATGGCGACCACTCGCGGCATTTTCGAATTGAAATACTTTTTCACGTCGGCGATCGCCGCCGCGCATGGCGGCGAGGCGCACTCTGCCGAAGCGGTCCGCCATCGCATTAGACAACTGATCGACGCCGAGAACGCCACCGATGTATTGTCCGACGATACGATCGTCGAGAAACTTCGCGAAGCCGGGATCGACATCGCGCGGCGAACGGTCGCAAAATATCGCGAAGCGCTGCGCATTCCCTCATCGGTGCAGCGGCGGCGCGAAAAACAGGTCGTCGCGGTCCCGTAGCTCTCCGAACACCTACGGGTCTCTACGGAGTCGCGGCGCGTTGACTCCGTCGTTGCCAGTACCTAGGTCGAGTCAAGCGTCACATTGCTTGCACCGGAGGCTTGGCATGACATTTCGCGTATCGGGAAAGAACCTCGACGTGGGTGACGCGTTGCGCGAGCGCGTGAGCGAGCGCATCGCCGAAGCCATGGGCAAATATTTCGACGGCGGCTATTCCGGACATGTCACGCTCGAGCGGGAGGGATTCGGGTTCCGCACCGAATGCGCCATCCATCTCGACTCGAAAATCACCTTGCACGCCGGAGGCATGGCGGCCGACCCTTACGCCAGCGCCGATCAGGCAGCGCTGCGGATCGAGAAGCGGCTGCGCCGCTATCACCGCCGGCTGAAGGATCATCGTCCTGAACGGCTCGACGGCCGCGAAACGTTCGACGCCGCAAGCTACATCATCGCGGCGCCGGCCGACGATGAAAGCGGCGCGGACGGCGATGTTTTCACGCCGGCCATCATCGCCGAGTCAACGACGGCCTTGAAGCTGTTGTCGGTCAGCGATGCGGTAACGGAACTCGACATGACCGGAGCTCCTGTTGTGGTTTTCCGGCATGCCGCCCATGGCGGAATCAGCGTGGTCTATAGGCGCCGCGACGGCCATTTCGGATGGATCGACCCGCAGCCGGCGGGCGCTGGGAATGCCCATTGACGGGGCCGCGGGCCGTCCCTATGGTCCGCCGCCTTTGGAGCATGATCGCCGAACGCGGCGCGGAATCTGGAAAGATCATGCCGATGCAAGTAGCCAAAAACCAACCGATCTCAGCCAGGTAGGCTTTAAGGCGAAAGCCGCCGGTGCGGCCGTCCTGCTTTCAGGTTCCCTTCATGCCCCTTATCGATCTCGTTGCGTCGAACGCGATTCTCCCGGCGCTCAAGGTCAACAACAAGAAGCAGGTGCTGCACGAACTTGCGGCGCGTGCCGCCGTGCTCACGGGGCAAAATGAGCGCGCCATCTTCGATATCTTGATGCAGCGCGAAAAGCTCGGCTCGACCGCGGTCGGCAACGGCATCGCGATTCCGCATGGCAAAATGCCGAACCTGACGCGGCTGTTCGGATTGTTTGCACGTCTCGACCGGCCGCTGGATTTCGAGGCGCTGGACGGACAGCCGGTCGATCTGGTTTTTCTGTTGCTGGCGCCGGAGGGCGCGGGCGCCGATCACCTCAAGGCGCTGGCACGCGTGGCGCGGCGCTTGCGCGACCCCGCCGTTGCCCACAAGCTGCGCGCCTCGCACGGTGCCGAAGCGCTGTATGCCGTGTTGGCAATGCCTTCGGCTAGCGCCGCATAGCGGCGCCAGCCAGGGATCAGACATCAGCTATCAGGGATCAAAAATAAAAAACGGGGCCCTGCGGCCCCGTCTTTGATTCCTGATTGCTGATCTCTGGTCAGTGGAGGCTGACTGTTTCCAGCTCCTGACTCCAGGCATTGGCAATGGCCGCCTCGCGGCTGTCAGTCAGCATGATCGGCGTGCCGTCAGCCGCGTGCAATGCAAAAAGCTTCAAACCCGGCGCGATCTCCGGCGCTTGCGGGAACAGCGCAGGGACATCCTCGGACCGGATGGTTTTCACATAAGCGATCTCTCCGTCGCCCATGTGGGCGAGCGCTTCGGGAGAAATGGCCTCTAATTCCTGCGACGTACGGTTCATCTGGTTGGTCATGGCCCTCGACTCCTTATGTTCAACGCTGTCGAGTCCTACTGGGTTTCATTAATCGCACTCATTGATTGCAATCGATTTAACAAGCCGTTCGAGTTGCGGACGCGCCAGATCGATCGACAGCAAACCATTCTTTAAGTCCGCACCCAACACCACCATACCGTCCGCCAGCACGAAGATACGCTGGAACTGGCGGGCGGCGATGCCGCGATGGATGTATTGCTTGGCCTTATCGTCATGCTGACGGCCGCGGATGACGAGTTGGCTCTCCTCTATTGAGACATCGAGCTGGTCGCGGGTGAATCCCGCCACCGCCAAGGTAATTCGCAACCGCTCGGGACTGTTCCCGTCGCGAGCAATTCGCTCGATATTGTAAGGAGGATAGCCGTCGGCCGCCTTCCCGACCCGATCGAGCACGCGCTCGATCTCATCGAAGCCAAGCAGGAAGGGGCTCGAGAGCGACGAAACCCTGGACATGGTTTCAAAGTCCTTATGAAGCGACTTTGTCGGGGCCCTTGTGGCGCCCCATGGCCGCACGGAATTCCCCGTCCGGCCTGCGTTAATATGGCGCTGCACAACCATGGCTTCAAGAAGCGCCGGCTGGGCGTCCTGGGCGGTGCGGATTGGAGATAGCTGCCAAAAGCCTGGCTTGGCAGCGGCCGCATCAGGCGGCCGAAGGCGAAAGGGCGCGTCGCATCGAGGCCCGCAGCCGTTCGGTGGCCGCCGCATCGGCAATGAAGGTCTCCGGGTCGAGCACGACGCCATAGCGGTCCTTGGCCGCCGCCACCGAGATATAACCCTGCCGGGCATCTTCCTCGACCGCGGCGATCGGCCGGTCGAGCGGCGAGCCGTGGCCGCCGCCGCCGCCAGAGCGCATGCGGAAGGCGTCGCCAGGCTGCAGATACGCCACCAGGACTTTGGCGTTCGGGAAATCGGTTTTCCACTTGCTGCCGGTGCGCACCGCGACTTCATTGCCGGTCGCCTCGCCGCCGCCCTCCAACCCCCACGGCTTGCAATGGGCACGCTCGACGTGGCTGTTGAAGGTCATAGGCATGCGTGCGCGCACGACGCGCTCGACACCGAGGCCGCCGCGATAGCGGCCGGCGCCGCCGGAATCGGCGATCAACGCGTAGCGCTCGACCACCAGCGGAAACTTCACCTCCGATTGCTCGCTCGGCGAATTGTGAGTGTCGCCGTCGTTGATACATACGGTCGCCGACACACCGTCTTCGCTGCGCTTGGCGCCCCAGCCGCCGCCCAGCGGGCCGAAATTCGCCAGGAAAAATTCCGAGGTCTTGGTGTTGATGCCGTGCGTTGCGGCAATCACCAGATCGGCGTGGTGTCCGGCGATCACCCGGTCCGGAATGACCGGCGCGAGCGCCTTGAACACCGTGTCGACGATGGTCATCGGATAGGTCATCCACCAGCGCATCGGCGCCGGCCGCACGGCGCTCACCACGCGGCCCGGCGGAACGATAGCCTTGAGACTGCGGAACGAGCCATCGTTGATCGGATAATCCGTCGGTGATGTGAGACATTTGTACGCCACCTGCGAACACGCATATCCCGTGGTGATCCCGGAATTGAACGAGCCGCGAACCTGGCGTGCGACATCGGTGAGATCGACCGTCATCTCCTCGCCCTTGACGGTGACGCGCACCTTGATCGGCACCTTCTTGCCGATTTCGATGCCGTCGTCGTCCATGTACGACTCGGCTTCGTAGACGCCGTCCGGGATCGACTTGGTGCGCGCTCGCGCCATGGTCTCCGAGTGATCCATGATGGCGCTGATGGCGCCCTGCACTTGATCGCGTCCGTAGCGGTCGACCAGTTCGAGGAAACGCCGCTCGCCGGTCTTCACCGCGGTGATCTGCGCGCGCAAATCGCCCATCGCCCGGCTCGGCAGCCGCATGTTCTGCTTGATGATCTCGATCAGCGTTTCGTTCGGCGTGCCGCGATCGTGCAGTTTCAGGATCGGGATTTGCAGGCCTTCGGAATAGATATCGGTCGTAATGCCGCCCAGCGTGCCGCCGATATCGAGCCAATGCGCCATGCAGCATGAGAACCCGACCAGCGCCCCTTTATGAAAGATCGGCAACGTCAAGGTCACGTGGTTGAGGTGGCTGCCGGTCAAATAGGAATCGTTGGTGACGTAGATGTCGCCGGGCCTCATGGCCTTGCGTCCGAAATACCGGATTTTCGCCTTCACGGTCTCCGCCATGCCGCGGATGAACATCGGCAGGCCGATTCCGATCGACACGGTCTCGCCTTCGGGCGTGAACAGGCCGGTGGTGAAATCGAGCGCCTCATAGATGATGATGTTGTAGGCGGTGCGCATGAGGTTGGTTTTCATTTCCTCAGTCACCGCGATCACGCCGTTGCGTACGATCTCGGTGACGACCGCGTCGGTCTTGCGGCGCGCGCGCGATTTCGCCTTGCCTCTCGGTGCCATTATTTTCGCTTCCGGTTGGACGGCTGCCGGCTTTGCCCTGCCGGGGCGGCCGATTGAGTTGTAAAGCATCGTTGTCGCGCCGGCATAGTCACTCGGCGAAGCCAAATTCGGTGAAATCGTCCAAGTTCAGCTTGACTTGCCGGCCGAACAGAGCGTCCCTGAAACATCGCGAATCGGCGAGGGGGACGGCTGATGCTCGACGCGAGCAAATACGCGCAACATTTTCCGGACGAGCGCCATCTGGCCGAAACGCCGGACGCGAAACCGGCCGATTGCCGGCTGATCGCTCCGCCAGCCTCGCTGTTGGCGGCTCTCGTCCGCCTCGAACGCGAGTTCGCCGAAATTCTGCGAATGCAACAGGCCGAGCCGACCAGCCGTCCGGAATAACCGCTCGGCCGCCCGTCGATCAAACCGATTGGGCCGGGACGAAACATCAGCCGGCAAGCCGTATCGTCAGGTTGCCGAACGCGTCGACCTCCAGCACATCTCCGGGCAGAAGCAGCGTCGTCGAGGCGTATTCCTCGATCAGCGCCGGACCAGTGATGCGGTTGCCGGCGAGCAGCGACGGCCGCCAAAACACCGGCGTTGGCCGGAAGCGCCCGCCGAAAAAAACCTTGCGCTTGCCGCCGGCCGCGGCCGCCGGCGGCGCCTTGCGGCCGCGGGTAATCTTGCGTTGCGGCGGTTTGCGCATCAGGCCGGTCACGGTCGAACGCAGGCTGACGATCTCGGCGCGCTCCGCCGGCGCCGATGTGCCATAGCGCTGCGCATGCATGGCGTCGAAATGCTGCTTGATTGCCTTGCGGTCGCCGCGCTTGAACACGCTCATCGGCAGATCGACGGTCACGGCGTGTTCCTGGCCGACGTAACGCATGTCGGCCGCGCGCTTTAAAACGACGCGCTGTGGCGCAACAGACGCGCCTGCAATCGCGGCGCGCCCCTGCTGCTCCAGCGCCCCATAGACGCTTTCGATTTCTTCGAACGAAGCGTCTTCCAGCGGTGTGAACCAGGTTCGCACGAAATCGTAGCGCAGGTCCGCAAACAGCATGCCGTAGGCGGAGAACACGCCGGGCGCAAACGGCACGATGACGTTGCGCATGCCGATCTCGCGCGCCACCTCGACCGCGTGCAACGGCCCGGCGCCCCCGTAGGCGACCAGCACGAAATCGCCGGCGTCGAAGCCACGTTCGGTGGTGACGCCCTTGACCGCATACGACATCGCGGTCGCCGCAATGCGCAAAATGCCATCGGCGGCCTCGACGGCGTTCAAGCCCAGCGGATCGCCGATCCGCTCCTGGAGCGCACGCTCGGCGGCAGCAACATCGAGCTTCATTTCACCGCCGAGAAACCGCTCGGCATTCAGGCGCCCGAGGACGAGGTTGGCGTCCGTGACCGTCGGCTCGCGGCCGCCGAGCCCGTAGCAGGCCGGCCCGGGCGAAGCCCCGGCGCTCTGCGGACCAACCCGCAGCGCCTCCTCGTCGACCCGCGCGATCGAACCGCCGCCGGTGCCGACTTCGAAAATGTCCATCATGGCAATCTGCACCGGCAGCGCCTGTTCGTAGCCGCCGATCAGCGCCGTCCCGGTGGTCAGTGCTTCACCGTGATAGATGACGCCGGCCTTGGCGGTGGTGCCGCCCATGTCAAAGGCGATGGCATTGTCGATGCCGAGCATATGGCAGAGCGCTTGCGTGCCGATGACGCCGGCCGCCGGGCCGGATTCGAGCATGCGGACGCATTCTTTCTGCGCCTGCACGGCTTCGTAGAGGCCGCCGGTCGATTGCACGACGAGGAACGAGCCGGAGAAACCCGCCGCGCGCATATGCGCGTCGATCTCGCCGACATACCGGCGCACTTTCGGCCCCACATAGGCGTTGGCCGCCACGGTCGAGCAGCGCTCGAACTCGCGATATTCCTGCGACAGCTCGTTCGACGCAGAGACAAACATCGCCGGGTGATTCTTTTCGAGTATCGCCTTGGCGCGCTGTTCATGATCGGCGTTGGCATAGCAGTTGAGAAACAGAATGGCGCAGGCCTCGATGCCGAGTTTCTCCAGCTTGGCGCCAAGCGCCGCGATCTCCTTATCGTCGAGCGGGGTGTCGATCTCTCCGTCCGCGAGCATCCGCTCGTGGACTTCGAAACGCAGCGCCCGTTCGATCAACGGCACATGCTTGCGGAAGAACAAGTTATAGGCGTCCGGCCGGTTGATGCGTCCGATCTCGTAGATGTCGCGGAAGCCTTCTGTGATGAGCAGCGCCGTGCGCGCGCCGGTGCGCTCCAGCATCGTGTTAATGGCAATCGTGGAGCCGTGCAGAAACAGCGCCGCCGAACGATAGTCGCTGCCAGCCTTGGCGACGCCCGCGGAGATGCCCTCGACCAAGTGCGCCGGCGTCGACAGCGCCTTGCCGAACGTAAGCTGCCCGGTTTTTTCGTCAAAGACGGCAATATCCGTAAAAGTACCGCCGATATCCGCGGCAAGCCGCAGCCGTCCCCGCGTCGGTTGTCGCTGCACCATGCTGCCTTGGCCCCTTCCCCTTACGCTTCGAGCACTACGTAATCATCTTCGACGCGGACAGGGAAGGTCTCCGCCACGTATGGCCCTTCGATCAGCGTTGCGCCCGGCGCAATTGAAACGGCAAATTGCCGCGCGCGGACGCGATCGGGCTCGCACCAGGACTTGCCGGTGCGCAAGTCAAACTCCCAGCCGTGCCAGGGACAGCGGACGATTTCGCCGCGGCGCGAGTAGCGGTAGCAGCCCGGTTCGCTCGCTTCGAGCAGGCCCACCAGGGTGCCGTTGACCAGGCTGCCGCCTTGATGCGGACAGCGGTTGGCAAGCGCAAAAAACTCGCCATTGATGTTGAAGACCACGATCGGCCGGCCTCTGATGTCGACCAGCTTGCGGGAGCCTGCGGGAAACTCCTTGAGCGGCGCGATCACATGCCTTGCCATGCACGCCGCCTAGGCTGCCGCCGTGGCGAGGCGGGCGTACGTGGCGAGTGCGTTATCGCGCTTGATCTTCGTGTGCAGCCGCTGCGGAATGCCGCGCGGCATGATCTCGTCGCCGTCGAATTGCCAATGCGGAAAGTCCGACGAGAATAACAGCATGTCGTCGGATTGCAGCTGATCGACCAGTCGGGCGACCGCTTCCGGTTCATTCGGTCCGTCGAACGGCTGGATCGTCAGCCGCACATGGTCGCGCACGATCTCATAGGGCGGACGCCCGACCCACGGCACTTCGGCGCGTACGCCCCGCCAAAATTTGGTCAGCCGCCACAGAAAGGCCGGCAGCCAGGTGACGCCGGATTCAATCAGCACCACCTTGAGCGCGGGATATTTGGCGAAAACACCCTCGCAGACCAAGCTCGCGACCTGCGCCTGAAAGCCTTGCGCCTGCGCGCAATAATCCTCGGCGTACCACGACGGCCAGCCGAGCGAGGTGA
Organism: Xanthobacteraceae bacterium; assembly: GCA_036511795.1. Lineage (GTDB taxonomy): Bacteria > Pseudomonadota > Alphaproteobacteria > Rhizobiales > Xanthobacteraceae > BOG-931. Next base: position 167,112 of record DATCBO010000056.1, read on the forward strand.
CCGGATGCCGATAGCTCGATCCGGCGTGAATACCGATCGGCAGACCGTGGCGTTGCGCGGCCTCGAATACCGGCCAGTATTCCCGCCGGCCGAGCGGCGCCTCGCCCATGGCGAGAACCAGCACCTGCACGAAGCGACTATCCGGAGCGCAGCGCTCGATCTCGGCGACCGCGTAATCGGTGTTCTGCATCGGCACGACGATCGAAGCGCGCAGCCGCGGATCGCGATCGAGCCACTCTTTGGCGACCCAATCATTGATCGCTTTGGCGAACGCCGCCGCCATGTCCTCGCTGAAAAGAAGCTGCACGCCGTAAAGGCAATTACAGATCGCGATATCGATATTCCAGCGATCGAGTGCTTGCGCGCGCAACGTATCGACGTTGTCGGCTGGCTGGCCGGACTTGCCGCGCCAATCGGCCCGCGCCGTCAGCGGGGCATTCGGCGGGTAGTTGATCGACTCCAGGGAATTCAGGCCGCGGTCGATGACGCTGTCGCGCCATTGGTCGTCGAGATAAGGCAAGAGCGCCTGCATGCCGGGTACGTTGGCGTGCACATCGCAATCGATCGTCGACCAGGATGCGGCCATGACGTTTCGTTACCGCACGCGCAGCGGCCCCGGCAGGGCGCGCTCGGCCTTAGCGGCCCATTGGGCCTCGTGCCGGCCGACGACGACGGCGAGAATCCAAATGACAATGACGGCGCCGATACCGAACACGACCCAACCGCTCGGACCCGAGAAGAGCCACCACGAGTGCGCCAGTCGCGCGAATTGGACACCGAAGGTGTACCCGCCGATGCCGAACGCGATCGCCCACACGGTTACGCCGATAGCACTCGACAGCACGAAGCGCCGCCACGGCATCCGATTGGCGCCGGCGAGCACGCCGGCGATGGCGCGCATCACGGGTATGAACTGCGCGATGATGATGATCGCGGCACCATGTTTGAGAAACAAATATTGACCGAGCTTGACCCTCGTTTCGGTGATGCGAACATAAGGACCGTACCGCAGCAGCAGCCAGTGCCCGAAGCGCCAGCCGATCGCGTAGCCGACGATGCGGCCGATGAGCGACGCCACCGCTGCTGTCGCGATGACTGCGACGATGTTGAGTTCGTGCGTTCTGCCCGCGATAACCGACCCGACAATCAGGGCCGTCTCGCCGGGCAGCGGAATGCACATACTCTCCAGCCCGATGAAGCCGGCGACGACGAGCAAACCATACGCGTGAATGAGATGAGCAACAGAATGCATAGACTGGGTACCCGGCGAGCAATGTCTTATACTGAATTTATGGGAGATGAGAACTCCTCAGGGTGGTAAAAACGGCCATTTGGCAGCGCAACATAGCGCCGTCGCATGGTCCCGGCGGCCAGACCAGCACCCCCGTTCGGGGGATTCCTCACGCGAACGCGGCAAAGGCCGCCCGGTTTCAACGGCATGTACAAGGATCTGCGCGAATTCATCGATCTCGTCGACCGGCTTGGGGCATTGCGCCGCATCGACGGCGCCGACCCGCGTTTCGAGATTGGGGGCATTACCGAGGTGGCGGCCGGCCGGCCCGATTGCCCTGCGCTTCTGTTCGATAGCATCAAGGGATACCGGCCCGGTATGCGGGTATTTACCAACGCCACTACCAATGTCCAACGGGCGGCGCTGGCGCTGGGTCTGGATCCCGGGCTGCGGCCACTCGACGCACTCAAAGCGTGGATGGAAAAAAGAAAGAATTTAACATCGTTGCCTCCGGTTATAGTCGGCAACGCCGAATTTTTGCAGAACACGCTCTCCGGCTCCGATGTCGATATCGCGCGCTTTCCGGCGCCGACTTGGCACATACGGGACGGGGGACCTTACATCGGCTCAGGCTCGGTTGTGATCATGCGTGACCCGGACACCGGCTGGATCAATGCGTCGATCTACCGGGTCCAGGTCCACGGGACGGACAAAGTCACCGTGCAGTTTGACCACGGCGGGCGGCACGGCGCGATCATCGCAAGAAAATATTGGGATCGCGGCGAGAGCTGCCCGATCGCTGTGGTGCACGGCGAGGATCCGGCCTTGTTTATCGCCGGTTTCGAATACCTGCCCGACGGCAGTTCGGAATATGGCTTTGCCGGCGCGATCAAGGGCGCCCCGATCGAGGTCTGCGCCGGGCCGAACACCGGGTTGCCGCTGCCTGCTCATGCGGAGATGGTATTTGAAGGCCGGCTGCTGCCGATGAAGGACGCCACCCTGCCCGAAGGCCCGTTCGGCGAATTCACCGGCTATTACGCCGCCGAGGCGCGCCCCGGCCCAGTGATGCAGGTGACGGCGATCCACTTTCGCGACGACCCCATTCTTTTGGGTTCGCCGCCGATGAAGCCGCCGCGCTTTCATTTCGGCCTGCCGTTCCGCGCGGCGACGATCTGGAGCAATCTCGAAGCCGCCGGCGTCACCGACGTCACCGGCGCCTGGCAGCACGTCTCGCAGTTGATGACCGTGGTGGCGCTGCGCCAGCGTTACGACGGACATGCCAAGCGCGCCGGGCTCGTTGCCGCAGCGCACAGTTACATGGCGCGGCTGGTCGTCGTCGTCGACGAAGACGTTGATCCATCCAACCTTGCCGACGTGATGTGGGCGGTGGCGACGCGCTGCGAGCCTGCCGACAACATCGACATCATTCGCCATGCGTGGAGCTCCGCGCTCGACCCGCGCATCCCGCCCGCCGACAAGGCGCGCGGCGTCACCTCCAACTCGAAGGCCATCATCGACGCCTGCAAGCCGTTCGCCTGGCGCGATGAGTTTCCGCCGGCCTCGGCGCTATCCGTCGAGGAAGCGCGAGAGATCGAAGACAAGTGGGGGGTGTTTCTGCACGCCCCGGCATGATCCTATTACGTTTGACGTAACGCGTAAAATAGGATAACGTCTTTCGAGATGATCCTGGACTACAGGGACGCGCGCACCAGAGCATTTGCCGACGGGCACTTGGTTCGCGAATTCCAGGGCTTTGCAAGACAAGCTTATCGGCGGCTGGAAATTCTCGACGCCGCCACCGGCCTTAACGAGCTGCGGGCACTAAGAAGCAATCGGCTCGAAGCCCTGACAGGTAATCGAGCCGGCCAGTTCAGTATCCGCATCAATATGCAGTGGCGAATCTGCTTCGTGTGGCCAAGCGGCGCGTCAGGGCCTTCGAATGTGGAAATCGTCGATTATCATTGAGGCCATGATGAACAGACCCACCATTCACCCGGGCGAAATCCTCGCCGATGAGCTTGCAGAAATCGCTGTAACGCCTAGCGAGCTTGCACGGCAACTGCGCGTGCCCGCCAACCGCATCACGCAAATTTTGCACGGCAAGCGGGCGATCACCGGCGACACAGCGTTGCGGCTAGGCCATTGGTTCGGCACCAGCGCACAATTCTGGCTCAACCTGCAGAGCGCCTACGACATTCGCGTCGCGGAAAAAACGACAGGCGCGCAGATCAGGCGACTGCCGCGACGCGCGTCGTAGGCCTTCCGGCCAGGAGCTTGCCTGCGAGCGCCTCACTGCACCGCATTCGCTGAACTGAGGCTGTCGATCAACGACGAGCGGTACAAAAACTTTTTGTGCAGCGCGATGTCCTCGGACGTGCGCCGCAGATCGTCCAGGTGCTTGCGGCGGATCGCCGGGTCCTTCTCTTCCAACTTGCGCTTGTTCTCGATCGTCTGCGCCTGCACGTAATCGACCTGCGCCTTGCGGCGCTGGCGCGTGTAGCGGTCGAGCAGGCTCGCGTCGGCGCGGCCGAACCAGACATCGGCGAGCTTGTCGGCCAGGTTGACCGCGTCGTGAATGCCGCCGTTCATGCCCATGCCGCCGATCGGATTGTTGACATGGGCGCAGTCGCCGGCGAGCAGAACGCGGCCTTTGTTGAAGGTTTCGGCAACGCGCTGATGCACCGCGTAGAGCGCGTAATAGGGAATTTCGTAATCGCCGCTCTTTTGATGGATGCGCTGCAGGCGCCGCTGGATGCTCGCCATGCTCAGCGCCTGTTCGTCGGTCTCCGATTCAGGAATCGGCAACACCCCGCGCCAGATTCCGGGCGGGCCGTAGCCTTTGACCTTGAACAGGTTGAGCCATTCGTCTGGATCGAAGAAATAATTGCGGGTGCAGAGACCCTGGTTAGTCGCGCCGAAATCGAAGCTGGTGCCGATCTTGATGAACCGCTCCGGCCAGGTGAAGCCCTCGAACACGATGCCGGCAAGCTTGCGCACCGCGCTCGAACCGCCATCGGCGCCGATGAGATATTGGCCGCGCAGCGTCTCGTTCTCGCCGTCGGCGTTCTGTATTGTCGCCTCGACGAAATCCTCGCTCTGCGACAGCCCGACAAGCTTCGCCGAGAAGCGGACCTCGCCGAGGCCGCTCGCCTTGATGTGAGGCAAAGCGGCGTGCACCAGCTTGTACTGCTCCCACTGCACCACGTACGGGTACGGCACTTCGCCCTTGAGCACGCTGATATCGAACACCGCGATCAGTTCGCCCGTCTCGCGGTTGCGGAAATGAAACAGCGGCGCCTGCATGCCGCCGGAAGGCGCCTCGGAAAACATCTCCGCTTCCAGGCCGAGATCGACCAGCATCTCGACGGTCGGCGTATGGATCGTTGCGGCGCGCTGATCCTCGGCGGCGTCGGGCAATTGCTCGATCAGCGTGACCGGGATGCCCTTCTTGATCAGAGCCAAGGTCATGACGGCGCCGACCGGCCCGCAACCCGAAATGATCACGCGATGGTCGGCAGCCATGGTCGTCACCTGCGAGAGCTTCGGTCGTCATTGCGAGCGGAGCGAAGCAATCCAGCCTTCCGACGCAAGCCTGCTGGATTGCTTCGTCGCTTCGCTCCTCGCAATGACGCGTTGATGATCACCCGACTCACACCTTCGAAATATCGAACACCGAGGGGTGAAACAGTTCCTCGATCTTGACCTTGCGGTCCGCCAGCCCCTGCTCGTGCAAATACTGGGCCAGCGCTTCGATGTCCGGCCGGTTCTCGTCGATGCCGTATTTCCAGAAATCGTCGCCCATGATGGCGGCGGTTTCGTGGGTCTCGGCTTCCAGCCACGGCAGGGTGACCATCAGCGCATTGACATCGCGCAGGTCGATCATCGCCAGCGCCTTGGCTTCGCAGAACGCCTTGTAGATACTGGTCGCCAGCCACGGATATTTCTCGGCGAGCGGCTTGCGGATGCCGATCAGGTGCATGATCGGAAACAGCTTGGTCTTTTTGTAGTAGGCGACTTCCGCCTTGCGGGTGTCGGGAAACAGCCGCGTGATATGCGGCTCGCCGGCAAGAAACGAGGACGGCGCGCGCGCGGTGAACAGCGCGTCGAGTTCGCCGTCGCGCAGCATCCCGACCAGCGTCTTGTCGTGCGGGATGGCTTTCAGGTCGAGGCCCGGGATCGGTTTGAGCGGCGTGCGTTCCTCGCGGCCGGCCTGCTCCTGGCCGCCGCTGCGCCAGTGAATTTCCGACGGCGTCACGCCGTATTCATGCTGCATCATGCCGCGCATCCAGACCACCGCGGTGATCTGATATTCGGGCACGCCGATACGCTTGCCGCGCAGGCCCTCCGGCTTCTCGATGCCGGCGCCCTTGCGGACGTAGATGCCGGAATGGCGGAAGATGCGCGACACGAACGCCGGCACGCCGATATAGCCGGCGGTCCCGGCCGAAACCGTGCGGATGTAGCTGGAAAACGAAATCTCCGAGACGTCGAATTCCTGGAATTTGAAGGCGCGGTGGAAAATCTCCTCCGGATACATCGGCAGATAGGTGACGTCACAGCCCTCGACCTTCACCCGCCCATCGCGGATCGCGCGCGTGCGATCATAATTTCCGCACGCAATAGTTATAGGAACGTCACCCATCACAACTCCCTTTTCCGTCATCCTGAGGTGGCCGCGAAGCGGCCCTCGAAGGATGCACGGCCCGGGCCGTCGCCCTTCGAGGCTCGCCATAGCGCGTCGAGAGACGCGCGTAAACGCGCTAATGGCCCGCGCCTCAGGGTGACGGTTAACATTCAGCGTCCGACGTGTGAAGCGCGGCGCAGCAAGGCTGCGATGCGCGGCGAATTGCATTAATGTGCGCTGAACCTGCACAGAGTCGCGTCATCAGGAGAGTAACGAATGTCGGTTGATGGATTGACGAGTGTCGCAAGCAGCCTCAGTCCGAAGGAAACACTCGACCGCCTGGAAGCGCAGATCAAAGCCAAAGGCCTGACGGTGTTCGCGCGGATCGATCATTCGGCCGGAGCGGCGGCAGCCGGCATGGCGCTCC
>DATCBO010000057.1:0-54174 GCA_036511795.1 Xanthobacteraceae bacterium
CACGATATGGGGGACCATACCACACCGCGAAATGGCCCTTCCGATTAGATGCGGATAGCGTAAACGTGCGATGAAACCGAGACTGTTGCCCGTTTCGATTAGTTCCGGACTGCGAAAATGGGCGAGCTTGTCCCGGCCATCCATGTCTTGCGGGATTGAGGAAAGTCATTGGATGGCCGATCAAGTCCGGCCATGACCATTGAATTATGCCTCACACTTCAACCGTCACCTTGTCGTCCACCACCGTTACCGGATAGGTCTTGATCGGCACCATGCAGGGCGGCGCGACGACTTCGCCGGTGCGCACATTGAACTGGCCGTTATGGAAATTGCACTCGATGACGTCGTCCTCAAGATAACCTTCGGACAGCGAGCCCGGCCCGTGTGTGCACAGGTCGTCGGTGACGAAGAATTCGCCGCCGACGTTGAACACCGCCAGCGCCAAATCCTCAATCTCGACCTTCAGCGCGTTGCCGGGGGCGACCTCGCTGGTGCTGCACAGTTCGATCCGCTTTCCAGGCATGGAAGAATAGCTTTCGGTGACTTGCTCGGTGTGACGGACGGCCGTTATACCCAACAGGGCGGAGAATGAAATATCCCCGCCGAGCCGCCATATCCGGGCGGAGCAAGGAGACGGAGCCATGCAGAGCGAATCGGCGCGGATGAGTTCGGCCGCGGAGGCGAAATTCCGCATCGATCGGCCCAATTCGCAGCCGCGCGCCGTCAAGGTGATCGCGCTGGATGCGCCGAGCGAGCGCGTGGTCAAGGCGCTTGCGGCCGGGCCGTGGCAGCGCGCGAGTTTCCTCACGGCATCGTCATTCTCGGGCGCGCCGCGCGCCGGCGAACCGTTCTCGATGGGCGGCTGGCTCAACGATCTCGCCGGCCGCACCAAGGACCTGGTCGATGAGGTCAATTCGGCCGACCTCGTGGTGATGGTGGCGACCGCGGGCGAGAGCGCTACTGCGGCAGCGATCATCGGCGAGGCCTGCAACGTCAAGCACGTGATGACCACGGCGCTTGTGCTCGGCGGCGCGACATCGAGCGACGAAACGCTGTCGAAGATGCTGGCGCAGTTGCGCCCGCACGCCATGATGCTGGTGATCTCCAGCGCCGACGAATACATCACGGACATGCTCACGGCGCTGCGCGCCTGAGCGTCGCCAATGTCCGACCAAGAAGCAAAAAAAATCGTCGTGATCGGCGGCGGCCCGGCCGGCGTGTTCGCCGCGATCGAGGCCAAGCGCGCCGATCCCGCCGCTTCGGTGCTGCTGCTCACGGACGAGGCTTGCGAGCCCTATGAGAAGCCGCCGCTGTCGAAGGCGGTGCTGACCGGCAAGGCGCTGCCCGAGCATGCGCTGATCGCCGGACCCGATGGGACGTCCGCGCACGACGTGGTGCTGGAACGCACGGCGGTCGTCACCGCCATCGATCGCGCCACACGCGAAGTGATTGCCGCGGACGGCCGGCGTTATCGCTACGATACGCTGGTGCTGGCGACCGGATCGCTGGTGCGCGAACTGGCGCAACTGCCGCTCGGTATGCCGCGGGTGCATTACCTGCGTACCGAAGCGGATGCGCGCGCGCTCGCGACGGCTTTGCGTGGTTGCAAGCATCTGGTCGTGGTCGGCGGCGGGCTGATCGGCCTCGAAGCCGCAGCCTCTGCGGCCGAGCTAGGCCTGCGCGTCAGCGTGCTTGAAGTGGCGCCGCGGATTTTGGCCCGAGTCTGTGACGAAGAGACCGCCGCCTTCATCGCCGGACAGCACCGCCGGCACGGCGTCGATCTGCACACCGCCACCGCGATTGTCGGCGTGCGCGGCACACCCGACGCCGTTGAGATCGAGACCAGTGCGGGCGCGATCCTTCTGGCAAACACGGTCGTGGTCGGCACCGGCGTGCGGCCGAACGATGCGCTGGCCGCGGCCGCGGGGCTTAAGACCGACAACGGCATCGTGGTCGACGCGCAGTGCCGCACCGCCGATCCGGCGATCTTTGCCGCCGGCGACGCGGTGCGCTTTCCCGCGCCGCACGGACTTGTTCGTCTGGAGAACTGGAAGCACGCTCAGGATCAGGGCGCGGTCGCCGGGCGCAACGCCGCCGGCAAAAGCGACGCCTATCGCACCGTGCCGTCGTTCTGGTCAGAGCAGTACGACCTTTATATTCAGGGCATCGGTTACGCGCCGGCGCAGCCGGGAGAGCGCATCCGCCGGCCGCTCACCGGCAACAGCATGCTGAGCTTCGAGATCGTGGACGGCGTGCTGGTCTACGCCATGGGCATCAACGCGCAGCGCGACCTCGCGGCCGCGCGCCGGCTGATCGAGCGCCGCATTCCGGTCGATCCGGCAGCGCTCGGCGATCCGGCGCGTCCGCTCGCGTCACTGCTGAAGGTGACGGCATGATAGGACAACCTCCCCGCGTGCGGGGAGAGGGAGATAATAAGGAACCGCGATGAAATTCTCCGGCGAGCTGACCGTGAAGGCGCCGCGCGCGCAGGTTTACGCGAAGGTGCGCGATGCGCGCTTTTTTGCCTCCTGTGTCGACGGCGTACAGGATCTGCAGGAGACCGCGCCCGATACCTACTCGGCCGTGTTCGCCACCAAAGTCGCCTACATGAATTTCAAGTTCAACGTCACGGTCCAGGTGGTGCGCGCCGAGGAGCCGAGCGAGATCGCCGCCAAGGTCGAGGGCGCGCCGCTGGGGATTGTGGGCCGGCTCACCGCGACCTCGCTGACGCGGCTGACAGAGGAGGGCGGCGAGACCAAAATCAGCTACGAGGTCGATACCGCGCTCACCGGAAAGCTCGGCAGCCTCGGCCAACCGGTGCTGCGCTCCAAGGCCAAGGAGATGGAACGGCAATTCGCCGCGCGCCTCGCCGCTGCTTTTGCGGTGCCGGCCTGATGTCCTCCGCTCATTCCCGCGAAAGTGGGAATCCAGCGCCGGGTCCCCGCTTTCGCGGGGACGAGCGGCATTCTATTTTCAGTGAATGAACGTGGAGATCGCAAACATCGACACCGATGTGCTGGTCATCGGGGCCGGCGCCGCCGGTATGTATGCGGCGATCGAGGCGGCGCGTGGCGGCGCCTCGGTGCTGCTTGCCGATCGGAGTCTGATCGGCCGTGGCGGCGCCACCGTAATGGCGCAGATGACGGTGGCGGCGGCGCTCGGCGAAGAAGTGCCGGACGATCCGCAGGCGCATTACGACAACACCATCGCGGCCGGCCGCGGCCTGTGCGACGAGGCATTGTCGCGGCTGCTGTGCGAAGACGCGCCCGATTGCATCCGCGAGCTCGACCGTTGGGGCGTCGGCTGGGCGCGCAAGGCCGGCCACATCACGGCGATTACGGCGCCGGGTCACGACCGGCCGCGCTGCGTCTACGTCGATTTCATCAATACCGGACCGGCGGTGTCGAAGACGCTGCGCGCCGAAATCGCCCGCCATCAGAAAAACATCCGCAAGGCCGGCGATCTCTGCATCGTCGATCTCGTTGTCCGTGACGGCGCGTGCGCGGGCGCGGTCGCCTGGCATCTGCCGTCGGGCGCGCCCGTCATCATCGCGGCGAAAGCGACGGTGCTGGCGACCGGCGGACTGACACGGCTTTACCGGCGCAACAGCGCCTCCACCAACATGGGTGGCGACGGCTACGCGCTGGCGCTGCGCGCCGGTGCGCCGCTGATCGACATGGAGTTCGTGCAGTTTTTCCCGATCGGTCATCTGGCGCCGCGCCTGATCGGCATGGACCCGATCATGTGGGATCCGTTCCGTTACAAGCTCGGCGGCCGGCTGCTCAACGGCCGCATGGAGGAATTCACCTCCGCTTACGGCTCCGACGAGGACGGCAAATATGTGCTGACGCGCGACCTCGCGACTTACGCCATCCTCAAGGAAGCCGAGGCCGGCCGGGGCTCGCCGCACGGCGGCGCCTATTTGTCCTTCCAGCACTGCTCGCCGGCCGCATTGCGCACAGCCTTCGGGCCGGTGATCGATAAGCTCGCCGCCAACGCCATCGATCTCACCGCAATGCCGGTCGAGGTGGCGCCGATCGCGCATTACCACATGGGCGGTGTCGAGGCCGCCGCCGACATGAGCGCCGCCGGCGTGCCCGGCTTGTTTGTCGCCGGCGAAGTGGTCGGTGGCGCCAATGGCGCCAACCGGCTGTCGGGCAACGCGCTCACCGAAGCATTCGTGTTCGGCCGCCGCGCCGGGCGCAGTGCCGGCGCGCATGTCAAACAAGCGCACGTCAAACAAACTGCGCGCCGCGACTTGCGGCCGCAGGATACCGGCGCCGCGCTCGATCTGCTGCGCGACGAGAGCGCGCGTCCGTCCGCCAATACGGCGGCGCTGATTGCCCGGCTGCAGGCCACCATGGCCGACAATGTCGGGCCGATCCGCGCTGGACCAAGGCTGCGCCAGGCGCTCGCCGGTATCGCGGCGATCGCCGCGGAGGCCGGCGCGCGGCCACCCGGCCGGGCCGGCGCATTCGATCTCGAACGCCTCGACTGGTTCGATCTGCGCAACATGCTGATCGTGGCGCACGCGGTCGCGCAGGCAGCGCTCAATCGCACCGAGAGCCGCGGCGCACATCAGCGCGAGGATTTTGCGCAACTCGAGCCGCAATGGCAGCGGCATCAAACCGTTCACCGCCGCGGCGGCGCACTGCAATTTTCCGGCACCCCGGCCGCGCTGGAGCCGGCCGCATCATGACCGATGTGGCGAAACTCAAGATCTGGCGCGGCGTTGCGCGCGATGCCGGACACTGGGACACACACGATGTGCCGTTCGAGCCCGGCCAGTCGGTGCTCGATGGCCTGCGCTGGCTGCGCATCAACCGCGATCCGTCGCTCGCGATTCGCTTCTCCTGCATCAACGCTAATGCCTGCAAGGAGTGCATGATCCAGGTCGACGGTGAGACCGTCTATGCCTGCACGGCGCGGCTCGAACCGCGCGAGATGACTTTGACGCCGCTGCCGAACAAAAAGCTGGTGCGTGATCTGGTGACGGAAATCGCGCCGCCGAGCGAGCGTTTCCGGTAGTTTTCGGTAGCCCGGCTTGAGCGGAGCGAAACCCGGGAAGGGCGTCATTTTGCCTCCACCGAAACCGTTTACATGTTGTGGTAGCTTTCGCAGCCGGGCCGATTCGGGCAAATCAGGGGCGGTTGGGCCGGCATCCTGGGGATAATTCCGGAGCATGACCAAAAAGCTGCCGCAATGATACGGCATCTCGGATGGTGACCCTTCGGGGGTCGGGGACGTGTCTACACATCTGCCTACGCATCGGCCCGCCATCGTGGCGGCGGTTGTCGTTGTGTGGGGACGTGCGGGTTCACTACGGGACGCGAGGGGGAATGACGGTCGGGGTGACGTGGCCCAACAATTCGCGGGCCTACGATCAGGGGATTTCTTCGGTCAACGCGCTGCCGCAACGCATCCTGGGTGGTGCGGCGCTGGCTGGGGTTGCGTTGGCCTGCGCCTGGACGCTGTGCGTCAATATCGGCGGCCCCAATGCCAATGAGGCTTCGTCCACGCGGGGTGATCGCCTCGCCGTAGTGGCGAATCGCTCGAACAGGCTGGACGTGACTCAGGGGCCGGAGCTTGGCTCGGCAATTCCGTTCGACACGCGTTTTTCCGCGGCTTTCACACCGGGAGTTTCGGAGAGCACCTTCCGCCTCGCATCGGTCGAGCAACCGGACGTGCAGCAACCGCAGCTCGGCCGCCGGCTCGCACGCACCGAATCATTGCCGCACGGCGCCTCGCGCGCGCGGCGTAACGCCGCGCCGGCCGCCGCCAACCTGCGGGCGGCGGGCGACACTTGGTCGCCGCCGGCGGACCACCGCAGCATCTTCCAGCGGCTGTTCGGCGGCTCATCCGCCTCGCCGTCGATCTTCGCCAAGCTGTTCGGCTCGCCGTCCGAAAAGGTCGAGCTGGCCTACGCGTCGGCGGATACGGACGGGATGACGGCGGGCACGGCGGGCGGCCTCTATGACCGCCAGACGGCCGTCTACGACATCTCCGCCCACATGGTGTACCTGCCGAACGGCACGGCGCTGGAGGCGCATTCGGGACTGGCCGGCGATCTCGATGATCCCGACTCGGCCAAGGAGCGCGATCGCGGCGTCACTCCGCCCGACGTTTATAACCTGCGGCCGCGCGAGCACATGTTCCACGGCGTGGCGGCGCTTCGCCTCATTCCGGTCGACGAGACCAAGGTTTTCGGCCGCAGCGGACTTTTGGCCCACACCTTTATGCTCGGCCCGAACGGCCAGTCGAATGGCTGCGTCTCGTTCCGCGATTACAGCGCCTTCCTGCAGGCCTATCAAAACGGCGAGATCACCAGGCTCGCCGTCGTGGCGCACCTCTGAGCCGCCGCCGCGCGTTGGCGCGGCACAAACAGCAAAACACGCTGGCGTCCTCTCACCGCGGCGCGCGCGTCCGCATCCTTGAATGCCGCGCCGCCGCTGGCATAATCGCCGTATCGTGAGACTTGACGCGGATCCGGGCGATATAATCCGGACCATACCAACGAAATCGTGGGGGAGGGGATCGACATGAAAAAACAACTGGCTCTGGCGCTGTGTCTACTCGCCGTCGCCGTCGCGGGCGCCGCCGCCGAGACCTGGCCGGCGCGGCCCGTGAAGGTGATCGTCGGCTTCGCCGCCGGCGGCCCGACCGATCTGTTCGCGCGGCTGATCGCGCAAAGCCTTACGGCGCAGACCAAACAGAATTTCTTCGTCGAGAACGTCGCCGGCGCCGGCGGCAATGTCGGCGCCGAGCGCGTGGCGAAGTCGCCGCCCGACGGCTATACGATCCTTGTCACCGGCGGCAATCTCACCAACGCTCCGTTTCTCTACAGCCACCTGGCGTTCGACCCGATCAAGGATTTCGCCGCCGTCACGCTGGGCGCGCAGACGCCGGTGGTGCTGGCGGTCAATCCGCAGGTGCCGGCGAAGAACGTCAAGGAACTGGTGGCATGGATCCGGGCCAATCCCGGCAAGGAGAGTTTTGCTTCGCCGGGCACCGGCACGCCGCCGCAGCTTGTCGGCTCATTGTTCCAGCACTCGCTGCATCTCGATCTCGTGCATGTGCCGTTTGGCGGCGGCGGCCCGGCGGTGGAGGCGACGGTCGGCGGCCACACCCCGATCTCGTTCGGCGCCATGGCGCCGGCGGTGCCGCTGATCAAATCCGGTGCATTGCGCGCGCTGGCGGTGACCGGCAAGACGCGCTCGCCGACGCTGCCTGATGTCCCCACCATGGCGGAAGCGGGCTTCCCCGATGTCCAGGGCGCGACCTGGACCGCGGTGGCGGCGCCGGCCGGCACGCCCAAGGAGATCATCGCCAAGCTGCACGATCTGATCGTCGCCGGCCTCAAACAGCCCGAGGTCATCGCCAAACTCAGCGCCATGGCCTACGTGCCGATCGGCAATTCGCCGCAAGAATGCGAGGCGTTCTTCAAGTCCGAGATGGCCACCTGGGGCCCGGTGATCAAAGAGGCGGGGCTGAAGGCGGAGTGAGTTTTGTTGTTTGTAGTTGTTTGTAGCCCGGGTGAGCGCAGCGAGACCCGGGACGGAGATTTGGATCTGAATGCCTTACCCGGATGTCGCTGCGCTCATCCGGGCCACGTTTTGAGATTGCGAATAGCGAATAGATATCCTCCTTACTCGCCATTCGCCGTACCAAACAAAGCTCGGGTGCAAACAACGCATCGCGAGAATGAGGACGTGCGCCTTCCGCCCCCGCGATAGCGTCACTTGCGTGGGGGAGGATGAAGGGCGCGCTGCGGTCCGATTGACACCTCCCGCGCCGTCGGCGCACAACCGCGCTTCCTTATGCTCCATTGGAATCGGCAATGACCACGATGACTCGCAAGCCCACGGCGTTCGGCGACATGCGCGGCTGGATGAAGGCGCTCGACGCCGCCGGCGAACTGCATAATGTGGACCCCGAGGTCGATTGGAATGTCGAACTCGGCACCGTCACGCGGCTGGCGCAAGGCCCAGGAACCGGCCCGGCGCTGCTGTTCAACAACATCAAGGATTACGGCAAGAACGCGCGCTGCCATCAGGTCTTTACGTCCGGCCTCGCCAGCGCGCGCCGCGTCGCCATGATGATGGGGCTGTCGCCCGACACGCACGCGCGCGAGCTGGTCAAGGTCGGCCGCACGCTTCTCACCGAGAGCATCGCGCCGAAGATCGTCAAGACCGGGCCGGTCAAGGAGAACATCGTCAAGGGCAAGGACGTCGATCTCTTTGAGTTTCCGGTGCCGCATTGGAATCGCATCGACGGCGGACGCTACATTCTGACTTACGGCGGCGTGGTCACCAAGGATCCGCACACCAACGTGATGAATGTCGGCGTCTACCGCGGCATGGTGGCGGACAAGAACAAGATTCCGATCCTGATGTGGCGCGCGCAGCATATCGGCCACCACGTCACCGCCTGGCAGGAGGCCGGCTACAAGGAAATGCCGATCGCGGTCGCCATCGGCTGGGAGGATTCGCTGCCCTTCGTCGGCGGCTCGCCGGTGCCCAAGGGCCTATGCGAATACGATGTGGTCGGCGCCATCCGCGGCGAGCCGGTCGAACTGGTCAAATGCGAGACCGTCGATCTTTACGTGCCGGCGAGCGCAGAGATCGTGATCGAGGGCGTGCTGAAATTCGATTCCGAGACCTACACGATGGAAGGCCCGTTTGCCGAATTCACCGGCTACGTGGCGGGCGACCGCTCGCTGAAGCCGACCATCCATGTCACCGCCATCACCCACCGCACCGATCCGATCCTGCGCGGCACCATCGAGGGCTCGATGCCGGGGAGTTTTTCTGAGAACGGCGTGTGCTCGTCGATCATGCGCGCCGCGACCGCATGGAATGTGCTCGACCGCGCCGGCGTGCCGGGCGTCACCGACGTGTGGTGTCCGCCGGTGCAGACCGGCATCAACGTCTATGTGCAGATCAAACAAAGCTATCGCGGCCAGGCCAAGCAGGTCGCCAACGCGCTGTGGGGTTCGTCGGCCGCGCACGTGCGCTATAAGCACGTCATCGTGGTCGATGACGATATCGACATTCACGATTACGCCGCGGTCGACTGGGCAGTCGCTTATCGGGTCAATGCCGGCGAGGACGACATCGTCATCATGCCGTCGACCTTCGGCGCCGGCCTCGATCCGTCGACGCGGCGGCGCGACCGCAACGTCGAGCAGTTCGGTACCGGCAAGTGGAATCGCCTGCTGATCGACGCCACCGTCAATCTCGACTACGACCCCGACCCCGATCTCGGCGGCGCGCGCTTCCCGCCCAAGGTCTGGCCGGAGCAGAAAGATATCGACGCCGTGCAGAAGCGCTGGGGCGAACTGGGGTTGGATAAACGGTAGCGGTGATTCTTGCTCCCCCTTTCCCGGAACGGGAGAAGGGAAATTACCCCACCGGCAACATCGGCTTGCCCTCCGGCACCTGCATATCGAAGGCGCACAACAACGCCGCGGTGGAGGCGTAGTTGCCCATGAGGAGGACGAGCTCGACGAGCTTGTTTGGAGGAAATTTGGCTTTCACGCGCGCGAATGCTTCCGACGTAACTTTGTGATCGCGGAAAATCTGCCGGCCGAATTCGATGATCGCGGCGTAAATTTCGTCGAGGCCCTGCGTGCTCTTGCGGTGTTTGATGACGTCGATGATGTCCTGTGACACGCCTTCCTTGAGGGCTTCGGGCTCGTGCGCGGCCCATTCGAAGCGGCTGTCCATTTCGCGCGCCACGGTGAGGATCGCGATTTCGCGGGTCTTGGCGTCGAAGCACTTAAAGCGCAGATGCTGGTTCATCACCTGGTGCGCGTCGACCGTCGCGGGACTGTAGAGATTGAGGCCGGACGGTCCGCGCAGGCCGACGATGGTCTTGCCGGGAGTCGAGGCGCGGTCGAAGGCGCGTTGGCCGGCCTCGTCCAGGTCCTCGCGTTTGCGCAGCGGCAGACGGCATCCGGATTGCGGGTCGATATCGGAAGGCATGGGCGAGGAAGAATTGGGCATTTTAGGGGATCCTTGGTTTCTTTTGCCGCGTGAGCTTAGCGCGGCTTGTTGCGTTCGTCATTCCGGGGCGGCCCGAAGGGCCGAGCCCGGAATCCGTAACCACAGGACGTAGGGCTCGCTAAGATACTCGACATAGTTTTATTGGGCCGTGATTATGGATTGCGGGCTCCCACAGAGCGCGCCCCGGAATGACGGAGGCGATATGTTTTTCGAAGGCTTCACGCGGACCGAAATCAAGACCTCAGGCGCCCGCATCGTCACGGTGCAGGGCGGCAAGGGGCCGCCGCTCCTGCTGATGCACGGCAATCCGTTCAGCCATCTGTCCTGGCAGAAGTTCGCGCCGCGGCTGGCGCAGGAATTCACCGTCGTCGCCACCGATCTGCGCGGCTACGGTGATTCCGAAAAGCCGCCCGGCGGCGAGAACCACGAAAACTATTCGTTCCGCGCCATGGCGCAGGACCAGATCGAGGTCATGGCGGCGCTCGGTCACAAGCGCTTCTACGCCGCCGGTCACGACCGCGGCGCCCGCGTGCTGCATCGCATGTGCCTCGATCATCCGGACAGGGTCGCGCGCGCGGCCATCATGGATATCGTGCCGCAGCACCACGTCTTCAATCATCCCAACAAGGCGTGGGCGACCTTCTCGTGGCACTGGTTCTTCATGATCCAGCCGGAGCCGTTTCCGGAGCATCTGATGAGCGCCGATCCCGACTTTTTCATCGAAAAGAAGCTCGCCAAAAGCGCGAAGGGCCTGAGCTTCTTCGACCCCCAGTGTCTGGCCGAATACAAGCGCTACATGCGCAATCCGGCGACCGTGCACGCCATGTGCGAGGATTATCGCGCCTGCGCCGGGATTGATTTCGACATGGATACGGCGGATTTCGACGCCGGCCGCAAAATCGCCTGTCCGGTACTATTGATGTGGGGTGCAACCGGCGGTGTCGGCCGCAACACTAGGCCGAGCCCCGGCGAGGTCTGGCAGCGCTATGCGGCCGACATCAGAGGCGCCAAGGCGTTGCCCAGCGGCCATTATTTGTCCGAAGAGGCGCCGGAGGAAACTTATGCCGAGCTTCGGGCGTTCTTCGCTGCTGGGGAGCTGTCCTAAATCAGGCTGGCGGCGCTCGCACCGCTGCACGGCATCTGCTAGTGGGTGCTATTCGCGGCAGAGGCAAAACGGGATCGTTTTTGATGCGCATGAAGCCGCCTCGGAGCGCGCAATGCTGATGCCGGAACACGGCAGCACGGCGAGCGGCGGGCGGCGGATCGCGTTCACCCGCATCGGCTACGTCCTTAGCCTCGGCATCTTCGTCGCCGCGGTGATCGTGCTCTATCACATCCTGCGCGACATCAATCCGCGTGCGCTGCTCACGGCGCTGAAAGCCACCAACCCGCGGACGCTGGTCATCGCCGGCGGATTCGTCGCTGGCGGCTACGTGACGCTCACCTTCTACGATCTGTTCGCGCTGCGCACGATCGGGCGGTTCGACGTGCCGTATCGCATCGCAGCGCTCACCAGCTTCACCAGTTATTCGGTCGGGCACAATATCGGCGCCAGCGTGTTTTCCGGCGGTGCCGTGCGCTACCACATCTATTCGAATTGGGGATTGAGTGTCGTCGAGGTGACGAAAATCTGCTTCGTGGCCGGGCTGACGTTTTGGCTCGGTAACGTCACCGTACTCGGCATTGGCATTCTCTATACGCCGGCCGCGGCCCACGCCATCGATCAGATGCCGCTCTGGGCCAACCGCAGCCTCGCGATCGTGCTGCTTGGACTTTTGGCAGCCTATGTGAGCTGGGTCTGGACCAAGCCGCGCATCATCGGCCGCGATGATTGGCAGGTGGTTCTGCCCGGTGGCCCGCTGACGCTGGTGCAGATCGTGATCGGCATGTTCGATCTGTCGTGTTGCGCGGCCGCGATGTACATGCTGATGCCGGCCGAGCCGAATGTCGGCTTCGCAACTGTCGCGGTGATCTTTGTCGCCGCGACACTGCTCGGCTTTGCCAGCCACGCTCCGGGCGGCCTTGGCGTGTTCGACGCCACCATGATGGTGGCGCTGTCCCAGTTCAACAAGGAGCAATTGCTCGCCGGACTGCTGCTGTTCCGCCTGCTTTATTACATCATTCCGTTTGTGTTGTCGCTGATCGTGCTCGGCATTCGCGAGGCCCGGCTCAATGCCGCGCGGCGCGCCACGCGCGCACCGCCGCTGGCGGCTGCGAGCGAGTATGCGGGCGAACCATCGGACGTGTCCTGAATATGACGGCCGCGGCGGTGTATGTCGGTATGGACGCAACGCGCAACGCAAGACACAGCAACGCCGCGCCGCATGAGCTGGCCGATGAGTTTGGTTGACGATCGTGCGCTCCGCGCCCGACCGCTGCGGCGCGGTGCGTGGCTGGTCATCGTCGCGGCGGCGCTCGTGTTCGCCGGCCTGGCGGCGGTCGGCGCCCTTGCCGGAGGTTACGCGCTCGCAGGTTTTGCAATCGTCGCAGCGGCCGCGCTGGCGGCGACGCGTATCGGTAAGACAGGCGCACAGATTTCGCCGGTTCTGGCGGCGTCCGAGCGCGGTGGCGATCCGCTTCACGCCATAGTCTCGGGCTTACCCGACCCGGTCATCGCGCTCGACCGCGATGGCCGCGTGGTTGCGCTTAACGAACCGGCGCGCGTGCTGGCGCCGGCGCTGCGCCAGGGCGAGCCGGTCACCTTGGCGTTGCGCATGCCGGAATTGACCGAGGCGATCGACCGCGCCTGCACCCGCGGCGAACAGCAGCGCGTCGAATATTCCGAGCGGGTTCCGCTCGACCGCTGGTTCGAGGCTGTGGCTGTGCCGGTCAAGCGCACGCCCGATGCGCGCAGCCCCGACCTCGTGCTGGTAACCTTTCGCGATCTCACGCCGCTGCGCCGCGTCGAGGAAATGCGCGCCGATTTCGTCGCCAATGCCAGTCACGAGCTGCGCACGCCGCTCGCAGCGCTTTCAGGCTTCATCGAGACGCTGCAAGGACCGGCGCGCGACGACGTCAAGGCGCGCGAGCGTTTCTTGGCGATCATGCAGGAGCAAGCGCGCCGCATGGCGCGGCTGATCGACGATCTGCTGTCGCTGTCGCGCATCGAGCTCAATGCCCACCGTCGGCCCGATGCTCCGGTCGATCTCATTCCGATCGTGCGGCAAGTGGTCGACGGTCTGCAGACGCTGGCGCGCGACCGCGGCGTGACCATCGAAATCGCCGCCGATGATGCAGTGATGGTGCTCGGCGATCGCGACGAGCTGGTGCGCCTGTTTGAAAATCTGGTCGAGAACGCGCTGAAATACGGCGCTCCCGGCAAGCGCGTTGACGTCAAGCTGTCGCGCGGCACTGCGGCGGACGGTCAAGCCGAGGCCGTCGCCAGCGTGCGCGATTACGGCCCCGGCATCGCCCCCGAGCATATGCCGCGGCTGACCGAGCGGTTTTATCGCGTCGATGTGCGCGAGAGCCGGGCGCAAGGTGGAACCGGGCTCGGTCTGGCGCTCGTCAAGCACATCCTAAACCGCCATCGCGGAAGGCTGTCGATCGAAAGCACGCCGGGCGAAGGCGCCACCTTCACGGTTCATCTGCCCATCGTCATGCCCCGGCCGAGCCCATAAACCGTATAAGTTCCAAGGAGTTGCGCTGTCATCCAATTGTCATCTGCGGCTGGCAAACAATCTGGCAAATTCGGCGCCGTCGGCCGTCAGGCGATCCGGATACACTCGACGGCGGCGCGTTCGATCCCGCCGCGGCGGCAACGCCGGACCAGAGTGCCGATCGTGAACGTCGTGTCAGTCCGCAAATCGAGAACGCAGTCATGAACGTAGCCTCCCTTGCCGTGCCGCTCGTCAGCAATGCGGCTGCCGCCGATCGCAGCACGATGTCCGACAAGGTCACGATCAAGGACCTCAACTTCTACTACGGCGAGGTGAGAGCGCTGAAGTCGATCAGCCTCTCGCTGTTCGAAAACAAGGTGACGGCTTTCATCGGCCCGTCGGGTTGCGGCAAGTCTACGCTGCTCCGCGTGCTCAACCGGATGTACGATCTTTATCCGCATCAGCGCGCCACCGGCGACGTGATGTTCGACGGCGCCAACATTCTCTCGCCGGCTCAGGATATCAACCTGCTGCGCGCGCGTATCGGCATGGTGTTCCAACGGCCGACGCCGTTTCCGATGTCGATCTATGAGAATATCGCCTTCGGTATCAGATTGTACGAGCGACTGGCGAAATCCGAACTCGACGAGCGGGTGGAAAACTCGCTGCGCCGCGCTGCACTGTGGGACGAGGTCAAGGACAAGCTTAATGCCAACGGCCAAAGCCTGTCCGGCGGCCAGCAGCAGCGGCTGTGCATCGCCCGCACGGTCGCGGTGCGGCCCGAAGTGATCCTGCTCGATGAGCCGTGCTCGGCGCTGGACCCGATCTCGACCGCCAAGATCGAGGAACTGATCGACGAGCTGAAGGACGACTACACGATCGTGATCGTCACGCACAACATGCAACAGGCCGCGCGTGTCTCCGAGTTCACCGCGTTCATGTTTCTTGGCGAATTGGTCGAGTTCGACTCGACCAGCAAAGTCTTCACGGCGCCGCACGATCAGCGCACGCAGGACTATATCACCGGCCGCTTCGGCTGATCGCCCGATGCAGCGCCCAGGAATTGCCTAGGTAACGCACCATGACCGACGCCACCACGAGAATTGACCATACGGCCCGCGCCTTTGACTCCGATCTGCAGGAGATCGCCCGCAGGGTCGCCGAAATGGGCGGGCTCGCGGAGAAGCAGATCGCCGACGCCGTGCAGGCGTTGCTGGATCGCGACTCCGAGCTGGCCGAGCACGTCATCACCACCGATCCGATCATCGACCAGATGCAGCACGACGTTGAGGAGAAGGCGATTCTGACCATCGCGCGGCGGCAGCCGATGGCGGTCGACTTGCGCGAGATCGTCGGCGCCATGCGCGTGTGCAACGATCTGGAACGGATCGGCGACCATGCCAAGCATATCGGCAAGCGTGTCGTCGCGCTGTCCGGCGACCTCTACCCGCAGACCCTGATCCGCG
The DNA here is from genome assembly GCA_036511795.1 of Xanthobacteraceae bacterium. Lineage (GTDB taxonomy): Bacteria > Pseudomonadota > Alphaproteobacteria > Rhizobiales > Xanthobacteraceae > BOG-931. Next base: position 15,070 of record DATCBO010000057.1, read on the forward strand.
GTGTCGAGCACATGGGCGAACTGGTGCTGGCGCAGCTCAAGCAGGTACTCGATGCCTACGCCAGCCGCGACCTGAAAGCCGCGCTCGCGGTATGGAGCGGCGACGAGGAGGTCGATGCGCTGTGCACCTCGCTGTTCCGCGAGCTGCTGACCTACATGATGGAGGATCCGCGCAATATTACCTTCTGCATGCACCTGATGTTTTGCGCCAAGGACATCGAGCGCATGGGCGATCACTCCACCAATATTGCCGAGACCGTCTATTTCATGATTGAGGGCCGCCCGATCGCCGACCAGCGTCCAAAGGGTGACACCACCAGTTTTCCGTCCGCGCTGATGCAGAAATAAGGAGACACCTGGATGGCAGCCAACATCCTGATCGTCGAGGACGAGGAGCCGCTCACCACGCTGCTGCGCTACAATCTCGAAGCCGAGGGTTACGAGGTCGATGCCGTCGGCCGTGGTGACGAGGCCGATGTACGGCTGCGCGAAACCGCCCCCGATCTGATCGTGCTCGACTGGATGCTGCCGGGCCTGTCTGGCATCGAACTGTGCCGGCGCCTGCGCGCGCGGCCGCAGACCCAGTCGCTGCCGATCATCATGCTCACCGCGCGCGGCGAAGAAAGCGAGCGCGTGCGCGGGCTCGCCACCGGCGCCGATGACTACATCGTCAAGCCGTTCTCGGTGCCGGAACTACTGGCGCGGATTCGCGCGCTGTTGCGCCGCGCCAGCCCCGAGCGCGTCGCCATGATACTGATGATGGGCGATCTGGAGCTTGACCGCGAAAAGAAGCGCGTGTCGCGGTCGAGCCGGCCGATCGAGCTCGGCCCGACCGAGTTCCGCTTGCTGGAATTCTTGATGGAGCGGCCCGGGCGGGTCTTTTCCCGCGAGCAATTGCTCGACGGCGTCTGGGGCAGCGACGTCTATATCGACGAACGCACGGTCGACGTGCACGTCGGCCGCCTGCGCAAGGCGCTCAACCGCGGCCACACCACCGACCCGATCCGCACGGTGCGTGGCGCCGGCTATTCGCTCGACGACCGGTTCGGCAAGGCGAACTGATCGAAGATCAACTCGCCCCGCAAAAGCGGGGACCCAGCTGAATTCCCGCTTTCGCGGGAAGTTACTGCCGAGATTGCAAACTACCGCGCTGCGCGGCGGTCACGCCGGCGGTCAGCGGCCGGCTGATAGGCGATCCGCGAGTGATAGCCGCAATAGGGCAGGCCGGTTAGCGTATTGCCGCCGCAGAAAAAGAAATCGCCGCCGCCAGGGTCGCCGACCGGCCACCGGCAGGTCTGCTCGTTCAGTTCCAGGAGCGTGCGGCGCTGGCCGATCGGAATGATGTTGTCGATCAGCTCCGGTTCGGCTTCGGCTTCGATCTCATAGGCATGCGCCAGCGCGGTATTGCCCCGGATCGCCGGGCGCCCGATGCGCAGCATATGGGTCGCCGAGCGCGGCTTGCGCGGCCGCGGCGCCCCGGCGCCCGCGCTCTTGGCGCGGCCGGACAAGCCGAGGCGATGGACCTTGCCGATCACGGCGTTGCGGGTGATGCCGCCGAGTTCGGCCGCAATCTGACTCGCCGAAAGTCCGTCGGACCACAGCTTCTTGAGAAGCTCTACCCGCTCGTCCGTCCACGACATGCTGCCTCCCTCTCCTGGCATCGCGATCATTTTGATAGAATCCCTCCTGGAGCCGGGAAGCGCGTAGCCGCCCACGCGACGCAAACCCAACGCTGGTGAAGACCGTCCGCCGCACGAGATGTCGTACTTGACAAGCAAAAAGCTACAATATGGCGGGAGTCGAGCGCAAGAGTCGTGCGGCGTGCGTCCACATGTTCCTTCCCGCTGTGGACTGTGCGAGAACGAACCAAGGTCGCAACGGCGTTTTTTCCCGTGTTGACAGTGCGCCGCGCGCAAATAAAATAGCCACCGTGCCGCCCAAAAAGAGGCGGCACATTTTGTTTGGCCGCGCGGATTATCGCCGCGGCGGCTTGCGAGCCAAAGCCGTGACATCGCACCTGATGCCGACCTTCGCGCGTGTGCACCTCGCTTTCGAGCGGGGCGAAGGCGTGTGGCTCTATGCGACCGACGGCGAGCGCTACCTTGATTTCACCTCCGGCGTTGCCGTGAATGCGCTGGGGCACGCCCATCCGCATCTGGTCGAGGCGCTCAAGTCGCAGGCCGAAAAGCTCTGGCACGTCTCCAATCTGTACGACATTCCCGAAGACGAACGGGCCGCCGAGCGGCTGTGCGCGGCGAGCTTCGCCGACGTGGTTTTCTTCTGCAATTCCGGGGCGGAAGCGTGCGAATGCGCGATCAAGACCGCGCGTAAGTATCAAGCCGTCAGCGACCGGCCGGAGCGCTACCGCATCATCACGTTCGAAGGCGCGTTCCACGGCCGCACACTCGCAACGCTCGCCGCCGGCGGCCAGAAGAAATATCTCGACGGTTTCGGGCCCGTCGTCGACGGCTTCGACCAGATGCCATTCGGCGATCTTGCTGCCACCAAGCGCGCCGTCGGCGCCGAGACGGCGGCGATCATGATCGAGCCGCTGATGGGCGAGGGCGGCGTGCGCACGGTGGAACCGTCGTTCCTCCGCGCGCTGCGCGAATTGTGCGATCAGAACGGCCTCCTTCTCATCTTCGACGAGGTGCAGACCGGCATGGGGCGCACCGGCGAATTGTTCGCTCATCGCCGCACTGGCGTGACGCCTGATGTCATGCCGCTCGCCAAGGCGCTGGGCGGCGGCTTCCCGGTCGGTGCCTGTCTGGCGACCCGCGACGCGGCGAAGGGGATGACCGCGGGTACCCACGGCTCGACTTTCGGCGGCAATCCGCTGGCGATGAGCGCGGTCAATGCCACCCTCGATGTGATGCTGGCACCGGGCTTCTTCGACCGTGTCAGGCGGGTGTCGCTTCTGTTCAAGCAGCGTCTGGCGGAGATCAAAGACCGCTACCCGTCGCTGATCGATGAAGTGCGCGGCGAGGGCTTGCTGATCGGCCTGCGGGCGCTGGTTCCGGCCGGCGAGTTGGTCGATGCCTTGCGCGCGGAAAAGATGCTTACTGTCGCGGCCGGCGACAATGTCGTGCGGCTGCTGCCGCCGCTTATTATCAGCGAGCAGGAGATCGCCGAGGGCGTGACGCGGCTCGATCGCGCCTGCGCGCGGCTAAGCGATGCCCACGCCAAGGCGAATGCCGGGGAGAAGCTGCGGTGAGCGTCCGCCATTTCCTCGATCTGATCGACGTGCCGGCCGCGGATCTGCGCGGCATTATCGAGTCGGCGCGGGCCATGAAGTCGAAACGCGCCACCGCCGGACGGCCGCTCGCCGGCAAGACGCTGGCGATGATTTTCGAGCGGCCCTCGACGCGCACGCGGGTTTCCTTCGAGGTCGCCATGCGCCAGCTTGGCGGCGACGTAATTCTACTCACCTCCGACGAGATGCAGCTCGGGCGTGGCGAAACGCTGGCCGACACCGCGCGCGTATTGTCGCGTTACGTGGATGCGATCGTGGTTCGCACGCTCGATTCCGGTGAGCTCATAGAGCTGGCGCGTCACGCCACTGTGCCGGTGATTAATGGGCTGACGCGGCGCTCGCATCCCTGCCAGATCATGGCCGATGTCATGACCTTCGAGGAGCACCGCGGTCCGATCCGCGGTCGCACCGTGGCCTGGAGCGGAGACGCCAACAATGTGCTGACCTCGTGGATGCACGCGGCCGAGCGCTTCGATTTCCGTCTTCGCATCGCCACGCCGCCTGAACTGGCGCCGAAAAAGCCGCTGCTCGATTGGGTGAAGTCGGCGCGTGCCGACGTTCAGGTTGGAACCGATCCCGAGGAGGCGGTCAAAGGCGCCGACTGCGTCGTCACCGACACCTGGGTATCGATGGGCGACCGCAACGGCGCCCGCCGCCACAATCTGCTCAAGCGCTACCAGATCAACGAACGCCTGATGGCGCGCGCGAGGCCGGACGCCATTTTCATGCACTGCCTGCCGGCGCACCGCGGCGAAGAGGTTACCGACGACGTGATCGATGGCCCGCAGTCGGTCGTGTTCGACGAGGCCGAAAACCGGCTGCACGCGCAAAAGGGCATTTTGGCGTGGTGCCTGGCGGCCGACGCGGGATAGCAGCGAGCCCCGCGGTCGCAGGGGTCACAAATCGACCGCCGCTGCCTATATTGGCTCGCAATGAATGATCCTCAAATCGGTATCCCGACCCGGGCGCCCGCTGTAGAAGCGGTCGACGACACCATCCTTCCCTTCGCTGTGAAGGCGTTGGATCTGCGCGGCCGCATTGTTCGGCTCGGCCAAGCAGCCGACATGATCCTGACCAGCCACGATTACCCGGCGCCGGTGGCGAAGCTTTTGGGGGAAGCAATCGTGCTTACCGCTATGCTGGGCTCGGCGCTGAAATTCGACGGCCGCTTTATCCTGCAGACGCAAAGCGACGGTCCGGTGCGCATGCTGGTGGTGAATTTCACTTCGCCCGGCAAGGTGCGGGCCTGCGCTCGCTTCGACGCTGCGCGCGTCGAAGCGGCCATTGCCGCCAATGCGGCCGAGCCCGGCAAGCTGCTTGGTCACGGCCATCTGGCGATGACGATCGATCAAGGCCCCGACATGAGCCGCTATCAGGGACTGGTCCCGCTCGATGGCGGCGACCTTGAAGACGCCGCGCACGAATATTTCGCCCGCTCGGAGCAAATTCCGACGCGCGTGCGGCTCGCCGTCGCCGAGGAATTTCGCGCCGGCCCAAACGGCGCCGAACGGCATTGGCGCGCTGGCGGCATTCTGCTGCAGTTCCTGCCCGGCTCGATCGAGCGCGCACGCCAAGCCGATCTCGATCCCGGCGATGCACCGCCCGGGACCGAGCCGCACATGGTTGCGGAGGACGAGGCGTGGGTTGAAGGCCGCTCGCTGATCGCCACCGTCGACGACATCGAGCTGATCGACCCGGCGCTGTCGAGCGAACGCTTGGGCTATCGATTGTTCCACGAACACGGCGTGCGCGTGTTCCGCCCCGCAGCCGTGGAGGCGCATTGCTCCTGCTCGCGTGACGGGGTCGAGGCGATGCTGCGCAGCTTTCCGCAGACCGACCGTGATGACATGGTCGAGAGCGGCAAGATCACCGTGACGTGCGAGTTCTGCAGCTCGACATACGTGTTCCAGCCTGACGAAATCACATCCGCGGATACGGCGTCGGCTTAGCGGCGATTGGTTCCGCGCCGGCGCGAGTTGTTGTTGCGGGACTCTTTGTTAGACTTTTGGGGTGACGCTCAATTGAGCGTTCGCTTGGTCTCGACCGAGTCAAGCGAGAAAGCCGGCACTTCGATATCGAAATGGTCGCCGCTCGCGGTCACCATGCCGTAGCTGCCAGCCATGAATCCTGAGGGTGTCTGCAGCGGCACGCCGCTGGTATATTCGAAATGCTCACCCGCCTTGAGCACAGGCTCCTCGCCGACCACGCCCGCGCCGCGTACGTCCTGACGGCGGCCGTTGGCGTCGGTGATGCGCCAGTGACGAGTCTTGAGCTGGACCGTCTCCGAGCCCTGATTGGTGATCGAGATCTTATAGGCCCAAAAGAAATAATTGTTTTCCGGCGACGAGCGGTCGGTCTCAAAACGCGGGGTCACCACGACCTCGATGTCCCGAGTAACGGCGCGGTACATGGTGCGTTTCCTGGCGTCTTCCCGATCTTGGCCTATTGTGACGGGTGCCTCGCTATGAGGGAATCGCGCCCATCGCAGCAATTGCAATAACCGCGCAGGCACGCTTTCTCAAGCGCGCCTGCGGTTTTCGCACCGTACCGTTGGAGAACGGATTATGCGGTCTCCAGGGCGGCGAGCACGTCCTCGACGATATCGTCGGGATGTTCGAGGCCGACCGACACGCGCACCAGGCCGTCGCTGATGCCGAGTTCGTCCCGTGCCGCGGGCGTCAGCCGCTGATGGGTGGTCGTAGCCGGATGGGTGATGAGGCTCTTGGCATCGCCAAGATTGTTGCTGATACGGACGAGTTGCAAAGCATCCTGAAATCGGAAAGCCGCCTGCTTGCCGCCCTTGATCTCGAACGCCACCAGCGTCGAGCCGCCGCGCATCTGCTTCTGCGCGATGGCAGCCTGCGGATGATCGGGCCGGCCCGGATAGATCAAACGGGCGATCTTCGGATGTTCGGCAAGCGTGACCGCGAGCGTGGCGGCGCTATCGGTCTGGCGGCGCACCCGAACCGCAAGCGTCTCCAGGCCCTTGAGCAACACCCAGGCGTTGAACGGCGACATCGACGGACCAGTTTGCCGGAGCAGCGTGTGAATTTTTTCCATGATGAATTTCTGCGAGCCGAGCACGACTCCGCCCAGGCAGCGGCCCTGGCCGTCAATATGTTTGGTGGCCGAATAGACCACGCAGTCGGCGCCGAGCGCGAGCGGGCTCTGATAGAGCGGCGTTGCGAATACGTTGTCGACGACGAGTGTGGCCCCGGCCGCATGGGCGATCTTCGCGACTTCGGCGATGTCGATGATATCGAGTGCCGGGTTGGTCGGGCTTTCGAGGAAGAAGGTTTTGGTGTTCGGCCGTACCGCATTGCGCCAGGCATCGAGATTGCAGCCGTCGACCAGCGTCGAAGCGACCCCAAAGCGCGGCAGATAATCCTCGATGACGTAGCGGCACGAGCCGAACATGGCCTTGGAGCCGACGACGTGGTCGCCGGCCTTGAGCTGGCCGACGAGCGACAGCGTAACGGCCGCCATGCCGGTCGCGGTCGCGCGCGCCGCCTCGGCGCCTTCGAGCGACGCCATGCGCCGCTCGAACATGTCGACGGTGGGATTGGCGAAGCGCGAATACTGATAGCCGGGATCCTCGCCCTTGAAGCGCGCTTCCGCCTGCGCGGCGGTGTCGTAGACGTAGCCTTGGGTGAGGTACAGCGCCTCGGATGTTTCACCGAACGGCGAGCGCAAGATTCCCGCCTGAACCAAGCGCGTTTCCTGGCGGTAGTTTTTTGCTGCAGACGCGGACATGCGACCCTCCAATTTCGGCCAAGCACTGGCCAAAAACAAAACCCGGCCGGAGGAAAATCCTCAAGGCCGGGCCCACATGTCCCCGGCCTTTTAGCCCTTTGTTTAACGTGGCGGCAAGCCGACCGGCTCAAATGACCACGGGATAACGAGGCTTATACGCCGCAGGTATCTTTCCGTCAAACCTTCGGACGGGTTAGATCGCCGCGGGTCCAGTCCATGCCGCTCCGCTTCGCCTCATCCGATCACGGTATCCTGCCCGACCGCATGATTGCGGCGCTGGCCGAGGATGGCGCCATCGTGGCGGCGCGATCGTTTGCGCCCGATCAGATCCAGCCCGCGAGTATCGACCTGCGACTTGGCGCCGTCGCCTATCGGGTGCGCGCCAGCTTCTTGCCGGGGCCGGGCATCGCGGTGACGAAGCGGATCGCTGAACTCAAGCTGCATGAATTTCCATTGACCGGCGGCGCGGTCCTGGAAACCGGCTGCGTCTACATCGTGCCGTTGCTCGAAAGACTGGCGCTGCCCGCCGATGTCGCGGGGGCCACCAACCCTAAAAGTTCCACCGGGCGGCTCGACGTTTTCACCCGCGTCATTGCCGACGAGACGCGCGGTTTCGATCGGGTCGCGGCCGGCTATTGCGGCCCGCTCTATGCAGAGATCAGTCCGAAGACATTCCCTGTGCTGGTGCGCGAAGGCTCGCGGCTGTCGCAGATGCGCTTGCATCGCGGCAACGCCGCGCTCGACGCCGAGGCGTTGCGTGGATTGCACGCGCGTGAGCGGCTGGTCGATCGGGCCGAGGCCGTGATGGGCGACGGCATTGCGGTGAGTATCGACCTGTCCGGCAGCAGTGTACGGCATCCGCATTCGGACAGTGGCCGCGGCATCGTCGGTTATCGCGCCAAGCGCCACACTGCCGTGATCGATGTCGAGCGCCGCGCCGCCTACGATGTTGGCGAATTCTGGGAGCCGATTGCGGCGCGCCTCGACCGGAGCCTGATCCTCGATCCCGATGAGTTCTACATTCTGGCGTCGACCGAAGCCGTGCAGGTGCCGCCGGACTATGCCGCCGAGATGGTGCCGTTCGATCCCCTGGTCGGCGAGTTTCGTGTGCATTATGCGGGCTTCTTCGACCCCGGCTTCGGCTATGCGGGATCCGGCGGTCTTGGCGCCCGCGCGGTGCTGGAAGTGCGCTCGCGCGAGGTGCCGTTTATTCTCGAGCATGGTCAGGTGGTCGGTCGGCTGGTGTATGAAAAGATGCTGGCGCGGCCCGATCAGCTTTACGGTGCCGGGATCGGCTCGAATTACCAGGCACAGGGCTTGAAATTGTCGAAGCATTTTCGCGCCTGATCCGCGGCGCCTTGCTCGCATTGCTGCTGAAAAGCGGCACGGAAAAATTGTGGAGGCATTTCGTTTGCGGTGGCGCTGTTCTATGAAGGAACTTGCCGGGCGCGGGGCCAGCACACGGAAGCGCATCGCATGATGCGGGGACTGATCGTCGGCATTGCGGTTTGCGTTGTGGTGGCGGCTGGGAGCGGGTGCGCCCTGGCCCAGACGGGCTATGATCGGCCAGGTGGTGACTACACGCATTTCGTCATCCCCAATGGCGATCCGGCCGTATGCGCGAACCGGTGCGAGCACGACCGGAATTGCCGCGCCTGGAGTTTTCATTATCCGCTGCCGTCGGGTGGTCCGGCGACCTGCTGGCTCAAGCACACGGTACGGCCGCCATCGCGGTCGCCGTGCTGTGTGTCGGGCGTGCGCGGCGCCGGCGTCATCGAACCGCGCCTCGGCAAGTTCGAATATTCGATCGATCGTGTCGGCGGCGATTACCATACCTTCGAGACCAAGCCTGACCCCACGGGCGCACCCTGCGCCAGCGCCTGCCAGGCCGATTCACGCTGCAGAGCCTGGACCTACCGGCGGCCGGGCTACGGCACCGCGGGCGCGCGCTGCTATCTGAAAAACGTGATCAAGCCGCCGCGCCGCAGGCCGTGCTGCATTTCCGGCGTGGTGCGCTAAGCGAGCGACGCCACAAGCAAGATAAAGCGGCGCGGCAAATCCGATTAATGCACCGCCGTGAAAAATCGCGACAGCCGCAGGCCCGAAGGCCATCTCCACAACGGCTCGTGCGCCATCGCCAGATCCCAGGAGCCGACCAGCGCATCGACGCGGCCGACCAGATCGTCGGTCGGCAGCAAACCGACGCCGCCGTCGCTGAGCGGCACCCGGCTGTCGGCCGAATTATCGCGGTTGTCGCCCATGACAAACAAATGCCCGGCCGGCACCAGCAGCTCGGGCACGTTATCGAGCGGATCGAATTGCTGCGATTTGAAAATCGTGTGCGTGCGGCCGCCGGGCAACGTCTCGGTAAAGCGCGCGACCGCTTCGTGCGATCCGTCTTCCTGTTCCATCGAGCCCCGGCCGTCCGCGGTGAGGCCGACCGGAGCGCCGTTGATCCACAGCCGCCCGTCGCGCATCGCAATGCGATCGCCCGGCAGGCCGACGACGCGCTTGACCCAGATTTCGGAACGATCGCCCGGCCAGCGGAACACCACGACATCGCCGCGCTGCGGCAGCGCGCCGAGAATCCGCCTGGTATCGGGCAGCGTCACGAAATTCGGCAGCGACGACGAGCTGTAGCCGTAAGGAAACTTTGTCGCCAAAAGTTCGTCGCCGATTTGCAGCGTCGGCTCCATCGAGCCCGACGGCACGTAGTACGGCTCGGCGATCGCCGTCTTGGCGATGAGCACAAGCAGCACGAACACCACCAGGTCGACCACGGATCTGATCCAACGCGGCATTCGGGAAACTTTCGGCAGGGGGGCTGCGGGATGCGAGTGCATGATCGTATGCCGTTTGCGGTCGGAAGATGGCGTCAGCCTGTGCCGCCGACGGTGATGCGATCGATGCGCAGCGTCGGCTGGCCGACGCCGACCGGCACGCCCTGGCCGTTCTTGCCGCAGGTGCCGATGCCATTGTCGAGCATCAGGTCGTTGCCCACCATGGCGACGCGATGCAGGTCGGTCGGTCCATTGCCGATCAGCATGGCGCCTTTGATCGGCGCGCCGATCTTGCCGTTCTCGATGCGGTAGGCCTCGGTGCACTGGAACACGTATTTGCCCGAGGTGATATCGACCTGGCCGCCGCCGAAATGCACGGCGTAGATGCCGTTCTTGACGGAGGCGAGGATTTCGCCCGGGTCGCGATCGCCGGCCAGCATGTAGGTGTTGGTCATGCGTGGCATCGGCACGTGGCCAAAGCTTTCGCGGCGGCCGTTGCCGGTGGCTTTCATTCCCATCAGGCGCGCGTTCTGGCGGTCCTGCATGTAGCCGACCAGGATGCCGTCTTCGATCAGCACGGTGCGGCTGGTCGGCGTGCCTTCGTCGTCGATCGACAGCGAGCCGCGGCGCGACGCCATGGTGCCGTCATCGACCACGGTGACACCTTTGGACGCCACCTGCTGTCCCATCAGGCCCGCGAAGGCCGAGGTCTTCTTGCGATTGAAGTCGCCTTCGAGCCCGTGGCCGACAGCCTCGTGCAGCATGACCCCGGGCCATCCCGGGCCGAGCACGACATCCATCTCGCCCGCGGGCGCCGGCACCGATCGCAGGTTGATCAGCGCCTGGCGGACCGCATTGTCGACCGCACCCTGCCAGGCGTCGGTGGTGATGAAGCGCTCGTAACCTTCGCGGCCGCCATAGCCGTCGCTGCCGGTTTCCTGGCGGTCGCCTTCGCCGACCATCACCGACACGCCGACCCGCACCAGCGGCCGCACGTCGCGATAGATCTCGCCATCGGCGCGTACGATCTCGACCGCCTGCCAGGTCGCCGCGAGACTTGCCGAGACTTGCCGCACGCGCGGGTCCTTGGCGCGCGCATAGGCGTCGATCGCTTCCAGGAGCCGGGCCTTGGCTTCGAAGCCCGGACTGCCGAGCGGGCTGTCCTCGCTGTAGAGCTTGGCGTTGGTGCGCCCGGGCGGCGCCGCATACTGGCCCGAATAGCCGCCCTTGACGGCGCGCACCGCATCGGCGGCGCGCTCGATCGCGGCCTCCGACACGTCGGACGCGTGCGCGTAGCCGACGGCTTCGTCCTTCACCGCGCGTAGCCCAAAACCCTGCGAGGTGTCGTAGGTCGCCTGTTTGAGCCGGCCGTTGTCGAACGACAGCGCCTCGACCTGGCGGTATTCGAGATAAAGCTCGCCGTCGTCGGCGCCGTCGAGGCCGCGCGAAATGATCTTGGCGAGCCGCGGCCGGTCGAGTCCGGCGCGGTCGATCAGGGAGGTGGGGGTGTCAGACATCGGGAACTCCGGCCGCTTTGGCGGCGATGCGTCCGATACATAAGCCATGCCGGCGCGCTTTGCAGCAGGGCAACTTGGCCCCTGTCCCTGCTTCGTCATTGCGAGGAGCGAAGCGACGAAGCAATCCAGAACAGCCTCGCGGCTACCGCAAGCCGCCCTGGATTGCTTCGCGGAGCTCGCAATGACGAGCGTTCCCGTTCTCGCGATGCGTTTTTTGTTCGCACCCGAGCTATGAGGCACGCCATTGCCAAAAACGACGCCGCATTCTCGATCTTCGTCGGATGCCCCCGGAGTGGAAAAGGCCGAAGCATCACAATCGGACGCGGCGCACACTGTAGCCCGGGTTGAGCGAAGCGAAATCCGGGGACGATCTTGCGGCTCACTGCTGCTCCCGGGTTTCGCTTCGCTCAACCCGGGCTACGAGGAGAACAAGGAAGCAGAACGCCGACAGACGCTGTCCGCAACCGCTTGCCTTTCGGCAAGCGCGCACCCTGCGCAGGGCGCGCTCGCCTGTCGGCGTTCCACGGCGGTTCTCGTCCAAGGGACTCACGCATCCCGAGGACTCAGCTTCGGACCAGGCTTCGCGGAGCGCAGCGCCTATAGGTGGCGGGGGTATCCCGCCGGCGTCCGCCCCGGTTGCAGCGAGCACCTCGCATGCCGGTCATTGTGCCGGCAGGTTGATGTCCGAAACCGCCCGAGCGCAAAGGCGACGAAACCCTGCCCGCGGGCACCGCATCTCGCTCCCGCCAGCCGGAGTCACCGGCTGACGTCCTTGCACGAAAAGCGAGAGGATTTGGCTTATATTCCTTGTCTCTGGATTTGTCAAGAATTGTCACCATCAATGCGACCGTCCTTTTGATGGCGAATCTCGGGTGACAGTCGGGAATCGGGCTTGGCGGGTTGCCGCCGGCGGCGGAAACTACTTTCCGGGGAATCGTCTTCCCCGGGCAAGGATTTTGGCATGGGGGAGCGGATGGTCTCGGCGGCGGTGCGAAGGCTGATATGGGCGCGCATCAGCTTCGGGGCTCCGCTTTTTCTATCGCCGCGAGCGCGGCGGCCGGCATCGCTGTTATGAGCAAAGATCACATTTGGATAGTCGCCGCAGCTATTTTGGCGGGACTCACCTTAGTCGCCTATTGCTTAAAAGAAATGATTTTACCGCGTATTCGGCGGTACAGGCTACGTCATCCGTGCCACGTATATTTTAACATTATGCGACCAAACGAAGGGGATGTGTCTTATGTGCAACGACAAGGCAAATCTCACCACCTAAAAGAACTTGTCTTACCGGCAAATTGCGAGGTGGAAATAGAATTGATCTATCTTCCAAAGTTAGATTTTTTTGAATCGGAGCTTCTATTTGGTTGTGAAGTCGAAAATCCCGATGGAAAACCGTATGCTTTTGAATGCTTTGATCGATTTGCGATGCCTGGAAGGGGAAAAGGACATTGGATACCAGGGGTTGATCAGGGACACACTCTTAACCGTCATAAATTTTATCACATTGCGCGCAATCGTTCGAGAAACGTGGGCACTCACCGTGTTGTTGGCTTTAAGTTTCGCACCGAACAAATTGGTGTGTGGCCGATGAAATTATATTTTTTGACGAGTGAGATCGAAGGTTCTGCCGATCTAACCGTGAGAGTGGAGGAGCGACCCACAACATCAATGAAATGTTACGTTAAAGAGCACGGAGAGTGCTACATTCATCCCACTGTTCGCTTGCCGCCGGATTACGTCGATAAAATTTTGAAGCGGCAATGAGTAAATCAGTTGCGTCGAAGATGTCGGCATTGGCGGATCGTCCGACCAACAGCGAGAAGCGTCGGCCCTCAGAGCGGCGACCCATACCCCCTTAGACCCATACCCCCTTAAATTACGAAATTACGGTGACAGTGCAGTTAATTTCGAATTGCCGTCTCAGATTAAATGCACTGTCACTGTAATTCCGCTTGCCGCAACCGCATGACGGTGCCCGCGTCCGTTCTCCACAAGAATCTGCTCTTCGGGCGTGAGCCGATAAAGTTCGTAAAGCGTCTCGTTCATGGCGCGTTCGTCGGCCTCAATAGCGGCGACCTCTGCGGCCAATGCCGCAACACGCTCGAGGAATTGTGCGGCGGCAGGTGCATCCGTCGGTGCCGGCGGGCGCCGCAGTCCGCTGCGAATCGCGCGGCTTCGCGCGGTGGGCCGCTGAGGAAAAGCCACTGCCAATACGCCGCGGTCAAAATGCCGGCGTCGTCATCGAGATAGATTTTGTTCAAATTACAGTAATTCCGAATTGCCATCTGAGATTAAATGCACTGTCACCGTAACTCTAACTCCTGTCACCGTAACTCCGTAATTTCGTAATTTACCAAATTTTGAACGGTCGTCGCGGCGAGCCCGGCGCACTGCCGCGGCCGAAATATAATCGACGATATCGAGCGGAACTCAAAGCGCGAGCCCTCCGGCGCCATCCAGCGCCATCCAGCGCGTTAGTGATCAAACAAATAAAGGTCAGGTTTCGCGGCCTGCTTGGACGAGAAACCGCGGGGCACCAGCGGACGACAATCAAGTTATGTCTTGGTCCTTTTCCCGGTACCGCTACCTTCCATCGATCCACCGCAGTCGCTTCCTTCGTAAGACCAGCTCATTGTGTCGCGCTCGAATTTCAATGACCCCTTGTACGAGCCCGGACACTCTGGCGCTGTATTTTGCAATGTAAGTGATTTTACAGTGTCCCCAGACAAGTTTCCCTCTCCCTTGCCTTGCCCGCCGGTTGGTGTTTGGAAGCTGATTGTCACGTTGTTCCCAGTTTGGATGACGTGAATGGTTATTTCCTGCTCTGCCTCGCCGCCCTTCTTGTAGATTGATTTGTTCGTGCCTTTGTAAGTGCCTTCAACGCCACGTGACGACGGAGTGCAAACCACATTAAGTAGTAAAGTCAATGGTGACGCTTCCGTAATGTCTACAGCTTGAACGCTTGTCGGTGCAATAACGTAGATCAAGTTATTGTCAGCATCGTAATCCTCGGTCTTTTCAAATTTAGCTTTTCTGTCAGCGCAATCGATTTGCACTCGACTGGCGGCGGTCTGGTAACTCGGCGGAAGGCCAAGAATAATTTGTCCAGGAAAATCATTTGCTAAAGACTTGGCTTGGTGAAGCTTGGTAACGAGCAGCGCAGTAAACGGAAAACTTTTATCTGCACTTGGCTCTACAGCACCGTAGAAGATGTCGCCATCACCTGCGGCAGCAGGTGACAGAAATGATAGCTTTATAGATTGCTGCCTTGCAAGGAGGGGCGTCCGTAGCTGTTCATCACAAAGAAGGTGCTGAGCAAGTGCGCCAATTGACGTGGGAGAAAGTGCCTGACCAACTGAGGACATATCTATCGTTGATGGGTCAAATCGCTTGAAATGCGATATGACCTGACCCGCTCTGTTATAGTATGTTACTTCCGCTTGAGCCCATTTTGCTGTCTTACAGCTGACTATTCCTTCATCGTCTTTATAGACCGCGGTTTGATCGGAAGGTTCTGTTTCGTTGATTATCTTGAGAGGGAACCGCGCAGTGTATTCCAGGTTATCGCCAAAGATTTTCACGGAGCTTGGCTTGAAATACCAAGCGGCCGGGGTGTTGTCGAAAGCGAACATTACCCATTCGCCCGGTTCGCTGCTCCAAATTGCACTCTGGCCCGGCGAGGTTTGCGCGCTCGGGCGCCGCCAAAAAGTTTTTAAGGCGAAAGAATATATGAGAGCAGACGCCGCCAAAATTACGAGCACACTTGCCGCCGCCGCCGCCCAGTGTCGCCACATGTGAGCGCTTGGTATCGCGCGTATGTCGCGCGCCAGACCGGCCATCTCGTTCCGAAATCCAGTAGTCGTAACGGATACCGCTTGATGGTCCAGTAAGCCTCGAATGTCGTCCGGCAGCTCTTCTCTGGTCGGCAGGACAGCTCCATTGACGCGAACCGGAATGACCGTAATACTCCGTCTAAGCGCATGTGCGATTTCGAGCCTTACCCAGTCATCGGAGCGATCAAGGCGGCGGCCTTGTTCATCGTGAGCGCTGAGCCAGTTAGGCCCAATCAAGGCCAGTAAAACTTTGCATTCCGCCAAGCGTTGTTGAAGGACGTCCGGGAATTTCGTTCCGGCGCGCATATCGACATCAATGAATACGTTTTTACGGCCGAACTGGTGTTCCAAGTACTGACCAATGCCCAGGGCGTTGGCAGCGGTATCCTCGCGCCGGTAGCTTATGAAGATTTTACTACGCACGATGCCCTCAACCGCAAAAGGCAAGGACACGCGAGGCCTGATGCGTCACTTACACCAGCTCGGTGCACCCTGTGCGAGAGGTTTAGCCAGTCATACACGGAAGGTCGAGTGGATAGATGGTCGCTGTGGGTCCACTTTCGACCGATCCCGCGTGGGCGCGCTATGTCCGATTTAAGTCTTCGCCCGAGCGCGGCGCGCAACTTCTCGACGGCCGCAATCTCTCAGGACGATTTTTCTGATGTTCGCCAGGATCACCGCGGCTCGCTGGCGGGGTCTCGCGGCAATTACGGTGACAGTGCATTTAATTTCCAATTACGGTGACGGTGCAGTTAATTTCGAATTGTCATCTGAGATTAAATGCACTGTCACCGTAATTCGGAACTCGGCGCGCGCTCTCGCGAATTTTGCGGGTACGGCAATGTCGGCAGCTCGGTGGCGCGAACGGCCAGCTGTTACGAACAGCTAACTATCACGAACAGCTAACTATTCCGCCGCTTAACCAGTTCTTTGGCGTCCTTCTTTGCCGCGCGTTGACAGTCGGGCGGGCAAACTGTGCGCGGGAAGGAAAAAACCATGGACCAGCGTGGGACGACGAAAAGCTACCTTGCGCGCGTTTGGGAGTGGCTCCAGATCTATTGGACGGACTGACCGCCGCGGCTGCGCCCCATTGAGTTCGGCAAAGAGCTCATCGCGAGTTCATCTCACCGCCTGATGCTGAACAGACTGTTTATGTCTGTTCAGCGACGAAATTTTCAGGCGCCGCCGCGCCCTCAATCGTGCTTCGGGATGTGCGCGTTGGCGATGACCGTGCCCCATTTGGCGATGTCGGCCTTCATGCGCGCGGTCATTTCTTCGGGCGAACTCGCCTTCATCGCCATACCCATCTGGGCCGCCTTGCTCTGCACGCCACTGTCGGGAATGACGTCGCGCATTGCCTTGCCGAGCGTATCGATGATCGGTTTCGGCGTGGCGGCCGGCACCGAAATTCCGTTCCAGCTATTGACCTCGAAACCTTTCAGCCCGCTCTCCGCCACGGTGGGCACGTCGGGCAGGTAGGCCGTGCGTTCGGCGCCGGTCGAGGCCAGCGCCACGAGCTTCTTGGCATCGAGCAGGCCGTGCGCCGCCGCGTAGAATTCGAACATGACGTCGACGTCGCCGCGCAGCACGGCGTTCGCCATATCGGGCGAGGTGCGGAACGTCACGAGCGTCGCCTTGATGCCGGCCGTGCTGGTGAACAGCTCGGCGGCAAGGTTTTGCGTGCTGCCCGGTAACGTCGTCGCGATGTTGAGCTTGCCGGGATTGGCTTTCGCCGCCTTGATGACGTCGGCCAGCGAATGCAGCGGCGATCCGGCGCGGGTCACGAGCAACACATCGAAGAACGACGCCGTCGAAACCGACGCGAAGTCGGTGAGAATGTTGTACGGCAGCTTGTTGAACAGCGACACCGCGATGGCGTTGTTGTTGCCGGTCATCAGAAGCGTGTAGCCGTCGGGCGCCGCCGAGGCGCCGGCCTGGGCCGCGACGATACCGGCGGCGCCGGGACGATTCTCGATGACGAATTGTTGCTTCAGCCGGTCCGACAGCTTGTCGCCGAGGATGCGCATGCCGACATCGGCGACGCCGCCGGCCGCATAGGGCACGATCAGCATGACCGGATGGGTGGGATAAGGGTTTGCAGTCTGTGCGGCCGTCGGCGCTACCGTTGCGGCCAGCAGCAGGCCGATGGCTATGGCGACTTTGGCCGCAACTTCCTTGTGCAGAGTCATGTGTTCCCCCGGTTGAGCGCCGAGCCTACGCGCAGCGGGCGCGCGGTCAATCGCGTCCAGGCGATCAAACCGCGACGAGTTCGCGCAGGCCGCGCTCGTGCGCGAGGCGGCGACAGCTAGGGCAGATGGTCGTAGCCGTCGCCGAAGCCCTTCAGGCTCATCGGGAAGCCGATGCCTTCCTCGGGCGACTGAAAGATGATGAAGGTCGAGGTATGACCGTTGCGCAATGCAGTGATCAGAGTGTCATCCATGGTGATTTCGGCGATGCAGCCGTTGGGCAGGCATTTGACGAAGCCGGCGCGGCCGACATCCTTATCGTCGATCTTCAAGCCGAGGCCCGATGGCAACAGGATACCGAGCGGCGCGACGACGCGCATCAGCCGGCTCTTCTGATCGGCGGTTTTCAGCACGATCACCGTAAGGCCCACATTGGGCCGGTCTTCCGCGGTGACGCTCTGCATCAGCGCGCATTGATCGCTCTGCGCGCCGGGCGGCGTCTCGCAGCGAATTTGCCAGTCGCCATAAACCGATTTGACCACACCCTGGGCTGCCGCCGTATCGCGGCCAGCCATAACCGGGGCAAGCAAGATCGCGCCCGCGGCGATTGTCCCGGCAATCGGCAGCAAAATCAGGCGGAGCAGCGGATGTCGCTGGGGCCGGCGGTCCCGTGCGCGATCGCCAATCGGCATTATGACGTTCCCTCGCAGACGCCCCCGAAAACCTTCACGCGCCGGCGCATCCAGGCCGAATCACCTGCGCGGGCCGGCTGCCGGGCGAGCCTGCCTACAGGCTGAGCCCAGCATGTCAAGAATCTCCAAAACACGGCAATGTGGCTGCGCCAAGGTGGGGATTTTCCCGGTCGCTGCGGCCGATTGGCGACCCCCCTGTGCGTGAGTGATGAGTGCATTGCGGCAGGGCCGGATTTGTGGTTTGAGGGGCTGGGATTCCCTCATCCCGTCAAGGCCTGCCAGGGACCCACCCGTTGCCCTTTTCTTAGTCCTCGCCCTGTCGCGGGCGCCGCAGGAATTGGGCTGCACGCAGGCGGCGTTATGACTGTTGCGGTCCGCTCCCGAATTGGTCAGCGGCGCTGGTTGACGGTTATGGCGGAGACAAGAAGCAAGCACGGAGCACAAGTAAGAGATGGCAAATCAAGAGATGAAGGTGTTCTCGCGCTTGACCATCGTCGGGGCAGCTGCCGCGATGCTGCTCGCCAGCGCCGGCGCGGCGTTTGCCGGGCTCGGCCAGCCTTCGCCGTGGCAGTTGGGGTTGCAGGATTCGGCCTCGCCGGTGATGGACGACATCACCAGTTTCAATACCTTCCTGTTCTGGCTCACCAGCGCGATTGCGGTCTTCGTGCTCGTGCTGCTGGTAGTGGTGATCGTGCGGTTCAACGCGCGCGCCAATCCGACGCCATCGCGCACCACCCACAACACGACGATAGAAATCCTCTGGACCATCGTGCCGGTGCTCATTCTGGCGGCGGTCGCGGTTCCGTCGTTCCGTCTGCTCTATGTCGAGCTCGATGTGCCGAAGCCTGACGTGACCGTGAAGGTCACCGGCAAGCAGTGGTTCTGGAGCTATGCCTATCCGGACAACGGCAATTTCGAATTCGACTCGCTCATGGTCGCCGAAAAGGATCTCAAGCCGGGTCAGTTGCGGCTATTGAGCGTCAATCGTGAAATGGTCGTGCCGGTCAACAAGATCGTGCACGTACTGGTGACCGGGGCCGATGTGATCCATTCCTTCAATGTGCCGTCTTTTGGCATCAGGATCGACGCCATCCCTGGCCGCATCAACGACACCTGGTTCAAGGCGACCAAGGAAGGCGTGTTCTACGGCGAGTGCACCGAATTGTGCGGCAAGGACCATTCGTTCATGCCCATCGCGGTGCACGTGGTGAGCCAGGCCGATTTCGACACCTGGGTCGGGCAGGCCAGGAAGGAATTCTCCGCCGACGACCCCGCGCCGCCGAATGCGGTTGCGGCCGCCGGCGCGCCGGCGCAGTAGGAGCGCAATCGACGACCTGGTCCTGAGACGGACGGCCGCTAACGAAGGAACTCGAAATGGATACGACGGTACACGCGGCACATAGCGGACATGGCGACGACGGCGGGCACGCGATCCCGCACGGCTGGCGCCGATTTGTCTATTCGACGAACCACAAGGACATCGGCACGATGTACCTGGTGTTCGCGATCATTGCCGGCACGATCGGGGGCGCCATGTCGATCGCGATTCGCGCCGAGCTGATGTACCCGGGCATCCAGATTTTCCACGAAACCCATGTCTACGACGTGTTCGTCACCGCGCACGGCCTGATCATGATTTTCTTCATGGTCATGCCGGCGATGATCGGCGGCTTCGGCAACTGGATGGTTCCGCTGATGATCGGCGCGCCCGATATGGCGTTCCCGCGCATGAACAACATTTCGTTCTGGCTGCTGCCGGCATCTTTCACGCTGTTGTTGATTTCGCTGTTCGTGCCCGGCGAGCCCGGCACCCTGGGGGCCGGCACCGGCTGGACGCTCTATGCGCCGTTGTCGACCTCGGGCCATCCCGGTCCGGCGGTCGATTTCGTCATCCTGTCGATCCATCTTGCCGGCGCCTCCTCGATCCTCGGCGCCATCAACTTCATCACCACGATCTTCAATATGCGCGCGCCCGGCATGACCATGCACAAGATGCCGTTGTTCGTATGGTCGATCCTGGTGACGGTGTTCCTGCTGCTGCTGTCGCTGCCGGTGCTCGCCGGCGCCATCACCATGCTGCTTACCGATCGCAATTTCGGCACGACTTTCTTCGATCCGCAGGGCGGCGGCGATCCGCTGCTGTTCCAGCACCTGTTCTGGTTCTTCGGTCACCCCGAGGTGTACATCCTGATCCTGCCCGGCTTCGGCATGGTCAGCCAGATCGTCGCGACGTTCTCGCGCAAGCCGGTGTTCGGCTATCTCGGCATGGCCTACGCCATGGTGGCGATCGGCGGCGTCGGCTTCGTGGTGTGGGCGCACCACATGTACAACGTCGGCATGTCGGCCTCCGTGCAGGCCTATTTCATCGCCGCCACGATGGTCATCGCGGTGCCGACCGGCGTGAAGATCTTCTCCTGGATCGCCACGATGTGGGGCGGCTCGATCGAGTTCAAGACGCCGATGCTGTGGGCGATCGGCTTCATCTTCCTGTTCACGCTTGGCGGCGTCACCGGCGTGGTGCTCGCCAATGCGGGCATCGATCGCGAACTGCACGGTACCTATTACGTCGTCGCGCACTTCCACTACGTGCTGTCGCTTGGCGCCGTGTTCGCCATTTTCGGCGGCTGGTATTACTGGTTCCCGAAGATGACCGGCTACATGTACAGCGAGCCGCTCGGCAAGCTGCACTTCTGGATTACCTTCATCGGCGTCAACATCGTGTTCTTCCCGCAGCACTTCCTCGGCATGGCCGGCATGCCGCGGCGCTACGTCGATTATCCCGATGCGTTCGCCGGCTGGAATTTCATCTCCTCGATCGGCTCGTACATCTCGGGCTTCGGGCTTCTGGTGTTCTTCTACTGCATGGCGCTGGCCTTCATCCGCAAAGAGCGGGCCTCGGCCAATCCGTGGGGACCCGGCGCAACGACGCTGGAATGGACGCTGCCGTCACCGCCGCCGTTCCACCAATATGAAACGCTGCCGTTGATCCGATGAGCGTTACGCTGGCACGCGCCGAGCCCTCGATCGCAGGGGCCGGCGACTACATCGAGCTGATGAAGCCGCGGGTGATGTCGCTCGTGGTGTTCACCGCGTTTGTCGGCATGATGGTCGCGCCCGGCCACATTCATCCGGTAATCGGCTTTGCCGCGCTGCTGTGCATTACCGTCGGCGCCGGTGCCGCCGGTGCACTGAACATGTGGTACGACGCCGATATCGATGCGCGCATGGAGCGCACCGCCGGCCGGCCGATTCCGCGCGGCCGCGTCGCTCCGGGCGAGGCGGCGGGGTTTGGTTTCACGCTCGCGGCGTTTTCCGTGGTGACGCTTGGGCTGCTTATCAACCTTGTGGCCGCCGCGCTGCTTGCGTTCACGATCTTCTTCTACGTCGCGATCTATACGATCTGGCTGAAGCGCTCGACGCCGCAGAACATCGTCATCGGCGGCGCCGCGGGTGCCTTGCCGCCGATGATCGGCTGGGCTTCGGCCACCGGCGGTCTGGCAATCGAGCCGGTCGTGCTGTTCCTCATCATCTTCTTCTGGACGCCGCCGCATTTCTGGGCGCTGTCGCTCTACCGCATCGGTGACTACGCCCGCGCCGGCGTTCCGATGCTGCCGGTGGTCGCCGGCGAGGGCGAGACGCGCCGCCAGATCTGGCTTTACACGCTGCTGCTGGCGCCGCTCGGCGTCGCGCCGTGGCTGCTCGGCTATACCGGATTGATCTATGGGGTCGCCGCGCTGGTGCTGGGCGGCGGAATGCTCGTGCTGGCGCTGCGGGTGCGCCGGGAGAGCGGCGGCCACGCGGCGTGCAAGCAATTGTTCGGTTTCTCGATCCTTTATCTGTTTCTGCTGTTCGCCATGCTGCTGGTCGACCGGATGTCGGGAGGGCTGTTCGGCCATTTCACGGCATGACGATGGCGAGTGAGACGATGGATGAGTTGCGTAAGCCACCCGCGGATGAGCCGTGGCCGCAAGGCGGCATCAGGCTTAACGAGGAGCAGTTGCGTGCGCGGCGCACGCGTTCGATTGCTATCGCGCTTGCGCTCGGAGCATTCGTTGCAGTGATCTTTGCGGTCACGATTGTGCGGCTCGGCTCTGCGGCGTTGCAGCGGCCGATCTACATGCAGCCGGCCCAGCCGGCGCAGGGGACGAAATAGCCGTATCCATGCAACAGCCAATCGATCCTCGGCCGCATCGCAAACCCAGAAGCCGCGACGTTCTGGTCGCCTTCCTGTGCGGCGCTTTCGTCGCCATGATGGTCGGCATGTCGTTTGCTGCGGTGCCGCTCTATTCCTGGTTCTGCCGCACCACCGGATTCGGCGGCACCACCCAGGTGGCGAAGGCGCTGCCGACCCGCGAATTGGCGCGCACGATCACCGTGCGGTTCGATTCAAACGTCGCCGAAGGCCTGCCGTGGTCGTTTGAGCCGGAGCGCCGCACCATCGACGTGCGGCTCGGACAGGTGGTGACGATCTACTACAAAGTCACCAATCAGTCCGCGCGCGTCACCGTCGGGCAGGCCGGTTATAATGTCGGCCCGCCGCGGGTCGGTATCTTCTTCGAGAAGATCAACTGCTTCTGCTTTACCACGCAGACAATGAAGCCGGGCGAGAGCCGCGACATGGCGGTGGTTTTTTACGTCGATCCGAAACTCGCCAAGGATTCTGAACAGAACAACGTCAGTACGATCACGCTCTCCTACACGTTCTATCCGGTACACCTGCCGAAAGAGCCTGTGACAGTGAGCGGCGGTCCGGACAAATCCGGCCGCATCTGAGGAATTAATCGGAGAAAATGACGATGGCCGATGCCGCTGCACACGCCAAGCCGCACCACGACTACCACCTGGTGAACCCGAGTCCGTGGCCGGCCATCGGCGCCACGGCCGCCTTCATCACGGCCGTCGGCCTGATCCTTTGGATGCACGGAATCGTCAGCTATGCGCCGCTGATATTCGGCGTCGGCATGATCGGTATCGCCTACACGATGATCAACTGGTGGCGCGACGTGATCCACGAAGCCGAGGTGGAAGGCGATCACACCCAGGTGGTGCAGATCTCGCACCGCTATGGCATGCTGCTGTTCATCGCCTCCGAGGTGATGTTCTTCGTCGCCTGGTTCTGGGCCTATTTCAACACCGCGCTGTTTCCGGACGAAGTGAGGGATGTCGCGCGGATCGCGTTCACCGGCGGGGTGTGGCCGCCGAAAAGCATCGAGACGTTCGATCCCTGGCATTTGGCCCTGCTCAATACCCTGATCCTGCTCACGTCGGGAACGACGGTGACCTGGGCGCATCACGCGCTCCTGGAAAACCATCGCAAGGGACTGATCTGGGGGCTGGTGTGCACCATCGCGCTCGGTGTGAGCTTCACTGCCTGCCAAGCCTGGGAATACGCGCACGCCGCATTCCATTACTCAGGCAACATCTACGGCGCGACGTTCTTCATGGCGACCGGCTTCCATGGCGCCCACGTCATCATTGGGTCGACATTCCTGACCGTCTGTCTGTTCCGCGCGCTGGCCGGCCAGTTCAAGCCCACGCAACACCTTGGTTTCGAATTCTGTGCCTGGTACTGGCATTTCGTCGACGTGGTGTGGCTGTTTCTGTTCGCCTGCATCTACGTGTGGGGCGCCGGACCCAACGCGGGCTGACGCCGGCGCGAGTCGGCGCGCCGTTTCGGACCGGCGGCGCGTGCCGATGGCACGCGCATTCGCAAGCAGGTATGCGCTAGCCCGCATGTCCCAGCCCGCATGGCCGCTTGCGCTAAGAGGGGCGCGAGCCGATATCGCCGTTATGATCGAGAAGCCGATCGACACGATTGCCGGCGCGATCCGCGCCGGGTTGGCTTGCAAGTGTCCGCGCTGCGGCAAGGGAAAGCTGTTTTCCGGCTTCCTGACGCCGCGGCCGCGCTGCGACGTCTGCGGGCTCGATTACAAATTTGCCGATTCGGGCGATGGCCCTGCGGTCTTCATCATGTTCCCGGCCGGCTTCATCGTGGTTGGCGCCGCCTTGATCACGGAAGCGGTCTATCATCCGCCCTACTGGGTGCATGCGGCGCTGTGGCTGCCCTTGATCCTGATCGTGACGCTCGGCCCGTTACGGCCGATGAAGGGCATGATGATAGCGCTGCAGTACTTCCACAAGGCTGCCGAGTCCCGCTTCGGTGGGACTGAGGAGCCGTGATGGATGACATGAGCGCGCCCGTACGGCACCGCCGCTCATGGGTCGGTTTGCTGATCCCGGCGTTGATCGCGTTCGCTGCGCTCATCGGCCTTGGCACTTGGCAGATTCAGCGCAAGGCCTGGAAGGAAGGCTTGATCGCCTCGCTCGACGCGCAGCTCGCCGCGCCGCCGATCGCATTGCCGGCGCCCGCTACCTGGACGGGGCTCGACCGAGCCAAGGACGAGTACCGCCGTGTCATGTTCAGCGCGACGTTCGACAATGCCAACGAGGCACTTGTCTTTGCCGCGCCATCGACCTTCCGCCCCGATGTTGACGGCCTAGGCTATTGGGTGTTCACGCCCGCCCATCTGGCGGACGGCAGGATCGTCATTGTCAATCGCGGCTTCGTGCCGGACGGTCGCCAGGACCCGAAAACGCGTCCGGCGGGACAATTAGCAGGCCCGGTCGCCATCGTCGGCTCGATGCGCTGGCCCGGCGAGCATCACTGGTTCACGCCCAACGATGAGCCGGCGAAGAATCTCTGGTTCACCGCCGACCCTCAATCGATTGCCGCAACGAAGGGCCTGTCCGGTGTGGCGCCGTTCTATGTCGAGGAGGAGAGCCCGGTCCCGCCGGGCGGATTGCCCAAGCCCGGCAAACTCATGGTGATGCTGCCGGACAACCATTTGCAGTATGCGCTGACCTGGTACGGCCTGGCGCTGGTTCTTGTCATCATGTTCGTTGTCTGGGCCTACGGCCAGGCACACGGCGAAGGCAGCGACCAAGGCGGCGGTGACGTCGCCCCCGGAAACTCGCCGCCGCGGCAGGGCATTTCACCTTCCTTGTGAAGCGGTCCGTTTTGCTATTAGTGTGCCGGGAGTGGCCTTGGCGGCGGTTCCGTCGAGCGCAAAAATATTCGTTAAATCAAAGGCTTATTCTGCGCGGGCTTGGGCTACGCGCCAGTCGCCGCATCGACCCACGGAAGGCAAACAGTGCGCTACGTTTCGACCCGGGGCGAGGCCCCGCCGCTCGGCTTTGCCGAGGCCATGCTCGCGGGTCTGGCCCGCGACGGCGGCCTTTATGTGCCGCAATCCTGGCCTCGGATCGAGCCGCAGGAGATTGCCGCGTTCGCCGGCCGCCCCTACGCGGAGGTCGCAGCCGACATCATCGGCCGATTCACCGACGAGACGATTGCTCACACCGACCTCGCCCGCATGGCGCGCGAGGCCTACTGCGGCTTTCGCCATCCCGCCGTGGTGCCACTGACACAACTCAACGCCAACACCTTCGTGCTCGAGCTTTTTCATGGGCCGACGCTGGCGTTCAAGGACGTGGCGATGCAGCTCCTGGCGCGGCTGATGGATCACGCGCTCCGCGCTCGCGGCGAGCGCCGCACTATCGTGGTGGCGACTTCAGGCGACACCGGCGGGGCCGCCGTGGAGGCCTTTCGCGAACGCGACCAGGTCGATCTGATCGTGCTGTTTCCGCAAGGCCGCATCTCCGATGTGCAGCGGCGCATGATGACCACGACGGGCGCCGCCAACGTCAGCGCGCTCGCCATCGAGGGCACCTTCGACGATTGCCAGGCGCTGGTGAAGGCGATGTTCAATCACGCCGATTTTCGCGAGCGCGTGCGGCTCTCCGGCGTCAACTCGATCAACTGGGCGCGCATCGTGGCGCAGGCGGTGTACTATTTCACCGCCGCGGTGACGCTCGGCGCACCCCATCGCAAGGTGGCGTTCACAGTGCCCACCGGCAATTTCGGCGATGTCTATGCCGGCTACGTGGCGCGGCGGATGGGCTTGCCGATCGACCGCCTTGTCATTGCTACCAATGTGAACGACATCCTGGCGCGAACGCTGGCGACCGGCGCCTACGAACTGCGTCCCGTGGTGGCGACCACATCGCCGTCGATGGACATCCAGGTCTCGTCGAACTTCGAACGCTTGCTGTTTGACGCTTATCGCCATGATGCCGCGGCAGTGCGCGGGCTGATGGCTTCGCTCGCGCAATCGCGCCGATTCGCGCTGTCGGCACCTGCGCTTGCTGAAATCAGGACGCTGTTTGCCGCTGGCCGCGCCGACGAAGACGAGGTCGCGGCGACGATCCGGACGGTCAAGCGCGAGACCGGCAATTTCGCCGATCCCCACACCGCGGTCGCGATCGCGGTGGCTGAAAAAGAGCCGCGCGACCCAGGGGTGCCGATGGTGGTGCTATCGACCGCGCATGCGGCCAAATTCCCCGATGCGGTCGAGGCGGCCTGCGGCGTCCGGCCGGCCTTGCCGGAGTGGCTTTCCAATCTCGATACCCGCGAGGAGCGCGTTACCGTGCTGCCGGCGGACCAGTCAGCGGTTGAGCGTTTCGTTGTGTCGACGAGTCGCGCCGCGCATGAAGGAGCGGCAGTATGAGTGTTGCGGTGACCAAGCTCAAATCCGGCATCCAGGTAGTGACCGACACCATGCCGCATCTGGAGTCGGCCTCGCTTGGCGTTTGGGTCAATGCCGGCAGCCGCGACGAACGCCGCGACGAAAACGGCATCGCGCATTGTCTCGAACACATGGCGTTCAAGGGCACGCGGCGCCGTAGCGCGCGCCAGATCGCCGAGGAAATCGAGGCGGTGGGCGGCGATCTCAATGCAGCGACCGGCGCCGAGACGACGGCGTATTATGCGCGCGTGCTCAAGGCGGATGTGCCGCTGGCGCTCGATGTGCTGGCCGACATCCTGTCCGAACCGGCATTCGATCGCCAAGAGCTTCTGCGCGAGCAGAATGTCATCATCCAGGAAATCGGCGCGGCCGCCGACACCCCGGACGATCTGATTTTCGAGCACCTGCAGGTCGTCGCCTTTCCCGACCAGCCGCTGGGCCGCTCGATCTTGGGCACGACCAAGACGGTGAAATCGTTCGATGGCGCCAAGCTCCGCGAATATTTGGGCAGGAACTACCGCGCGCCCGACATGGTGGTGGCGGCGGCCGGGGCAGTCGATCATCAGGCCGTGGTCGCCGACGTAGAGCGGCGTTTTGCAAGCTTCAATGGACCGGCGCGGGCCGCGCCCGAGCCCGCGAGTTTCGGCGGCGGCAGCCACGTCGAAAAGCGCGAGCTCGAACAGGTGCATATCGCGCTGGCATTGCCCGGCGTCGCGCAGACCGACCCATCGCTATTTTCGCTGCAGGTTTTCACCAGCGTGCTGGGCGGCGGGATGTCGTCGCGGCTGTTTCAGGAGGCGCGCGAAAAGCGCGGGCTGTGCTACTCCATCTATTCGTTCCACGCCCCGTATTCGGACGTCGGCATGTTCGGCCTCTACGCAGGCACCGACGCGGCGGACGCCTCAGAGCTGATGCAGGTCATTGTCGAGCAGATCGCCAACACCGCTGAGACTTTGTCCGAGCGCGAGGTCGCCCGCGCTCAGGCGCAGATGAAGGCCGGGCTGTTGATGGCGCTGGAGAGTTCGGGCGAGCGCGTCGGGCAACTCGCCCGCCAGATGATGATTCATGGCCGGCCGATTCCGGTTCAGGAGCTGGTCACCAAAGTCGACGCCGTCACGGTGGACAGCGCGCGAGCGGCTGGGCGGGCGCTGTTCGGCCGCGGCAAGCTCGCCACGGCGATGTTGGGACTTGGTTCCGGGCTTGAAAGTGCCACCACGATTGCTCAAAGTCTGACACTCCGGGCCGCCTAATGAGGGAATCGGGCGAGGGCTCCACACGCGGCCAATCGTCCGCGTAGACGAGCGAACAGTTTGTTGGCCGGTAAGTCGGGCGAGGATGGCGTTTTTTCGCACCATCAATTTTTCCGAACCGCTCGCTACCATCACCGGCGAGGGCGTGACGCTGCGCACCCCGCAGATGACCGATTACGCCGAATGGGCCGCATTGCGCGAGGGTAGCTGCGAGTTTCTCAAGCCTTGGGAGCCGACCTGGCCGGCGGACGATCTGACGCGAAGCGCGTTCCGGCGTCGCGTCAGACGCTATGCCGAGGACCTGCGGACCGATCAAGGCTACGCGTTTCTGATCGTCCGCAACACCGATGGCGCGCTGGTCGGCGGATTGACCCTCGCCAACATCCGCCGCGGCGTCGCGCAAGCCGCCAGTGTCGGCTACTGGATGGGCTTGCCGTTCGTGCGCCGCGGCCACATGACCGCGGCCGTGCGGGCGGTCATCCCTTTCGCCTTCGCGACGCTGCGATTGCATCGTCTGGAGGCCGCCTGTATTCCGACCAACGCTGCCTCGACGCGACTCCTGGAAAACACCGGCTTTGCTCGGGAGGGCTATGCCCGGGAATATCTGTGCATCAATGGCATCTGGCAGGATCATCTGCTGTATGCGCGCCTGGCGGGGAATGCCGAATCTTGACAATTGCAGCGGCGCCGCGTCGCGGCAGCCGCCTTGGGATGGCCACGGTTCGCTTGCAATGATTGATGGGAATGCGCGCGAATTTGCATGTTTGTCGGCGCAGCTGAGCGGTTGATTGGGGGATGCTGAAAAACCGAAAATGGACGTGCTGGCGCGATCGCGCCGCGATCGCGGCGTCGCTTGCGCTCGCGCTTTTGGCGTCGGGGTGCGGCGGCGGCGGTAATCTTTTTGGCGGCCCGTCAGCCTCGGCGCCGACGGCTACGGCTACGGCGATTCCTGCCTCGTCCAGCGGCGGCCTTCTGCCGGCCGACATCACGAACTTCTTCTCCGGCTCGTCCGACAAAGGGCAGCAGGCGGTCGCCGGCGCGACCGCTGACGCTGAGTGCCCCTACATCCAGATCCGCGAAGGCGCATCGACCCTGACCATCAACGGCTCGGGCGACAACGCGGCGATGTCCCTGAAATATCAGGGGACGTTTGTGCGCGCCGCGCGTCAGTGCGCGGTTGTTGGCGGTCAAATGGTCATGAAGATCGGAATCCAGGGGCGCCTGGTCCTCGGACCGCAAGGCGGTCCCGGCCAAGTCAACGTGCCTTTGCGCATTGCGGTCGTCGATGAGAAACCGGCATCGTCGAGGACCATTGCGACAAAACTGATTATCATCCCGGTCGTGGTGCAATCCGCCGACGACAATCCGAGCTTCACCCATGTCGAGGACAATGTGACGTTCCCGATGCCATCCTCGAGCGAGCTGGATAATTACGTCGTCTATATCGGGTTCGATGCGCTCGCCGCGCAGCCGCAGGAAAAGCGCAAGGCGCCGCGCGCGAAGGTCAAGCGCAAGCCCGCACCCAGGGCGCAAGCCGCGCCGCCGCTGCGGACGAATTAAGAAGACTCCGCCATGCCCGCGCTTGTCGCGGGCATCCACGTCTTAATATACGCCCGCGCCAGACGTGGGTGGCCGGAACAAGTCCGGCCATGACGGGGGTAAGTGCCGCAAGATAGAACGTTGTCCGTTGTTTATCGTGTGAATGTTCTTGCTTTGTTCGACACGACACTGTAGCGTTTGTCCATGCTTTCTGACTCTATTGACGGCGTGGGACTAGACCTTCTCGGATTTGCAGGTGAACGCAGGTTTGCGACCATTCTCGCAGACCCGCCCTGGCAATTCACGAACAAGACCGGGAAGATCGCGCCCGAGCACAAGCGTTTGGCGCGTTATCGGACTCTGACGCTCGACGAAATCAAGGCGCTGCCGGTGCCGGAAATCGCCACGCAAAGAGCTCATCTTTACCTGTGGTGCCCGAACGCCCTGCTCCCACACGGCTTGGAAGTCATGAAAGCTTGGGGCTTCACCTACAAGTCCAATATTGTCTGGCACAAAGTGCGCAAGGATGGTGGTTCGGACGGGCGCGGCGTCGGATTCTATTTCCGCAATGTCACTGAAATGATTCTGTTCGGCGTGCGCGGGAAGAACGCTCGCACGCTTGCACCCGGTCGGCGTCAGGTGAATCTACTCGCCACTCGGAAGCGCGAGCATTCGCGCAAACCCGACGAGCAATACGAGATCATCGAATCCTGCAGCCCCGGTCCGTTCCTCGAATTGTTCGCCCGCGGCATTAAAAAGAATTGGGCGATGTGGGGCAATCAGGCGGACGAAAACTACAGACCAACCTGGAAGACATACGCACACCATTCGCGCGCGATTGCCGTTCCTGCCGAATAGTCAATTATCGTCGTTATCCTCGTCGTCCTTGAGCACTTCGTCGAGTGCCGTCTTTCCTTCGTGAAACGTCACAATACCATCGGGTAACCCGATTAATACCAACGGGCACGGATTGCCGACACCTCGATGGACACGGTCATCAAGCTTGCGCCAATGAGTCGTGGCTTCCCCGAATTTATCCGCAACAAATTTGTCGACAAAAGCTTCGCGGAATGTGAGTGGATTTTTCTTCCTGTTCATTCGAGTTTCAATTGCGCGTCTCTGTTTTGACGTCGGCTCATAACCCCAGGCTTTCAGCGCGTCGATAGACTGGATTTGCCGCTCATCGACAAACCTTCGAACAAGTGCGCGCATGCTTTCCTGCAGCGAACGTCCGCGAGTCACTATAATCCCAGCCGATATGGCGCCGTCGGCATGTAGCCTCTTAAAATTCTCAAGGTCCCTGTCGAAGAAGGGGTCTTTGTTGTTCCACTCGATCTCAAGCGCTACGACTCCAGCCGGGAATTCCTTGACGTGATCAATTTCGTGCGAAATTGACTCGCGCTCCCGGCCGTTGATGATTTTCTTTATTTCGAACTTTGTTTTGACCCATTCCGCAGCAGCCAGCGCCTTTCGAAGCCGCTGAGTTCCCTTAGCCTCACCACCGCCGCCAGCGATAATTTCTTCAATCGGGATCGTTAGGCTGTTCAGTGCGACTTCCAGCTCAACCAGCACGCCCGGAAAATCGACCGAAAGGATTGCACTCGCGTGCGAATGATATTCGATCTGAAACCCTTTGGCGGTCAGCGCAGAAAACTCTTTGGAGGGATCACTCACCATACTCATTACTTGGTCGCAATTGTCATTTGCCCCCTGAAGCAATAGCAAATTGATGTGAATAGATCTACCGCAAGTTGCTCACCCTTAGACAGTCAGGTAAACTCGATTAATGTGTTGATCCGACCTGGAGGCGGGAGCCATGCAACAGGGCGATTATCAAATCACGAATCCGGACCGGTATGACATTGCGACTGAAGTCTTATCGTCTGCATTTCGTGTTCTGCAGGCGGTGGGATTCTCAGAGCAGGAAATAGCAAAGCTATTAGCACAAGCAACCGACAAAGGACTGCGTGGCCCGCTTTGGCTCAACCCTGTTTGAGCCATTCGCCCATCTGCCCGGCGATCTGCGTCACCCGGCTGGCAAGCGCCTAGCGACGGTGCGATTCCGCTTCGCATAAACCCTCGCCACCAGCCACGGCAGCAGCACGATGACAAATCCGATCGGCACCAGCGCCACCAAAACGATCGCGCGCTGCGGCCAGGGGCCGAGCGCGGCGACGAATGGCGGAATGATGATGCCGGCCGGCGGATTGCCGACGAAGCCGTAATCGGCTCCGAGCCACAGATCGATCGGCAGGATCAGCGCCAGATAGACGAAGCTCACGAGCACCGCGATGCCGAGATCGCGCCAACCGGGGCGAAAGCCGCGCACCACGACATCGTAGACCGCGCAGGCGGCGATGACGGTGTGCGACAGCCAGAATGCCCAGAACAGCACGAAGGCCGGGCCGTCGATCAGCGCCGGCTGAATGAAGGCCTGCGCGGTCAGCGCCGCGGTCCAGAAATAAAGCGTGGCGCGGGCGAAGCGCCAGCCGGTGACGAGCGCGAGCGGCGCGATGAGCCCGTTGATGTCGCAGAGCTGCAGCGGCAGTCCGCCGCGCCAGTCGATGCCGCGCGAGTTCCACCAGGTGTTATAGGCGAGCCAGAGGGCGATCGCGAACGCCGCAAGGGCGTAGCGCAGCGCGCGTTCGGATTTCTTTTGCAAGCCTCGGCCCAGCAAACTCGGCGCCGCGATCAGTACGAAGCAGGCGGCAAGCGTGACGCCGTGCAGCCAGCCGTAAGGCGCGAACACCGTCCAAGCGCCTGGGGTGAGGTCGAGCGGCGGGTTCATCGGAATGGTCCTACCGCATCAGAAAGCGCGGCGCACGTTGTTGCGCCCTCGCCCCTTGCGGGAGAGGGCAACTCGGCGGTGCAACAACAAAGGTGGGTGAGGGGTCGCGGCCGCAACCCCTCACCGAGTCGAGTTTGTTGCTCGTCTTGCGTGGCCCTCTCCCGCAAGGGGAGAGGGCACGTTTATCTGCGCCGCGTGTTCGGCAATTCGCGCGCCGCAAGCGCTGTCCCCTATTGCTCCGCCCGCAGCGGCCGGGTCAGCAGCGATTCGATCGCCTCGCCGACGCTCATGCGCTCGTCCAGGAGCGCCGCGACCGCGGCTGAAATCGGCATGTCGACGCCGCGCTCGCGCGCCATGTCGAGCAGCACCGGCGCGGTGAAGACGCCTTCGGCGAGGCCGCCGTGAATCTCGGCGGGCCGCTGGCCGCGGCCCAGCGCTGCGCCGAACGAGAAATTGCGCGATTGCGTGCTCGAACAGGTGAGCAGGAGATCGCCGAGGCCGGACAGGCCCATCATGGTCTCCGACTTGGCGCCGTAAGCGCGGCCGAAACGGGCAAGCTCCGCAAAACCGCGCGTGGTGAGCGCGGCGGCGGCGCTAGCGCCGAGTTCGCGGCCCGCCACCACACCGGCCGCGATGGCGAGCACGTTCTTGGCCGCGCCGCCGATCTCGACACCGCGCACGTCGGTGGAGTGATAAGGCCGAAAGCTCGCCGAGCCGATCGCGCGCGCCAGTTCGGCGGCGAGCGTGTCGTCGCGCGCGGCGAGCGTCACCGCGGTCGGCAGGCCGCGCGCCACGTCGGCGGCGAAGCTCGGCCCGGACAGGATCGCCGGCTCGGCCCGCGGCGCGCATGCGGCGACGATGTCGGTGACGAATTGTTTGCTGCCGCGCTCGATGCCCTTGGCGCAAACCACGACCGGCGTCTCCGCGGCAAGCATCGGCGCCAGCGCCGTGGCGGCGCTGCGCACCGCCTGCGTGGGCACGACCAACAGGATCGCCTGCGCGCGCGCCGCAACGGCCAGGTCGGCCGCGACGGCAATGCGGTCGTCGAGGCGCACGCCGGGCAGAAACAGACTCTCGCGCTTGTTTTTCAGATTGGCCGCGTTGGCGGCGTCATGCTCCCACAGCGTGACGTGGCGCCCGGCGCGCGCGCAAGTCAGTGCCAGGGCCGTGCCCCAGGCGCCGCCACCGATCACCGCGATGTCGTTGAAGGCCATGTTTGACTCGTCAGCATCACATCGTCATTGCGAGCGAAGCGAAGCAATCCAGAACAGCGAAAAGGACTGGATTGCTTCGTCGCCATAGCCCGTCGAAGACGGGCGTGAACGCCCTTTGCCTCGCAATGACGCTTGAGTGAATCGATCCGACGCCATTGCACGCCTCTGCGCGGAAGTTATAGCGCTTTCCCGCGCAACAGTTTCGGCACCTCGCCGACGAGGCCGGCGGCTTCGCGGATGAACAGGCGCTTTAGTCCCGGCAGGCGCTCGACCATGCCGAGGCCGACATCGCGGGCGAGGCGGAGCACATCGGAGCGGTTGGAGAACAGCCGGTTCAGCCCGTCGGTCGCAAAGCCCATCGCCATGGTGTCGAAGCGGCGCCAGCGCTGATACCGCTCGAGCACGTTTACCGTGCCGGGATCGAGTCCGAGACGCGCCGCATCGACGATCACTTCGGCCAGGGCGGCGACGTCCTTCAGCCCCATATTAAGCCCCTGCCCTGCGATCGGATGAATCACATGCGCGGCATCGCCCACAAGTGCGATGCGATCGGCGATGAACGAACGCGCGACGAAGAAGCCGAGCGGATGTACGCGCCGCGCGCCGATCACCTTGAGTTCGCCGAGATGCAGCTTGAAGCGTTGTTCCAGCTCGGCGTGAAACTCCTTGTCCGGCAGCCCCATGATGCGTTCGGCCTCATCCGTGCGCTCGGTCCACACGATCGAGGAACGGCGGCCCTTGAGCGGCAGAATGGCGAACGGTCCCGCAGGGAGAAAATGCTCCTCGGCGCGGCCGTTGTGATCGCGTTCATGCGCGACATTGATGACGATCGCCGACTGGCCGTAGTTCCAGCCGTGGGTGGCGATGCCAGCCGCTTGGCGAAGAGTCGAACGCGCGCCATCGGCGGCGACCAGCAGGCGCGCCGCGATGGAGCCGCCGTCCGCGAGCGTCGCGGCGATCCGGCTGGCGTTCTCCGAGGGAGGCGAGAATTGTTTCACCGCATCGGTCAGAAGCACGACGCCGCAATCGCGCGCCTTGGCTTGCAGCGCCGCGACCAAGTACTGGTTCTCGATCATGTGCGCGAACGGTTCGCCCGGCTCGATATCGCCACCGAAGCTCAGGAACGCCGGCCGCGTCGCGTCATTGAGCCGGCTGTCGGTCACCACCATGTCGAGGATCGGCTGCGCCTCGCCGCCAACGGCGTCCCACACGCCGATCGCCTCGAACAGCCGCCGCGCCGCGGCAACGATCGCGGACGCCCGCTCGTCGCCGGCATGGCTTCGGCCCAGCGCCGGATCCGCAACCGTCACGGCAAACGACGAGCCGAGCGCCTGCCGCAGCGCGATCGCAAGGGTGAGGCCGGCAAATCCGCCGCCGGCAATCAGCACATCCGTGTGGTTCGTGGTCATCGCTCAAGTGTAGAGCAAATTTCGCTCCGGTTGACCCCCCTCACCCGCTCGCGCGACCCCGATTAATGTGCCCTCTCCCCTTGCGGGAGAGGGCAACGCAGGACGTCCAACGCACTCCGACGGGTGAGGGGTTGCGGCGCCGCCGACCCCTCACCCATTCATATTGCGGAACCGCTGCGCAGCCCTCTCCCGCAACGGGAGAGGGCACTGTGACGAGCGTCGCGTTTCCCAGTTCGGGATAGTTCGCACGATGAAGCGCGTCGGGCTTGACCCCACGGGCGTTCCCGTATGCAAAGGTGAACGGCCGATGACGCCGCGGGGAACAGGTCATGTCCGCCGTACAGGAATTGATTGAGACCCTCGATCTCGAACCGCTGGAAGTGAATCTGTTCCGCGGGCGCTCGCCGCAATCGCGCTGGCAACGCGTGTTCGGCGGTCAGGTGATCGGCCAGGCGCTGGTCGCGGCCTGCCGCACGGTCGATGACGTGACGGCGCGGCCGCCGCATTCGCTGCACGCCTATTTCATGCTTGGCGGCGATCCCAAGGTGCCGATCATCTACGAGGTCGACCGCATCCGCGACGGCAAGAGTTTCACCACCCGCCGTGTCAATGCAATCCAGCATGGGCAGGCGATCTTCACCATGGCGGCGTCGTTTCACCTGGCAGAGCAAGGCCTGTCGCACGCGCTCAAGATGCCCGACGTGCCGGCGCCCGAGGCGCTGCCGACCGAAGCCGAGCTGAAGGAGCGCATCTGGCCGATGATGCCCGAGCCGGTGCGCCGCTATTACGAGCGCGAACGGCCGATCGAGCTGCGTCCGGTCGAGATGGGCCGCTATCTCGGCGAGAAGAATCCGGAAGGGCGCTTCAACGTCTGGATTCGGGCGACGGGAGAATTACCCGGTTCGCCCGCGATCCATCAATGCGTGCTGGCCTACGCGTCCGACATGATGCTGCTCGACGCCGCGCTCATTCCGCACGGCAAGAGCGTGTTCAGCGAAGACATCATGGCGGCAAGCCTCGACCATGCGCTGTGGTTTCATCGCCCGTTCCGCGCCGACGAATGGCTGCTCTATGCGCAGGACTCACCGAACCTTAGCGGCTCGCTCGGCTTTTCCCGCGGATCGATTTTCACGCGCGACGGCACGCTGGTCGCTTCGGTGGCGCAGGAGGGATTGCTGCGGCAAAGGCGGCCACCAAACAAATAATCACTCGTTCGCCTTGATGCCGGCCGCCTTGATGACTGGCGCCCATTTCGCGAGCTCGGCCTTTTCATAGGCCGCCAGCGCCGCGGGGTTCTGCTGATCCGCCGGGAAGATGACTTGGCCGAGCTTCGTGAGCCTGTCCTTGATGGTCGGATCGGCCAACGCGGCCTGTGCTGCCGCATCGAGCTTGGCGATGATGTCGGGCGGCGTTCCTTTGGGAGCCCAAAGCCCGTGCCAGAACGGCAGGCTCACGCCGGGGGCGCCCGCTTCGGCCAACGTCGGTGTGTCGGGCAATTTCGGCCAGCGCTTATCGTCGACGACCGCAAACGCCTTGAACTTGTGCGCCGTCACATAGGGCAGCGACGCCGACGCCTCCAGGCATGACAGATCGATATGGCCGCCGACCAGGTCCGTGATCGCCGGGCCGGCGCCGCGATACGGCACGTAATCGAATTTGACGCCGATGGCACCGGCAAACGACACCGCTCCGAGCTGCGCGGCACTGCCGGTGCCGACGGTACCAAACGTGGCGGGCGATTTTTTCGCCTTGAGCCAGGCGATCAGCTCTTTGGCGGTGTTCGGCGGAATCGCGTCCTTGCCGAGAATCAACAGCGGCGAATAAGCCAGCAGCGAAATCGGCGCCAAGTCCGTCTGAATGTCGTAATCGAGCTTGTAGATCTGCGGCGAGCCGACGTGGCTCGACCAGTTGCCGATGCCGATGGTGTAACCGTCGGGGGCGGCGTGAACCACGCGCCCGGTGGCGATTGTGCCGCTGGCGCCACTGACGGTCTCGACCACGATGGTCTGGCCGAGCTTGTCTTCCATGCCTTTGGCGACCAGACGCGCCAACGCGTCGGTTGGGCCGCCGGGCGGAAATCCTACCATCAGCGTGATCGGATGTGACGGAAAACTGTCCGCACGCGCGGCCGCCATGCCCAACAGGACGGCGAACGCCGCGATGGCGAGCGTGAGCTTCTGCATCGTCCTCCCCTTTTCGTTTGCGCTCTTGTTTGCGGCGCTTTTGCCCGACGATGACACGGTGCGCGCCGGCCTAATAGGTCAGCAGCCCTGTCGCGACGCGCCGCATTGCCTATATGCAGGCCTTCGGCGAGCCGCTTTGGCGGCCGATTGACGCTGGCCCTGCGGCCCCTGTAACCATCCGGAAATGTTTGAATTTTTTGAACGAATCCTGACCCCGACGGCAACGCCGGAGAACCCGGAGCCGCCGGCCACGCTGGTCGCCTTCCTGTGGCACTTTGCCCGGCAGGCGAAATGGCTGTTTGCGGCCTTGTTCGTGGTCGAACTGATGTCGGCGCTGACCGACAGCGTGGTGCCGTGGTTCATGGGCCGGGTGGTCACGCTGGTGACGAAGACCCCGCCCGACCGCTTGTTCGCCGCGCACTGGCCCTTGCTCGTCGGCATTGTGGCGTTCGTCATCATCGTGCGGCCAGCGGTGACGCTGATGCGTTACCTTATTTCCAACCAGGCCATCGCGGCGCCGTTCACCGGCCTGATCCGCTGGCAGTCGCACTGGCACGTGGTGCGCCAGAGTTGGGCGTTCTTTCAGAACGATTTCGCCGGCCGCATTTCCAATCGCGTCATGCAGACCGGCCCGTCGGTGCGCTCGACGCTGACCGCGACCATCACCACGGTCTGGTACATCTCGGTGTACGGCGCCTCGGCGATCGCGCTGGCCGCCGCCGCGGACCGCTGGCTCGCCTTGCCGCTGGTGCTGTGGTTTTGCGGCTACGCGGCGCTGCTCGTCTTTTTCGTGCCGCGCATGCGCGAGCGTTCGAAGGTGTCTTCGATCGCGCGCTCGACGCTGATGGGGCGCATCGTCGACAGCTACACCAACATCCTCACCGTCAAGCTGTTCGCCCGCGCGCACGAAGAGGATGAATATGTACGCGACGCGGTCGAGAGCCATGTCGACCTGTTCAAGTCGGCGCAGCGCCTGCTCACCGCGTTCGTGTCGCTGCTCGACGTGCTCAACGTGCTGCTCATCGCCGGCGCCGGCGCGCTGGCGGTCACGCTGTGGCGCTACGGCGCCATCGAGGTCGGCGCCATCGCCATGGTGCTGCCGCTGACGTTGCAGCTCACCAACATGTCGCGCCAGATCGCCATGCGCATCACCGAAATCTTCGAGGATGTCGGCGTAGTGCAGGAGGGCATGATCACCATCGCGCAGCCGCTGCAGCTTCCCGATCCGCACAATGCGCGGCCGCTGACGGTGCATGCCGGCCGCATCGACTTCAAGAACATCAATTTCGGCTACGGCC
This sequence comes from Xanthobacteraceae bacterium, assembly GCA_036511795.1. GTDB lineage: Bacteria > Pseudomonadota > Alphaproteobacteria > Rhizobiales > Xanthobacteraceae > BOG-931. The sequence goes on from DATCBO010000057.1 coordinate 53,349, forward strand.
GCGAGGCCGGTGTGCTGGCGAACTTCAACCTGACGATTCATCCGGGCGAGAAGATCGGCCTGGTCGGCCGCTCCGGCGCCGGCAAATCGACCGTGGTCAATCTGCTGCTGCGCTTCTTTCATCTCGAAGGCGGCGCCATCCTGATCGACGGCGAGGACATTTCCGGCCTGACCGAGGAATCGCTGCGCTCGCAGATCTCCGTGGTGACGCAGGATACCTCGCTGCTGCACCGCTCGATCCGGGAAAACATCCGCTACGGCCGCCCGCAGGCGAGCGAAGAGGACATCCTGCGCGCCGCCAAGCTCGCGCACGCGCACGACTTCATCACCGAGCTGGAAGACTGGCAGGACCGGCGCGGCTACGACGCCCATGTGGGCGAGCGCGGCGTGAAACTCTCCGGCGGCCAGCGCCAGCGTATCGCCATCGCGCGCGTCATTCTCAAAGATGCGCCGATCCTGGTGTTCGACGAGGCGACCTCGGCGCTCGACAGCGAAGTCGAGGCCGCGATCCAGGCGAGCCTCGGCACGCTGATGGCCGGCAAGACGGTGATCGCGATTGCGCACCGGCTCTCCACCATCGCGCAGATGGACCGGCTGGTCGTGCTGGAACACGGCCGCGTCGTCGAGCAGGGCAGCCACCGCGAATTGATCGCGCAGGACGGCCACTATGCCGCGCTATGGCGCCGCCAGGCCGGCGGTTTTCTGGACGCCGCCGACATGCAGGCCGCGGAGTGACAGGCAGCCGATAGCTTGGCGGGCCGAACCGTATTGGAACACGCGCGTTAGCCCGAGGTTCCAGCCCGTCCGGTTTCCCGCATGCCTGGATT
>DATCBO010000058.1:0-16146 GCA_036511795.1 Xanthobacteraceae bacterium
CCGGGAGCACGAGGCCACCTGTGATGCAATCACGCCATTCGAGGAGGCTATGATCGCTTGGCGCAAAGCCAATCCGGCACCGCAGTTTCCCAACAGCGGTACGTGTGCATGGGACGCTGAGAAGGGCACGGCCACATTCGAAGGGCTAAGCACCGCAAAGGAGCAAGCTGCGCGAGAACGCTCACGGCAAAACTGGCGCCGTCGTGAGCGAGCGGCCGAAAAACGCACCGGCTTTGCCGAGGCCTCGCGCGCGCAGGGTGAAGCCGAAGAGGCCTCCTCCGAAGTCGCGTGGCGTCTCATTGAGACTCGGCCGCGCTCGCTCGCCGGCCTGGTCGCGAAGGCGCGAGCGCAGCGCATCATCGATAAGGACAAAACATGGCCCTGGGGCTTCGGTGAGGAGATCGAGGCGTTGGCGGGTCTGCGGAAATGCGAATGATCATCGCCGGCTCTACACTGATCGAGCAGTCGAAAAAAAAATCGAAGGGCCCGACCGCCACGCAAGCGCAAGGTCGCCGCAAGACGAAGCGTGATTGAGTGTCGGGGCGGCGCAAATGCCGCCCCGCTTATCGCCTCAACAGGTCAGGCAGCTTGGCGATGTTGACCGCGATGCGCCGCGCCTCGTCCTGGGTCATCAGCTTGGCGGCAGTGCGCCGGCCCGCCTCCTCCTCGTAATAGACATACGCAAGCGCCTGCCCGTTGGCGTCATTGACAATGAAGCAGGCGGGTCGCTCTTCGACGGACCAAGGCGGCGGGAAGCGGCGATCGGGCTTTGGCTGTCGGCGCAAATCCTCGCCGTCGAGTTCGATCAGGTCGAAGGCGCAATGCACGGCGGTCGCCAGCGGCCGATGACTGCGGATCAGGTCGAACACCGCGAGCCCGGATTCGTCGCACATGATCGCCTCGCCATCGATCAGGCACGACCGCACCGGTAACGCGGCGACTGCCATTGCGACGAAGGGAAAGCGGCGGGCCAGATCGTTGCCGTTGCGGGTCATCAGGCGCACCGCGCCCGTGTCCAGGCGGCCCATAATCCGGAAGCCGTCGTGCTTGATTTCGTGAATCCAGCCGGGGCCGGCCGGCGGGCGTTTGGCAGGGGACGGCAGACACGGCTCAATCGCGCCGAAATGCCGGCGCGCAATACGCTCACGCAACAAAACCATAGCGCCTATTTAGGCACCGCGCGTCCGCGAGTCGAGCTTCGCCGCCTTTAGTAGAACAGGCTCAACCCGACAAAAAAGGCCGCGCCGAAGAGGGTGATAGCAACCTGAAAGGGATCAAATCGGGAGAATCGGATCATGGGCATTCCCGCTGCCCCTCCCCGAAGAGGGTACCGCCGAAAGGCTGCGTTGTTCCGCATGTCACTTGGCGCGCTTGACTTAATCGTGCGCGCTACTGCCGAATCCGCCCATGGGCTTCAATAAGCGCCGGATGGAAAGCGAGCGGGCGGCCGCGGCTGCGAATGAGGCTGAAGCCCGACGCGCGCTTGGCCCGCAGATATTGGCCGACGCCGAGCACCTGGTGGCGACCTGGAACGCCCGGCAGGAAGCGCACATGCCGACGCTGTTCTCCCCGACGATCGGCGCCGCTATCGCCGCGCGCTGCTGGTATCTGTGGGTCCGCTGCCCGGCCTGCCGGACCACATACGCGATCGATCTGCGGACGCTCGATCGTCACCCGGATGCGGCAATCACCAGCCTGATCCCGTGGCTGTCCTGCCGCTCATGTCGGCCGCACGCGCCGTTTGCCGAGCTGGTGCGGTTGTCGCGTGCCAGCATCGCCGACGAGTTGCGCGAGGAGCGCCGACGGAGCGTGATGGGCGACTTAGAGTAGCGTTATCTGATCCACGCTTTGACTACCGGCAAAGCCGCGATGACCGCAGCCACTGCCGCGACAATCGCGACGATAACACCCACGATGGTCCATCCACGGATCGACTTAAAGCGGCGCGCTTCGAGCTCTCGGGCTTCTTCTTTCTCTCTTTCGAGTTCCGCTTCTTGCTCCGCGACCCATGCTTGCGCATAAATGCGACGCACATCATTGGCGTCGCCCAGGTAATTCATGCTTCCCAGCACGAGTTCGCGGCGAATTGCGGAAAGCCCAACGGCTTCGAACAAGTCGCGAGCCAGATCCGGTATTGAGACGTCTCTCATGACGCCACCCTTTCTGCGGCGACCCGTTGCGTTTCCGCCCCCATTCCGCCCCCGACGATTTTCAGGGCGGAATTATCGCCCGTAAAATGCAAGAAGTGCCTGAATTTATTGGCGACCCCGGCTGGATTCGAACCAGCGACCTTCAGCTTAGAAGGCTGTTGCTCTATCCCCTGAGCTACGGGGCCCCATGACAGCAATCCTATATAGAAGTTCAGCCTACAACGCGCGGCAAATTGCGCATTTTATCGGCGTCGGCCGCCGCTGATTGGTCCGGCGCTGGGCGTCCCGGTCGCCGTCCACTGGAGGGCGTTTCTCTTTTACCGTGCCCCTCTCTCAGCCCGCCGCAGTGTCGCCAAATGTTCGCCCGCGGCGCCGACGCATTCGGCCACGACCTCGACACGATTGTTGAGTCAAATTCCTTGTACAGGGTCGAGATTGAGGGCCTTGGGAGGGAAATCACCCATGATTTCGAAATTGCGCGCCGTCTGCGTGGCGGCGTTGGCGGCTGTCTGCGTGACGGCCGCCTCGTTTTCCGCAAATGCCGCGGACAAGCCCTTTCAGAACAGCGATTTAACCCAAAGTGCGCTGGCGCTTGAGGCGCAGATCAAGGCCGATGCCGGTACCCCGGCTGTTCCGGTCGCACAACTGCGTAGCGAAGCCGACGCGGCATTCGCCAAAAACGATTTCCGCGCCGGCATGGAGGTGCTCGGCCAAATCCTTGCGGCAACACCGAACGACGCCAGCTCCTGGCTGCGGCTCGCGCGCACCATCATGGAAATCCGGCCGGCGAACGACAACGAGCGCGCGCAGTTGCTGGAGCGCGCCGCCTCCGCCGCGTACATCGCCTATGGGCGCACGAGCGACCACGGCGTCGAAGCCGACAGCCTCGCCGAGCTCGGCAATATTTTGACCCAGCGTCAGATGTGGCGTCCAGCGCTCGACGCGCTGCGTCTATCGCTGCAATTGCGCGAAGTTGCCGATGTGCGCGCGCAGTACGAACGCATCCGCGTGCAGCATGGCTTCCGCGTGCTCGATTACACGATCGACGCGGATACCGCCTCGCCGCGGGCCTGCTTCCAGTTCTCCGAAGGTTTGCCGGCGCGCACCGATTTCTCGCCATTCGTGGCGCTTGCCGGCACCGACAAGCCGGCGCTGTCGGTCGCCGACAAGCAGCTTTGCGTCGAAGGTTTGCAGCACGGCCAGAGCTACACGGTAACGCTGCGCGCCGGACTGCCGTCGACCGTGCACGAGACGCTGTCGAAGTCGTCGGATTTCCACGTCTATGTGCGCGACCGCCAGCCCGCGGTCCGGTTCTCAACCAACGCTTATGTGCTGCCGCGCACCGGGCAGAACGGCGTGCCCATCATCAGCGTCAACACGCGCACCGTCGCCGTTGATATCTACCGCATCAGTGATCGCAATCTGATCGATGAAATCTCCGGTGTCGGGTACGGCCGCGGCGATTTCCAGACCGGGCTGTCGCGCTCCGATCTCGAGCGTCTCAGAAATTCTCGCGGCATGCAGGTCTGGACGGGCGAGATGGCGGTCGGTGCCTCTCCGCTCAACCGGGAGGTCACCACAGATTTCCCCGTCGATCAGGCGCTCGGCAAGCTTCAACCCGGCGTCTACGTGATGGCGGCGCAGCCGAAAGAGCTGAAAGACGTCGGCAACAATTACGATTCGCTCGCCACGCAATGGTTCATCGTCTCCGACCTGGGCGTGACGGCGTTCTCCGGCAATGACGGTGTCCATGTCTTCGTCAACTCGCTGGCGACGACGGAGCCAAAGAGCGGCATCGAGGTTCGGTTGATCTCGCGCAGCAATGAAGTGCTGGCGACACGCAAAACCGACGCCAGCGGACAGGCGCAATTCGAAGCTGGCTTGACCAGCGGGGAGGGTGGCTCGGCGCCGGCGCTGGTTGCGGCGGCGGATGCTGCGGGCGACTATGCGTTCCTCAATTTGAAGGCGCCGGCGTTCGATCTCACCGACCGCGGCGTCGGCGGCCGTCCTGCGCCCAAGGGGCTCGATGCTTTCGTCTATGCCGAGCGCGGCGTCTACCGCTCCGGCGAAACGGCGCACGTCACGGCGTTGTTGCGCGATGCCCAGGGCGCTGCGGCGCTCGGTGTGCCGCTGACGCTGGTGGTGCAACGCCCGGACGGCGTCGAATTCCGCCGCACTGTGCTGGCCGATCAGGGGGTCGGCGGCCACACGCTCGACCTCGCGCTGCCGGCGTCGGCACCGACAGGGACGTGGCACGTCCAGGCGTTCACCGATCCGAAGCGGCCGGAAGTCGGCGAAACGACTTTCCTGGTTGAAGACTATGTGCCGGACCGGATCGAATTCGATCTGACCTCGGTGGCGAAAACCATCTCGCAAAACAATCCCGCCGAAATCAGTGTCGCCGGCCGCTTCCTCTATGGCGCGTCGGCGTCGGCGTTGTCGCTCGACGGCGAGATGACGATCGCCGCGGCGGCGGAACGCTCCGGCTTCGCTGGCTATGAGTTCGGCTTGGCCGACGAAAAAGTCGAACCCGTGCAGCAGACGCTCGACGATCTGCCGGCGACCGATGCGGCGGGCAAGGCCAAATTCCCCGTCAATCTCGATAAGCTGCCGACCAGCACACATCCGCTGCAGGCGCAGATCACCGTGCGCATGGCGGAGCCTGGCGGCCGCGCTGTCGAGCATTCGCTGACGCTGCCGGTGGCGGCCGCGGGCAACATGATCGGCATCAAGCCGCTGTTCTCGGGCCGGTCGCTCGCAGACGGCGCCAACGCCACGTTCAGCGTCGTGGTCGCCGCTCCCGACGGCACGAGTGTCGCGCAAAGCGGACTACACTATCAGCTGCTGCGCATCGACGAGCACTACCAGTTCTACAAGCGCGACGGGCAATGGAATTTCGAGCCGGTGAAAACGACGACTCGCGTCGCCGACGGCACCGTTGCCACCGCGGCAGACAGGCCGGCGCAACTGGCGCTGCCGGTGCATTACGGCCGCTATCGCTTGCAGGTCGCCTCCGCCGATCCGAACGGTCCGGTCAGTTCGGTGGACTTCGACGCCGGCTGGTATGTCGACAGCAGTGCCGATACGCCGGACATGCTCGAAGTCGCGCTCGACAAGCCGGAATACAAGCCGGGCGATACCATGACGGTGGCGGTCACCGCGCGGACCGCCGGACGTCTCACGATCAATGTCATCGGCGACAAGATGCTGGCGAGCCAGAGCACCGACGTGAAGACGGGCGTCAACAAGATCAACGTCCAGGTCGGTCGCGATTGGGGGACTGGCGCCTATCTGGTCGCGACACTGCGGCGGCCGCTCGACGCGCCAGCCCAGCGCATGCCGGGCCGCGCCATTGGCATTCAATGGTTTTCCGTCGATCGCGCTGCCAGGACGCTCGCGGTCGATCTCAACGCGCCTGCACTGTTGCGGCCCAACACGACATTGAAACTGCCGATCAAAGTCAGCGGGCTCGCGGCGGGTGACGAGGCGCGCATCGTGGTTGCCGCGGTCGATGTCGGCATTCTCAATCTGACGAATTACAAACCGCCGTCGCCGCGCGACTACTATCTCGGTCAGCGTGCGCTGTCGGCCGATATCCGCGACCTCTATGGTCAGTTGATCGATGGCATGCAGGGCACGCGCGGCCAGATCCACACTGGCGGCGACGAGGGTGCGAAGCTGCAAGGCAGTCCGCCAAGCGGACCGCCGGTGGCGCTATATTCCGGCATCGTTACGGTCGGAGCGGACGGAACTGCGCAGGTCACGTTCAACGTGCCGGATTTCGAAGGCACGGTGCGGGTCATGGCGGTGGCGTGGAGCAAGGACCGCGTCGGCCAGGCCACGGCTGACGTCACGGTGCGCGATCCGGTGGTGCTGAGCGCGACGCTGCCGCGCTTCCTGCTGCCAGGCGATCGCTCGACGATCTATCTCGATCTCGACAATGTCGAGGGCGCACCGGGCGATTATAATGTGGCGGTGACGGCCAGTGATGCCGTGCTGGTTGGCGCAGGTGCGAGCCAGAAGCTGACATTGGCCGCCAAGCAACGCGGCGATCTCACCGTCCCGGTCACTACCAACGCGGCCGGCCCCGGCACCGTCAAGGTTAGCGTCAGCGGTCCGTCCGGCTTCGCGCTACAGCGCAGTTACACGGTTACAGTGCGGGCGCCGGCGCAAATCCTGGCGCGACGCAATGTGCAGCCGTTGGCCAAGGGCCAGAGCGTGACGCTCTCGAGCAGCATGTTTGCCGATCTCGTGCCCGGCACCGGCAGCGTGTCGATCTCGGTTGGCTCCTCGACGGCGCTCGACGCTGCGGCGTTGCTGGCGGCGCTCGATCGCTATCCGTACCGCTGCTCGGAGCAGATCACGAGTCGCGCACTGCCACTGCTCTATGTCAGCGACTTGGCGAGCCAAGCGCACGTCGCGCTTGACGCCGCCACGCAGGAGCAGATTCGCAGCTCCATTGTGATGCTGCTGACGCGGCAGGATTCTTCGGGCTCGTTCGGCCTGTGGAGTCCCGGCGATGGCGATCTGTGGCTCGATTCCTATGTCACCGACTTTTTGACGCGGGCCCGCGAACACAAATTCGCAGTGCCCGATACGGCGTTCAAGCTGGCGTTGGATCGGCTGCGCAACGCCGTTGCCGATCTGTCCGATCCCGGCAAGAACGGCGGCACCGACATCGCCTACGCGCTCTATGTGCTGGCGCGTAACGGTTTGGCGCCGATCGGCGACCTGCGCTACTTGGCCGACGCCAAGCTTGACGCCCTGACTACCCCGATCGCGAAGGCGCAGATCGCGGCGGCTTTGGCGCTGGCGGGCGATCGCGCGCGCGCCGAGCGCGTCTATGCGGCGGCACTTGCGGCATTCGGTCCGCAGCCGCAGCCGAGCCTGCTCGATCGAACAGATTACGGCTCGACCTTGCGCGACGCGGCGGCCGTGCTCACGCTCGCCGCCGAGGGCAACGCCAGTGCGGCAACCGTGCGTGAGGCGGAGGAGCGCGTCGATTCGGCGCGCGCGTTGCTGCGTCCGACGTCGACCCAGGAAGATGCGTGGCTGCTGCTGGCGGCCAGCGCCGTGGCTAAAGATAACGGCAATGTCTCGCTCAGCGTCGGCGGCCAGTCGACCGACCGTCCGCTGTATCGGACCATCAGTGCCGCCGATCTGAAAGCCCCGCTGCAGATCACCAATACCGGCAATGGCGACGTGAAAGCGGTCGTCACCGTCAGCGGCGCGCCGGTCACGCCCGAGCCCGCCGCCGAGCAGGGGTTCAAGATCGAGCGGCAGACCTACACGATGAATGGCGATCCGGTCGATGCGGCGCACGTCAAGCAGAACACCCGGCTTGTCGTAGTGCTGAAAATCACTGAGGCGCAGCCGCAGTTCGGCCGCATCATGGTCGCCGATTATCTTCCGGCGGGATTTGAGATTGACAACCCGCGCCTTGTGTCTTCCGGCGATACCGGCACGCTGCCGTGGATCACCGACGCCGGTCAGCCGGTCGATACCGAATTCCGCGACGACCGCTTTACCGCGGCATTCAATCGCAAGCGCGACGATCCGGCGATCTTCACGGTGGCCTATGTGGTCCGCGCCGTTTCGCCCGGCAAATACGTGCGCCCGCAGGCGAGCGTCGAGGACATGTATCGTCCCGAGCGTTTCGGCCGCACCGCAACAGAGAGTGTCGAAGTCACGGCAGCCAAATGAGCGAGGTGGTCAACGGGACTGCCCGGTCGGCGCAGTCCCGCGCAGCCGCGAATTCTGACGGGGCCACGGCCCCTGCGTCCCCGCTTGCGCGGGGACACGCGCGTAACGGCAAGCGTTCCACTCTGCGGGTGGTGTTGGCCGCCGCGACGCTTGTTTGTATTGGCGCGATCGCAGTGAGTGTGTGGTGGATCATCGCGCTCGGACCGCCGCCGCTCGGCAGGGACCTGGCTTTTTCAACCCAGGTGGTTGATCGCCACGGCAAGCTTCTGCGCGCATACGCCACAGGTGAGGGACGCTGGCGGTTGCCCGCCAAGGTCGCCGACGTCGATCAGCGTTTCTTTGATATCCTGTTCGCCTACGAGGACAAGCGCTTTCGCCAGCATCACGGTGTCGATCCGCTGGCGCTGATGCGGGCTGCGTTCCAGCTTGTCACCAGCGGTCGCATCCGCTCCGGCGGCTCGACCCTGACCATGCAGGTGGCGCGCCTCCTGGAGCCGCGTGCCAATCGCAGCTTTCTGGCAAAGCTCCGTCAGAGCGTGCGCGCCATCGAAATCGAACGCGCGCTGAGCAAAGACCAAATACTGTCGCTCTATCTCGAACTCGCGCCGTATGGCGGCAATATCGAGGGTATCCGCGCGGCTTCGCTGGCCTATTTCGGCAAGGAGCCGCGCTTGTTGACTCTCGGCCAGGCGGCGCTGCTGGTCGCACTGCCGCAGGCGCCGGAGTTGCGCCGGCCCGACCGCTTCCCGCGCGTCGCGCGCACCGCGAGAAATCGCGTGCTTGATCGGTACGCTGCGGCAGACAAGGTGCCGGCCGACGAAATCGCTTTCGCCAAAGCCGAAGTGGTGCCTGCCGCGCGCCGGGCGATGCCGTTGCTGGCGCCGCACGCGGCCGATCATGCACTTGCCGCCGAGCCGGGCAAAAATGTCATCCGTCTGACGATCGACGCTAATTTGCAGAAGAACCTGCAGGCGCTGGCGCGCGAGCGCGCCCGGACCCTGGCGCAGACGCTCGGCCCCGATGTCACGCTGGCGATCCTGGTGGTCGATAACGCCACCGGCGAAGTGCTGGCGCATGTCGGTTCGCCGAGCTATTTCGACCGGCGGCGCGCCGGCGAAGTCGACATGACGCAGGCACTGCGGTCGCCCGGCTCGACGCTCAAGCCGTTCATCTACGGCATCGGCTTCGAGGACGGGTTCATCCATCCGCAGACGCTGATCGACGACCGGCCGCAACGTTATGGCGGCTACGCCCCGCGCAACTTCAATTTCAGTTTCGCCGGCACGGTGTCGGTGCGGCAGGCGCTGCAGCAGTCGCTCAATATGCCGGCGATCGCCATTCTTGACCGCGTCGGTGCGCCCCGGCTGATGGCGCGCCTTGAACAGGCGGGCGCCATTCTCGTGCTGCCGCCGGGTCAATCGCCGGGCCTCGCCATTGGCCTCGGCGGCCTTGGCGCCAAGCTCGCCGATTTGGTGATGCTCTATGCCGGCATTGCCGACCTTGGCGCGGTCCCGCCGTTGCGCGAACGCTTGGACGCCCCGGTTGGGGAGCCGCAGCGTCTGCTCAGTCCTGTGGCGGCTTGGTACGTGAGTGACGTCCTGCGCGGGTCGCCCCCGCCGGAGAACGGCGTTGCCGGACGGATCGCGTTCAAGACCGGGACGAGCTACGGCTATCGCGATGCGTGGTCGGTGGGTTTCGACGGCAAGCATACCATCGGTGTCTGGGTTGGCCGGCCGGATGGCGCGCCGGTGCCCGGTCTGATCGGCAGAGAGGGCGCTGCGCCGATACTGTTCGATGCTTTTTCTCGATTGGGCACCCCCGCCGCATTGCCGCGCGCGCCCACAGGCGTCCTTACAGCCTCCAACGGGCAATTGCCGCCGCCGTTGCGGCGCTTTCAATCCGCGCCGCTGGCCGGCGGCAATGGGCAAGCGTCGCTGCACATTCTGTTCCCGCCCGACGGCGCGCGCCTCGATCTCGCCGCAACGGACGGCACGCCCGATCCGATCCCGCTCAAATTGACCGGCGCGGTCGAGCCGCTCACGGTGTTCGTCAATGGCGGCCCACTGCCGCCGCAACAGCGTGGAACTTTGTTCTTTACTCCGGGTGGCCCCGGCTTTGCGCGGGTGACAGTGATTGATTCCACGGGCGCAACCGCAAGCGTGGTCGTGCGGCTTACCGACAGCGCCTCGGCCGAGCTTTCGCTGCCGAATGCCGGAACCATCATTTCCGGCAAATCCGTGAAAAACCGGGCTGGTATGGCGCAGTAGCCGCGCCGCCGGCTGCATGGTGCCATCCTCTGAGCGCGCTTTCCCGGTCGCGGCGTTTTCCCTATTGTCCGGCCGCGAAACGGCAAGTCCAGTCTTCCATGAGCATGACCAGCAGCACGGCAGCGCGAACCTTTAGGCCGACGAACGGCCTTGCCGCGCTCGTCGATTTCGCCGTAGCTTCGCACCGGCGCGCTGTGGCGTTGCTTATTCTCGTTTCGCTGCTGGCTTTTCTGCCCGGCTTTTTTCAGATTCCGCCGGTTGATCGCGACGAGGCCTATTTCGCCCAGGCCAGCAAGCAGATGGTCGAGACAGGCAACTATATCGACATCCGCTATCAGGGCGACGTTCGCTACCGCAAGCCGATCGGCATCTATTGGCTGCAGGCCGCCGTGGTAAGGGCGGCGCAAGCGCTCGGTGTGTCTGCGGCGCAAGAGAAGATCTGGCTCTATCGCATACCCTCGTTGCTCGGCGCACTCGGTGCAGTCCTGGCGACATACTGGTGTGCGCTCGGCTTTGCCACCCGCCGCGCCGCGCTGTTGGCCGCGCTAATGATGTCCGGCTCGATTCTGCTCGGCGTCGAAGCGCGCCTTGCCAAAACCGACGCGGTGTTGCTGTTCACTGTTGTGGTCGCGATGGGTGCGCTGGCGCGCGCCTACATGCTGCCGCGGCCAAGCAGTGGTGGTGAAGAATCGCGGCTCGACTGGCGAGTAGCGGCGCTGTTCTGGACGGCGCTCGCTGTGAGCATTCTCGACAAGGGCCCGGTTATTCTGATGCCCGTTGGGCTCACCGCGCTGACGCTTTCGATTATCGAGCGCTCCGGGCGGTGGCTGAAGTCGCTGCGCCCGCTTGCCGGCACGGCTTGGATGATTTTGCTGGTTCTGCCTTGGTTCGTCGCGATCTATTGGCGTGTGGGCAATTCGTTTCTGGTCGATGCCGTCGGCCATGACATGCTGGCGAAGATTGGGGGCGGGCAGGAGACGCATGGCGCGCCGCCGGGGTATTACATTGTTCTGTTCTTTCTGACTTTCTTTCCTGGCTCGGCGCTGGCTTTGCCGGCTGTGCCGGCCATCTGGTCGACGCGGCGCGAGCCCGCGGTGCGCTTTCTGCTTGCCTGGCTGTTGCCGTCGTGGATCGTGTTTGAACTGGTCGCGACCAAACTGCCGCATTACGTCCTGCCGCTCTATCCGGCGATCGCGATCCTGCTCGCGCTCGTCGTTGACAGGAACCAGCTGTCGGCGAGGCCCTCGCTGCGGCGCGCCGCGATAGTGTGGTTCATAATTCCGGTTGCCTTGAGCGCCGTCGCCATTGGCGCTGCGATTGCGCTGTCACGCAATCTTGAGCCGCTTTCCTGGCCGTTTCTCGCCGCGGCTATCCTCTGCGGACTGTTCGCATGGCGACTGTATGCCGTCGACGGCGGCGAACGCTCCCTGTTGCGCGCTGTCGCGGCGGCGATCTTCGGCGCCATCGGCATTTATGGCATCGTGCTGCCGTCGCTCACGCCGGCCTTTCCAAGCGTGGCGCTGGCCGGCATTGTGCGCGGCGCAACTTGCCCGCATCCCATCGCGGCCAGCGTTGGCTACCAGGAACCGAGTCTGGTCTTTCTTGCCGGCACTGCAACGCGCTTGATCGACGCCTCGAGCGCCGCAGATTTCCTGAGCCGCGGCGGATGCCGCTTGGCGTTGATCGATGCCGATAATCAGCGTGCTTTTGCGCTGCGCGCGGAAGCGATCGGACTGCATTATCGCGCTGGGCCCACAATTACGGGGTTTAACCTCTCGAACGGCGACAACGTCACGATCACGGCCTTCGAGCCGATCGGCGCGGCGGGCGCGCCGCCGCCCCGATGAATCGGGATTCTGAATCACCCTCGGCGGTCACTCGCGCGGGCATGTTTGCGAACGCAGCGCGGTGGGCCACGGCTCTTGGGCTCAACCTGGTTGGCAACCTCGCGCAATGGTTCGGCGCCCTTGCTCGTGTTCCCCGCGCACAAACGCCACCGGTGTCAGAGCGGGCCATCATCACCGTCTTTGTGGTGTTTGCAGCCGGCGCGGCTTCGATGGTGTTGCTGGATCGCGCCGCAACCGATTGGGCACGTCATTTGCCGCGAGGCTTTGAGGCCGCGTTCGAGCAAATTACCAATGCGGGCGAATCCGGTTGGCTTCTTATTCCATTTGGCATTGTGGTGCTGTGCCTTGCGGCGATTGCATCGTCGGATTTGATGCGGCTGACGCAGGGCGTGCTGGCGGCGCTCGCGGCGCGGTTCGGATTTTTGTTCCTGGCGATTGGCGCACCCGGCCTGTTCACGACGATCATCAAGCGCCTCATCGGCCGGGCACGTCCTTACGTCGATCTCGAGGGCAGTCCGTTCACCTACATGCCGTTCGCCTGGCGATCCGAATACGCGAGCCTGCCGTCGGGTCACGCCACGACCGCCGGCGCGGCGGCGTTCGCTATCGGGGCGATCTGGCCGCGCAGCCGGCCGGTCATGTGGCTATACGCGCTCATCATCATGTTCAGCCGCGTCGTGGTCATGGCTCATCACCCCAGCGACGTTATTGCCGGCGCGGCGGTCGGCGCGGTTGGCGCCGCATGGGTGCGCCGTCTATTCGCCGCCCGGCGCCTGGCGTTTTCGCCACATGATCTTGCGGTCTATCCGGGGCCGTCGCTGCGCCGCATCGCTGACGCAGTCCGCAATGCGCTCTGGGGCCGGGCGCGCCGCAAGCCCCTGACAGCGCCCGATTGAATCCGGCCGGGATGCGCTCTAAAAGCTGCCGCCATGTCGGTGAACAACGGGCGCGATCCCGATCCTGCCGTGTCCGTGGTGGTGCCGGTGCGCAACGAAGCCGGCAACATTGGGCCGCTCGTCGCGGAGATCGAAACCGCCTTGGCGGCGCAAAACTTCGAGATCGTCTATATTAATGATGGCTCGACCGATGCGACGGAAGCGGAACTGCTGTCGCTGATGGCCGAACGGCCGCATTTGCGGCAAATCAGCCACGTCACATCCTGTGGCCAGTCGGCTGCCATTCGTACGGGCGTACAGAGCGCGCGTGCCGCCGTCGTTGCGACGCTTGACGGTGACGGCCAGAACGACCCGGCCTTTATCCCGATCCTCGTCAAAGCGCTCGAAGCGGGCGGTCCGCGGCTCGGCCTCGTCGCCGGTCAGCGCGTCGGCCGCAAGGCGAGCGGGTTCAAGCGCATGCAATCGCGTATCGCCAATACGGTGCGTGCAGCGGTGCTGAAGGACGGCACGCGCGATACCGGATGCGGGCTTAAGGCGTTCCGCCGCGACCTGTTCTTGGCGCTGCCATATTTCGACGGTTTGCATCGCTTTCTTCCGGCCCTTGTGCGCCGTGAAGGCTTCGAGATCGGCTATGTCGACGTGGTCGATCGACCGCGCCGGCACGGGCTGTCGAATTACGGATTCTGGGATCGGCTGTGGGTCGGCATTTTGGATCTCACTGGCGTGTGGTGGCTGATCCGGCGGCGCAAGCGCGCGCCGCAAGCTGAGGAGGTGAGTCGTGCTCGTTGAACTCTCGCGCTCGGTCGGCGCTTATCTGCACGACGTGTTCATCACCCGGCTCGATTGGTGGGTGCTTTTGGGCTTTGTCGCGCAAGCGATGTTCAGCGCGCGTTTTTTGGTGCAATGGATCGCCTCCGAACGCGCCGGACGCAGCGTCATCCCGCTGGCGTTCTGGACGTTTTCCATCGCCGGTGGCGTTTTGCTGCTGGCTTATGCGCTCTATCGCAAGGATCCGGTGTTCATCGCCGGCCAGTCGTTCGGCGTCTTTGTCTATATGCGAAATCTCTACTTCGTGCTGCGCGACCGCAAAACGACGGTGCCGGCCGCATAAGGTTTTGCCTGCGCAAAACCGCGACTGCTACTTCTGGAGGGCCTTCTTCAATGCCGCCTGTTGTGCAGCGCTGGGCGAGCCCAGATAGGTAACGGACTTTCCGTCTTCCACCAAGGCGGCCCACGCCTGGGCGCCGTTCGGCGTGAACATCAGCTCCATCGCGTTGTCGGCACAATCGTGCGCCTTGCACGCGTAAAACAGCTCGTAGCGTATTCCATCAGCGCTCAAATAGGCGACCGGGGTGCCGACGTAATCGCCGGAGGTCTTCAGAACCTGCCGGGTCCAGCTCGGGAGCCTGCCGGCATTGCTGAGCAGGCTTGTCAGCGACCGCAAGTACGACGGGTTCTTGATCGCGTCGGTCAGGTAGGTTTGGTTTGCTGCGGCGGCGATCGAGGAGGCCGCATATATCAAAATAGCCGCGAGGTAAATCTGTCGCATCTATAAATCCTCCAAGGCATTGTTACGCCGCGGCCGCCAGTGCGGCAAAGCCACGTTCCAGATCGGCCAAGAGGTCGGCCACCGCCTCAAGCCCAATATGGAATCGGACGGTGGGGCCGCCTGGCGCCCACTGGATCGCAGTTCGTGCCGGCGCGAGGTCGAACGGAATGGCGAGGCTCTCGTAGCCGCCCCACGATGGGCCAATGCCGAATAGCGTGAGGGCATCGAGGAATGCATAAACCGCCTTTTGCGCAATCGGTTTGAGCACGATGCTGAAGAGGCCTGATGCGCCGGTAAAATCGCGCCGCCACAACGCATGACCATGATGGCTCGGCAGGGCCGGATGCAGCACGCGCAGAACTTCGGGCCGTTGTTCCAGCCAGCGTGCGACTTCGAGCCCTGATTTGAAGTGCCGTTCAAGTCGCACTGCGAGCGTACGCAGGCCGCGCAGCCCGAGATAGACGTCGTCCGGTCCCTCGCACAGCCCGTAAAGAAAAGTAGTCTGTTTGAGTGCTGCGACATGCGCGGCATTGGCCGACACAGTGCCCAGCATCACGTCGGAATGCCCGCCGATGTATTTGGTGTCGGCCTGGATGACAAGGTCGGCGCCGTGATCGAGCGGGCGGAAATAGAGCGGCGTCGCCCAGGTATTGTCCATCAGAACGAGGGCGCCGTTGTCGTGCGCGATCTCCGCGATGGCTCCAACGTCCTGGATCTCGAAACTGAGCGAGCCGGGCGACTCCAGATAGATGGCGCGCGTGTCCGGGCGAAACTGCGCGCCAATCCCGGCTCCAATTGCAGGATCGTAGAAGGTCGTTGCGATACCGAAGCGGGGAAGAATCTGCTCGCAGAACGCCCGTGTCGGTCCGTACGCGTTGTCGGTCACCAAGAGGTGGTCGCCGGCCTTGAGCACCGCCAAGAGCGCGGTAGAAATTGCGGCAAGCCCGGAAGGCAGCAATGCCACGCCGGCGCATTGCGGACCTTCAAGCTCGGCCAGCGCGCTTTCGAGCGCCTCCGTGGTGGGTGTGCCGACGCGGCCATACTGATAGCGCGCGCGATGGGCGACGTAATCCTCGGCGCTCGGATAAAGCACCGTCGAGGCATGATAGACCGGTGGATTGACGAAGCCGTGGTACGACGGTGGATGACGGCCTGCGGTGACGACGCGGGTGTCAGTATGGCGTCGCTGGGAAGGACTTCTGTCGCTGCTGTCGTTCATTCCGTCGATTCATTCCGTCGATTCATTCCGTCCGCCACGCCGCCAATCCCGGTTCATTACCGCGAGGCGGAGCGCCTTCGTCAACCCCTTGACCTCGTTGTGCGATCGTTCTCAGATGGGATGGCGCGCCATAATGCGGGGAATGGGCGCGCGTCTCATGCGCAAGGGGCAGATCATGAAACGCATAGCGACGGCACTCGCTTTTGTCACTCTGCTCGCATGCAGCGCCCAGGCGGCGGAGTCGCCGACACTGAAGGCCGTGAAGGCGCGCGGCGAATTGATTTGCGGCGCTAACGGCCAGCTCGCCGGTTTCGGCATGCCCGATCCACAGGGCAACTGGACCGGGTTCGACGTGGATTTCTGCCGCGCCATCGCGGCGGCGATCTTCAACGACGTCACGAAGGTCAAGTTCGTTCCCTTGACCGCCACCAACCGCTTCACGGCGCTGCAATCGGGCGAAGTCGACGTGCTCGCCCGCAACACCACCTGGACGATGTCGCGCAATACAACGCTCG
>DATCBO010000059.1:0-108539 GCA_036511795.1 Xanthobacteraceae bacterium
TTTCTTGGACGTGATTGTTTTGGTTTGTTTGGGAAGATCGTGTAGTTCCAATCGCCGTGGAATGCGTGAGGAGAGATATTGACGGCGGCAAGTTGAGCATCGGAGATTTTGACGGCTTTGGGGTACTTTCGTTCGTCGAGCTCGGCGCGCACCTTCAGCCCGGCGTCGGTTGTTGTTGCGGCGATCAGCTGGACGATGGTGCGATAGCTGCGCAACGGCTTGCCCCGCCAGTTTATGGTGATGAACGAGAACAGGCGATGCTCTATCTTGTTCCACTTGCTGGTGTCGGGCGGCAGATGACAGACCGTGATGGGCCGCTTGAGCTCATTAGCCAGTTTCTCAAGCTCGACCTTCCACAGGCGCACGCGATAGCCGTTGCTGCCGCCGCCGTCGGCGCAGATCATCAGCCGCGAGGCCTTGGGATGGGATTTCCGGCCCATGGTCCGCCACCATCGGCGGATCGCGTTGACGGCGAAGCTGGCGGTGTCGTGATCGGTCCCGACGCTCACCCATCCCACATTGTTGGCAATGTCGTAGACGCCGTACGGCACGGCGCGGGCGAGCTTGGGGTCGATGAAGTCATGGACATTGACCAGCTCGGGCTTGCCTTTGGGCCGCCATTCCCGGCCATTGTTCTTGAAATTGCCCACCAATTCCTTCTTCTTGGTGTCCACCGAGATGACAGGCTCGTGCGCCGCCAGGAAGGAAACGGCCTGCGCGTTGATGTATTGAAACTGTGCGTCGCGATCAATGTGCCCGCTGCCTTCCCGTGTTTTGCTGTTGGCCTGCAGACGGTAGCCCATCCCTTGCAGAAGCTCGCCGACAACCGTGTGGCTGACTTCGTGCCCTTGCCTGGCAAGCTCTCCGGCAAGCGTACGCAGGCTTCTGCTCGTCCACAACAAGGCCCTGACCGGGTCGCCCCGTGTCGCCGGTGCGACCAGCGCTCTGAGATCGGCCACAAGCGTGGCATCCGTCGAGGCTTTGGCCTTGCGCCCGGCACCCGCCCTGCGCACACGTCCGGGCGGAGCCGCGAGCTTGTCCCGAATGTCAGACACTCCGCGGTAAATGGTGGAGCGCGCCAGACCACTGATCTGCGCCATCGCACTCACCCCGCCATGGCCCAGCAACCGGGCCTCCAGCGCCACAAACCGCCGTCGGCTCTGCTCATCCAACACCGCCGCCATCTCCCGATAGCGTCGTCTTGCCGTGCGCATCTGCAATGAGCGAATCATCCTCCAACGCTACAAACCGCGACTCCTTCCGGGGAATCCCCCAGAACCAATATTTGCCCGTCCGTGACAAATTCGACTCACTCATTCCCTGACGAGCCCTTAGTCATACTAGGATCACGATCGATCAGTGGACCATCAGCACGTGCGGCGTGTCGGCCGCGGGCGTGGATTTCTGACTCACGAGTTCGGGCGTGGAGTTCAGCGCCTTGAGCGGATCGACCAGCCCGGCGCCGAACTGCGGGTTCGTGCCTTCCGAGCCGAGATGCTTCGCCGTTTGCACCAACAGGTCGCGAATGTCCTCGGGCGTTCGCGTTGGCTGCACGGCGAGCAGCAAGGCCGCAACGCCGCTGACGTTTGCACTCGCTACCGAAGTGCCGGTCGTATATTGCACATTGGCACCCGGCGCAGGCACCAGGACATTCACGCCGGGCGCCGCTACCGCGATGTAGTCGCCCTGATTGGCGCCGGTGAACAAGCGGTCATGCGCGTCGGTTGCGGTGACGGCCAGGACATTCGGATCGGCGCCCGGATAGAGCGGGGGCGATTGCGGTCCGGCATTGCCTGCGGCTGCGATGATGAGAATGCCCTTCTCGCGCGCGACTTGCAGTTCCTGGGCGAGGGCCGGATCCTGCGGTCCGGCAAAACTCATGTTGATGATCTTGGCATCGTGTTGGATCGCGTAATCGAGACCGCGAATGATATTGGCCGATGTGGCCTCGGCCGAGGCGCCGGTGCCGCCGAACGCGCAAATCGCCATGATCTTGGCGTTCGGCGCGATGCCAAGCAGCCCGATATGCGACGCGATCGCTCCCGCCATGCCGGTGCCGTGCGTATCGGGCAGCGCGTTCGGGCCGCAGCCAGCGTCAAAATTGTCGACGATTCTGTCGGCGAAATCCGGTTGTTTGAGATCGACGCGTGAATCGATCAATGCGATGACGACATCGTTGCCCTCGGTAATCCGATGCACGGCGGCAAGGTCGAATTTCTGCACGATGTATTGCGCCGGATCGCCGAGATCGGCAGCGGGGCTGCGGCGATCCTGCATCAGGCTATAGGTGTAGTCGGGCTGTGCCGCCGCATTAAGTCCGGCGCCCTGAACTTCGCGAATCACGTCCGGCACCGACTGACCGTTATTGATGCGGAGCGTGTAGAGGGTACGGCGCAGCGCGCCGATGTTTTGTTGCGATACGACGGTAAGGCCGAAGCGTTGCGCGGTGGCGGTCACTTGCTGCGGCGTCACTTCGGGTCCGAACTGCAACACGACCTGGCGCGTCGCGAAGCGAGTTTCGCCGACAGGCGGCAGGCCTGTGCCGGGCGGCAGCGGCATGACCCGCATGTCGATCAGACGCGTGCCGGGCGGCGCGCCATTGCCGCCGCGCAGCCGGTTGCCGAGGCCGCTCACATTTCTGTTCCGCGAAAGCGCCCCGAACTGCCGCCCACGGGCGCCGAATGCGCCTCTGCTGCCGGAGTTCGCAAATCGCCCGTGGGCGCCGAACCCACCTCTGTAACCCAAATCGCCAAATCGTCCGCGAGCCCCGATGGCGCCGGGATTCCTGCCATTGGCGAGGGCGGGGTTGCGTCCGCCAAGCGCGCCCACGTTCCGGCCGTTGCCGAGCGCAGCCGTTGGGTTGCGCGCCCCCGGGCCGAATGCGCGCAGTCCTGTGCCGTTGCCGCGCGGGCCGAGCGCCGCGCCGATTCCGGGTCGCACAAAGTTTCCCTGCCTGAAGCGGTTGCCGACGTTTGGCTGCTGGCTGGGGAGTCCGCGGCGCTGGATGGCAAGCGAACGTGGCGCCACGCGTGGATGCTGGACGGCGCGCTTGGGCGGCGGTTTGTCGTGCTTGGTTTCGGCGATCGCGCCGCTGGAAACGACAGCTCCGATGCCGAGCAGACCGACGATGAGCAGTCCAGCCGCATTCCACCATCGGGCGTGCATGGCGTTTTCCTTGAAGTCACGTGATCGCGGTTAAGTGCCTCTCACAATACGGCTAAATCTTGATTTAAACGTTTCGACCGCGGCGTCATCGGCAGTTCCGCCGTTCGTTCAGTTCGCCTTTAACTTATTTGAAAGGATTGCTTTCAGGTTCCGCCGTGGATTTCAGCGAACCGGCTGGAAAACAATCACCGGTCGTGTGCCGGTCGTGTGCCGGTCGTGTGCCGGTCGTGTGCCGAGGGTCACAGCCGAACGCGTGACGCTTCACTATCCTCGAATCATCGTCCGACGCTCGGTCGTTTCGAGCAGTAGTGCGCGCACAATGCGTATCGCTGCTGATTGCGGCCACCGGCGCTCTCCTGTTCGTTCGCGCCGATCGGTTCGCGACCCTGGCCATCACGCGAGCCCTCATTGGCCTCGGTTTTGCACGACGCCGTGTTTGAAGGGAGTCGCATGATGCCAATGCGCGACACGATGAGAACCGACAAGCTCAAGCCGCACGGCTTCAAACAGCCGTCGGAAGCGCCCAAGAACGTAGAGCTGCTGACCAGCGGCGAGTTCGAGGCCATCTCCTGGCTCGCGACCCTTGGAGTCCTGATCGCGGTGATATTGACGGCGGCGTATGCGGACTTCGATCCGGCCGTCGCTCTGCTTGGCCAATTCCCCTGATCGGATTGCGCAGCAGCGACTATGCCGCCCCGCGTTGACGGGCTTGCCGCAGCGCGCGCAGCGCCAGTTCGATATCGGTCAGGCTCGCTCGCGGCGAGTCCGGCTGGGTGAAATCCGCGATGCGCGGTGGCCCCATCGATGTTTGGCTCTGCGCCGGCGCGGATCGGTCGAGCCATTGCTGCGCATGCAGATCGGCCAGTCCATAGTGATCTTGAGGATCGACGAATGGAACGTCCTGTTCGCCACGTCCGGTTTCCGTTTCGAGCCGCCGTCTGGATTGATAGGCCAGCCACGCCGTATCCGGGTCGTCTGAAATTCTCGGCCGGCGATAAATACCGACAATCTTGCTGACGATCGCCGTCAGTGCCGCCGCGAGGCCGAGCGCGAGCGCCAGCAGAATGAACTCTTGCGCCGTTCTCATCCTTGCGGCGTCGGCGGCTTGCGCAGGTGCATCGTATGCGGCGTCCGCTTTGCCTTGTGGCTCGTGTCTGTCTGCATTGTCAGCAGGACTGGTGGTGGCAGGACCGGTGGCGGCAGGACCGGTGGCGGCAGGACCGGTGGCGCCCATGACCGGCGTAGCCGCGTCGCGCGGCAGTGTTTGCGGCAACGGCGGTGCCGGCGGCTTTTCAGATGTGGTCTGTCGCGGCAATGCCGTCGTGTCGACAAAGGGCGTGGCTGCCTTGACGGCAAGCACGGTGACATGCGGCGCGGGCGGGGTGTCGCCGGCACCATTGCCCGGCATCGGGGCGGGCATCGCCGCGGATGGCGCGGGCGCCGCAAGCGCTGCGGCCGGTGCCGCAGCGCTCTGGATTTCAGGCGCGGGCTCGGCTTCTGCATCGGCGGCTGCCACAGCATGATGCCTAAGAGCTGCGCGATGGCGCAGTTGCCCCGCGGCGTGCAGATACCAGCATTTCCGCCGCGTCGCGCGGTCGATGTGAAAGTACCAATGCTGCCCGCCCGGCGCGGCCGTCTTTGGTGCCGCAAGACAGGTATCCGCGCGGGCGCTGCCGATTGAAATGCCAATGGCGGCGCCCGACACCAGAATCGTCGTAACAAATAAAGCAGCCCCGACCGGGCCGGAGATTTTCGACATGATCCCCTCCACCGAATTACAGCAGGCAACTACCTTTAACGAATCGATGACAATGAGCGTCAAGTTTGGCGATCCGTGCGTTTAATTGCGATCAAAGTTTGACGCCGGAACTATGATAATTTGGTGGCGCCGCCCCGACGTTTTCCGCCCCTAGGTCAAGGCCTGCTCTTCGGCGGTGATGGCCGCGATCTTATCGGGTGGAATATTTTGCGGCAGATTCGGCGGGTTGTAGGCCGCGGGGTTGCGGCGTTTCTCGATCACGCTCCAGTGCACTCGCTCGTTGATGTGTTCTTCGGTTGCGTTTCGGCTGCTGAATAAATAGCCGTGGCAGATGGCGTCGGGAGACAAAACGGTCCGGTAGTGCGGCAAAAGATGATCGAGCCACCAGCCCTTGGTGGAATCGATCACGCTACCAGCGGCCTTGGCTGCGGTATGGGTCTTGATGGCGGCAGCGTCGAACTTCAGTTTGGTCAACGCCTGCACCCGCGCAATCATCCAGATGAGCGCCATGTCCGACAGTCCGCTGTCGGGGTATCCGCCGCCCACATTGCAATGCGCCCCGGCAAACCAGGTTTGTTCGACATGGCCCTGCGGTTGCTGCCCTTTCGCGATGGTCCAGAAAGTCGGGACAAACGGCCGCCGGTGCTCGTCGATCCCGAGCGCATGCACTCCGACTTCGACGTGGTCTCCGAAGCTCGTATCGTGAAATCCCAGCGTGAAGAGTGTGAAATATCGGGCCAATGCGGCGAGCCCGAAGCCGGCCGGAATGCCGTAGGAGCCCACCGTATCCCACACCGCGACGCATTTGATGGTGCGCGTTCGATGAAAATCGTTTTGCGCCGCGCGGAAATGTTCGATGGTCGTCTTGTCTCCGGCGCCTGAGGTCTCCGGATGCTGCCGTGCAAGCGGCTGCACGCGGTAGTGCTGCCACGCCAGCTCGAACAGCCCATCGTCGATGCGGCGCTGAATGCCCGAGGCCCCGATCAATCCGGCCAGCGCGCGGACCGCATACGAGCCGCGCGAAAATCCCCACAGATAGATCTCGTCGCCTTCCGCATAGTGTTTCACTACGTCCTCGTAGGCGTCCTTGATGATCTGCTTCAGCCCAAGGCCGATCGCGCCCCCAAGAATCCTCTGCACCAAATCTCCGTCGGCCCCGACGCCGGGATGATAAAAGACTTGTTGCACGGTGCCGTCCGCACCGGCCGATTTAATGAATTTGGCGATTTGCTCGTTGCAGTCGAGCCGGGCGACATTGGTATCTCCCGTGCCGGCTTCCTTATTCCAGGTGCCGTCAATCAGAATGACGATCCGTTTCATTGGTCCTCACGCGCCCAAGGCTATGAGTTGTGCGTCGGACAGATTAAATCATTGCGTGTAGCAATCAAGCTTTCGTTGCACCTATCAGAACGAAGGCTGCGGTTCAGTGCTGCCGATCACACCACCGAACCGAAACCATGCCCGTCACTCGCTGTGACGCGCGGCATAGTTGGTGTCGCGGCCGATCGGGCAGACTCGTTGCGATGTGGCAATCACTCTCAGTCGCAAGGAGGCGCCAATGTCGGCTCGTGATCGTCAGGATGTTGATCGGAGCGCAGGGACGACTGCGAAATACGATCTAAAATCCGCGGCAAAATCAGGCCGCTCCGGCGCTCGACCGAGTAATGCGGGTGAGCGCAGATTCACGCTGCCGGTAATCGATCAGGATCGCCTGACGCACGTTTCGCTCTTCATCATCGCGGTGCTGGCGGCGCTGAATTTCGTGCTTTGGTTTCCCGAACTCGGCGCCGTGATCGCGTCGTACAATCAGTTCTGACAGCGCAGCTTCGCTGCCTCAATCCGCCCGCAATAGCGACGTGCCGGTCATTTCCTTCGGCTTCGGCAATTCCATCAGCTCGAGCAAGGTCGGCGCGATATCGGCGAGGCGGCCTTCGGCATTGAGCGCGCGGTTGCGTGCGCCGACCAGGAGCAACGGCACCGGATTGGTGGTGTGCGCGGTATGCGGGCCGCCGGTTTCCGGATCGCGCATCATCTCGCAATTGCCGTGATCGGCGGTGACCAGGAGAGCGCCGCCGGATTTTTGTACGGCGTCGACGATGCGGCCGAGACCCGCATCGACCGTCTCCACCGCCTTGATGGCCGCCGGCAGGCTGCCGGTATGGCCGACCATGTCGGGATTGGCGAAGTTGAGCACGATCAGGTCGTATTTGCCGGAGCTGATGGCGCCGACCGCCTTGTCGGCCAGTTCAGGCGCCGACATTTCCGGCTGCAGATCGTAGGTCGCGACCTTGGGCGACGGCACCATGATGCGATCCTCTCCCTCGTAGGGCTCCTCGCGGCCGCCGTTGAGGAAATAGGTGACGTGCGCATATTTCTCCGTTTCCGCCATGCGCAATTGCTTGCGGCCGGCCTCGGTCACGACCTCGCCGAGGATGTGCTCCAGACCCTGCGACGGAAAGATCGTCTGCATCAGCTTGTCGAGCTCGCTGCTGTACTGCGCCATGCCGACGGCTGCGGCGAAGCGCACCGTGCGCTTGCGTTCAAAGCCGGAGAACTTGTCGTCCAGCATCGCGGATAGAATCTCGCGCACCCGATCGGACCGGAAGTTGAAGCACAAGATGCCGTCGCCATCTTTCATGCCGCGATAATCGCCGACCGCAGCGGGCACAATGAACTCATCGAACTTTTTGCCGGCGTAGGCGTCGGCCACCACCGCGAGCGCATCGGCGAAGCGCGGCCCATCGGCTGCGACCATAGCGTTATAGGCCTTCTCGACGCGATCCCAGCGCTTGTCGCGATCCATCGCGTAGTAGCGACCGGATACGCTCGCGATCGTCACGGATTTCGGCAGCGCGGCGATGAGCCGCTTGATGTCGTCGCCGGCCGATTGCGGCGGCGTATCGCGGCCGTCCGTAATGGCGTGCACCAGCGTCGGTATGCCGGCGCGGTCGAGAATTTTGGCCAGCGCCGCACCATGACGTTGATGCGAATGCACGCCGCCAGGTGATACCAGGCCGATCAGATGGCAGGTGCCGCCGCTTGCTTTGAGTTTTTTGATCAGGTCGACGAGCGCCGGCGCACGCTCGATCTCGCCGCTTGCGATCGCCGCATCGATGCGCGGCAGATCCTGCATCACGACGCGGCCGGCGCCGATATTGAGATGCCCGACTTCGGAATTGCCCATCTGCCCGTCCGGCAGGCCGACGTCCTTGCCGGAGGTGCGCAGAAACCCGTGCGGCCCCGTTTGCCACAGGCGGTCGAAGGTCGGCGTTTTGGCCTGGCGCACCGCATTGTCGGCGCGATCCTCGCGCCAGCCCCAGCCGTCCAGAACCACCAGCATCACCGGCCGACGCTGCTGCATGTCGTGTCCCTTCGCTTGCGCTGTCCTGCTTGGACAACGCCGAAGGGGGTATTACGGATCGGCGCCATAGCGTCAATCGGCCTACGCCGCCACCTTGCCGGCCTCCCAGCCCAGCATGGCGCGCTTTCTTGTAATGCCCCAGTGGTAGCCGGTGAGATCGCCGGCCTTGCCGACGACACGGTGACAGGGCACCACGAAAGACACCGGGTTCTTGCCGACCGCCGCGCCGACGGCGCGTGCGGCTTTTGGTGCGGCGAGCTTGCAGGCAATCCCCGAATAGGTCGTAAGCCGGCCCATCGGAATTTCCAGCAGCGCCTCCCACACTCGCACCTCCCAATCGGTGCCGATCAGCACGACGCGTAGCGGCTGTTGCGCGCTCCATTGCGCCGGATCGAAAATACGCCGCGCGAGCGCCGCCGTGCGCGCGCTGTCCTCGACGTAGTTCGCCTTCGGCCAGCGGCGCTTCATGTCGGTGAGCGCGGCGCGTTCCTCGCCCGGGTCCGCGAAGGCGAGGCCGGCGAGACCCCGGTCGGTCGCCATCACCAGCGCACTGCCAAATGGGGAGGGGTGAAAGCCGAACTGGATGGTCAAGCCTTCGCCGCCGGATTTCCATTCGCCCGGCGACATCGCCTCGTGGGTGACAAACAGATCGTGCAGGCGGCCGGGGCCGGAGAGACCGACTTCGTAGGTGGCGTCGAGCACGCTCACTGAGTCGCGCAACAGCTGGCGCGCGCCGTCAAGCGTGAGCGCCTGAAGAAAAGCCTTCGGCGTTAGCCCGGCCCAGCGGCGGAATAGATGATGCAGTTCGGTCGGCGTGACGCCGGCCGCCTCCGCGATAGTTTCGATTTCAGGCTGCTCGCGCCAATGGCCGCGGATGTGGCCGATGGCCTTGCGCACGACGTCATAATCGGCGGCGGCGGCGGCGAGCGGCATCGGGTTGGCGATGCGATCGGGTGACAGCATGGGAGCCTCCATCATTCTGTCTCCCATTTAGGCTGCGTCTAGGGGGCAACCCACCCGATTTCTGTCGCTATTCCCTATTCAAACACCGTCCGGGTCGGCCCGCGTTTGGCTTCGCCCAAAGCCGCCGACAGCGCCTTGGCAAGGCTCTTCTTCTCGTGCGCGCCGAGACACCCGGCAATCGACAGCCGTCGGCCCTGAGAAACCAGAAACAGCCGCTCGATGCCGAACTCCTCGTGCACGATGCGCTCGAGCCGCACCCAGAGCGGATTGAGCGTCCACTCACGCACGCCGCCGCGCTGGCTCACCTTGCGCACGGTCAATTCCGAAGCCGTGATGGTGACCACCTCGTAGGCGCGTGCGGCGCGGAAATTGGCGCGGAACGCCACATAAACAAGCAGCACGTCGAGCCCAAAGAAGCCGCAGACCGGCCACGCGCCCATCGAAACGAACACCACGCCGGACACAAAGCTCACGGCGCCGAGGCAGAGCATGAGGATGAGAAAACCGCGCGGCGACAGCGAGCGGTGCGGTGTGATCACAGCGGAAAAAATCTTGGGGTCGGCGGGCGCGGCGGCCGAGTCGCCGTTGTTCTCGCTCATGGGCCTCAGTATACGGGAAATATGGCGCGCAAAACCATCAAGAAGTCCGTCAAGCAGCGGCTGCGGGCGGCCCGCAAGGGCAAGGCGGCGCGGCTCAAGCCAGTCAAAGCGGGCGCCAAGGCCGATGCCATGGCGGTCAAAGGCGCGCTGCCGCAATGGACTAAAGCCGAGATCGAGGAAGCGTTCCGCCGCTTCGCCGCTGCCAATCCGGAGCCCAACACCGAGCTGCAGCACACCAGCCCGTTCACGCTTCTGGTCTCGGTCGTGCTGTCGGCGCAGGCGACCGACGCGGGCGTCAACAAGGCGACGCCGGCGCTGTTCGCGCTCGCCGATACGCCGGAGAAGATGGTCAAGCTCGGCGAGGCCAAGGTCCGCGACCTGATCAAGACCATCGGGCTGTTCCGCACCAAGGCGAAAAACGTCGTCGCGCTCTCACAGCAACTCATCGAACAGCACGGCTGCCAAGTGCCGCGCGCCCGCGCGGCGCTGGAAGCCCTGCCGGGCGTCGGCCGTAAGACCGCCAACGTGGTGCTCAACGTCGCTTTCGGCGAGCCGACGATCGCGGTCGACACCCACATTTTCCGCGTCGGCAATCGTACCGGACTTGCGGTCGGCAAGACACCGCTCGACGTTGAATTGAAGCTAATGGAGGTCGTGCCGGAAAAGTATCTGCTGCACGCCCACCATTGGCTCATTCTGCACGGCCGCTACACCTGCGTGGCCCGCCGTCCGCTGTGCGAAAAGTGCATCATCGCCGATCTGTGCAAGTGGCCGGGGAAGACGGTGAATGCCGCAGAGAATTGAATAGGGTCGTCATTGCGAGCGAAGCGAAGCAATCCAGTTCTGAGATGCCGGCTGGATTGCTTCGTCGCTTGGCTCCTCGCAATGACGAAGGGGTTAGTGCTTCGCCATCCGCTCCGCCGCCATCCGCGTCAGCGCCCCGCGATTGAGCTTGTTGGTCGAGGCGAGCGGCAGGTCGTCGACGAACCAGACAAAGCGCGGGTGCTGATAGGCCGGTGCGTGAGCAAGCGCGTAGCGTTTCACGTCGTCTTCGCTCAGCGTGCGGCCGGGTTTACGGATGACGAACGCGACCGGCTTCTGCCATTTGATCTGATCGTCGATCGGCACCACGGCGGCCTGCGCGATGTCAGGATGGCGCTCCAGCATGCGCTCGACATCGGCCGGATAGATGTTCTCGCCGCCGGAGACGAACATGTCGTCAGTGCGGCCGACGAAATAATGAAAGCCGTCGCCGTCGTGGCGGAACACGTCGCCGGTGATGTAGTAGCCGTCAGCGGTGATCGGCTGATCGGCATCCGGGCGGTTGTGGTAGCCAAGCATCAACGCCGGGCACTTCATTTCCAGCACGCCCTGGTCGGCGTCGCGGTTGGCGCCATCGACGAGGCGCAGCGACACCTTGGGGTGCGGATAGCCGACCGAAAGCTCCGGCTGCGGCAGTCCGCGCGGATGCGCGCCGAACACCACCGGCCCAGCTTCAGTGGTGCCGTAAGCGTTGGTCACCGCCGCCTGCGGCAAGGCGGCGTGCAGCGACGCCATCAGGCTTGCGCTGACCGGCGCCGAGCCCATGCGCACGAAAGCGACGCTGGAGAGATCGGTCGCCGCCATCAGGGCGTGCTCGCGCAGCATCATGGCGATCATCGGCGGCACCGCGGTGAGCCAGGTGCAGCGGTAGCGGCCGATCGCCTCGATATAGGCGGACGCCGAAAACTGCGGCAGCAGCACGATCGTGGCGTGCGCCGCGCAGGCGAGTTTCGCCAGCGCCAGTGCGTTCATGTGATAGAGCGGCGCCGCTATCAGATAACGATGGCGATCGAGGCCGGGCGCGAGCCGCGTCTCGACCACCCAGATGTGACTCTGATGCGACAGCACGACGCCTTTGGGCGTGCCGGTCGAACCGGAGGTGTAGAGAAACATCGCCGGCTCATTCTCGGCCGGCACGACGGCATCGAACGGGCCATGGTTGAGGAAGGCATCAAACTGCGCACCAAATATCACGCGGGCGATATCATCCGGGCAATCCGCCGCGCGCGTCGCGTCGCAGAGCACGAGCTTGGCGCCGGCATCGCGCAGGATAAAATGGATAGTCTCGCGCGGGAATTTGAAATTGACCGGCACCGCGACGAAGCCGGCGCGCATGATGCCGTAATAGGCCGCGATATATTCGGCACGATTGGCCGAAAGGATCGCGACGCGGTCGCCGCGCCGCAGGCCGCGACGTTGGAGCGCGGGCGCCACGCCGTTCGCCATCCCGTCGATCTGCGCGAAGGAAAACTCGCGTGGGCCTTGCTCGCCGCCGAGATCGATGATCGCGACTTTGGACAGATCGCGATCGCGCGGGATCAGATTGCCGAGATTACGGAAACCTGCCGTCACGGCGCTAGGGTTTGCACATAGGCGGCGATCGCGATCATGTCATGCTGCGTCAGCTTCGCGACCACGGGCCGCATCATCGCAGCGCCCGGTCCCTTGCGGGTGTTGTCGTGGATATCGTTGAGCTGCCGGAACAGATAGGTCGCGGTGCGCCCGGCGATCGGCGGGATCTCGCCCGAGCCTTCGAGCTTGGGGCCGTGGCATACGCCGCACGGCACGGTCTTGCCGTTGCCCCCGGTGGTGACAAGCGCCTTACCCTCGTCGACGCTGCCGGGCGGCACCAGGTAGACGAAGCCCGAATGCGGATCGCGCAACACCACTTCGGCGGCGTCCTGTGGCAGCGGGATGATGCGGTCGCCGACCGGCTCGGTGCCGCCGTCCTTGACGGGTAACCGCATGCCGCCGTCGCCGACAAAACTCTTTGGCACGGTGTCGGTCTCGACGACCTTGCCATAACCCGCGTGCGGCTTGAGCTTCGAATAATAGTTCACCGCTTCCAATATATCGGCCTCGGAAATGACCTGCGCGATGCCGATCATCGCGCCTGCCGCGCCGCCGGCGCGCTGCCCGGATTTGAACAGTCCAACCTGGCGGCGCATGTAATCCGCCGGCAGGCCGGCGAGATTGGCGGATTCCGGATGGCCGTCGCCGGTCGGCTGATGGCACAGCGCGCAAGCGCGTCCTGCCGGCTTCGGCCCGCCATGGGCCACGACCTGCGGCATCGGCGGATGCTCGTTGGGAAACCAGTCCGGCGGATTGAACGGATCGTCGATCTGCGCCTGCGAGTATTTCTGGCTGCTGCCGGGTACCGTCTTGATGACCGTCGCATCAGCCGGCTTTGGCACTTTGATCGGCGGATAGGCCCAATCCGGATTGTCGGCCGCATAGGCCGCGGCCGACAGCGCGCCGGCAAGCGCCAGCCCAAACAGAAGTCGCATCGGTTACTCCCCCTTGCCCCTGATTATTTCTGCCCAAGGTTGATTATGCGGGTTTTGGCGGCGCGGTGAAATAGGTGCCGCGACCGCTGGCGACGAGCTTTCCGTCGAGGTCGAAGATGCGCGCCTCGCTGGTGGAAAATTGCCCGCTGGCGCGGACCACCTTGCCGTGGGCGATGAGATCGCTGCGGATCGTTGGCCGGTGGTAGTCGACGCGCAGATCGATGGTCGGCACGCCGCGGCCGGTTTGTTTCACCATCGCCCAGTCGGCGGCCAGATCGATCAGCGCCGCAATGATTCCGCCATGGGTGTAGCCACGCTCGATGTTGACGACCCATTCCTCGCGCCACTTCGCTCTGATCTCGATGCCGTCGTCGGTCACCTCGACGACGGTGAGTCCGAGCCACTGGTGAAACGGCGCACGGGTGACGAGCGTCTGGATTTGTTCGAAGGTCAGGTCGTTGGGCATGTTTTTCAATCCGAATACGTCACGGCGTCACCACCACCTTGCCGATCACCTCGCGATCGGCGATCAGCCGCAGGCCCTCGCGCGCCTCGGCAAGCGGCAGCACCTTGTCGATCGTCGGCTTGATCTTGCCGTCGCCGATGAGCTGCATCAGCGCCGCCAGATCGTCGTCGTAGAACGAGTTGGAGCCGATGATCTTCAGCTCGAAACTCCAGACGTAGCGCAGATCCTCTTTCGGGTCGTAGCCGGCCGTGGCGCCGCAGACCAGAAGCTTGCCGCCGCGCTTGAGGCAGCGCAGCGACGGCAGCCAAGTGTCGCCGCCGGTGAAATTGATCACCACGTCGACGCCGCCGTCGTAAGACCGCCGCTGCGGCTTGCCGTATGTCTCGATCGCCCATTTCGACCAGTCGGTCTTGGTGTAGTCGATCACCTGGTCGGCGCCGAGCGCTTTTAGCCGTGCGAGCTTTTCGTCGCTCGACGCGCAGGCGATGACCTCGGCGCCGAGCATTTTCGCCAGCAGTACGCAGCCGGTGCCGACGCCGCCCGAGGCGCCGAGCACCAGCACGCGCTCGCCCGCCTCCACCGTCTTGTGGGTGATCAGCATGCGGTGCGCCGTGCCGTAGGCGACCGGCAGCGCCGCGGCGTCCTCATAGCTCACCGCGTCGGGCATGCGCACCAGCTGGTCGGCGGCGATCAGGCAATATTCGGCCATGCCGCCGTCGAGCATTTCGCCCATCAGGCCCTTACGTCTGTTGACCGGGTTGACCAGCACACGGTCGCCCGCCTTCCAGCCGGTGACGCCGGCGCCCAGTTCTGCGATCTCGCCCGCCATGTCGAGGCCGATGATCACCGGCAGCGGCACCTTGATGCCCGGCATGCCGCGTACCGTGAACACGTCATGGTAATTGAATGACGCCGCGCGCACGCGGATGACGACATGGCCGTCAGTCGCCTTCGGGGTGGGGTAGTCTTCGACCACTTCGAGGTTGTCGAGGGTGCCGTGCTGGCGGAGAACTAAGGCTTTCATTGTGATGGGGCTCGCATTGCGATCTTCTTTAATAATTGCACTTGCGGCATTGATCTCCTAGCACGACCTTGACAGAGTCCCTGTATGAGATTTGAGATTCTGGGCGAACTCTCGGAAATCGAGACTTTTGCGTCGGGGTCTGGAATCCGCGAGGTTGCACGTTTGCGAAAGGTGTATGGGCGAGGTAGATGGCGCAAACGCAAGGGAATTGCTCGTGTCCGGCTGGGCGATGGTTCCATCCATCTTGCTGAACTACACTGGTACGAGGCGACCGGTATCGGGCGCAAGGAGTTCAAGATCAAGCACCTCTTGTGAAGCGAGAAAAAATGCCGAGACAACAGTCAAAGCAATTCGTGGTATGCGTTAACAATCAAGGCTACTCGGCGTCTCTTGAGAGGCGGAAGATTTATCTTGCGCTTCGCGACCCGGCTGCTGAAAAGCATGGTCTTGCGCGGGTCGTTGATGAATCGGGAGACGACTATCTTTATCCAAAAACGTTTTTCCGCTCGATAGCCCTGCCTCAAGCGATCAAAAAAGCAGTTTTGGCTGCTGCGTGAAATGCAAGAAAACTTCCGCCAATTCCTCGATCGCCTGCGGGACAATCGCGAACTGGTCGATCTGCGCCAGCCGGTCGACATCCGCCACATCGCCACCCTGGTCGATCAGGCCGAGACCGCGCTGTTCTTCCATAATGTCATCGGTTACGGCGTGCCGGTCGTCTCCGGCATCATCCGTACGCGCGAGCGCGCCACCATGGCACTCGGCTGCGAGAACTTCGGCGAGATCGAGCAGAAGCTCGCCCAAGGCATCGCCAAGCCGATCCCGCCCAGGCACGTCAACGGCTCGCCGACCCGCGAGGTGACGCTGACAGGCGACGACGTCGATCTATTCAAGCTGCCGATCCCGATGTCGTCGATCTACGACGGCGGCCCGATGATCACCGCCGGTGTCGTCATCGCGCGTGATCCCGAGCTTGGCTTCAACTCTGGCATCTACCGTTTCATCGTCAAGGAAAAGGCGCTCACCGGCATCGATCTGGTGACGCCCAACAACATGCGGATGTTCGTGCAGCGCGCGCTCGCCCGCAACGAGCCGCTGCCGATTTCCATCTCGATCGGCACGCACCCGTTCGAGATCACGGGCTCCGGCTTCCGCGCGCCGCTCGGCGTCGACGAAATGGCGATCGCCGGCGGCTTGCGCGGCGAGGCAGTGGCGCTGGCGCCATGCTCGACCGTCGACGTGCCTTACATTGCCGATGCCGAGATCGTGCTCGAAGCCGAGGTGCTGCCGACCGGCTGGACCTGGCCGGAAGGCCGCTTCGGCGAGTTCACCCGGCTGATGGGCGGGCTGCACTGGAATCCGCTGGTGCGCATCAAGGCGATCGCGATGCGCAAGGACGCGATCTACTACAATCTGCACATGCCGTGGGAGAACACGTGGCTGGCGGCGCCAACGCGTTACGCCGCGATCCGCCAGGCGCTGCGCACCGCCGGCGTCCAGGTCAAGGACATCAACGTCACGCTCGGCGGCTGCGCGTTCTGGCACGCGGTGATCTCGATCAAGAAACAGCCCGGTGAGGGCAAGAACGCGCTGCTTGCTGCGTTATCCGTAATGGATCTCAAACATGTCGTCGTGGTCGACGACGACATCGACGTCAACGATCCGGGCGAAGTCGAGTGGGCGATTGCCACGCGCGTGCAGGGCGACCGCGACGTGATGATCGTTTCCAATGCGCGGGCAAAACCGCTCGATCCAAGTTTGCCGCAGGGCTACGGCGTGGTGCCGACCGGCGCCAAGGTCGGCATTGACGCCACCATTCCGGAAGGCATTCCGCACGAATATTACGAGCGCATCACCTACGCCTATGCGGGAAGCGCCAAGATCGACGATTACGTCAAAGGCAAGAAAGATGCGGCAGGCGCGAGCGGCGATGAGAAGGCGATTGCGGCGCTGGCGCAGCAAATATTAGAAGTGATCGCCAAGGAGCCGCTGTACTACACCGACGTCGCGGAGAAATTCGCGAGCTTCGATTTCAACACGGTGGCGCGCGCCATCGGCCACCTGCACACGACCGAGAAGCTCTGGCAGGATCCGCGCGGCCGGCTGTGCGTACGCGGCTCGGCCTTTGCCGCTACCCCGCCGAAGCGATAGCGTTGAGGCTTGCCATGCTGAAAATATTTGATCTCAACGCATGCGCGACGGCACCGATGGAAAACGGCCGCGGCGAGACCGTCCGCCTGATCAATTCCGGCACCGGCACCGAGAAGATCGATCTCCATCTCAACCGTCTGGCGCCGGGCGGCCCGCGCGGCAAGCTGCATCGGCATTCGCAATCCGATAACGTCTATATCGTGCGCCGCGGCGAGGGGATGCTGACGGCGGACGGCGCGTCCTACACGATCCGTACCGATCAGGTGATCTTCATACCAGCCGGCATGCCGCATTCGCTCAGTAACCTCTCCGACGAGGTTCTGGAAATATTTGAAATCTACGCGCCGGCCGGACGCCAGT
Organism: Xanthobacteraceae bacterium; assembly: GCA_036511795.1. Taxonomy (GTDB): domain Bacteria; phylum Pseudomonadota; class Alphaproteobacteria; order Rhizobiales; family Xanthobacteraceae; genus BOG-931. The sequence continues at coordinate 17,178 of DATCBO010000059.1, forward strand.
TCGATTTCACCGTGGTCGAATGATCGGGCGTTTCCGGATAAAAATCCCAATCCGCCGGAAATAAAAACTCATGAGCTATCCCGATCTGCTGTTTGTGTCGTATCAAGACACGCTCGAACTCCTCAACATCGACGATGCCATGCGCGTCTGCGAGGAGGTTTACCACATGCTGGCGCGCGGCAGCGTCGCGCATTCCAGGCCGCCGAGTTTCAAGCTCGACGTCGCCGAGGACTTCAACAACCACTGGCACGTCAAGGCGGCATTGCTGCGGGAAATTCCGACCACAGGCGTGCGGCTCTACAACTATTTCGACGATGGCAAACGCAACACGGTGGGTGCGCTCGAATGCGGGCGTTACATCGTGCTTGCCGATCCCAAGACCGGCCACGGCCTGGCGATGGTCGACGAACATCTGACCTACGGCGTTCGCAGCGCCGCGGCGGCGGCGATTGCATGCAAATGGCTGGCGCCCGCTGCGCCGCGCACGCTCGGCCTGATCGGCGTCGGCTCCATGGCGGCGAATTCGCTGCGTTGCCTGTCGCGGCTCTACCGGTTCGAGGAAATCCGCTGCACGTCGCGTCGGCGCGAAACGCGCGAGGCGTTCGCCGCCCATTGGTCAGCCGAACTCGGCATTCCGGTGCGACCCGTCGACACCGTCGAGGAGGTGGTGCGCGGCGCCGACATCGCGGTTGGCGGCACAACGTCCTCCGAGATCATGGCGCGCGAGCCGTGGCTCAAGCCCGGCTCGCTGTTCATTTCTCTGGCGCGCCGCGAGCTTGACCCGGACGGTTGGAAGCACATGGACAAGGTCGTGCTCGACAGCTGGGAAATGAACATGCGCATGCCGGTCTTCTCGTCGATGGTGGAGAACGGACAGTTCAGCAAGCACATGATGTACGCCGAGATTCAGGACCTCGTGTCGGGCGCGAAGCGGGGACGTGCCAGCGCCGAGGAGCGCATTCTCCTTCATACCACGGGGCTGGTCGCGCACGACATCGCACTGGCGCACCACCTTTACGTCAAGGCGCGAGAGACCGGACGTGGAATTGTGCTGCCGGCGGCACGGCCGCCGCAATTAGGGAGCGCGGGATCGTTTATGGCCGGCGAAGATAATGTGCTCAGCGGTGTTTTGTCCCGGATTGCCGCGTCCCGCATCAAATCCGTGATGGTCGAACTGGCCCGCGTGCCAAGCCCGCTCACCGCGCTGTTTGAGGCCGAGCCGCAGCTCCGCGCTTTCATCGATGCGGCGGTCGAACCGCGGCTTCGGTCCTTGGGCATCACCGATATTCGGCGCGACCCCATGGGTAATCTCGCGGCGATGTGGGGCCGCGGCGAGAGCGGCCGCTCGCTGATGTTGGTGACCAACGCGATGAATCAACCGGCCTCGACCATGCCCAATCCTTATGGCGGCGAAGTCCGCGACGGCGCAGCCTATGGACTGCCGGGCGAAGTCGTTCTCGGCAAAGGCTTGAGCGAACAGAAAGCGCCGCTGGCTGCGATTCTTGTCGCGCTGGAAACGATCGCGCAAAGCGGCGTGGCGCTCGGCGGCCGGCTGGTGTTTCTGTGTTGCGTCTCCGGCGAAACCGGACGGCATGACGCCATTCGCAGCATCCTCGAAACCACCGGCGCGGGCGCCGACATGGCGGTGCTCAACGGCACCGGCAATCGCATCAGCCTCGGCAATCGCGGCCGTGTCGACGTCACCGTGACGGTCCACGGCAGCCCGTGTCACAGCAGCCGGCCGGCCGAGGGCTGCAACGCCATCACCGGCGCGGTCGAGGTCATGCGCCGCCTGGCCGCGGAGCTGCGGCTGCCACCGGCGCATCCGCATCTTGGGCCGGCGAGCCTGACCGTCAATCGCATCGCCAGCTTTCCCGACTCGACCCACACCATTCAGGCGCGTTGCGACATCGGCATCGACCGCAGGCTGTTGCCCGGTGAGACGCCGGAAGCGGCGGTCGTAGACATCGCCGCGGTCGCCAAGGCCGTGGATGGCGCCAAGGACCCGGCCAGCGGCAAGGCGTGGCGCGTGGAGGTGACACAAGGCCCGATGATGTATCCGGCGCTGGTCGCCGAAAATTCCGGCGTCGCGCGCGCGCTGTCGCACGCCTCGCAAACGGCGCTCGGTTCCGCACCGGAAATGTATTACGCCACCAACGCCTTCGATCAGGGATTTCTCAATCACGTCGGCATCGAAGCCTGCACGTATGGGCCCGGCGAAGCGCAATACGCCCACACCGACCTCGATATGGCCTCGGTGAACCGCACCCGCGATGCCGCCAGGGTTTATGCGGCTTTGATCATGCAGCAGCTGGCATGAGCGTGCCCCAATGCGGCATTGCGTGCGTTGCTCCGCCGTGATTTTTTTGCTCTGGTCTGTTCTCTCGTTTGATGGGGATAATGTACGCGATGATGTCGAGATTTTTTCTGACGTTGCTGGCTCTGATGATCGCGGTTGGCGGCGCCGACGCGCAAAACGCATCCGGCCCGCAATGGCCGGTCAAGCCTGTCAAGCTCATTGTGCCGTTTCCCGCCGGCAGCAGCACCGACGTCGTCGCGCGTATTGTGGCGCAGTCGCTCGGAGAGCGACTCGGCCAAGCCGTCGTGGTCGAGGACCGTGTCGGCGCCAGCGGCATGCTCGGTGTCGAGTACGTCGCGCACGCGATGCCTGACGGCTACACCATCGGCCTTGTCACCACGAGCACGCAAGCGCTGGCGCCGAGTCTCAGCGCGCATTTGGCTTACGATCCGCTGAAGGATCTTGCGCCGGTGTCGATGGTCGGGAGCGCCCCCTACGTCATGGTGACCTATCCGGGGCTCGGCGCAAAAACGGTGGCGGACTTCACCGCGCTCGCCAAGACGCGACCTGGCAAGCTGACCTACGGCTCCGCCGGTCCCGGCAGCCTCGCCCATCTTGCCGCCGTGCTTTACGCCAACACGGTGGGCGTCGATATCGTGCATGTCCCGTACAAGAGCACGTCGCAATCGGTCACCGATCTGATGGCCGGCCGGGTCGACATGCAGTTCGCCACCATTCCGCCGACGCTGCCGCTCATCCGCAGCGGCCAGATGCGGGCGCTCGCGACCACCGGCGCGAAACGCAACGCGGTGCTGCCGGACCTGCCGACCGTCGCCGAAAGCGGGCTTCCCGGTTACGAGGCTGTGCTCTGGATGGCGATCGAGGCTCCAGCGGCCGTGCCGCCGACGGTCGTCGCGCGGCTCAATCGCGCCCTTACCGAGGTGCTGGCCGAGCCGAAGGTAAAAGCGGCCCTGCTGTCGCAAGGCGTGGACGCCGAATCAGGCACACCCGAAGCGCTGCGCGCCCGTATCGCCAGCGACATCGAACGCTGGCGGGCGGTGATTGCGAAGGCGGGGCTAAAGCCGGAGTGAATCTGCTTTTTCCCCCGCCGGTTGGCGGAGGGCATCCACGTCTCAAAAACCGATGAACAACAAAGACGTGGGTGGCCGGAGCAAGTCCAGCCATGACGCGATAGATAGGATCACGCTCAAGCACCGTTGAAGATGAGCCAATCCCGGAGGTTACGGAGTCTGTCATCAGGCCGGCCAGAGCCGTTGGCTCATCCGGCCTGCGTCATTACTGCTTCGCCTGCGCCTGCTGCGTGCCCGCATCGGCGTAGCGGGCGTAGAGCGTATCGATGCGGCTGCGCCACATCGCAACGAACCCCGCCGAGGTCAGGCGGTCGACGCTTTTCCATTCCTTTTTAACAGCCGGCAGCGTGTTGCCCCAGATGGCCTTCTTGCACCAGTGTTCGCCCTTCTGCCTGCCTTCGTCGGTGGCGCACATTGATCTCCAGGCGACCCAATCCGGATGGCTGACGTGTTCGGCGGCGCCCTGCCAGCCCTGCTGATGAATCAGATAAAGATCGGCGATGGTGGGCCGCTTGTGCGTCACGTATTCGAACATCTCGGCTTCGATGACGAATTTGTAGGCAGCCGCAATAGCGTTGTCGCGCGGATTGGTAATCTCGCCCGCCCCTCCGCCGAAATGCTTGAACTCGCCTTTGCTGAGCTGGAACAGGCCGATATAGGAGCCGGTGCGGTTTTTGGGATTGAAATCGGATTCGATCTTGGCGACCGCTTTGAGGAAATTCTCGTCGAGTCCGAACGAATCGGCCGCGCGCGTGATTTCTTCAACCGGCGTGCCGAGCGGAACGTCGCTCAGCGCTGAAAGCGCAATCGCCGACGGCTTCTTCGGCGGCGGCAGTTCGGAATAGACGTAATATTTGAGGTAAGGCAGTTCCTGATTGGCCCAGGCCGTCGAGCCGGTTGGCGCCGGCGGGCCGGTCGGCGCTGGTGCGCGACTGGTGTGAATGTTTGGCAGCGCCGGTGCGTCATCCCGGATCGGCGGGATCGAGCCGGTGGCGTCCGCATAGGCCAGCACGCGGCCGTGTGAGAGTTCCGCCTGATCGGCGGACGTAGACAGCGCGTCGGGCCATGCCGCCCTGAAGGCTGCGGCGACCAGTAGATTCGGTGCGACGGTGTTGCGGGGTTTGTCTTCGGCGCGGGGCTGGGGCGCCGACGCCAGGCTGTACGTCGCAGGACTGTCTTTGGCGGGAGGAGGATTGAACTTGGCGAGGATCGTCGTGGTGTTGAGGGATACAGCGCTGAACGCTGCCTCAATGCGCGCACTCGGCCGCGTCGCCGCCATGGCTGGCCGCTCGCTCGCGAGCTGCCAAAACCCGGCAACGATCAGCGCCGTCAAGGCGCCGACAACGCAGCTTAACTGCCAGATCCTCAAATTGTCCCGAACCGCCCCGCCGCGGTTTCCCCCGAGTCACTTCCTAGCGTTAGATCCCCGACTTCCGACACGCATACCTTAACCCTATCCGAGGAAGAGAATGAGGCGCGGGTGTGGCGGACTTGCGGTCATCCAAATTGGCGTCACACAGCCTCAGGGTGCGCCGAAATGGTTAATGCCCGCTTGATTCGCACGAAAGGCGTGTCAGGCGGGGCATGCGGATGGAATGGTCGCCATGGAAAAGTATCGTTGAATCAGCACTATAGTCCCCTTCGTTGCGACTTATCTTGACAGTAGTCACAAAACCTGTAAAACCGTCGGCCTCTCGCTCCTCGTGCAAGGACGTCCGCCGGTGACTCCGGCTGGCGGGGGCGGGTGCGGTGCCCGCGGGCAAAGGGTTCGTCCCCATTGCTCCCGGGCGGCTCGGACATCATGTCTGCCGGCATTATGACCGGCATGCGAGGTGCTCGCTGGAACCGGGGCGGACGCTGGCGGGATACCCCCGCCACCTACAGGCGCCTGCTCCGCGAAACCTGGTCCGAGCCGCACTTCGGGATGCGTGAGTCCCGAAGGCAGAACCGCCGTGGAACGCCGACAGGCGAGCGCGCCCTGCAGGGTGCGCGCTTGCCGCGAGGCAAGCGGTTACGGACAGCGTCTGTCGGCGTTCTGCTTCCTTGTTTATTTCGTGCGTTTTGGGTGGGCTGAGCGACAGCGAAGCCGACCCTAGAAAGCGAGTGCGCCACATCCGATCGTGATGCTCCGGGCTTTCCACCCCCGAGTCATCTGACGAAGGTCGGGCTGGCGGCGTCGTTTTTGGGAATGGCGTGCCTCATAGCTCGGGTGCGAACAAAAAACGCATCGCGAGAAGGATCACGCATGCGTCATTGCGAGCGCAAGCGAAGCAATCCAGGGCGGGGTGCGATGACCGAGAGGCCCCGCTGGATTGCTTCGTCGCCATCGCTTCTCGCAATGACGGGCCGACTACTCCGCCGCCTGGCGGGCTGCCGTGCTCGGCTCTCGGTCGCGGAACGCCGGGATGATCTCTTCGGCGATCGCCGTCATGTTGGCGCGCGCCATTTCGTTGGGCAGCGTGCCGAACTGGGTTTTGGTCAGCGAGGTGTTGAAACCGGCGAGGTCCTGATATTCGGCGAGCTTTTCGCGCACGGTTTCCGGGCTGCCGACAATGACGACGCCCGCAGCCATCAGCTCTTCGAGCGTCTGCGATTTGCCGGTGACCTTCACGGCGCGCACGCGCTTCATCGAAGCGGTGTCGGTATAGCCCGGCGGCAGCAGCATCTCGGTCGGCATTTTGAGAAAATAATTCACCAGGGCTTCGAGATGCGGCTTGGCTTCCTTGATCGCCTTCTTGTCGGTCTCGCCGACGTAGATCGTGTTCGACCAGGCAAGCTGGTCGGGCGAAGCCTCGTAGCCGGCTTTTGCCGCCTCGTCGCGATAGAGCTGGAAGAACCGCGCCACCGCGGCGATCGGGGAGAGCGTCTGGGCGTAGGTGTAGCGCATCTTCGCCGCCCAGCGGATCGTGGAGGCCGAGCCTTGCGACGGAATCCAGATCGGCGGATGCGGCGTCTGATACGGCCGCGGCCAGGTGTTGACATAGCGGAACTGATAATGCTTGCCCGAATAGACGAACGGACCAGTCTCGGTCCACGCCCGCACGATCAGATCGTGCGCCTCGGCAAATCGCTCCTGCGATTCCGCCGGATTGACGCCCGAGGAGTGATATTCGGCGCCGATGCCGCGCACGAAGCCGGCGATGATCCGGCCCTTCGTGATGTTGTCGAGCATTGCGTATTCTTCGGCGATCGTCAGTGGATTGTTGACGAGCGGCAGCGCGCGGCCGAGGATCGCGATCTTCGCGCGCTTGACGTTGCGCGCCAGCGCGCCGGCGATCACGCCCGGCGACGGCATCAGGCCGTACGCGGTCTGATGATGTTCGTTGAGGCAGACGCCGTCGAAGCCGAGCTGATCGGCGAACTCCATCTGATCCAGATAGTCGTGATAGAGTTCGGCGCCTTTCTCCGGATCGTAATGGCTGTTGGAATACGTCACCCAGGCCGAGCCGTGTTCGGCGATCGCCTTGAGATCGGCATGCGCGTACGGCATCAGATGAAAGTTGAAGAATTTCATGCTGAGTCCTCAGGCCATTTTGCGTCGCTGCCGCCGTCCGCCGATAAACTCTTCGAGCGCGGCATTGAACGCGTCGGGCTGTTCGATCTGCGGCACGTGTCCGCATTTCGGAATGGTCACAAGCTTGGCGCCGGGAATGGCCGCCTGCCAGGCTTGCGCATGTTCCTTCGGGAACAGCCGGTCGGTGTCGCCCCAGATCAACAGTGTGGGTACATCGATACGATGCAGCCATTTGGCAAGATGCGGATCGTGGCTGCGCGGCTGCCACGAGAGTTTGGCGGTCGTCTGCCGGTTCTTCAGCGCTGTGTCTTCCATGTCGGGATGCAGAACGCGCCCGATCATCTCCCTGGCCTTGCTCTGATCGTAGAAAAAGTTGGTCAGCCGCTGTTCCTCGGTGATCAGAAACGAATCGACCTGCGAGACACCGGGAACATAGAGCCCGGCCGAGCCGGCCAGCGTCAGCGACGCCAGGCGCTGCGTCGAGCGCACCGCCATTTCCGCCGCGATCCAGCCGCCCAGCGAGTTGCCGACAAGGTGCACGCCGGACAATTGCAGCGCATCGAGCGCATCGAGGTAGAAATAGGCAACATCGTGGATGTTATCGAGCCACGCCGGCGAATCAGATTCGCCGAAGCCGGGATGTTCCGGCGCGATGACGTCGAAGTTCTTTGTCAGCTTTTGCAGAAATGGCAACCAGTTCGCACCGCTTGCGCCGTGCAAATACAGGAGCGGTTCGCCGGCGCCACCGCGCATCAGCCGAATGCGGCAGCCCCCAACAGTGACCGCCGTCGTCGAATAATCCGCCGCCATGTCGTTAGCTTGGGGCTTCGCCTTCCCAGCGTCAAGGACCTCGGCGGCGATGTCATGATGATGTCACAGCATGCCACAGCGAGACCATGCAGCAGTGTCAAAGCGATAGGTGTTTATCCTCAAAGCATGCAGTCGATGCATGGGCCCTGTGCGACCGGCCGCATTTTATTCAAAACAGAAAATACCGCTGTGCCATCGGCAACACGTCCGAGGGTGCGCAGGTCAGCAGTTCCCCGTCGGCGCGCACCTCGTAGGTTTCGGGATCGACCTCGATGTTGGGAGTAGCATCGTTATGGATCATGCTTTTTTTGGAAATTTTTCCTCGCGTATTTTGCACCGCAAAAAGTTCCTTCTCGATACCGAGCTTTTTGCGCAACCCGGCCGCAACGGCCGCCTTCGAGGCAAATACCACCGACGAGGCGGTGCGGGCGCGGCCGTAAGCGCCAAACATCGGCCGGTAATGCACCGGCTGCGGCGTCGGGATCGATGCGTTGGGATCGCCCATCGGTGCAGCGACAATGGAGCCGCCCTTGATCACGCAATCCGGCTTGACGCCGAAGAACGCCGGAGACCACAGCACCAGATCGGCGAGCTTGCCCTTTTCCACCGAACCGATGAGTTTCGCCACCCCGTGCGCGATGGCGGGATTGATCGTGTATTTGGCGATGTAGCGCTTGGCGCGGAAATTATCGTTGTCGCTTTTGTCCTGCGGCAGCCGACCGCGCTGCTTGCGCATCTTGTCGGCGGTCTGCCAGGTGCGGATGATTACCTCGCCGACGCGGCCCATCGCCTGGCTGTCCGACGACATCATCGAAAGCGCGCCGAGGTCGTGCAGAATATCCTCGGCAGCGATGGTTTCCTTGCGGATCCGGCTTTCGGCGAACGCCAGATCCTCGGCGATGGACGGATCGAGGTGATGGCATACCATCAGCATGTCGAGATGCTCGTCGATGGTATTTCGCGTGTAAGGCCGCGTCGGATTGGTCGACGACGGCAGCACGTTTTTCAGTCCCGCCACCTTGATGATGTCGGGCGCGTGGCCGCCGCCGGCGCCTTCGGTGTGAAAGGCGTGAATGGTGCGTCCCTTGAAGGCCCTGATGGTGTCCTCAACGAAGCCCGATTCGTTGAGCGTGTCGGTGTGGATCATCACCTGCACGTCATAATCGTCCGCGACCGCGAGACAACAATCGATCGCCGCCGGCGTTGTGCCCCAATCCTCATGCAGCTTGAGTGCGCAGGCGCCGGCTTCGATCATTTCCTCAAGGGCTGCCGGCCGCGCGGCATTGCCTTTGCCGGCAAAGCCGAGATTGACCGGCAATTCGTCGGCAGCCTGGATCATGCGCCCGATATGAAACGGACCGGGCGTGCATGTGGTCGCGAATGTGCCATGCGCCGGCCCGGTGCCGCCGCCGAGCATGGAAGTGACGCCCGACATCAGCGCTTCCTCGACCTGCTGCGGGCAGATGAAATGAATATGCGTATCGAAGCCGCCGGCCGTGAGAATCTTGCCCTCGCCGGCGATAATCTCGGTGCCCGGGCCGATGATGATCGTCACGTTGGGCTGGATGTCGGGATTGCCCGCCTTGCCGATCGCGGAAATCATCCCGGCCTTGATGCCGACATCGGCTTTGACGATGCCCCAGTGATCGAGAATGAGCGCGTTGGTGATGACGGTGTCGGCCGCGCCTTGTTTGTTGGTAACTTGCGACTGCCCCATGCCGTCGCGTATCACCTTACCGCCGCCGAACTTCACCTCCTCGCCGTAAGTGCAAAAATCCTTTTCCACTTCGATGATCAGATCGGTATCGGCGAGCCGCACGCGGTCGCCCGTCGTCGGCCCGAACATGTCGGCATAAACGGCGCGGCTGATACGTGCTGGCATGATTTTCTCCGACGCGTTCTAAGTGTGCATGATGTTGCTGGAAAACGGTTCGCAGCGGCGGGTAGCAGCGCTGATATCTTCGGCGCCTCGTCACGGCTTCAGCTTCCCCATCACCTCCTGGCGAAATCCATAGACTGTGCGCGTGCCGCCGAGCGCCACGAGCGTCACCTCGCGCGTCTGACCTGGCTCAAATCGTACCGCGGTACCGGCCGCGATATCGAGTCGCATGCCGCGCGCCTTCTTGCGGTCGAACCGCAGGGCCGGATTGGTCTCAAAGAAATGGTAGTGCGAGCCGACCTGAATCGGCCGGTCGCCGCTGTTGGCAACACTCAGCGAGACCGTCTTGCGGCCCTTGTTCAGTTCGATATCGCCGTTCTGGATGAAATATTCGCCGGGGATCATCGGCCTGACCTTCCAATGCTTCTCATGCCGCGCTTTTGTCGCGGAGAATCGGGCAATTCGCAAAGGCGAATACATAAAACATGACGACGTTTACCAGCGGAACGAAGACGATCAGACACCACCAGCCGCTATACCCTGCTTTTTGGAGTATTTTCACAATTGGGAGGAGATACAAAATCAGGATCACGACAACGATGAGCAAATGCAAAATCGAAAGACCGCCCATGATTTCCTCCTTGTCACTTTTGTGCCCTCATCGAATCGGCTCGTGTACCGTGACGAGTTTTGTGCCGTCCGGAAATGTCGCCTCGACCTGTATTTCCCGAATCATTTCGGCGATGCCGTCCATCACCTGCGCGCGGGTCAAGACGTGAGCGCCCTTCTCCATCAGCGTGGCGACGCTTTCGCCGTCGCGCGCGCCTTCGACGATGAAATCGGAAATGAGCGCGATCGACTCCGGATGGTTGAGTTTGACGCCGCGCTCGAGCCGGCGCCGTGCCACCATCGCCGCCATGGCGATCAAGAGCTTGTCCTTTTCGCGCGGAGTGAGACGCATCGGTGGGCTTCCTCAATTCAGCCAAAGCCGCGGCAGCGGCGCATTGCTCCAAGTCGACACGATCGCGGCCAGATCGTGCCGCAGCGCCGCGCCGTCGCGCGCAACGAGGCGCGCCAACGCCAGGCCGTTCCAGGCCGAAGCGCCGACTTCGCCGCTGAAATTCTGCTGCATGGCGTTCACGGCTGCAACCGCCGCCTCGTCCCCGGGGATTTTCAGGATGCCGGCAATTGCCGCGCCGCCCGCCGCTGTCGCCCTGGCGGCGAACTGCTCTGCGATGCCGCCGTCAATCCGCGTGGTCTCGGCAAAGATCAGCGTTCCGTCGAGTCGTACGTGCCAGCGGTCGAACAGATGCCCAAAGCTCAACGTTTCGCCCATGGCGGCTCGGCCAAACACGATTGCTTCAGCGAGCAGGAGCTGAGCGTCGCCGGCAAGTTCGACATCGATGGTACGGCGGAGCCGCACTTGATCGAACAAGATCGTTTCCTGCGGCAGCCAGGCGAGCGCCGCGCCGTCGGCGATCATGAGCTTGACACCGACATTCGTGTCGGGGCCGAGAGACCTGTAGATCTTTTCGGCTGCGACAGTCGTGACCGAAAGCCGCGCGCCGGCGTCGAGCTCAAAATCGAGCTCGAACCGGTCGCCGCCGGTCATGCCGCCCGCGGTGTTGACGATCACGGCGTCGAGCGCGCCTTCGTTGTGACTATTGGGAAAGCGCACGCGCAGCGAGCCCGCTTCGTGCACCCGCGCACGCCGGCTCAAGCCGTGCTTGGCCGCAACCGACAGCGCAATGCGCCCGGTAGCGCGATTGGCGGCGAAGATCTGGTCGCGCAGTGCGGCAGCCGAACTCGATGCTGGCATCGTCGAATCGCCGTATCAAATCGCCATTGCGCGTCGCAGCGCGCCTTCGTCGAGATTAGCGCGCTCGCACGAGTAGACGATGGCGCCGCGCTCCATGACGACAAAATGATCGCCCAGCTCGCGGGCGAAGTCGAGGTACTGTTCGACCAGCACGATGGCGATATTGCCGAGCGAGCGCAGATAGGAAATGGCGCGGCCGATATCCTTGATGATCGACGGCTGTATGCCTTCGGTCGGCTCATCGAGCAAAAGCAGCCGCGGCCGCATTACCAGGGCGCGTCCGATGGCAAGCTGCTGCTGCTGGCCGCCCGAGAGATCGCCGCCGCGGCGCCGCAGCATGTCTTTGAGGACGGGAAAAAGGGTGAACACGTCGTCCGGCACGCTGCGCTCGGCACGCGGCAACGGCGCAAAGCCGGTCTTCAGATTCTCCTCGACGCTCAGCAGCGGAAAGATTTCCCGGCCCTGTGGCACATAGGAAACGCCGCGCCGCGCGCGTTCCGGCGGCCGCAGTGCGGTGATATCGCGGCCTTCCCAGGTAATGGTGCCGCGGCTGACGGAATGCTGTCCGGCAAGCGCATCGAGCAGGCTGGTTTTGCCGACGCCGTTGCGGCCGAGCACGCAAGTTACCTTGCCGGGCTCCGCCTTAAGCGACACGGCGCGGAGCGCCTGCGCGGCGCCGTAATGCAGATCGATGGCCATCACATCGAGCATGTTTCAGCGCCCCAAATACACCTCGACCACCCGCTCATTCTCCGACACCTCGTCGATCGACCCCTCGGCGAGCACCGCGCCTTCATGCAGGCAGGTAACCTTGACGCCAAGCTCGCGGACAAACGCCATGTCGTGCTCGACTACGACGACGGTATGTTCCCGATTGATCTCTTTGAGGAGTTCGGCGGTCTGCTGCGTCTCCGCATCGGTCATGCCGGCGGCCGGTTCGTCGACCAGAAGGAGCTTCGGATCCTGTGCCAGCAGCATGCCGATTTCGAGCCATTGCTTCTGGCCGTGCGACAGACTGCCGGCAAGCCGATTGCGCACCGCCGACAGCTGGACGATTTTCAGTATTTCGTCGACGTTGCGCTCTTCGCGTTCGGTTTCGCGCCACAACAGCGTCGCGCGCGCGTGCCGGTCGGCCTTGAGCGCGAGCTCGATATTGTCGAACACGGTATGACTGTCGAACACCGTCGGCTTCTGGAATTTTCGCCCGATGCCAAGGAGCGCGATCTCCGTTTCATCGAGGCGGGCGAGATCGTGTCGCTGATCGAAGATGACGGAACCTTTGTCCGGCCTGGTCTTGCCGGTGACGACGTCCATCATCGTGGTCTTGCCGGCGCCATTGGGACCAATGATGGCGCGCATCTCCCCCGGCTCCATCGTGAACGACAGATTGTTGAGCGCCCGGAAACCGTCGAACGATACCGTTACGTCCTCGATGAACAGCAGTGTGCGCTCGAAGGCATCCATTGCCTCCTTTTCTTTCTTCTCCAGCCGTTCCTGCAGTTTCATCGGCCGATCCTCATTCCGCCGGCAGCGCTTCGGTGACGCCTTCTTCCGCCGCTGCCGAAGCGCGATCGCGACGCAGTGCGGTCCAATGATGCAAGCTGCCGACAATGCCGCGTGGCAGCAGCAGCGTCACGACGATGAACAGGCCGCCGAGCATGTAGAGCCAGTAGGGTGCGAGAATTCCAGAGGTGAAATAGGTTTTGGCGTAGTTGACCAGGACCGCGCCGATGACAGCGCCGGTGAGGGTTCCGCGTCCGCCAACCGCCACCCAGATGACGGCCTCAATCGAATTGCCGGGGGTGAATTCGCCGGGATTGATGATGCCGACCTGCGGCACATAAAGCGCGCCGGCAATGCCCGCCATGCAGGCCGACAAGGTGAAGACGAACAGCTTGTAGGACTCCACGCGGTAACCGAGAAAGCGGGTCCGTGCCTCGGCGTCGCGGATCGCTACCAGGACTTTGCCGAACTTTGAGGCCACGATGGCGCGGCACACGAGAAAGCCCGCGATCACTGCCAGACAGGTGATCGAGAATAATGCCGCGCGGGTTGTCTCTGCCTGCACGTTGAAGCCAAGAATGTCCTTGAAGTCGGTCAGGCCATTGTTGCCGCCAAAGCCGAAATCATTGCGAAAAAATCCGAGCATCAGCGCGTAGGTCAGCGCCTGGGTGATGATCGAAAGATAAACGCCGGTGACGCGGCTGCGAAACGCGAACCAGCCGAACACAAAGGCAAGCACGCCCGGCACCAGTACGATCATGAGGAGCGCGTAGGCAAAATGCTGGAAGCCGTACCAGGCGATCGGCAGTTCTTTCCAGTTCAGGAACACCATGAAGTCGGGCAGAATCGGGTTGGCATAGACGCCGCGCGTGCCGATCTGGCGCATCAGATACATGCCCATGGCGTAGCCGCCGAGCGCGAAGAATGCGCCGTGGCCGAGCGAGAGAATGCCGCAGAAACCCCAGATCAGATCGATCGACAAAGCGAGAAGTGCGTAGCAGGCATACTTGCCGAACAGTGCCACAAGATATGTCGAGAGATGAAATGCCGATGACGGAGGAACGGCGAGATTGAGAAACGGTACCGCGATTGCGATCGCCGCCGTGGCGGTGAGGAACAGTATTGCACCGCGGTCGAGTGAGCGGATGAGCAGGTGCGGCCCCGCGCCCATTGTCGCGCCCATCATGCCTCGACCGCGCGACCCTTGAGGGCAAAAAGGCCCCGCGGCCGCTTCTGGATGAACAGAATGATCAGCACCAGGATCGTGATCTTGCCGAGCACCGCGCCCGCATACGGTTCGAGGAATTTATTGGCGATGCCGAGCAAAAATGAACCGACGAAGGTGCCCCACAGATTGCCAACGCCGCCGAACACCACGACCATGAAGCTGTCGATGATGTAACCCTGACCGAGATTGGGGCTGACATTGTCGATCTGCGACAGCGCGACGCCGGCCATGCCGGCGATTCCGGATCCGAGGCCGAAGGTCAGCGCATCGATGCGGCCGGTGCGGATGCCCATTGACGCCGCCATGGCGCGGTTCTGCGTCACCGCGCGCATTTCCAGTCCGAGCCGGGTGAAACGTAACAGACCGATCAGCGCTACAAATACCGCGAGCGCAAAGCAGATGATCCAGAGCCGGTTATAGGTAATGGTGATGCCGCCAAGATCGAAGGCGCCGCTCATGAACGACGGGTTGCTGACCTCGCGGTTGGTCGGTCCGAATACGGTGCGCACGGCTTGTTGCAACACCAGCGACAGGCCCCAAGTTGCCAGCAGCGTCTCCAGCGGCCGCCCGTATAGAAATCGGATGATGCTGCGCTCGATCAGGATGCCGACGCCGCCCGAGAACAGGAACGCGAGCGGAATGGCGATGGCCAGTGAATAATCCAGCAGCGCCGGATCGTGCGCGCGGATCGCGTCTTGCACGACGAAGGTCACATAGGCGCCAAGCATGACCATTTCGCCGTGCGCCATGTTGATGACGCCCATCACACCGAAGGTGATGGCGAGCCCGATGGCGGCGAGCAACAGCACCGAGCCGAGTGAAATCCCGTACCAGGCGTTCTGCACTGCTCCCCATTCGGCAAGCCGCGTCTGGATCGCCGCAATTGCCGCAGTCGCGGCCTGCGCGACCCCGGGCGATTCACGTTTGGGAATGTCTGTAAGCAGCGCCAGCGCGTCCTGATCGCCGCGATCGCGGAGGGTCGCGATGGCGTCGAGTTTCTGCGCATCCGTGACCCCGCCTGTGTTGAGCACGATGGCGGCGCGCGCCTGTTCGAGCGCGCGCTTGACGCCGGCGTTAGTCTCCTGCGCGATGGCTTTGTCGAGCGTCGGCAGGGCACTCGCCTCGTGGGATTTGAACACGGCTTGCGCGGCTTTGTAGCGCGTGTCCGGGTTCTTGGAGAGCAATGTTAGCGTGCCCAGCGCCGCGTCGATCATTCCCCGCAGCCGGTTGTTGATGCGGACAGTGTCGAGATCGTCAGGCGGCGCGCCTGCGCTCGGTGCGCCGCTTGCGGAGTCAAACAGCTTGCCGGCGTCGTCCTGAATGTAGACCTTCTTTTGCGCCGCGCTGAACATGAGCTGGCTGTTCTGCAGCGCGCGCAAAATGATTTCTGCGCGTGGGCTGCCACTCGCGGCGATCGCATTAATCCCAGCTTGGGTCTGGTCGAAATCGTCAGCGGTGAAGGATGTCAGGGCCTCGTCAAGCGTCGCGGCACGCGCGCTCGCGTGCCCGAGGCAAAGACTCAGGGCCAATAGCAGAGCAGCGAGACATGCTCGGCCAAAACGCATCGCAAAATTTCCCCGGCGCTGCTGCGTGAAGGCGATGGATACCGCCTTCACGCCATTATCGTTATGCGACTATCGCGAAGATTATCCGCCGCTACCGCACTTCTTGGTCATCTTGTTGTAGTTGCCGCAGTTGAGCGTGACCCAATCGGCGACCAGATCCTTCGAGCCCGGCAGATACGGCGACCAGGCCTCGCCTGGTACCAGGCCTTTGGTTTTCCACACCACGTCGAACTGACCGTCCGCGCGGATTTCGCCGATGAAGACCGGCTTGGTGATGTAGTGATTGGGCAGCATCGTCGAGACGCCGCCGGTGAGGTTAGCCTGCTTGATGCCCGGCAATGCGGCGATCACCTTGTCGGGGTCGGTGGTCTTAACTTTCTCCACCGCCTTCACCCACATGTTAAAGCCGATGTAATGCGCTTCCATCGGGTCGTTGGTGGTGCGCTTCGGGTTTTTGGTGAAGGCGTGCCAAGCCTTGATGAAGGCCGCATTCGCCGGCGTTTTGATCGATTCGAAATAATTCCACGCGGCCAAGTGGCCGACCAACGGTTTGGCGTCGAGACCGGCCAATTCCTCTTCGCCAACCGAGAACGCCACGACGGGAATCTCCGTGGCCTTGATGCCCTGGTTGCCGAGCTCTTTGTAGAACGGCACGTTGGCGTCGCCGTTGATCGTTGACACGACGGCCGTCTTCTTGCCGGCTGAACCGAACGCCTTGATCTTGGATACCTCGGTCTGCCAGTCGGAGAAGCCAAACGGCGTGTAATTGATCATGATGTCGTCGGGCGCGACCTTGAGGACATCCTTCAGGTACGCCTCGAGGATCTTGTTGGTCGTGCGCGGATAAACGTAGTCGGTGCCTTCCAGCACCCAGCGCTTCACCGAACCGCCGTCCTTGCTAGCCAGGTAATCGACTGCCGGTATGGCCTGCTGGTTAGGAGCGGCGCCGGTATAGAACACGTTGCGCTCGCCTTCTTCGCCCTCGAATTGCACCGGGTAAAACAGGATATTGTTGAGCTCCTTGAAGACTGGCAGCACCGACTTGCGCGACACCGACGTCCAGCAGCCGAACACTGCGGCGGCCTTGTCCTTGCTGATCAGTTCGCGAGCCTTTTCGGCGAACAGCGGCCAGTTCGAGGCCGGATCGACGACGACGGCTTCGAGCTTCTTGCCGAGCAGACCGCCTTTTTTGTTCTGCTCATCGATGAGCATGAGCATCACGTCCTTCAGCGTCGTCTCGCTGATGGCCATGGTGCCGGAAAGCGAATGCAGAATGCCGACCTTGATGGTGTCGGCGGCCGAAGCCGCTCCTGCGGTGACCGTGGCGGCGGCAAAGCTCGCCGCACTGGCGAGCCAGCGGCGGCGCGTGAGCTGACCCGGCTTTGTCCAGTCGTAGGGCATGGCGTTGTCCTCTGGTTGACGCGCGGCCCGGCCCGGCGCCGTCCCGCTTCGCCCAGAAATCGCAAGGAGCGTGCCAAGCGCCAAAGGAATCTAAGTTATTGATGTGATGGAATTTTCCGCGGGGAGCGGGGATCCACGCGGTTACCGCGCCCATTTTGAATCCGGGCGCATCGCCATCTGCCTAAGATTTAGGCGTCCGCTTGAATCGCGCACCCATCGATGATGCATTCATAGGCAGCGATTGCAGTGCGTTGCTGATTTGACATAACGCCGCAGACGCGCTTGATCGCCGGAATTGTCGGGCGTTATGCGGACGCACAATGGCCAATTTTCTCAACCGGCGGCAATTTGCAATCGAATGGTCGCACTGTGACCCTGCCGGCATCGTTTTTAATAGCCGTTTCTTTGAATATTTCGACTGGGGCACCTGGAGCCTGTTTGAAGCGGCGCTGGGCGTGCGGCCCCCAGAACTCGCCGTCGCGTTCGGCATGGACTCGCTGCCCCTGGTTGATGCCAACGCCAAGTTTATCGCCCCCGCTCGGTTTGGTGACCGTGTCGAATTGGCCTCCCAGGTCATTGCGTTTCGCCGCTCGAGTTTTGACGTTGGTCATCAGCTGTTTGTGAGCGGTATGCTCGCCGTCGAGGGCCAGGAAACGCGCGTCTGGGCCGGGCGCGATCCGGCCGATCCTTCGAAACTGAAATCGCAGCCGATTCCCCGCGAGATCATTCAGCGCTTCCATCCACTGTGATGCCGCGGGCAGCGAGGCGGGCCATCCCTCGCAATTAACTTTGTGGCCGGACGATATGGCTGGGTGACCGACACGGACTAGAAGCCGTGACCGTGGACGATCTCGAAGAATTGCGGGTCTCCATCGAGATTCGGCGGGAGGCCGACCCGGCAGCTGCCGCGGCCGAAGTGGAGCGCGAGATCAAGCGCATGTTCGAGATTTCGCCGCGGGTGGTGATGCTCGACGTCGGAACCCTGGCGCGGGAATTCGAGTCGAGCGTGAAGGCGCCACGCATCCGCGATCTATGGACTTAACTGCCGCCCTGCTTTACGGCGCTGCTGCTGGCCGTTGTGCGCGCTGCAGCCATCGCCGTGCGCCGTTGCCCGCGCAGCACGCGTGCGCCGAGCGGAACCGCGCAGACCGCGGCGGTCACGGCCCAGCTCAGAACGAGCGTGACGCCGAACACGACCACGCCTTTAGCGATGGCAGGCATTGCGATGCTGAGGAGAAGGTATTGCGCCCAAAGAATAAAGACATAGTGGAACAGATAAATACCGTAGGAATTCTCGGAGATGCTGCCGAATGACGGCCAAGGCTTCGCGCTAAAGCGCAAGAATGTTGCCGCGGCGGCGAAGCACGCGGTCGCCGCAAACATGGCTTGGCCAAGATTGGCGATGCTTTGCAGTCCCGGCACGCCATGTCCGGTGACGATCAGCGCAGTCGACGTAATCCATACAACGAATGAAGCGATCGCTCCCGTGCACCAGCGTCCCCAGCGCCTTGCCAGCGTGCCCTCGGCGCCAAACAGGCCACGATCCAGCCCTTGCGCCCCGACGATGAGACCGAAGAAGAAGTAAATCGCATATTGCGGCAACAGGAACGGCTGAAACGAAAATGGACCATAGTCGATCCACTGCCATGGGGTGAACAATCCAGACATGGCGAGCGTAACTAGCGCGGTGAGGCTGGCAAGCGCAGCAAACAGCCGGTTAGGCGTAGATTTGGCGGCCTTCCGCACCAGAAGGTCGACGGCGCCCGGGGCAATCCAGCTCAGGACGGATGCGCCGACGTTCAACAGCAGCAGAATCCAGAGGAACCACAGCGGTCCTGCCGGCCAGAATGGCAGCGCAGTGAGGTGCGACCAGTAAGCCGACCAGCTCGGATCGACCGCGGTCTGGCGGTAAACCGCGAAATAGCCGACCGGCATCAGCAGATAGACGCCGAGCGCAAACGGTACGCCAAGCCGCACGAACCGGTCATACAGAAAGACGGCTGCGCTCTTTCGTCTCAGGCTCGGCCATACGAATAGGCCGGACAGAAAAAACATCAGCTGCATCATGTAGAGAAACGTGAAGGCGCAGAAGATGTCGAAGCCAAGCCACCGATCGCTATCGACGATTGGATTGGCGATCCAGGCATAGGGCGGTTGGTCGAATGGTAGCGCGGCAGGCGGCTGATGGCTCACGTAGGCAATGGAAGAATGAAACGCCAAGACGATGATAATGGCGTACCCGCGCAGGTTATTCAGTGCCAAGCTGGTCTTAGACATGCGCGAGCCGTTCGCCCCGATAGCGGCCTACTCAAGAATGTGGACGTGTCGGCGTCAACGCAAGTCTTCTGCTGCGGTAAACGCCGCCCGGCTGTTTCGTGCGCCGGTTGCCGTGCGTGCCGCTTCCAGTCCCCGGGCGGTGACGTAGACCCCGCGCTTTGTTACCACAAAATCGACCCGGCCATCGACAAGGGCCCGGCGGCATTCTTCGGGCCTGTTAACAATGGGCTCCTCGTGCACGTTGAAGCTGGTATTGATCAGGACCGGTATTCCCGTGCGGTCGCGAAATCGGCGCAGAATGCCGGCAAACAACGGGTTATCGGCCTCGCGAACGATCTGCGGCCGCGCCGTACCGTCGATATGCACCACCGCGGGAATACGCTGCCGCCATTCCGGCCGCACCGCACAAGTGATGGTCATGAAGCGGGCGGCGTAGCGGTTAACCGGCCCGATCTTGAACACACGCTCGGCGTCCTCTTCCAGCACGTAGGGGGCAAATGGCATGAATTCCGAACGGTCGAGGCGCTCATTGAGCCGATCGTTAATTGTTGAATCGGTGGGATTGGCAATGATGCTGCGGGCACCGAGCGCGCGCGGGCCGTATTCCATACGCCCGACAAACACCGCCCCGGCGGCGCCACCTTCCACCAAGGAGGTAGCGAGTTCGATCGGATCGCCCGGCAATTGCCGGACGTCGGAATCCGCTGCCAGAACGGCGTCGATGCGCGAATCGAAGTCCTGGCCCAAATAAACATTGTCGAGGCGGCGGCGCTGTCGGAGCCAGGTTGCGAGGCCGTCGCGGTCGCGCAGGTAGCAGAGCGCCGCGCCCACCGCTAAGCCATCATCGCCCATAGCGGGAAAGATAAAGACCTCTTCGATTGGCAGTGTCTCGGCCAAAAGCCTGTTGAGCCGCACATTGGCAAACAATCCACCGGCGAGGCCGAGTCGCCGGGCTTTAGTCCGCGACAGCCAATGCCCGACCGCGCCCGAGATCAGATCCTCCGCCAATTGCTGAATTGACGCGGCGATCGTTTCGCGGCTCTGTCCCTGACAGATCGACTCGATGCCTTTCTCCATCACGCGCCAACTGGTGAAGTCGCACGCGATCAAGCCATCGTCGCCAAGGCGAAAATGTCGGCCCAGCGCCTCGCGGAGCCTTGGCTCGCCCCGCGCGGACAGTCCGGTGAGTTTGCCCTCGTGACGCCACATGCGAAAACCAGCCGCCTTCGTGGCGTGGCCGTAAGCCGTGGCCAGACTGTTGCGCGGCGCGTGTTTGGCTTTCAGCCATTCGTCGCCGCCAAATAGACAATCGAGCTGGCCGTTTTGGAGTTTCCGGATGCTGTAGCTGACGTTGTCGCCGACACCATCGGCCGTATAGATCAGCGCGTCGTCCCAATCGGTGAAGAACAGGGCCGCCAGCGCGTGCGCCTCGTGATGGTTGATAAAGTGAAGCTCGGTGTCGGCGCGAAAGCCGTTTTCGGCAAGAAACCGGTCGCTCCGGAACAGCCGGTCTTCGCCAGTGCCGCTGCGCGTGATGGCGTTGGACAGATCGCGGTCGAGCCGCTCGCGGCCTAAATGCTTGCGCATGGTATAGTAGACGTCGCGCGGCAGCGGGAACGAGTAATAGTGTAGTGGGAAGACGCCGCGGATCGCGGCGATCACGTCAACCTCATTGCGCGACCATCCGGCGATGCGCAGCACTTCGTCAATGGCAAGCCAAGGCACGTCATTGCCCCAGCCCTTCTCGCGCCGCAGCCGCTCCTCCTGAACAGCAGCTACGAGCCGGTAATCCTCGAATGCGGCTGCCGACGCATCGTGAAGACCCGACTGGAACGACAAAATTCGCACGGAACCCGGTCCCCTGACTTTATTATCCCCGTCATTATGGAAGGCGCGAGCCTTACCGTCGAGGGCCCCCGCCTGTCGCGCCGCTCAACCGCCCGGTTGCGGGTGGCGGCCGATTTGAAGGCAAGCACAGATGCTGATATGGAAAGCGCCAAACAAAGAAACCATCAATCGCCAGTCATTCGAGCCAATTGAGTCGAGCTATGGCGCGCATTCTTTCGCTCACGCTCAATGGCCGTACCCGCACCGATGCGGTGCCTGACAATCTCTTGCTGCTGGACTATTTGCGGGAGGTCGCCGGACTTACCGGAACGAAGACCGGGTGCGACGGCGGTGAATGCGGCGCTTGCACGGTGCTGGTCGACGATTGTTCGCGCCTGGCGTGCCTGACGCTGGCCGCAACGGTCGATGGCCGCCGCATCGATACGGTCGAAGCGCTTGCTGTCGACGGCCGCCTGTCCGCGGTCCAGCGCGGGTTTCACGAAAAACTCGGCTCGCAATGCGGCTATTGCACGCCAGGTTTCATTATGGCTTCGGCTGGATTGTTGCGTCGCAATCCGCGCCCCAGCGACGATGAGATTCGCGATGCGCTCGGCAGCAACATCTGCCGCTGTACGGGCTATGTAAAAATTATCGAGGCGGTAAAGCACGCGGCGGCGCTGTGTGCCGAGGGGATGGCGCCGTGAACCAGATCATGCCCGCCCATAATATCGGCGACTACGTGCCGATGATCGACGGTCCGGAAAAGGTTTCCGGCCGTGCTAAATTCACCGCCGACCTAGTGGTGCCGGGCGCGCTCGCCGGGCACATTTTTCGCAGCCCCTACTCGCACGCCGAGATTCTCGAAATCGATGTGACCGAGGCGGCGAAGCTGCCCGGTGTGAAGGCGATTGTCACCGGTGCCGATTGCGACAAGACTTTTGGTGTGCTGCCGATCGCCCGCACTGAACATCCGCTGGCCCGCGACAAGGTCCGCTATTGCGGTGAGCCGGTTGCAGCCGTCGCCGCCGTCGACGACGCCACCGCCAAGGAGGCGCTGCGGCGCATCAAGCTGAAAGTACGTCAGCTTCCCGCATATCACACGGCGGGCGCGGCGCTGGCGCCCGACGCCATCAACATTCACGAGTGTCGCGCCCATAACATCGAGCGCGATGTTTTCTTTGAGCTGGGCGATGTCGCGGCGGCCTTTGCGGGCGCCGATCTGGTGCGTGAAGGCACCTACAATTGCGCCGAAGTGTGCCAGAACCAGATGGAGATGCATGCGGCGCTTGCCGACTACGATGCCGTGCGCGACCGCATCACCGTCCATGCCTCGACGCAGGTGCCGTATTACGTGCACCTGATGCTGTCGCAGATTCTCGGCATGGACATGTCGCGCATCCGCGTGGTCAAGCCGCACGTCGGCGGCGGCTTCGGCTGCCGCACCGAGACACTAAATGTCGAACTGATCGCCGCGCTGTTGGCCCGCAAGGCCGGCGGCTGCGTGCGCCTCGTGGTCAATCGCGAGGAAACGTTCATCACGCACCGCGGCCGGCCGGAAACCGATATCCGTCTCAAGATCGGCCTGCGCAAGGACGGCCGCGTCGCCGGCGTTGAGTGTGAGTGTACACAGCGCGGCGGCGCCCATTCGGGCTATGGCGTGGTGACGATCCTCTACGCTGGCTCGATGCTCTACGCCATCTACGACCTGCACAACGTCAAGTACATCGGCAAGCGCGTGCTCACCAACACGCCGCCGTGCGGAGCGTTCCGCGGCCATGGCACGGTCGATGTGCGCTTCGCGTTCGAAAGCCTGCTCGATCAGATGGCAAGCGAGATGGGACTCGATCCCATCGCGGTGCGCCGCACCAACCTGCTGAAGGTGCCGACCTTCACCGATAACGATCTGATGGTGAACAGTTACGGTCTTCCCGAATGCATCGATTGGGTTGAGAAAGCGAGCGGCTGGAAGGAGCGTAAGGGCAGATTGCTCAGTCCCAACGGCATCAAAAAGGGTCTCGGCTTCGCCTGTTCGCATTACATCAGCGGCGCGTCGAAACCGGTGAATTGGACCGGAGAACCGCACGCCACCATCAAGCTCAAACTCGATTTTGATGGCTCGATCGTGTTGCTCACCGGCGCAGCCGAGATCGGCCAGGGTTCCTCGACCGTACTGGTGCAGAGCGTTGCGGAGGTTTTGGGGCTCGAGCTGTCCCGCATCCGTATCGTTACCGGCGACAGCGATGTGGTGCCGAAGGATAACGGTTCCTATTCGTCGCGCGTAACCTTCATGGTGGGCAACGCGGCCATCGATGCAGCGAACAATCTCAAGGCCGTGCTGATTGCCGCGGCGGCGCGAAAACTTGACGCCAAGCCCGACGAGATCGAGTGCCTCGGCGAACTCTATCGCGCCGGCGCGCAGGACAAGGGTCTGACTTTCAACGAAGTCGTCACCGAAGCGCTGAGAGACACCGGCACCATCACCGTCACCGGCAACTATTCGACAATTCCCGAATCCCACGGCGGCAAGAAATATCGCGGGTCCGCGATCGGCGGCACCATGGGCTACAGCTACGCGGCGCAGGTGGTCGAGGTCAGCGTCGACGAGGACACCGGCGTCGTCACCGTCGACAAGGTCTGGGTGGCGCATGATTGCGGCCGCGCGCTTAACCGGCTCACGGTCGAGGGCCAGGTGCAAGGCTCGGTGTGGATGGGCATGGGCCAAGCCATGAGCGAGGAGGCGGCTTATCACGAAGGCCTCATGCTTACCGCCAATATGCTCGACTATCGCGTGCCGACGATCCAGGATTCGCCGCCGATCGAAGTCGGTATTATCGAGAGCATCGATCCGCACGGTCCGTTCGGCGCCAAGGAAGCCGGTGAGGGTTCGCTCGCCGCGTTTCTGCCGGCGCTGACCAATGCGATAGCCGATGCGACAGGGCTGCGCTTTAACGATCTGCCAGTGACGCCGGATCGCGTCTTTGCGGCGCTGGAAAAGCGGGTGCGCGAGGCCGGCCGCAAGCAAAACGGTGGCGGCTGATGGACGCGCTGCCGCAATTCGATATCCTTCGCCCGCGCACGCTCGACGAACTGATTGCTGCACGCACGCGTCATGCCGAAAGCCGTCTTCTTGGCGGCGGCACCGACCTCGTCGTCAATATCAGGCGCGGCATCGTGGCGCCGCCGGTGCTGATCGATGTCAACGGCGTTTCGGAGCTGGGTACTGTCAGGGCGGATGCGCACGCGCTTGAAATCGGGGCCGCCGTCACGCTCGCTGATCTTGCCGCGCATCCCGACGTATTGCGGTACTATCCGGTGGTGGCGCAAGCGGCCGCGCATATCGCCGGGCCGACGCACCGCGCCATGGGGACTGTTGGCGGCAATCTCTGTCTCGACACGCGCTGTATCTATTACAATCAGAGCGAATGGTGGCGCGGTGCCAATCACCATTGCCTGAAGACCACAGGCGCGATCTGCCACGTGGCACCGAAGAGTCGCGGGGTTTGCTTCGCCACGTTCTCGGGTGACTTGGCGCCGGCGCTGCTCACGCTCGACGCCGAGATCGACATTGCGGGTCCGAACGGGCGGCGCACGATGCCGCTCGCCGATCTCTATATCGGCTACGCGCGCCAGGACGTGCCGATGACGGAGACGCAAGGCGACGGCAAATATTTTTTGTCGCTAGGTCCGGGCGAATTCGTCGCAACGGTGCGGGCGAACAATACGCTCGGCCTGCGCTCCGCCTACGACAAGATCCGCATTCGCCGTTCGATCGAATATCCGGTGGCCGGCGTCGCCGTGGCGCTGCGCCGTGATGGCGACACGCTTGCAGACCTGCGCGTCGCCTTCACCGGCACCAATCCGCGGCCGGTGCGGCTCGCAGGCACTGCGGCGGTGTGCGGCGGCCCGCTCGACGATCGTGTCTTCCAAGATCTTGAAGCGCTGGTGCGCGATCAGATCATGGCGATGAAGACAACGTTCACGCCGGGCCACTATCGCCGCCGCGTCGCTGGCGTGTTGGCGCGACGCCTCGTGCAGCGCTTGTTCGACGCGTGACGGCGAGACGGCCCGCAGAGCCATGACCGATACTTTTGATGTCATTATCGTCGGGGGTGGCGCGGCCGGCTGTGTGCTGGCAAACCGGCTGTCGGCGCGCTCCGGCACGCGCGTTCTTCTGCTCGAAGCCGGCCGTGATGCGCCGCCCGGCGCCGAGCCGGAAGACATTCTCGATACCTATCCGCGCTCCTACTACAACGACGCCTATTTTTGGCCCGAGCTGAAAGCGCACTGGCGGCGCCGCGATAATTCTCCACTGACCGGTTTCTCGCAGGGCCGTGTGATCGGCGGGGGCTCGTCGGTGATGGGCATGGTCGCTTATCGCGGCACGCCGCACGATTACGCCGAGTGGCAGGCGCTCGGTGCTGACGGTTGGGACTGGGACGACGTCCTGCCGTTCTTCCGCAAGCTGGAGAACGATCTCGATTTCGGCGGCGCGCTGCACGGCCAAGACGGCCCCGTGCCGATCCGGCGCACCGCGATTGAGGATTGGGCGCCGCTGTCCAAGGCTGTGCAAATTTTTGCGCAGGAGCGGCAGATTCCCTTCATCGCCGACATGAACGCGGATTTTCGCGACGGCTACGGCGCGGTGCCAATGAGCAACTGGCCCCAAAGACGCGGCTCGGCGGCGATCTGCTATTTGGATGCGCCGACCCGCCGCCGCGACAATCTGACGATCGTTTCACAGGCATTTGCGACCAGCCTCATTTTCGACGGACGCCGCGCGGTCGGCGTCAGGGTGCGGATTGGCGGCGAAGAAAAGGAATTCCGCGGACGCGAAATTGTCGTCGCACTCGGCGGCATACACTCGCCGGCGTTTTTGCTGCGCGCCGGAATCGGTGCGGCGCGCGAACTGCGTGAGCACGGCATCGAGGTGCGCGCCGATCTGCCGGGCGTGGGCAAAAACCTCGCCAACCACGCCATTCTCTTTCTCGGGCTATTGCAGAAGCCTGGCGCGCGTCAGGCGGAAAAAATCCGCCCGCATCCGATGACGTGTTTTCGCTATTCTTCGAACCTGCCGGGCGCGCCGCCCCTCGACATGTATATCAACGTGCAGTGCAAGACGTCGTGGAGCCCGCTCGGCGCGCGAGTGGGCAATCTGGCGCCGTCGCTGCTCAAGCCTATGGCGCGCGGCCGCGTCTCGCTCGTCTCTGCCGATCCGGCGGCACATCCGCTGGTCGAGTTCAACTTCACCGGCCACGACCTCGATCTTCAGCGCTTCATGCAAGGCTTCCGCCGCTGCGTCGATATTTTGGCGCACGACGCGGTGCGCAGCATGACGAGTTTGACTTTCCCGGTGAAATTCTCCGATCGCCTGCGGCGGCTCAACCGCATCACACCGGCCAACAAGATCAAAAGCACGGCTGTCGCCGCGCTGATAGACCTTGCGCCGGCGCTTGCCGGGCCGATTTTTGCGACGCTTGCCGACCGCCGCGTCGATCTTGCGGCTCTCGCCTCGGATGACGATGCGCTCGCCGAGCATATCCGGCAGAACGTCGCCGGCACGTTTCACCCGGTCGGCACTTGTCGCATGGGCGCTCCGGGCGATCCCGAAGCGGTAACCGATCCAGCTGGCCGCGTGCTTGGTGTGACGGGTCTGCGCGTCATCGATGCGTCCATCATGCCGACGCCACCGCGCGGCAACACCAACATCCCAACCATCATGGTGGCGGAGAAGCTCGCGGCCGAGATGCTGCAAGAAAACGCGTGACCTTGGTGCGCCGCGTCGGCGGCGCACGGGTCACTCCGGCAAACTGATGTAAATCTGCCCCTCGCGGACCGAAACCTTGACCGGCGTAAGCCGTACCGAAGGGTCGCCCGGATGGCAGCCTGTGGCGAGATCATATTCGTAGCCATGCCATGGACAGACGATGTGCCGTGACTTGCCGAAGCGCAGTCCGGCGCTTTTCTTGTCGGGTGTGATGATTTCCTCGACCTTGTTGAAGATCTTGCCCTGGCAGATCGGGCCGCCGGCGTGCGGGCAGCTATTCTCGTAGGCCAGTACCTTGCTGCCAGTCCGGAAGATGCCGACTTCGAACTCATCCACTGCGAAGACGCGGTAATCTCCATCCGGAATATCGGCGAGTTTGCCGACCGAGATTTCATCCATGGCGCTCTCCATCATTTCCGTGCGCGGAAGCGCGCTACTCGATCCCCGGCGGGCGATGAAACCAGATCGCCACGTCGAACATATTGAGGTCGGCGGCGCGGATCATGCCGCAGGCGGTCACGACCGTTTCGGTGGCCGTTACCGTATTGTGTGGAAACGGCGCCACGTCATGCCCGCGCCGCTCCACCTTGGCGGCGTAAACTTTCACGGCCGCAGTGAGCACCTGCTGCAGCGTCTTGTCAGAGATCGAGTCAGGCTCGCCGCGCCTGAGCGCATCGCGTGCCGCGGCGCAAAAGTCCGTGTTTTTTGCGCCCGCGCGATTACGCACCGGCTTCGCGGTGCGCTTTACCGTCTTTCTCGCCGTCTTACGCCGAAACGCCTTGGCCATTGCGGATCACGCCGTCACCGGCTCGCGAACGGATGCCGGCTTCGGCTTGGCCTTTATCAATTTGTGCTTTGGCACTTCGAGATTGAAGAGGCGCGCCGCGTTGAGGCCGAGAATGTTACGCTTGGCCTGCTCGTCAAGAAACGGCAGCGTGGTGATCGAGCTGGGCAGGTCGAAGTCCCAGTGCGGCCAATCCGAGGCGAACAACAATTGCGTGTTGGCTTTCATGGCTTTGAAGGTCGCCTCTGTCAGCTCCAGATTGGAGCGTTCCAGCGGTTGGCTCGAGTAATACATCTCGCGCATGTAGTCGCTCGGCCGGCGTTTAAGCAGCGGCGCTTCGGAGGAGCGCATCATGTATTCGGAATCGAGCCGCTGCATCAGAAATGGGATCCAGGCCAGCCCGCTTTCGATCCAGATCACCTTAAGCTTCGGGAAGCGCTCCGGCATGCCGTTGATGATCCAGTTCGTCATGTGAATGATGTTGTAGTAGACGAACGAGATTGCGTGCATGGAGATAAAACGATTGCATTGCTGCATTGACTGGTCGCCCCAGTGGAAGCCGGAGTGGAATGCCAACGGCTTGCCGGTGGCCTGGATGGCCGAATAGAGCGGCATGTAGCTGTCGTGATTGACGGCGCGGAAGCGCGTCGAGGTGACCGAAAAGCCGATTACGCTCGGATTGTCGGCGTACATCTCGACCGCCTTGACGCAGGCCTCGGGATGATTGAACGGCAGATAGAGCATCGCCTTCATGCGCGGCTCTTGCGGCAGCACCTCCTCAGTCAGCCATTTGTTGAAGGCGTTGCCGACGACGACCTCAACTTCGACCTGCGGGTGCATGCCGAGCACCAGCATCGGCGTCGGAAACACGACCATGTAATCGATGCCGAGCGAGTTCATGGCGCGCTGCACCAGCGTGACCTGCTTGTGGGTGCGGCCGCCCGGCGCGTCCTCGCCAAGGCGCTGCTGATGCGGAATGCGGCCGAACACATCCTGATAAAGCATGCCGGGTGAGGTATTGAGCAGCCCCGGCGCGCCGCCGCGCTCCTTGAATGCGCGCGCCATCTGTTTGTAAACGTCGCTCTCCATGCGGTCGATGACGTCCGGCCAGAACGCCGTTTCGGTGACGTGGGCGTCGACGTCGACGATGAAATAATCGTCGCGCCGCGCCTCCTTGGCGGCGTGCGCCAGAATCTCGCGCGTATCGGTCGTGGTGGTGATCTTCGGCAGTTCGGTGACGCGCGGGCGGCCGTTGCCGTTGTTGTGACCGTTCTTGTTGCCGTTTTTGGCGCTCTGATCCTTACGCGGGGTCGGCTTCGCCA
Source organism: Xanthobacteraceae bacterium (assembly GCA_036511795.1). Lineage (GTDB taxonomy): Bacteria > Pseudomonadota > Alphaproteobacteria > Rhizobiales > Xanthobacteraceae > BOG-931. Next base: position 46,261 of record DATCBO010000059.1, read on the forward strand.
TGGCTTCCTCCAGCTCGTGTGCGGCGCCTTTTGGGCGCCCGGACTTTATCCCAAGCCTAGCAGAACTCGCGCGCGGTGCACACACGGTATTGTTTTGCTTGATCGCAGTGCCACTTTGCCTTGCAACCCTGCTGTGCGGAGCGGGCGGGTCGGCTGCGCGGTCAGGGCCAATTGATTTTTCCGCGATGCGGGCGGATCATCGAACAAGTTCTCTTGTCTGCTTTCTCTCATGAGGTTGCCGTCGCGTATGGACCGATCCGCCGATACCGCGAGTGGGGCCCAGATTCGGCTGCGCAATCTCTACAAGTCCTACGGCGAGGTTGCGGCTGTAGATGACGTCTCGCTCGATGTGCCGGCCGGCGCATTCGTGTCGCTGTTGGGGCCGAGCGGGTCCGGCAAAACCACCACGCTCAATCTGATCGCCGGTTTTTTGACGCCCGATCGAGGCGACATTCTCATCGATAATCGTTCGGTTGCAGACGTTCCGCCGCACAAACGTAACATCGGCATGGTATTTCAGTCCTATTCGTTGTTTCCGCACATGACGGTGGCGGACAACGTCGGATTTCCGCTGCGCATGCGCAGCAAACTCACACGCGACGAGGCAAAAAAGCGCATCGCCGAAATGCTGGCGCTGGTGCAGCTTTCGCATCTGCAGACGCGCTATCCGCGCCAGCTTTCAGGCGGGCAGCAGCAGCGGGTCGCCATGGCGCGGGCGCTGGTGTCGCGGCCCCGGCTCCTGTTGATGGATGAGCCGCTTGGCGCGCTCGACAAGAAGTTGCGCGAGCAGATGCAAACGGAGATCAGGCGCATCCACCGCAGTGTCGGCACCACGGTCGTTTATGTCACCCACGACCAGTCGGAAGCCTTGACCATGTCCGATCTGGTTGTGGTCATGCATCGCGCGCGCATCGCCCAGATCGGGCCGCCAAATGCGTTGTACGAGACGCCTACCAACGCTTTCGTGGCCGATTTCATCGGCGACTCCAATCTGATCGATGTAGCGATCGTGGGCGTGGTCGGCGATCGTTGGACCGTGAAGGCCGGCGACGGCGCTCTCATCCACGCCGCGCCGCCCGCCTTTGCGGCCTCCGCCGGCGACCATGCCTTCCTTCTGATCCGCCCCGAAGACATGACGGTCCGTCCGTTGACGAAAAGTGCGCAAGAAACTCCGATGCAGGGCGAGCGGATTGTTGGCATTCTCAAAGAACGCAGCTTTCACGGTGATGTCTTCAAGCTGTCCATTGCGGTCGGCGGCGACCTGCTCAAAGCGAGAGTTGCGCGTGAAGACGGCGCGTCCTTTGAGGTTGGGCAGCAGATCGTCCTGACCTGGAAGAGTGCCGCCGCGCGGCTGTTGCCGGCAAGTGACGATGTCGCGGGTGGGAGGAACGCGGCGCCATGACCGCGATCGCCGAGCACGCGCCGCCGCGAGCGCAAGCCGTCCAACCGCAACGCGCCATGCCGGCGCTATTGCTGCTGCCGGCGCTGACCTGGATCGCCGTGTTCTTTTTGCTGCCGCTCGTCCTGATGTGCTGGCGCAGTCTTGCCGCCGACGGGTACTCGTTCAAGGCGTATTGGATCGTGTTCAGTTCGCCGCTCTACACCAAGGTCATGCTCACTACGCTGGAAAGCGCCAGCATCGCGACGGTTCTCGCGCTGCTTCTCGCCTATCCGATGGCCTATACGCTGACCATTACTCGCGGCGTCTGGCGTGGGCTGCTCCTGATGTTCGTGTTCATTCCGTACTGGGTCGATATCATTGTCCGCACATTTTCCTGGCTGATCCTGCTGGGCGATCACGGGTTGATCAACGGGTTGCTCAGAAAGCTCGGCATCGTCCACGCGCCGCTTCCGCTGCTCTACAGCGAGTTCGCCGTGCTTGTCGGGATGGTGCAGATCCTGCTGCCGTTGACCATTGTGGTGTTGTTCGGCGCGATGCTGCGCATCGACCGCACGCTGATCTCAGCGGCAAAAATCCATGGCGCTAGCGGCTGGAACGCGTTTCGTACCGTGTTCTTTCCCCTAAGCCTGCCAGGCGTCTATGGCGCGGCGCTTCTGGTGTTCGTGCTGTCGCTCGGGTTTTACGTGACTCCGGCGCTGCTTGGCAGCCCACGTCAAACCATGGTTGCGCAGACTATCATGGTGGAGGCGAGCGAGCTGCTCGAGTGGGGACAGGCGAGCGCGGCAGGTTTCATATTGCTGGTCATCACCACGCTGATCGCCGCGATCTACAACCGCTATTTCAGTCTCGATCGGCTGTGGGGAGGTTCCGACGCATGAATCCCACCGCGGACCGGATTGTGCTGGGAGCGGCCGCCGCAGCGATTGTCGCCTATCTGATCTTTCCCGTCATCGTCGTGTTGGCGATTTCGTTCAGCGCGGGAAATTTCTTGGAATTTCCGCCGCCCGGCCTGTCGTTGCGCTGGTACCGGGCGATCGCTGGCGATCCGGAATGGGTCTCAGCCTTCATGGTGACGCTCAAGGTCGGCAGCCTCACGGCGCTGCTGGCGACTCTGCTGGGGGTGCCGGCGGCGTTCGCACTGGTGCGCTATGTTGTCCCCGCGAAGGCCCTTCTGAGCGCGCTCATCCTCTGCGCCCTGGTGACGCCGCCGATCGTCACCGCAATTTCTACCTATCTGTTTTTTGTTCCATTGGGGTTGGACAACTCGATCGTCGGGCTGGCCTGCGCGCATGCGGTCAGCGGCATGCCCTTCGTCGTCATCAACACGGCGGCGAGTCTGCGCAGTGCCGATCGCAATCTGGAGCGCGCCGCGATCATTCACGGCGCTCATCCTTTGTGGGCGATCGCGCGGATCACCCTGCCGATCATTTCGCCGGGCATCATCATCGGCGCGATCCTGGCATTCGTGCATTCGGCGCACGAACTCCTCATCGCGATGTTTGTGCTCGGCGGTGTCGGTAAGCCGGTGACAGTGAAGATCTGGTCGGACGTGCAGGCGACCTCGGATCCGACGATCGCGGCAGCCTCGGCAATTCTCATTGGGCTGGCGATTTTGACCTTCGTGAGCGTCTCGACCGCACAGGCGCTCGCGCGCCGGCGCAACGGCTAAAACAGGAGTACAGGCGATGATTATACGGCGGCGGGACTTGGGGACCGATGAGACCTGCGCCCGCCTGCGTGCGGTGTTGGATGAAACGCGCGGCTTCGGCCGCCGTGAATTCATCCGTGCGCTCGGTGCGGCATTTGGCGGTTCTGCGCTGTCGGGACTGTTCGGCGTATTCGCTGGTGCTGACGCGGCGGCGCTTCCGGTTACGGCCTTCGTGTTCGGTGGCGATTGGCAAAAGGCCGCCACCAAAGCTTTCGGCGACCCGTTCACGAAGAAGACCGGCATTCCGATGGTGTACCAGGCGCCCTACGTGTTCGCGAAGCTCCGCGCCATGCATGAGGCGAATGCGATGCAGATCGACGCGGTTTCCGTCCAGGGCGAGGAGATTTATCAGGCCGAGAGCATGAAGATGATCATGCCGCTCGATTTCAATGTCATTGACCGCTCGGCGCTCGATCCGCAGCAGCTGCGTTACGGCAATGCCATCGGCGGTCACTCGCTATCTTACGTGATCTGCTACAACACCAAGAAATGGCCGGGTGACGACCATCCGAAGACGTGGGCGGATTTCTGGAACGTCGAGAAGTTTCCCGGCCGCCGCTCGATGCGGACCGATCAGCTGTGGACCATCGAAGCGGCTGTGAAAGCTGACGGCGTCAAGGACAGCGAATTTTATCCGATCGATGTCGAGCGCGCATTCCGCAGTCTCGATCGCATCAAGCCACACATCAAGGCTTGGTGGTCTGACAATTCGATGAGCCAGCAATTGATGGATCAGGAGGAGGTCGACATCATCGCTGCGATGAACGGCCGCGCCACCGAAACCATCCTGCATCATCACGCGCCGTTTGCGATGGTGTGGAACGAAGCGATCTGCGAGGGTGGCAATCAAGCCTGGCTCGCGCCGGTCGGCTGTCCCAATCCGCAAGGCGCCATGAAATTTCTCGATATCGTCGGACGCGCCGAATATCAGGCGACATTCGCCCGCCTGATTTATTACGGCCCGCAAAATCCCAAGGCCTATAACTTCCTCGAGCCCGAGATTGCCAAGCTCATGCCGACCTACCCGGAAAACCTGAAAGTCGCCCACATGGTGGATTTCTCGTGGTGGGACAAGAACCTATCGGCGATGCAGAAGCGCTTCCAGCTTTGGCTGCAATCGTAAGGGGCCGGCATCCTCAATCAGAATAAGAAACGGAAAATTGCATGAATCCGATGAAATCGCTGCTCGCGCCGCAAGCGATCGCGGTTGTTGGTGCTTCGCAACGCGGCGGGCGGGGCGCCAGCGTCATCGCCAATCTGCGGGATTGCGGCTTTTCAGGGCAGGTTCTGCCGGTGAATCCGCGTTACCAGGAGGTGCACGGCTTCAAATGCTACGCCAGCGTCGCCGATCTGCCCGCTGGAGTCGATTGCATCCTTGCGGCCGTGGGCGCCGACGCTACGTGCGACGTACTTGAAGATGCGCACGCCAAAGGTATTCCGGCCGCCGTGGCGCTGGCGGCTGGATTCGGCGAGGGCGGATTCGGCGAAGCGCGCGCGCTGCGTCTGAAAGCTCTGGCCGCCAAGGGCATGTGCATCTGTGGGCCCAACTGCTTCGGCTATATCAATGTTAAAGACCGCGTGGCAGCGTTCAGCGGCCCGATCGCGAAGCCGTTACGCCCAGGCTCAGTCGCCATCGTGTCGCAGAGCGGCGGGCTCGGCGCGACCGCATTCACGCCGCTGATGGCGGACCGTCAGCTTGGCTTCGCCTATTTCGTCTCCTGCGGCAATCAGCTGGGCGCGAGCATCGAAGATTTCATCGATCATTTTGTCGACGATCCTGACATTCAGGTCGTTGCAATTGTCATCGAGGCGCTGAAAAATCCGCAAAAGCTCGCCGCCACCGCCCGCAAGGCGCATGCGCAACGGAAATCGCTGCTGCTGTTTCAAGCTGGCCGCTCGGCTGCGGGCCAGGTGATGATCCGTTCGCACACTGGCGCGCTCGCGAGCAATACCGAGGTGCTGGCGGCGTTTTTGCGCCGCCACGGCATTGTTCAGGTGCGCGGCTTTGATGAATTTGTCGAAACCATCGAGATTTTCGCCATCGCGCCGCGCGATCTCGAAATTTCAGATGATGTGATTGTGGTGTCCGGCAGTGGCGGCGGCGCTGCGATCTCAGCCGATGTGCTGGAGGAGGCTGGATTGCCGTTGGCGCAATTCGAGCCGCAAACAAAAGATCGTCTGCGCGCCGTACAGCCCGATTTTGGCAGCGTCACCAATCCGCTCGATGGTACAGGCGCAATGTACGACGATCCAGCGCTGATGCCGAAAATCTTCGGCGCGCTGGTCGGCGAGCGCCGCCGCCCGGTTATCGCTGCGAGTGTCAGCGTACGCGCCGGGGGCAACGAAAGCATGCGGCGGCTCGCATCTCATATCGCGGATGCCGCCCGCAGCTCGGGCCGCACATTCGCTGCTTTTCAGTACACGCCGCTGGGCGGCCCCCTTGATTCCGAGCTGATCAGTACGCTGCACGGAGCCAACGTGCCAGTCCTGCTCGGCACCACGAATGCCATGCGTGCGCTACGCTATCTGCCGATCCGGCGGGCTTATTGGTCGCGCGGTGCGGCGCCTGCCGAGGGTGCAGCGCGGGCAGAGACCGGGCTGGACTTTGCGAATGCCGGCTTCATGGCAATCAGGCAAACGCTGCTTGATCATGGCATCCCGATCGTCGACGCCGCACTCGCCGGTTCTGAGCAGGAGGCGATCGCGGTGCAACGGCGCCTTGGCGTGCCGGTGGTTGTGAAAGCTGAAGTGCCGGGGCTCCTGCACAAGAGCGACGTGGGCTGCGTGCGGCTCAACTGCGGTGCTGCCGAGATCGGCGAGGCCTACCGGGCGGTCATCGGCAATGCGCGCAACGCGGGATTTCCTTCGGCTGCGACCGTGCTGATGCAGCCGATGGTCGGCGGCATTGCGGAAGTTTACGCCGGCGCGATCGACGACCCACTATTCGGCTCAGCGATCTGCTTCGGTCTCGGCGGCGTCTTTGTTGAAATCTTCAACGACGTGCGGACCGAGGTGGCGCCCTTGTCGCACGACGAGGCGCTCGCGATGGTTCACGCAGTCAAAGGCGCCAAGCTCCTCACCGGCGAGCGCGGCCGCCAGGTCGGCGACGTCGAGGCGCTCGCGGGTCTTCTGGTACGCCTCGGCCAATTCGCGCTGGCGTATGCCGGCCGATTCCGCGCCATCGATCTCAATCCCGTCATCGTCAAGCCGCGCGGAGAGGGCGTCGTCGCTGTCGATATTGCGGTCGAAGCGTTGCAGCAGGATGCAGCGCATATTGCCGATCGTGCGGCATCCTAAAACCACGAACGAACAAAGAAAGGGTCAGCAATGAGCTATCAGGATTTGCTCTACAGCGTCGACGAGAAGGTCGCGACTATCACACTCAATCGTCCGGATCGCATGAACGCGTTATCGCGCAGCCTCGAGGCGGAAATTTATCAGGCGATGGACGAGGCCGATGCGGATCGCCGCGTCCGGGCCATTATCCTCACTGGGGTCGGCGCGGCGTTCTGCGCCGGTTACGATCAGACTTCTGCGCCGGCCTCCGGCGTGCGGCATTCGGATCCCAAAGGCAAGACGCACGCCGAGTTCATTGAATATTGGCAGCGGCACGACGGCAAGCATGTGGCGCAATGGGAGCATATGTGGCGGCTCGGCAAGCCGGTTATAGCGGCGGTGAATGGCTGGGCCATGGGCGGCGGATTCTGGTACCAGCTTGCCGCCGACATCACGATCGCGTCCGACAAGGCCGTGTTCGCCCAGCCGGAGGTTCGTCACGTGTCGAACTCCTCCTATCTGTTCACCCACTTGTGCGGCTGGAAGGCAGCCAATCGCTGGGCGCTGACGGGCGATCACTTCGATGCGCACGAGGCGCTGCGTATCGGCATGGTCAACGAGGTGGTGCCGCATGACGAATTGATGACGCGTGCGCGCGCGCTGGCCAAGCGCATCGCGCTGGTGCCGGAACCATCGGTCCGCATCAACAAGGCCATTGCGATGCTCGGCATGCAGGCTGCGGGCGTGCATTCGGCGCTGTTGGTCGAGGGAGCACTGAGCGCTCTCGTTCACTCGTCCCACAACGAGGATCGCGAACGCCTGTTCGAGGCCCAGCGCTCCAAGGGCCTCAAAGCCTATCTCGAAATGCGCGATGGTCCATTCCAGCCCGAGCCGATGGGTCCGCGGTCCAAGCCGCGGCCGAGCAAGTCGGGTGGATGACTGGCGGTTCGACCGCCGAGGGTCCAGGATGGCTTTCGGTCGACATGACGGAAGCGGTGCTGAGGAGAGTGCGTCGATGAGCAATCAGCCGCCCAGTGACGTTGACGAGGCCTGTTCGCAGCTGCGCGGCGTTCTGTTGGAGACTCGCGGACAGGATCGCCGCGAGTTTCTCCGCACACTCGGCAGGGCAGCGGCTGGCTCAGCATTGCTTGCGCCGTTCGCCGCGCTTTCCGCGTCGGCCGATACCAAGCCGATGACTTATTTCACCTATGGGGGCGCTTGGAAGAAAGCCATCATGGCGGCTTTCGGCGATCCGTTCACCAAGAAGACCGGCATCCCGGTGCGTTATCAAGAGCCGTACAATTTCGGCAAACTCGTCGCGATGCATCAGGCGCACGCCCAGCAGATCGATGCCGTGACGACTTCGGGCGTCGAGGTCATCATCGCGCAGCGATCCGGCATGCTCACGCCGCTCGACTGGAGCCTGATCGACAAATCCGCGCTGTCGGATGTTCAGCTGCGGCGACCTAACGTCGTCGGCGGCGAGTCCCAGTCGATGAACGTCACCTACAGCACCAAGAAATGGCCTGGCGCCGGGCACCCAAACTCTTGGACCGATTTCTGGAATGTCGAGAAATTTCCTGGCCGCCGCGCGCTGCGACGGGACGCGTTGTGGACGATCGAGGCGGCGGTGAAAGCCGACGGCGTGAGCGAAGCCGAATTCTACCCCCTCGACATTGATCGCGCGTTTCGCAGCCTCGATCGGATCAAGCCGCACGTTAAGACATGGTGGAGCGACAACTCGCAGTCGCAGCAATTGATGGAGCAGGATGAGGTCGACCTCATTCACATGACCAACGGGCGCGCCACCCAATCTATTCTCGACCACAAGGCGCCATTCGCGCTGGTCTGGAACGGAGCAATCTTTTCGGGCCACGGCGAAGGCTGGTTCGTGCCGACGGGCTGCCCTAATCCGATTGGCGGGATGAAATTTCTCGACTTCGTGGGTCGCGCCGAATATCAGGCGGTGTTCGCGCGGCTGCTCTACTATGCGCCGCAGAATCCCAAGGCTATTGCGCTGCTCGAAGACAAGATTGCCAAGCTCATGCCCTCCTACCCGGCAAACGAAAAGGTTTCGCACATCGTCAATTTCGATTGGTGGGCCGATAACCTTAAAGCCGTCCAGCGGCGCTTTGAAGAATGGTTGCAATCGTGAGCACCGTCAGCTTTCCTGGTTATTCATGGCAAGGTGATTTACAGCGTGACTGATACCCACACGGTCGGACACAGAGTGCTACGGCTCGAAGACGGGCCGCTGCTGCGCGGCGACGGCCGTTTCATCGACGATCTCAAATTTGCGGGCATGCTGGAGGCGGCGTTCGTACGCAGTCCACACGCGCACGCTGGCATCCGAGGCATCAATACCGATGCGGCGATGCGGCTGCCGGGCGTGTACGCGGTACTCACGCTCGCCGATCTAGCGCCGCTGCTGACGGCCGAGCGGCTGCCGCTGCAATTTCGGACGGATCAGCTGCCAGCTGACGTCGCGCCATTCGTCCTGGCCAAGGACGAAGTCGTGTTCGTCGGTGAGGCAATCGCGGTCGTCATCGCGCGGTCGCGGGCTATTGCCGAGGACGCGGCCGCCCTGGTTGATGTCGACTACGAGGTGCTGCCGGCCATTTCTGATTGCCGCGCGGCGCTGCGTCCAGGCGCGCCGCTCGCCCATCGTAAAAAGTCGACTAATTTGCTCATCGAGCTTCGCCAGGCTTATGGCGATGCCGCCGCGGCATTTGCTCGCGCGCCGCATCGCGCCCGCGTCAGCCTCAAGCAACATCGCGGCGGTGCGCACTCGATGGAAGGCCGCGGCGCTGTCGCCGTTTATGACTCCAACGAGGATCGGCTGACTTTGTGGTCGTCGACCCAGCTCGCCCACGAGGTGCGGGCGTTTCTGATGCGGCTGTTGCGACTCGACGAAAACCGCATACGAGTCGTGGCGCCTGATGTCGGCGGCGGCTTTGGCGCTAAATTCGTACTGTATCCCGAGGAGGTCGCGCTTGCCGCCGCCTGCCTGCGGTTGCGCCGTCCGCTCAAGTGGGTCGAAGACCGCCGCGAGCATTTTTGCGCGGCCGTGCAGGAGCGCGATCAGTATTGGGATCTCGAAGTCGCGTTCGACAGCGAGGGCAAGGTGCTCGGTGTGCGCGGCGACCTCATCCACGATCAGGGCGCCTACACGCCGCAAGGTCTCAACCTGCCGTACAACACGTCTACCGGGGTGCCCGGTCCGTACATCGTGCCGGCCTATGACCTGCGGGTCAGGGTGGTCGAGACCAACAAGGTCGCCACCATGCCGGTGCGTGGCGCCGGCTACCCGGAAGCGGCCTTTGCGATGGAGCGGATGCTCGACGCCGTCGCACGCGAACTCAAGCTCGATCGCATCGAAGTGCGGCGGCGCAATCTCGTGCCTGCGGAGATGATGCCCTACGTCACACCGCTGAAAACGCGATCCGGCTCGCCGGTCGCTTATGACAGCGGCGACTTCCCGCGCTGCGTTGACATGGCGATCAAGGCGATCGACTACGCCGGCTTTGCCGAGCGCCAGCGCCGCGCGCGCGAGCAAGGACGCTACCTCGGCATCGGCATTGGCAGCGGCGTGAAAGGTACCGGACGCGGGCCGTTCGAGTCCGGCATCGTCCGGGTCGGCCGGTCCGGGCGCATCTCGGTCTACACCGGCGCCATGCCAATGGGGCAGGGCATTCGCACGGCGCTGGCGCAAATCTGCGCCGAGCAATTCGTCGTACCGGCCGACAACGTCACGGTTGTCGCCGGCGACACCGCGGTCATTCCTTACGGGCAGGGCGGCTTCGCCAGCCGGCAGACGGTAACTGCGGGATCATCCGTACATCTCGCGGCGGTCGCCGTGCGCGAAAAGGTACTGGCCGTAGCCGCGCATCTGCTGGAGACCGGCGTCGAGGATCTTGAGCTCCGTGACGGCCGCGTCGAAGTGGTCGGCGCGCCCGGCAGCGGACTGTCGCTGCGCGAAGTGGCTGAGGCTGTTTCCGGCGTGCCTGGTTATTCAATGCCTGGCAAATTCGAACCAGGCTTGGAAAGCCTGCAGAGCTTTTTGCCCGATGCGCTGACCTACGGAATGGGCTGTCATACCGTTGAAGTCGAGGTTGATATCGAAACCGCCCGGGTGCGCATTCTGCGCTACGTCGTGGTCAACGATTCCGGCAAACTGATCAATCCGATGATCGTCGAGGGCCAGCTTATCGGGGGCACCGCGCATGCTATCGGCAACGCGCTGTACGAGTGGATGGGTTATAGCGAAGACGCCCAGCCGCTGACCACGACATTTGCCGATTACCTGCTGCCGAGCGCGACCGAGGTGCCGAATATCGAATTACATTTTTTGCAGTCGCCATCGCCGCTCAATCCGCTCGGCGTCAAAGGCGTTGGCGAATCCGGCTGCGTGCCCGCGGCGGGGGCGATCGTCGCGGCCGTCGAGCATGCCCTTTCGCCACTCGGCGTGACCATCGGCGAATATCCAATGACGCCGGCCCGGTTGTTTGCTTTGATCGAAGCGGCGCGCGCTTAAGTGTCCGTAGTGGAGGCACGTCATGAATGAGATTCCACGCCTCTTGCCTTGGATCGGTGGCACCACAGCGGCCGGCGGCGCGGCGTTTTCACCCCTGGTGTCGCCGATCGACGAGACCGTCGCCCCGCACATGATCGAGTCCGGCATCGACGATGCGGTTGCCAAAGACGGCAAACTTGTCCTCAAGCCGGAGCGCCGCGGCGCTATTCTCGGACCCGCGATCGTGGCCGAGGCACCGCCCAGCGCCCGACTGATGACCGAAGAGGCATTTGGTCCGGTCGTCGTCGTCCAGCCGGTTGCGGACGTCGACGCCGCGCCTGTGCTTGCGAATTCCTCGGAATTCGGCCTTCAAGGCGCCTGCATCACCAAGAGCCTCGACGCCGCCTTCAAGGTGTCGCGCAAGCTGCCTGTCGGGTCGCTCTGGATCAACGACGCCAGCCGCTTCCGGCTCGACACTTATCCATTCGGCGGCGTCGGCGCGTCAGGTTTCGGCCGCGAGGGTGAGCGCTACACGATGGAAGAGCTGTCGCAGTGGAAGTTCACGGGCATGCGACTGTGACGGCTTCGGTCGGGCTGATCGGTTATGGCTGTATTGCGCAGGACGCCGTTGCGGCGATACGCAATGCTGGCGGCGAGGTGAAATTTGCCGGTGCGCTGTGCCGGCCGGGACGCTCCGCCAAAGCCCGCGCTGCTCTGCCAGGGATCGACATTGTCGAGTCGCTTGATGAATTGCTGGCACGGAAGCCGACCGTCGTTGCGGAGGTCGCCGGACAAGGCGCCATCATGGAGCATGGCCCCGAGGTTCTACGGCGCGGGACGGATCTGCTGGTGATCTCGATCGGGGCGCTGGCCGAGCCGAAATTACTCAACGCTCTCAAGGGGGCGGCGCAAAGCGGCGGGCGCATTTTGCTACCCGCGGGGGCGATCGGCGGCATCGATGCCATCGCGGCGATGCGGCTTGGAGGCCTCAACGCAGTGCGCTACCGCTCGCGCAAGCCGCCGGCGGCATGGCGCGGCTCCCCGGCCGAAAAGGTCGCGGATCTCGACAGCCTGAAAAGCCGCACCGTGCTCTACCGCGGCACTGCAGGTGAAGCGGCACTGCTTTATCCGCAAAACGCAAATGTGGCGGCGGCCGTCGCGCTCGCGGGGCTTGGCTTCGACGCGACGGAAGTGGAACTGGTCGCCGATCCCGACGCGCCCGGCAACGTCCATGAGATCGAAGCCGAAGGCGCCGCCGGCCGCTTCGCCATTCAATTGCAAGGCAGGCCGTCGCGAACCAACCCCAAAACATCGGCCCTTGCCGCGCTCAGCGTCGCGCGCGCCCTGATCAATCTGGAAACGAGCATCGTGATATGAGCACGGCCACACAGCGCGCCAGCAATCTGTTCGTCGGCAGTCCGATCGAGCGGCTGGAGGATTTGCGCTTTCTCACCGGACGCGGGCAGTATGTCGACGATCTGCATAGCGAACGGATGCTTCATGCGGCGATCTTGCGCAGCTCGGTAGCGCATGGTCGCATCCGCTCGATCGATACCGCAGCGGCGCTGGCGCGCCCTGGCGTCCATGCGGTCATTACTGCGGCCGACATCGGCAAGGTGCCGACCATTCCGTTACGTCACGATCCGACGCCGAAAATCCGGCGTTACGAGCAGCCGGTGATCGCAAACGGAAAGGTGCGATACGTTGGTGAGCCGCTCGCTGTCGTTATCGCCGATACCCCAGCTCTGGCCGAGGATGCGTTGGAGGCGATCGAGGTCGACATCGAGCTGCTGCCGGCGGTGGCCGATCGCGACAAGGCCCGCAAGGAAGATGTGATCCTTTTCGAGACCGTCGGCACCAATCTGCCCGACACCATTACGGCGGTGCGCGGTGACGCAGAGGCAGCGTTTGCAAATGCGCCCTACACGCGCCGTGAGCATTTCTGCGTGCAACGCCACGCTGCGGTGCCGATGGAGCCGCGCGGGCTGCTGGCCGAATGGGACGCCGTGCAGGAGCGCATCACGGTGAAAGGCGTCTGCAAGGTGCCGTTCACCAACCGGCGCGCTCTGGCCGAGATGATGGCGCTGCCGGAAAAATCGGTGCGCATGGTCGAATACGATGTCGGCGGCGGCTTCGGCGCGCGCGGTGAGTTTTATCCGGAGGACTTTCTGGTACCGTTCGCAGCGCGGCTGATGCGCCGTCCGATCAAGTGGACCGAGGACCGGCGCGAAAACCTTACGTCGCTCAATCATGCGCGCGACATGGAATGCGATCTCGAGATTGCATGCGACCGCGACGGCACAGTTCGCGGTCTTCGCTGCCTCGCCTTCACCGATATCGGCGCCTACGTGCGCACCAATGGCGCTACGGCGGCGCGCAATATCTCGCAGGTAATGACGGGCCCATATCGTATTCCGGGCGTGCGGGTCGATGTGACGCTCGTGGTCACCAACAAGACTCCGGTTGGTACTTATCGTGGGCCGGGCCGCTTCGAGTCCGATTTCTGCCGCGAACGGCTGTTCGACATGGCGGCGGCGGATCTCGGCATCGACCGTATCGAGTTTCGGCGGCGCAATCTGATCCGCGAACAGGAGATGCCCTATCCGCTGGCGACCGTGCTGGAGCTCGACATCGAGAGCGAGTGCGACAGCGGCGATTATCAGAAAACGCTCGATCGCTGCATCGATGAAATCAGTTGGGCCGAGCGCATCAAGCAGAACGGCAAGCTCGTCGATGGGCGCTATCGCGGCATCGCGGTCGGCTGCTACCTTGAGGGCGGCGGCACCGGGCCGCGCGAAAATGTGCGGCTCGTTGTTGAGCCTGACGGCTCGATATCGCTCTATGTCGGCTCTTCCTCGGTCGGCCAAGGCGTCGAGACGGTGTTTGCGCAAATTGCCGCGGACGCGTTGGAACTGCCGATGACCCGCATCAATCAGGTGCTGCACGGCTCGACCGATTACGTCACCCAGGGTTACGGCTCATTCTCGTCGCGCTCCATCGTCATGGGCGGCAACGCCATTATGGACGCCGCCAGCAAATTGCGCGCTCTGATCCGCGAGGGCGCAGCCAAACGTTTGGGCTGCGAGCCAAACAGCATCACGATCGACCAAGGCACGGCTATTGGACCAACTCGCGTCACCATCGAATTGAAAGAATTCGCCGGGCTTACCGCCGACGGCACTTTTGCGAGTGACAAGCGGACATACTCGTATGGCGCACATGCCGCCTATGTGGCGGTCGATGCGAGGACCGGACACGTTGAACTGATCGACTACGTGGCTGTCGAGGATGTCGGTCGCATCGTCAATCCGTTGACCCTGCATGGCCAGTGCGTTGGCGCGGTGGTGCAGGGTCTGGGTGGCGCATTCCTCGAGCATTTTATCTATGACGACGACGGTCAGCTGCTCACCGGTTCGTTCGCCGACTATTTGATGCCGACCGCGAGCGATTTTCCGCGGATCCGCGCCATTGCGCTCGAAGACAAGCCGTCGCCGCTCAACCCGCTCGGCGTCAAGGGCGCCGGAGAGGGTGGCATCATCCCGGTCGGCGGTGTTGTCGCGAATGCGGTGGCGGCCGCACTGACCTCGTTTGGCGTGCAGCCGCGCGAATTGCCGCTGTCGCCCCCTCAGGTCTGGCAGCTTATCCGCGATGCGGCGCGCGCCAAAGCCGGCCAACCCGTCAACCCCTAATGCTGCGTCAGCGCTGTCAGCAGGCTTGTTGCGCCGCCGAGGAGTACGGCGACCGCGGTCCAGAGCGCAGCGATTTTGTTCAGCGTGCTCGTCTCTCGTCCCGCCATCATGATCGCCCTGATAAGCTCCCAATTGAAATCCGTTTCGTGAACGTCGTCCGAGAGCTCGAACAGGTTCGGTTTCACCACGATTTTGCTGGCGCGGTACCATTGCGCTGCAGCGATGAGGCCGCAAACGAGCGATGCGACACCAAACAGAAGCGAGATAAGATTCATCGTGGACCCCGCGACAACAACCATCGCATGCGCATCGTGACGCCCTGCAATGCATCGGTGCCGCGCGGTTTGCAATACGTTGACCGGCAAAGCGGCCCGATGCTAGTAAATGCGGGAAATACGCCCTTTCCTGCGGTTCGAAGCGGACGCGCCCGATGAAACTGCCCCCTTTCGAATACGCCTGTCCAACCAGCATTTCCGAAGCCGTTGCGTTATTGGCCGCGCATGATGGCGAGGCGAAGCCGCTCGCCGGCGGTCAGAGCCTGGTGCCGATGTTGGCGTTCCGCGTCGCGTCGCCCTCGCTGCTGGTCGATTTGCGCAAGCTTGAAGTGTTGCGTCAAATCAGGATCACCCAGGATGGCGTCGTACTCGGCGCCATGGTGCGCTGGCGCGATATTCTCGAGGATGCGCGGCTGCTCACGGCGCATCCGCTGCTGGTCGCTGCAGTTGAACACGTTGCTCACTATCAGATTCGCAACCGTGGTACGGTTGGTGGCAGTATGGCGCATGCCGATCCGGCCGCCGAGATGCCCGGCATAGCAGTGACCTGCGACGCGCAGATCGCTGTGATCGGCAAGTCCGGCTCGCGCGTTATTGCTGCCGATGATTTCTTTCAAGGCCCACTGATGACGGCGCTCACGTCCGACGAAATCATCACCGAGATTCGTCTCCCGCTTTGGCCGGGCAAGCGTCGTTTCGGCTTTCAGGAATTCGCCCGCCGTCGCGGCGATTTTGCTCTTGCCGCGGCAGCGGTCTTCTATGACGACGATAACGGCACGGCGCGCAACGCTCGTGTCGGAGTTATCGGCGTCGGCGACCGGCCTCTGCGGCTGCCGAGTGTTGAAGCCGTCCTCAACGGTCAGAAAATCAGCGAGGCTGTGATCGCCAAGGCGGAAGCCGCCGCATCCGCTGCTGTCGATCCGCGCGACGATATCCATGCCAGTGGCGCCTATCGCAAGGCGCTGGTCGGCGTCATGGTTGAACGCGCGCTCAAAGCCGCCGTCGCATAGAGTTAAAAAAAGTTATGACGATCAAGTTCGAAGTCAACGGTAAGCAGGTCGAGGTTGAAGTCGAGCCGCGGCTGACGCTGGCCGATTGCCTGCGTCATCATCTGCGGCTGACCGGCACGCATGTGGGTTGCGAGCACGGCGTGTGCGGCGCCTGCACGGTGCTGGTCGACAGCAGGGCAGTGCGATCCTGCCTCATGCTGGCGGTGCAGGCCGACGGCGCCAAGGTCGTGACCGTCGAGGGTCTGTCGCGGGACGAAGGCCTGACGCCGCTGCAGACATCGTTTCGCAAACATCATGCGCTGCAGTGCGGGTTCTGTACGCCCGGCATGATCACCACTGCGCACGCGCTGCTCAGCGAAGAGCCCGACTGCGATGCCGATCGCGTCCGCGAAGTGCTCTCCGGCAACCTGTGCCGCTGCACGGGCTACATCTCCATCGTCGAAGCGGTGCTCGACGCACGCGCCGCGTACAAGAAAGCCGTGCCATGACGGGCGCCGTGCGAGGTGCAATGTCAGGCAAGAGACCGGCGCGATGAAAAATACCTTCATCGGCGCGTCGATCGAGCGCCGCGAAGATCTACGCTTCCTGCGCGGCCGCGGCACCTACGTCGATGACCTTCAGGTACCCGGCCTGCTCTATGCGGTGATCCTTCGCAGTTCCGTGGCGCACGGCCGGTTGCGCTCCGTCGATGCCTCCGGCGCGTTGAAAATCGATGGCGTCCACGCCGTCATCACCGCGAAGGACATGACGTCGAAGGATTATCCCTCCGGCGTGCCGATCGTGCCGATGCGGTTGCAGCCGCTGCCTGAATTCCAACCCTACGAGCAGCCGGTCATCGCCTACGAGAAAGTGCGCTACGTCGGCGAGCCGATTGCGGTGGTGCTGGCCTCGAGCGTCGCCGTCGGCGAGGACGCGCTTGAGCAGATCCAAGTCAAGATTGAGGAAATGCCTGCGGTCGCCACCTCGCAAGCGGCATCAAAAAATCAAAGCGTGCTGTTTGAGGTCACCGGCACCAACCGCTCGCTCACGTTCGAGGCGCGCAAGGGCGATGCCGACGCGGCATTCAAAGAGGCGCCCTACACGCGCCGCGAACGCATGCGGACCGGCCGCCATTACGGCCTCACCATGGAGCCGCGCGGCGTTATGGCCGAATGGGACGTCACCAACAACAAGCTCACAGTGTCGGGTGCCGCGAAAGTGCCATTCGCCAATCGCCGCATTCTGGCAAAGCAGATCGGGCTGCCGGAATCCGCCATAGAGATGATCGAGAACGACGTCGGTGGCGGTTATGGTGCGCGCGGCGAGTTCTATCCGGAAGACTTTCTGATTCCGTTTGCCGCGATGCACGTGAACCGACCAGTGAAGTGGATCGAGGATCGTCGCGAGAACTTGATGGCGATGAACCACGCCCGCGAGACCGAGGCCGATCTCGAGATCGCCTGTCAGCGCGACGGCACAATCATCGCGCTGCGCGGCGAGGTCCATACCGACATGGGCGCGTACATGCGCACCAACGGTGCGGTCGGCGCGCGCAATGCGCCGCAGTTCGTGACAGGGCCCTATCGTGTCCCGCACCACAAGGTCGACTCGCACCTGTGGATGACCAACAAAACGCCGGTTGGCACCTACCGCGGGCCGGGTCGCTTCGAAGGCTGCTTCTACATGGAGCGGCTGCTCGATATGGTCGCTGCCGATCTCAATATCGACCGCATCGAACTGCGCCGGCGCAACCTGATCGGCAAGGCCGAGCATCCCTATAAGCTCGCAACCGCGCAGCCCACCAACGCCCATGACCAGACCGACTCGGGCGACTACCAAGCAACGCTTGACCGTTGCCTGAAGGAATTCAACTACGCCGACGTCTCTAAGCTCGGCGGCAAGCTGATCGATGGCAAGTATCACGGCATCGGCGTCTCGTGCTTCATCGAGGGCGGGGGGGCCGGTCCCAAGGAAAGCTCGCGACTGGAGGTTAATGACGACGGCACGATAACGGTCTACATGGGCACGGCGTCGGTTGGGCAGGGCGTCGAGACGATCTACGCCCAGATTGCCGCCGACGCACTTGAGGTGCCGATCGAGCGTATCCGGCATGTTTATCATGGCTCGACCGGCATCGTGAGCGACGGCTACGGCGCCTATCATTCGCGTTCGGTGGTGATGGGCGGTTCGGCGGTGCTCGACGCCGCGGAAAAGTTCATGGCGCTCTTGCGCCAGGCGGCGGGCAAGCGGCTCGGCTGCGCCGAGGCCAAAGTCACACTCGACGTCGACAGGGTCGGCGGCGACGGTATCACCCTGCCGCTCAAGGAATTCGCCGGTCTTACCGCGGAGGGTGCGTTCCTCAACCACAAGCACACCTACAGCTACGGAACCCATGCTGCTCACATCACGGTCGATGCGCGGCTCGGCCATATCGAAATTGTCGATTATGTCGTGGTGCAGGATGTTGGCCGCGCCATCAATCCGCTCACGGTACGCGGACAAGTGATCGGTTCGCTGGTGCAGGGACTCGGCGGCGCGGTGCTGGAGGATCTTAAATACGACGCGCAGGGCCAGTTCCTCACCGGTTCACTCGCTGATTATCTGCTGCCCACCGCTTCGGATTTTCCGAACCTGCGTTGCTTCGTGACCGAGGACCATCCGTCGCCGACCAATCCGCTCGGCGCCAAGGGCGCGGGCGAGGGCGGCATCGTCGCAGCCGGCGGCTGTATGGCGAACGCGGTGGCGAATGCGCTGCAATCGTTCGGCGTCCAGCCGCGTGACTTGCCGCTGTCGCCGAGCGCCGTTTGGCAACTCGTCCAGGACGCGCGCAACCGCTGATACGTCACGCTCCGAGGTCCGCGCTGCGCGCGGGGCACCTTAGGATGACCGGAGATGGACGAGCGGTCGCTGCAAGAATAGATTTGCCTCAACTTCTCAATCAGGAGCAAAGCCATGTCTGTCGCTCGTCATCCGCGCTCGAAGGAGCTTGAGGACGTCCCCGTCGAGGACATCATGAAAAGGTATGTCGGCCGCTTCAAAGAGAAGAAGCCGGACTGGGCTGCATTCGAAGACGCCAAAATCGAGGGCTACAAGCGTGCACAGCATCGCTTCATCGGCGCCGGCGGTTCGGGCAAGCACGGCGATCTGTCGGTGATTCCGGCCGGCAACTTCACGTTGTCGATCATGTATGTCGAGCCCGGCCAGGGCAATGCGGCGCACACCCACGAAGTCGAGGAATGTTTCTTCGTGCTGGACGGTTTCCTCGATGTTTTCGTCGAGGACGAAACCGGCCATCGGCTGACGACGCGGCTTGGGCCATGGGAGTGCATTTCCTGCCCGGCCGGCGTGATCCACGGCTATCAGAACGACTCACTTGGCGCGGTCTATTTTCAGGTCATGCTCGGACGCGGCAAGCCGGAAACCATGGGCTATGCCGATGAGGATCTGTTCAAGCGCAAGGACGCGCATCTGAAAGCGGTGTGATGTCCAAGGCTCTCGACGAGGCGCGCTACGAGCTTGCGCTCGCTAACCGCATCATCGCACACGAGGGCGTGCTCGACGGCTTCGGGCACGTCAGCGTGCGCCATCCGGATCGCCCCGACCGCTACCTCTTGGCGCGTTCGCGCAGTCCGGAATTGATCGAGCCTACCGATCTTCTGGAATTCACGCTTGATTCCGAGCCGGTAGTGCCGCCCAAAGGCGACATGTATGGCGAACGGGTCATTCATGGCTGCATTTATCAGGCACGGCCGGACGTGAATGCGGTTTGCCATCATCACTCCCAGTCAGTGCTGCCGTTCTGCGTCACCGGCGTCGCACTCGAACCGGTATTCCACATGGGTCCGGTGATGGGCCAAGTGGTGCCGTTCTGGGACAGTCGCGACGAGCTCGGCGACACTGATCTCATGGTGGTCAAGCCGGAGGAGGGGCATTCGCTCGCCAGAGCGCTCGGCCCGCACTGGATGGTGCTGATGCGCCGCCATGGTGCGACGGTGGCCGGGAGGAGCTTAAGGGAGCTGGTGTTCCGCACCGTCTATTCGCACGCCAATGCAGAAATACAGTTGCGATCGATGATGCTCGGCACAATCGGCGCTTTAACCGCAGCCGAACGCGAGCGGGCGGAACCGCGACAATTGCAGCCGCGGCCAATAGGACGTGCCTGGGAATATTGGACCACACGGCTGCAGAAGGCAGGTGAACTGCCGCCTCGCGTCAAATCGCGCGCGGTCACAAGCCGATCGGGCAGGCGAGTCAATAAGGTCCGTGCGAAGCGATCCCGGTGATGGCTTAGCGGCATACACCGGCTTGCGCGATTTCTACCCGAATGTCGGCACGAACAGCTTCTCGATCGGGATCTGTTCCGGGATCAATCCCTGCTCGACCATGTAGGTCACCAGCGCCTCGAGCGTCGGCCGGTTCGGCTCGACCCCATAGGGCCAGCAATCGCCGCCGAACACGTCGTCGATTTCCTTCACGTCGTCGGGCAGCCACGGCAGCATGTAACGTAGCGTGCCGCTGAAGCGGATTTTCTGCCAGGCGCGGTCCTTGGCGGCGTTGAGCGCATTGTAGAGGCTGGTCGCCACGAAGGGATTCTTCTCGTAGAGATCCCGCCGGATAACGATGGTGTGCATGATCGGGAAAATCTTGGTGCGCTTGTAGTAGTCCTTCTCCTGTGCCCGGTAGTCGGGAATGAGCCGCACCACATCGGGGCTCGTCTTGAGCGAGTTCGGCATAGTGGACCCGATCAGTCCCGCGATCTCGCCCGCCGCCAAGAGGTCACTCAGCGATTTTCCGCTTGTATTCGGCTTGAGGTTGATCGTCTTCAGGAGCGGCATCACCGACGGGTTGCCGTACGAGCCTGGCTCGTTCACCGCCCCCTCGACCCACTCGATGGTCGACAGGTCGATGCCGAGGTCGTGCTGCATCAGCCCGCGAACGAACAGCGCCGCGGTTTGCGTGTAGAGCGGCACGCCGACCCGCTTGCCTTCGAGGTCCTTCGGCTTCTTGACGTGGTTGCGGTTGACCGTGATGAAGCCGTGACGGAACACCCGCGAAGCGAACACCGGAATGGCGACGAACGGCAGCTTGTTGGCGGCGTGGCGGCTGATCAGCTCGGAGCTCGACATCTCGCAGGCGTCGAATTCCAGCCGGTTGGACATGCGGTCGAAGATTTCCCGCGGATTGTCCATGACCAGAAAATTCAGATCGATGCCGTCGGGTTGGATCTCGCCGGTGTAGAGGGCGAGCATGCGGTCGTAGAGGCCGCAGGCGAAAGTCATCGGCAAGCCAGACATGAATTCTCATCCTTGGGAGCGAGGAGCGATCGAAGCGCGCCACTATCACACAGCCGCTGTGCTGCGTCATCCAGCCGGCGCGCATGCCGCCGTCGCTGGTGCGCGGCGCGCGTTGAGAAATTTTTTGCCGTGCGTGTCGATTTTTCTTGCAATGCGGGATCGATACGACTATTTGCCGCTCGCCCAAATTCGCACGTGCCTGTGGCCGTGTGTCGATCGGTAGGCATCCGGACAAGAGGCCGGACAGTCGCCTGAGGCTCGGCTTGGAGCTTCACACCGTGATCGGCAGCCGGAGGCGAAACCGGCGCACCCCGCGCTCAACGGGGGACGCGGCTTAAAGCAACGACGGAGCGGGCTTTTTTGGTCTCGTTGGCCGTCCATAGGTCAGCACCGAAGAGGCTTGTCCATCTTGCCGGCCGTGCGGAACGGGTATTCCCGCTCCAATCCAAGGCAGCATCTCGGCGACAGCGCCGCGCGCCCTACCGTGTCCCCAACGCGCGGTCGGCGGGAGGCACTGAAAGCCGCTGACGCCGGTCGTTCGTGCGCAAGCGCTGCGGCCAAACTTCAATGCTGAGCCACGCTGCGGTCGCGGCGTGTCTCCTTGAACCTGGATGAAGGAGCGGCTCCGATGACCGAGCGCATCCGCGATTTCCTGCGCCGCCGCCGTGATGACGGACTGGACAATGGTCCGTGCCTCGTCGTCGATCTCGACGTCGTGCGCGACAACTACAGGGCCTTTGCCAAGGCGCTGCCGGACAGCCGGATGTTCTATGCCGTGAAGGCGAACCCGGCGCCCGAGCTGCTGTCGCTGCTCGTCACGCTCGGCTCCTGCTTCGACACCGCTTCGGTCGCCGAGATCGAAATGGTGCTCGCAACCGGCGCCGCGCCCGAGCGCATCTCCTTCGGCAATACCATCAAGAAGGAGCGCGACATCGCGCGTGCCTACGCGCTCGGCGTCCGCCTGTTCGCGGTCGACTGCAAGGCCGAGGTGGAGAAGATTGGCCGTGCCGCGCCTGGCGCCAAGGTCTTCTGCCGCTTCCTGTTCGGCTGCGCCGGCGCCGAGTGGCCGCTGTCGCGGAAATTCGGCTGCGATCCGGAAATGGCGGTCGATGTGCTCGAACACGCACAACGGCTCGGCCTCGATGCGGTCGGCGTGTCGTTCCACGTCGGCTCGCAGCAGCGCCGCACCGCGGCTTGGGACGAAGCGCTGAAGTCGGCGGCGGCGGTTTTCCGCGCCTGCGCCGACCGCGGCATCAACCTGTCGATGGTCAATCTGGGCGGCGGTTTTCCGACCAAGTACCTGCGTGACGTACCGGCGGTGGAGTCCTATGGCCGCTCCATCTTCCGGGCGCTGCGCAAGCACTTCGGCAACCGCATCCCGGAGACGATCATCGAGCCGGGCCGCGGCATGGTCGGCAATGCCGGCATGATCGAGGCCGAGGTGGTGCTCGTCTCCAACAAGAGCGAGCACGACCACGTGCGCTGGGTCTATCTCGACATCGGCAAATTCGGCGGCCTCGCCGAGACGATGGACGAGTCGATCCGCTATCCGATCCGCACGCCGCATGACGGCGACGAAGTCGGACCGTGCGTGCTTGCCGGCCCGACCTGTGACTCGGCCGATGTGCTGTACGAGAAGCGGCCTTACGAGCTGCCGATCAGTCTTGAGATCGGCGACAAGGTCCTGATCGAAGGCACTGGCGCCTACACGGCGACCTACGCGTCGGTGGCCTTCAACGGCTTCGCGCCGCTGCGGACCTATCACATCTGAACAAGCGTGGCGGGCCCCTGTTGCCCCGGCGCGGCTCTCCCTTCGGGGCGCGGCCGCGCCGGTGGTGTGGGAGAAAGGAGCGGGACCATGGTCAACATCCGGGAAGAAAAAGCATCCGACGCCGCCGCGCGCGAAGCTCTGCTCGACGCGGCCTACGGTGCGGCACGCTTTGCCAAAACGTCCGAGCGGCTGCGCGAAGGCCGCCAGCCGGCGCGCGGCCTGTCGCTCGTTGCGATCGACTGTGGACAAATCGTCGGCACGGTCCGGCTTTGGCACGTCACCGCCGGCCCGGCACACTCTGCCTTGTTGCTGGGTCCGCTCGCGGTGCATCCCGATCATCGCTGCCGGGGTATCGGCTCGGTGCTGGTGCGCCGCGCCATCGCGCGCGCTCGCCTGGCGGACCACCGCGCAATCCTTCTGATCGGCGACGCCGCCTATTACGGCCGTTTCGGCTTTACGGCTGCACAAACCGGCCACGTGTGGATGCCCGGACAGTTCGAGCGCGATCGCCTGTTGGTGCGAGCGGATTGATCGGCGCGACCGGGGAGCCACAGCCGAAGCCCGACCTGAACAGGCTGATCGCGGCCAGCAGCGACAGCCATCGTCCTCGTGCACGCAAGCTTGAGAAACGCGCTGCCTGAGTGCAAAAGCAACTCTTTGTTCTGGGAGGCAGGGGAATGACCGAGTGGCCCATTCACGCCCGCATCAGCGGACCCGTTGTCATGATCGGCTTCGGCTCGATCGGCAAAGGCACGCTGCCGCTGATCGAGCGTCACTTTGCGTATGACAAATCCCGCTTCGTGGTCATCGACCCCGAGGACAAGGACCGCAAGCTGCTGGACGAACGGGGCATCCGTTTCATCCACCAGGCGGTGACGCGCGACAACTACCGCACGCTGCTGCGGCCGCTGCTCACCGAGGGCGGTGGCCAGGGCTTCTGCGTCAATCTCTCGGTCGATACCTCCTCGCTCGACATCATGGAGTTCTGCCGCGAGATCGGCGTGCTCTACATCGACACCGTGGTCGAGCCGTGGGCCGGGTTTTATTTCGATTCCAAGCTCGGTCCCGAGAAGCGCTCGAACTACGCGCTGCGGGAGACCGTCCTGGCGGCGCGGCGCAAGAACTCCGGCGGTACCACGGCCGTGTCGTGCTGTGGCGCCAATCCCGGCATGGTGTCCTGGTTCGTCAAGCAAGCGCTCCTCAACGTCGCCGGCGATCTCAAACTCAAGTTCAAAGAGCCGCAAACCCGCGAGGAGTGGGGCCGCCTGGCCAAAAAGGCAGGCGTCAAGGGCATTCACATCGCCGAGCGCGACACCCAGCGCGCCAAGCAACCCAAGCCGCTCGAAGTGTTCGTCAACACCTGGTCGGTCGAAGGCTTCCTGTCGGAAGGCATGCAGCCGGCCGAGCTGGGCTGGGGCACGCATGAGAAGAAGCTGCCGAAGAACGGCTTCAAGCATAGGGTCGGTTGTCAGGCAGCAATCTATCTGACGCAGCCCGGCGCCAACACGCGGGTGCGCTCGTGGACGCCGACCGCCAAGGCGCAATACGGCTTTCTGGTCACCCACAACGAGTCGATCTCGATCGCCGACTTTTTCACGCTGCGCGACGGCCGCAAGGTGATCTACCGCCCGACCTGTCACTACGCCTACCACCCGTGCAATGACGCGGTGCTGTCGCTGCACGAACTGTTCGGCCAGGCCGGCAGCCGGCAGCCGGCAATCCATATTTTGGACGAGCACGAGATCGTCGACGGCATCGACGAACTCGGCGTGCTGCTCTACGGCCACAAGAAGAACGCCTACTGGTACGGCTCGCAGCTTTCGATCGATGATGCGCGCTCGATCGCGCCTTATCAGAACGCCACTGGCCTGCAGGTGACCTCGGCGGTGCTGGCCGGCATGGTCTGGACGCTGGAGAATCCGAACGCCGGTATTGTCGAGGCCGACGAGATGGATTTTCGCCGTTGCCTCGAAGTGCAGACGCCGTATCTCGGTCCGGTGATCGGTGCCTACACCGACTGGACACCGATCAAGGATCGGCCGGGCCTGTTCGAGGAAGATATCGACAAACGCGATCCCTGGCAGTTCTCCAACGTCCTTGTGACCTGACCTCAGCGCGGGCCTAGCATTACAGTTGTCCGTTTGCTTTGTAGTGCGCTCGCTGAGCGAGCGCTTGGTGAGCTCTACGCCAGAGTGACCAAGCGATGATGTGTGCGGGTTGGATCCGCTTTCGCGCGAGTCTGATGGCGATCCGGCGGACTTCCTGGATTGACCAACGGATCAATGACGGGTTGGCGATGCTTTTGTCTTTGCCGTGGTTCGGCGTGTCGTTTTTTTTGGCGGTGGCGGATTGGCGCGATGGCGGATCACCGCCATCATGGCGAAGGCGAGCATCACCAAAGAAACGTGGCGATGCCACCCATGCCAGGATCTGCTCTCATTGTGATCGAGCCCGAACTCGTTTTTCGCGGTCTCAAAACTGTCCTCGATCGCCCACCGGTGGCCTTCGACCGCCACCAGCGTTTCGATGGATGTTGCCGCTGGACACCAGGTGGTGAAGAAGGCGAGATCGCCATCGGCGATATGACGACGGATCAGCAAACCGCGTGTCCAAAGACCATGACTTGCGCTGTTAAGTTCTTCGCCCCCGAGATCGGCCAATTCGAGATAGCACCAATCGTGAAGCCGCGGTCCTTTGGTTCCGGCCCCCGCAGAGAGGCGTTTCCAATCGGACGAGCGCCGCGTCCGGGCGATGTCGGCGGCCTTGCCGGTGACTGATCGCCGCTTGCCCCAGGATTGAAATACATGAGCGCTGCTGACCCCGAGTACATAGCCTTTTCCTGCCCGGCGCAGTTGTTGTTCGATCTCGCCAACACCGTAGACAGTATCGCCAGCAACCCACTTGAATGGTACGGACGCCGCTATGGCGCGTGCAATCATTTTCGTCGCAAGCTTTGGTTTGGTCGCAAAGCCGGCATCGGGGGGCACGTAGGCAGCTTCCAGGCGATCTGGATCGTCGGTCCATTCCTTCGGAAGATACAGCGCGCGATCAATAAACGCATGACCGTAGCGCGAAACGTAGGCAGCAAAGACTCCGATCTGGCAGTTCGTGATCTTACCCGCGGAACCCGTGTATTGCCGCGCTACTCCGCACGACGCCTTGCCCTGTTTGAGAAAACCGGTCTCGTCGATCACGAGGACCGCATCGTCATCCGCCAAATGCTCGATGACATAATCGCGGGCGATATCGCCCAGAGCATCAGCATCCCAATCCCTACGACCCAGGATCGCCTGTTGTCGCCAAGGGCCAGGATCGCCAGCCGCCTCCGCGCGCATCCAACCGGTTTTGCGTTGCTCATCTCCGAGCAGACCTTCCAGAAACAAGCCTGCATTCGTCGCAACACGCTCTTGCCTGAACAACGGACGTATCCGCTTCTTGATCTCCCGAAGCGACGCCGCCCATAACGCAAGCGTCTCTTCAATCGACGCTGCCTGCGTCCACGATCTTCGAATCATGGTTGCTCATGGATTCAGAAACACTCAGAAAGGGCAACTGTAATGCTAGGGCACCGCGCTGACGGGCGCGATCTCGATGTTCAGGTAGCCGTCAACGACCGCGCGTTGGCCGGGATAGAGCACGATCGTCGAGGTTTTTTCGTCGATAATGGCGGGGCCGTCGATTACGGCGCCGGGCTTGAGCGCTGTGCGGGAAAAAACAGGGACACGGGTTTCTTCGCTCGGGCCGAAATAAGCGGTGCGGGTTTCGTGCGGCGCCGGCCGCTGTTCTCGTGCGGCAAGTTCATGGACTTGCGGTTTGGGAATGGATCCGACCGCAGTGACCTGAAAGTTCACGATCTCGACTGCCTCGGATTGCGCCATGTGGCCGTAGCGACGCTGGTGCGCGTCGTGGAAGCGCTCCGCGAGTGCGGCAAGATCGGCGTCGCTTTGCAGCGCCGCGACCGGAACACTGACTTCGTAGGACTGGCCGCGGTAGCGCATGCCGGCGCTGCGCAGCGTCGAAAGCCGCTCGCGCGGGAACTGCTCTTGCAGTAATTCGGCGAGTGCGGCCTGCTCCATCGACGCAAAGGTCAGTTCAAGCTCCTCGGGCTTCGCCGCATCGAGCCTGGTGATACGGGTAAAACTTCTGGTCTGATGCACGTCGGTGACCAGCATGCCGAAGGCCGAAAAAGTCCCGGGATCGCGCGGCACCAGAATACGTCCGATGCCAAGCTCGCCGATGAAGCGCCCGGCAATCGTCGGTCCCATGCCGCCGAAGGCGATCAGCGTGAACTCGCGCGGATCGTAGCCGCGCTCGATGGTGATGGTGCGCATCGCCATCGTGACATTGGTAGCCAGCACTGTGAGGATGCCCCAGGCTGCTTCAACCGGCGTAAACTCAAGCTGCTGCGCGACACGTGTGTTTACGGCCTCGTGCGCCTTTGCCCGAGAAATCGGCATGGCGCCTTCGAGTAGCGCCGTAGGGCTGAGATGGCCAAGCACCACCAGAGCATCGGTCAATGTCGGCTCGCTGCCGCCGCGGTCGTAGCAGGCGGGTCCCGGATTGGCGCCGGCGCTTTGCGGTCCGACCTTGAGCACTCCATGATCGACACTGGCGATGCTACCGCCGCCGGCGCCGATGGTTTCGATATCCACCGTGCGGGTTCGCAGCGGATGCCGCGCCACCGAGAATTCCGACCTGAACAGGGGCTGTCCCGGCAGCACCGCCATGTCGGACGAGGTGCCGCCGGTATCGAAGGTGATGACGTTCTCGATGCCTTTGATGTCGCCCAGGTAACGGCCGCCGATGACGCCGGCGACCGGGCCGGACATCACCGTTTCGATTGGCGTCCGATCAAGCATCCGAGCGCTGGCGGCGCCGCCATCGGATTTCATCATCAGCGCCCGCGCGCCTGGAAATCGCCGCAGCGACAGCGCTTCCAGTTCGTGCAGATAGCGTGAAACCGGCGGGCCGATATACGCGTTCGCAACTGACGACGCGGTGCGTTCGTATTCGCGCCATTCGGGATTCACTTCGTGCGACAATGAGACGAATAGGTTCGGCGCGATCTCGTGGATAATTTTCGCCGCCGCCTGTTCGTGCGCCGGATTGGCGTAGGCGAACAAAAAGCAGACGGCGACGGCTTCCACGCCTTGAGCAACGAGCCGGCGGATCGCCGCGGCAACGTCCTCCTCATCGATTTTTTCAATCACATGACCGCGAGGATCAAGCCGCTCGCGGACCTCGTGGATGCGGTCGCGGGTCAGCAGCATTTTTGGCGCCGGGGCAAAGATGTTGAACACTTCGTCGCCGCGCCACTGGCGGCCAATCTCATAGACATCGCGGAAACCGCTCGTGGTAATCAGACCGACCTTGACGCCCTTGCCTTCCAGCATGGTGTTGAGCGCTGCGGTCGAGCCATGCAGGATCAATGCGACCGAGTCCGCGCCGAAATCAGTGGCGAGGTCCCGCGTAATCTGTTCCATGACGGCGGCCGGCTGCGCCGGATTGGATACATATTTGCGCACGGCAACGAGCGCGCCGGCGTCCTCATCGAAGGCGGTGACATCGGTAAATGTCCCGCCAACATCGATCCCAACGCGCAATCTCATGAGGCCGCCTTGGGCTTGGCTGCGGCGCGCAGTTGTGCCGTTGCGCAAGCATCGACGCTGAGATCATCGGCGAAAGCGACGCCATAATCCTCGCGCGCCGCGTCGCGCGAGACATATCCGCGTTCGACGTCTTCGCGCACGCGCTCGACCGCACGGTCTTTCGGATCGCCCCAGCCGCCACCACCGGCAAATTCCATCGACAGGACGTCGTCCTTTTTCAACCGCAGCCCAGCGACCTTCGACGTCAGTGGCCGTGGCGGCGCGGCGCCGGACTGCAGCGATGCTGCCGAAGCATGTGCGGGTTTGGCGCCGAATATTCCCGGCGACGAGAACTTGAAACGATCGGTGCGCAGATTGATGACCGATTCGTCGCCGAGAATGCGCCATTGCCGGCGCACGCCAAGGCCGCCTCGGTAGGTGCCCGGCCCGCCGGAATCCTGCGCCAGCCCGTAGCTCTCGACGCGCACTGGAAATTCAGTTTCCACCGCCTCGACGGGTGTGTTCATGACGTTGACGACGAGTTCGTCCATGGCGCTGACGCCATCGCTGTCCGGCCGCGCGCCCGTGCCACCGCTCAAGATTTCATATTGCGAATACCAGCGGCCCGATTGCGGATGGCGTCCGGCACTGGAGATCGAGCCGCCGGCAGCGCTGCCCGGTGCCGGCACGCGGCCCGGTACTGCGCGGGCCAGTGCCCGAATCGCGACCGAAGTCGTCACCTGGCTCGGCCGCACGTACATGTTTACCGGCGCCGGGAAACGCGGGTTGAGAAGCGAGCCCTCCGGCGGATAGGACACCTGCACGGGCCGCGACAGCCCGTCATTTACCGGCAGGTTCGGGATGAATACCATTTTGACGAGGCATTGGATGAAGTTGCGCGACACGCACGGCCGCAAGTTGATTGGGCCGCGGGCCTGCGCATCACTGTCGAGGATAAAGCGCAGGACATCGCCCTTCACCTCGAGCGTTGCCGAGATGCGGTGCGACTTTTCGAGATCGACGCCGTCGTCGTCGAGATAATCAGTCTCCGGGCCGTACAGGCCGTCCGGCACCTTGGCGATTTCCTTGCGCAACTCGCGCTCGCAAATGTCCATCCATTCCTGCCAGCAGGCGAGCACTTTATCGGTGCCGTATTTGCCGAACAGGTCGGCGAAGCGGGTCATGCCGTAGCTGTTGGTGTTGATCTGGGCGTTGATGTCGCCCCAGGTGACCTCCGGCGTGCGCGTATTGGCACAGATGACCGCTTCGAGATCGGCAACCAGTTCGCCACGGCGGAGAATACGCATCGGCGGGATGAGCAGCCCCTCCTGGAAAATGTCGGTGGCATCGCCGGAGTTCGTGCCCGGCACTTTGCCGCCGAGATCGGGCTTGTGCGCGGTGTTGCCGATATAGCCAACGACGCGGTCGTCGATAAACATCGGCGTGACAATGGTCACGTCGGTCGAATGGTTCTGGCAGGCCTGGTAGGGATGATTGACGATGAAGGCATCGCCCGGCGCCGCGTCCGGGAAGCGGCGGCGCACTTCGTTTACCTGCGCCGCCACCGGGCCGATATGCAGTGGCTGCGGGATGCCCTGCGCCACCATGCGGCCCTTCGCGTCGAAGATGGCGAAGGTGAAATCCTGGCTCTCCTTGATGATTGTGGAGTAGCCGGTGCGCAGCATGTTGAGCGTCAGCTCGCGCGCAATCTGCAGCGTCGATTGGTAGATGACTTCGAGATCGATGGGGTTCATTCTCATCCAGTGCCAGAAATTCAGTGCCATGACCACGGGGACAAGGACAATGGCCGTGAACGCGCGGTTTGATTTTTCCGATTGCTGCGTGCTCATCACCGGCGGCGGCAAGGGTATCGGCAAGGTCTATGTCGAGGAATTCGCCAAGGCGGGCGCCCGGGTCGCAGCGGCCGATATCGATGTGGCGGCGGCCGAAAGCGTCGGCGCGGTGCTGAGCAAAGCGGGCTTGCAGGCTTTCGGGCTCGGGGTCGATATTTCCGACGAGGTCTCCGTCAACGCGGCGGTTGCGGCGGTGCTCGATCGTCATGGCAAAATCGACGTGCTGATCAACAATGCCTCGCTGATGAGTACGTTACCGCGGCGCTCTTTTATGGAAATCCCGATTGAGGAATGGGACCGCGTCATGGCAGTCAACCTGCGCGGCATGTTTCTCTGTTGCCGCGCCGCTTTCCCCGCCATGAAGGCACAAGGACGCGGCAAGATCGTCAACATTTCCTCATCGCGCGTATGGGAGGGAACGCCGAACCGTCTGCACTACACGACTTCGAAGGCCGGCGTCATCGGTTTTACCCGCGCGCTCGCTCGCGAGGTCGGCGAGTTCGGCATCACCGTCAACGCGGTGACGCCCGGCATGACGCAGAGCGAGACGCAGGTCGCAAGCTCGTCGGGAAATTACCTCGCCACCCGCATCGCTGGCCGCGCCATCGAGCGCGTTCAGGTGCCGGCCGATCTGGTCGGCACCGTAATGTTCCTATCATCGCCGGCGAGCGATTTCATGACCGGCCAGACCATCAACGTCGACGGCGGCAAGTCGATGCATTGAAGCTGCGCGAAGCGCGCGTTACTTGAGCCGCTTCGCCGCCTCTTCGACGATGCTGAGGTCGGTGTATTTCTTCACGTCGAAACTCGCCTTGGTGAAACCAAGCTCGTGCGTCAGATCGACGTTGCTCTGCAGCGCGGCGAGGTTCGGGATCATGTTCGGATCGTGATAGACGTCACGCTTGGTGAACGCCCAATCGAAGATTGCGGGCGGGCGCTTGACCAGATCGCCGAGGATACGCATCGCCGCTTGATGATTGGCCGGGTCCTCGTACCAGCGCGTGATGCGCAGCGTGTCCTCGTAAAAATCGACCAAAGCGGCGCGGTTCTTGTCGATGAATGGCTTGCGCGCCACCCAGACCACCATGTCGGCGACGCCGATGGCGTCCTTCTGGACGAACAGGTCGCGGGCAATTTTTTGCAGCGCCGGATCGTAGGAGAACGGCAGCACTGCCGGAATGAGATCGACTTTCTTCTCCGCCAGCATGGCGCGTATGGCCGGGAACGGCGCCTCGACGACCGTATAGTCGCGGTTTGGCTCCAAGCCGTGCTTGTGCAGCATCGCCTTCATGGCGACGTCGACGGCGCTGCCCTCGGCATTGGTGGCAACGACTTTGCCCTTGAGGTCCTCGACCTTGCGGATAGGGCTGTCCTTCAGGACCATGAATTCCTGCGAGTAATAGCCGGGCGCACCGTCCTGGAATTCATCTGAGACGATGCGCAGATCGTCGAGGCCGGCGTTCTGGATGGCAATGCCAAGCGTCGAATAGGCGAGGTTGGCGATCGCGACCTGATTGTTGGCGAGCGCCGTGACCATCGGCGGTGTGCCCACATAATGCTCCGGCACCATGACGTAGGATTGGCCGAAATGCTTGGCCAGATCCTTCTTCTGCAGCCAGATCGACGCCCAGTTGCCGGGCGCAACCCAGCCTTCGTTGATTTTCAGCGGCTCGGCACCGGCAGCGCCGGCGAAACAAGCCGCGCACAGCGCCGCCACCGCGAGTTTCGTAAAACGCATTGTTTCCTCCCAAATGGTGTGCGGGCGCCGTTGCTCGGCGCCTCGCGCGTCATGTTGTTTATTTGAGCCGTTTGGCCGCGTCTTCGACGAGGCTGAGATCGGAATGTGTCTTCACGTCAAAGCTCGATTGGACGAAACCGAGGGCTTTGGTCATGTCGACGTTCTGCTGCAGCGCGCCGAGGTTCGGCTTCATGTCCGGATTGCGGTAATAGTCCTGCTTGGTGAACAGCCAGCCGAACCGCTCGGCCGGTTGCTTGGTCATCTGCGAGGCGATCGCTGCGGCGGCGTCATGGTTCTTCGGATCGAGATACCAGCGCTCGATGCGCATGGAGTCTTCCATGAAATCGACCAGCGCGGCGCGGTGCGCGTCTATGAATGGCTTGCGCGCGGTCCAGACTACGAACTGCGAGATGCCGATCGCGTCATGGACGGTAAACAGCGGCCGGGCGACCTTGTATTGGGGACCGAGCGCAAACGGTAAGATCGCCGGGATCAGAGCGACCTTTTTCTCGGTCAGCATTGCGGCCATGGCGGGGAATGGCGCTTCGACAATCGTGTAGTCGCGGTTGGCTTCAAGTCCGTGCTTACGCAGCATGGCGCGCATGGCGACATCGACGCCGCTGCCGATGGCGTTGGTTGCCACCACCTTGCCCTTCAAATCTTCGATCTTCTTGATCGGTCCGTCGGCAAGCACCTCGTAGGTGTCGTCGCGATATCCCGCCGCACCGTCCTGGAACTCGTCGGCGACGATGCGGATATCATCGAGCCCTGCATTGGAAATGGCGATCGGCAGGGTGGAAAAGGCAAGATCGCCGATCTCCACCTCATTGTTGGCGATGGCCGTGACCATCGGCGGCGTGCCGGCAAAATGCGTCGGCTCGAATACATAGGATTGTCCGAAATGCTTGGCGAGGTCCTTCTTTGCCAGCCAGATCGATGCCCAGTTCGACACCGGCGCAACCCACGCGCCGCGAATCTTCAGCGGTGCCGCTTGGGCCGGGCCCACAAGCGCCAAGGCACAGACGACCGCCCAGGCGAGACTTAAAGTACGCATATATCCTCCGACGCTGATTTTATGATTGCCGGGCCGCCGTTCCACGCCTTTTCGGCGTGGTTGAGTCGCCGCGCGACCTCGCAAGCTGCCTTATTAGAACAATTGTGCGCATACGGAAAGTGCGGCGCAGCGTATGACTTGCCGCACCTCGTCGTTAACGTCCTGGCTGCGCGGGCTTGTTATTTCAGCCGCTGCGCCGCTTCCTTGACCATGCTCAAGTCTGAGTAAGCCTTGACGTTGAAACTCGCCTGCGCGAAGCCGAGCTCCTTGGTCATGTCGACATTCCGCTGCAGTGCGGCGAGGTCAGGCAGCATATCGGGATCGCGATAGGCGTCGGTTTTGGTAAACACCCAGCCCATCCGCTCGGGCGGCGCCTTGACGAACCGAGCGGCAATCTTCGCCGTCTCGTCGTGGTTCTTCGGGTCCGTGTACCAGTGCAGGATGCGCAGCGTGTCCTCCAGCCAGTCGACCAATGCGGCGCGATGCGCATCGATGAACGGTTTGCGCGCCTGGAAGCTGACGAATTCGGATTTACCGATGGCGTCTTTGGCGGTGAACAGTGTTCTTGCGATTGCCTTCATTTGCGGATCGAGCGCGAACGGCAGAACGTCCGGAATGAGATCGACCTTGTGCTCGGAGAGCATCGCTTTCATTGCCGGGAACGGCGCTTCGATGACGGTGTAGTCGCGATTGGGTTCGAGCCCGTGCTTGTGCAGCATCGCCTTCATGGCGACGTCTACGGCACTGCCTTCCGCATTGGTGGCGACAACCTTGCCCTTGAGGTCTTCTACTTTTTTGATGGACCCGTCTTTGAGCACGGCGAATGGGATCGTCCAATAACCGTCGACGCCGTCCTGGAAGTCGTCTGCAATGACGCGAATGTCGTCGAGGCCGGCATTTTTGATCGCAATTGGTAGCGTAGAGAATGCGAGGTCGCCGACTTCCACCTCGTTGTTGGCAATCGCCGTGACCATCGGCGGAGTGCCGGCAAAATGCACCGGTGTGAATGTGTAGGATTTGCCGAGATGCTGGGCCAAGTCCTTCTTGTCGAGCCAGATGGAGATCCAGTTTGCAATCGGTGCGACCCAGGCGACACGAATCTGAACCGGTTCGGCGCGCACAGCGCCGGCCGCCAGCAGCATCAAAGCCAGACCTAAAACCGCAGTAACTGCGCGCATGATTGACCCTCCCAGGTTGACGGCTTTGCTTTGTTGCCAAGCCTTTGCAGGCGCCGTTCGGCGTCGATTGTCGGCGCAAACGCTGTCGCAGCGCAAGTCTATCTGTTGCCGCACCGAGCCGCCAAGGAGGTGCCGGAATTTGGTTAAGCCGCTTCCTGGTGCCATACCAGAAGCCGGCGGCGCAGCATCGCCGTGGCCTTGATCATGGCGAAACCGACGACGGCGATCTCGACGATGCCGGCGAACACGCCGGGCGAATTGGCAAAGCGTGAGGCGCTCATCATGGCGCCGCCGAGCCCGTAGCCGCCCATCACCATCTCGCCGATGATTTCGACGATCAGTGCGATCGGCAGCGCGACTTGCAGGCCGGTCAGGATTTGCGGCGACGCGGCCGGCAACACCACCTGCCAGGTCAGCTCGCGTTCGTTGGCGCCCATGTTGCGGGCGGACCACAGCAGCTCCTTTTCGACTGCCGCGATGCCGGCGAGTGTCGCCGTCACCACCGGGAAGATTGCGTCGAACACCACGATCGATATTTTTGACACGTCGTAGACGCCGAGCCAGAGAATGATGACCGGCAGGAACGCGATCTTCGGCATCGGGAAGCCGACCGAAATGATCGGATCGAAGAACCAGCGCACCAGCTTGAAGCGCGACATCAGCGTCGCCAGTGCGATCCCGCCGATTGCCGCGATCACGAAGCCAACCATGGCTCGATACAACGTAAGCCCGAGATTGATCCACAGGACGCCCGAGACGGCATCTTTGGCGATGTATTTGGCTACCACACTGAACGGCGGCAGCATGAACATCGTTACTTTGCCGCTGCGGGCGAACAGCTCCCAGGCAATCAGAAGGATCAGCATGGAGAATACCGCGGCGCCGCCACGGAATACCACGTCGAGCCGCCGCGTTGCGGCGTCTGCGACATCCGCTTCGGCCGCGGCCAGCGAGGCCTGGTCTTCTACTCGCGCCATCGCAGCAGCCATTGCATGATTGTTTGATAGATGCGGTCCGCGGCAAAGCCGAGGAAAGCGACGGTCAACACCACCGCGTACATGCCTTCGTACGAGCCGGTGGAGCCGAGATAGCCGATCAAATAGCCAAAGCCCTGCTGCGAAACGATCAGCTCGGCGCTGACCAAAAGGATGAACGCAAGCGCCAGTGCGGTGCGGATACCGTTGAGCAGCTCGGGGAGCGCGCTCGGCATCACCACGTCCCACATCATGCGCATCGGGCTCGCACCCATGCTGCGCGCCGACCAGACCAGCACCTGTTCGCTGCCGCGCGCGCCATTATAGGCGCCAATCGTCACCGGAATCATGCAGCCGAGAAAGATCAGCAAAATTTTCGAACCATCACCAAATCCGAGCCAAATCACCGTGACTGGAATAAGCGCCGATTTCGGCAGCGGGTAGAACAACTCGACCAGTGGATTGAGGAAAATGTCGAGCAGTCGCCAGCGCGCCATCGCCATGCCGAGCCCACCGCCGATGACAATGGCGAGCAACAAGCCGACGCAGCCGCGGTAGAGTGACACCGCGCCGTTGTCGACGAGTTCGCCGTCACGCATCAGGTCGAGCCAGGCGACCGCAATTTTGCTTAGCGGCGGCAAGGCGAGCGAATCCACGATGTTGAGGCGCGCCAAGAGTTCCCAGCTGAGCGCCAGCAGCAGGAGCGGCAGATAGCGCAGCGCCGTCGATTTCATGGCGCCCCCTCGGCCGGAATGACGATGATGAACATCACGGAGCCTTGTCCTCCTGCGCCTTGAGCGCCTCGACGCGGACCAGATTCCACAACTCGTCGACCTTTTCGACGAAGGCCTTCTCACGGAACATGCTCGGGTCGCGGCGATCGAACTTGGTGTCGACCAGCGCTTTGATCCGGCCCGGTCGTGCCGACATCACCGCCACGCGGTCGGCGAGATAAACCGCCTCCTGCACGTCGTGCGTGACGAAAATAACGGTCTTTGGTGTGCGTTGCCAGATGCTGAGCAATTCGGTCTGCATCAGCGAACGGGTTTGTGCGTCGAGCGCGCCGAACGGTTCGTCCATCAGCAGGATATTGGGATCGAAGGCGAGCGTACGGGCGATCGCTGTGCGCTGTTTCATGCCGCCGGACAGCTGCGACGGGTAGCTGTCCTCGAAGCCGCGCAGGCCAACCAGGTCGATAAAGGCTTTGGCGCGCTGTTCGCGCTCGGCACGCGGCAAGCCCTGCCGTTCGAGACCATAAAGGATGTTGCCGCGCACCGTTTTCCAGGGAAAAAGCGCAAAGTGCTGAAAGACGATGCCGCGGTCGGGGCCCGGCGCGGCGACCGCTTTGCCTTCGACCATGATGTGGCCGGCCTCGATCGGCAAAAAGCCGCCGACGAGATAAAGCAGCGTTGATTTACCGCAGCCGGACGGGCCGAGAATGGCGAGGAATTCGCGTGGCCGCACCTCCAGCGATACGTCGGCGAGCGCCAGCACCGGCTTGCCGCGCGGCGGCCGGTAGGTGTGATTCACCTTGTCGATGACGATCTGCGCCTGGCCGGTCATTTGGCCGCTCATAGGGTCCCCATGCCCTTCCGGCTGGTTCCCGTCTGCCGGCGGGGCGCACCCTACCCGGAGTGCCGCGGAACACAAGCTGAGACGACGCCGCGTCCCGGACCTGTCCCCGTAGGTATGGGAGCCCTTCCGGAGCACAAAATCATAAGGCCCCGCAGTGCTTCTGAATGACGGATTTGGGAAAAGCGGGTATACGAGTCCGTCTTCAACAGGCTGCGAAACACCCGCCATGGAACGCTCGTTCAAGAAGGAAGTGGATGCACTGCGGCTCGGTGCCGGCGAGACGTTTCGCGGCGAAGGCATCCTTGCCGTCACCAAGGCGCTGTTGCAGTCGGGCGTGAGCTATGTGGGCGGCTACCAGGGCGCGCCGGTATCGCACCTGCTCGACGTTATGGTTGATGCCGAGGACCTGTTGGCCGATCTCGGCGTGCACGTCGAAACCTGCACCAACGAAGCCGCCGCCGCCGCGATGCTCGGCGCCTCGATCAATTATCCGCTGCGTGGCGCGGTGACCTGGAAATCAATTGTCGGCACCAATGTGGCGGCCGACGCGCTCTCTAACCTCGCCTCGCCCGGCGTCATCGGCGGCGCGCTGATCGTGCTCGGCGAGGACTACGGCGAAGGCGCGAGCGTCATTCAGGAGCGCTCGTACGCCTATGCGATGAAATCCTCGATGTGGCTTCTCGATCCGCGCGCCGATC
This sequence comes from Xanthobacteraceae bacterium, assembly GCA_036511795.1. Lineage (GTDB taxonomy): Bacteria > Pseudomonadota > Alphaproteobacteria > Rhizobiales > Xanthobacteraceae > BOG-931. The sequence continues at coordinate 83,836 of DATCBO010000059.1, forward strand.
TGCCGACCATCGTCCACATGGTCGAGCAGGGATTCGAGCTTTCGGAAGCGAGCCATGCGCCGGTCATGCTCGATCTTCGCGTGCGCGCCTGCCACCTGACCGGCGAATTTATCGCGAAGGACAACAAACGCGCCGTCTATAGCGGCCGGCACCGTCTCGATGGGCCGCCGCCTTTCGAATATAGCCGCCTCGCCCACCCGCCGGTCATCTTCACGCAGGAGCGGCTGAAGTTCGAAGAGCGGCTGCCGGCCGCGCAGAAATTCGTTCGCGAACACAAGCTCAACGAGACAATCGCAGGCGACCGCGACGATGTCGGCATCATCGTTCTCGGCGGATTGGCCAATCCGCTGCTGCGCGCGCTGGCCCGGCTCGATCTGGCCGATCTCTACGGCGACTCGCGCATCCCGATCTATGTGCTCAACGTCGCGTATCCACTGGTGCCGGAAGAGGTGACGGCATTCTGCGCGGAAAAGCGTGCGGTACTCGTGGTTGAAGAGGGCTCGCCCGATTACGTCGAGCAACAGATCAACGTCATTCTGCGCGGCGCCGGTATTGCAACGCGGGTGTTCGGCAAGGGCTGCTTGCCACGTACCGGAGATTACGCCTCGGAAGTGTTTTTGCGCGGTATCGCGGCGTTCCTGACCGAAGCGCGCCCGGCAGGGATCGGCGCCGACGGTATCGCTGCGCGCGTCAAAGACATGCTGGCCCATAAGCCGGACGCACTTGCCTCCGCGGGCGATATTCCGCCGCGTCCGCCGAATTTCTGCACCGGCTGCCCCGAGCGGCCGGTCTTTGCCGCCATCAAGCTGGCGCAGCGCGAGATCGGGCCAACGCATATCAGCGCCGACATCGGCTGCCATTCGTTCGCGACCTTTGCGCCGTTTTCGCTCGGCAACTCGATCCTCGGCTACGGCATGTCGCTTGCCAGCGCCGCGGCGGTCGGTCCGAATATGGCGCAGCGGCCGATTGCCGTGATGGGCGACGGCGGCTTCTGGCACAACGGACTGATCACCGGCGTCGCCTCAAACATGTTCAACAAGGGCGACGGCGTGCTGATCGTGATGCAGAACGGCTACGCCTCGGCCACCGGCCAGCAATACCTGCCGTCGAGCAATGCGAACCGCTCCGGCACGCCGACCGGCATCAGCATCGAACGCACGGTGCGCTCGCTCGGCGTGACCTGGCTGCGCACGGTGCGCACCTACAGTGTCGCCAAGATGGTGGCGACGCTCAAAGAAGCCATGCTCACGGCCGAGCGCGGATTGAAGGTCATCATCGCCGATGGCGAATGCATGCTGGCGCGCCAGCGTCGGCTGCGCGTCGAAAATTCCGAAAAGCTCAAACGCGGCGAGCGCGTGGTGACCACGCGCTTCGGCGTCGACGACGAAATCTGCACCGGCGATCATTCCTGCATTCGGCTGTCCGGCTGCCCCTCGCTCACGGTCAAGCCGAATCCAGATCCGTTGCGGACCGATCCGGTCGCGACTGTCGTTGAAAGCTGCGTCGGCTGTGGATTATGCGGCGAGGTCGCGCACGCTGCCGTGCTCTGTCCGTCGTTCTATCGCACCGATGTCATCAGCAATCCGAGTTGGTGGGACCGCACGCTGTTTCGTCTGCGCAGCGCTGCGATCGGCTGGATGCGCGGCACCTCACCTGCTTCCGCGGAGACCAATTCGCCGCCTCCTAACCCTTCTGGACGAGGGGGAAACAAAGTCGCATCGCTAAACGCGCCGCTCGTGAAGCTTGTCGACCAGTCGGTCGTGCGCCCAATGACCATTCTCATTGCCGCGCTGGGTGGCGAAGGCGGCGGTGTGCTCACCGATTGGATTGTGGCCGCGGCCGCAAGCCAGGGTTTTCCGGTCCAATCGACGTCGATTCCCGGCGTGGCTCAGCGCACCGGCGCGACCACCTATCACGTCGAGCTGTTGCCGCAGGTCGCGACGAGTGACCGGCGTCCGATTCTGGCGCTCGCGCCGGGCGTCGGCGACGTCGACCTCGTCGTCGCCAGCGAGTTGATGGAAGCCGGCCGCGTTGTTGCCGGCGGCTACGTGACGTCAGACCGCACCACGACGATCGCCTCGACGAGCCGCTCCTATCTGGTGGTCGAGAAGATGGCGATGGCGGATGGCCGCTACGATCAGCAGCGGTTGATCGAGGCGGTGCAGAAGAACTCACGAAATTCGCTTCTGCTCGACCTGGAAGCGATCGCACGCCAGAGCGGCGCCATGATCAGTGCGGTCATGCTAGGCGTGGTCGCGGGCACGGGCGCGCTGCCGATTCCGGCCGAGGCGTTCGAGGCGGCGATCCGCACCGACGGCAAAGCGGTCGAGTCAAACCTGCGTGGCTTCCGCGCCGGTCTTGCGGCCGCGCAGAGCGGCGCGCAGCCGGCTGCGGCTGCGGGAAAGCGCGCGCCACAGGCTGGGTCGTCACTCGCCGAACTCGACAGCGAGGTCGCCCGCCTGCCGCAAGCCGCTCGTGCATTCGCCAGCGAAGGCGTGCGGCGGCTCGCCGCCTATCAGGATATCGGCTACGCGCGGCTTTATCTCGATCGTCTCACGCCGGTGCGCGATGCCGACGCGAAGGCTGAAGCCGGCGGCCAGTTCGTCGCCGAGACGGCACGGCATCTCGCGGTGCGCATGTCGTATGAGGACGTGATTCGCGTCGCGCAGGCCAAGATCGACCCCGCCAGGGCGGGCCGGATCGCCGCGCAAATGGGAATCAAACCCGGACAGCCGTTCGCCGTCACCGAATTCCTCAAGCCTGGGGTCGAAGAATTCTGCTCGATCCTGCCGCATTGGCTCGGCACGCGCATCCTGGCCTACGCCGACCGGCATTCGGCGCTTGGCCGAGCGCATTGGGGCATGGAAATCAACACGGCGTCGTTGTTCGGCTACTTGCGCTTTTATCTGCTCGCCAAACTGCGCGCATTGCGGCCGCGAACGCATCGCTATCGCGAGGAGCAGCGCGCAATCGAGGCGTGGCTGCGCCTGATCGCGCAGGCCGCGCCGCTGTCCGCCGACCTCGCGCTCGAGATCGCGGAGTGCGCGCGCCTCATCAAAGGCTACGGGGATACGCATAAACGGGGCAGCGGCAATTATCAGACGATCGTTGCGCAGGTGATCGAGCCCGCGCTCGCTGACCGGATTCCGGTACGGCAAGCAATTGACGCCGTTGCCAGCGCGCGCACCGCGGCGCTCCTCGATCCCGAAGGCGAGGCGCTGTCAAAGTGCCTTGCCGAACTTGCATCGCCGGCCGCTCACGCTATCGCTGCCGAATAGCGGCGCGGCGGCGCCCGCATCGAATGAGCGAGGCTGAATGCGCGGCTGTCGCCGTGATTGCCCTCGTGGTAGCTTTGCCGAACAACGCCGATCAACGGCGCGTTTTTGATCAGGGAGGGCACCGTGAAAGCAGCCATTGCGGCGCTAGGCCTCATTGCTAGCTTCGCCGCAGGCTCGGCGTTAGCGCAAACTATGCCGCCGAACGAAACCGGCGTCACCATGGGGCATCTGCACCTCAACTCGGTCGACGTTGCCGCCAATGCGAAAATTTTCGCCGGCATGGGCGGCACTGTCGTCAAAGCCGAAGGCGCGCCACTTCAATATGTGCGCTTTCCGGGCGTGATCGTGATCCTAAATCTGCCGCCGGGCGCGCCGCCATCGAGCGGCGGTACCGAAGGAACCGTCATCAATCACGTTGGCTTCACTGTCCCTAACGTTGCGGCAGCGGCGGCCAAGTGGAAAGCCGCCGGCGTGCCAGTGCTGCCCGGCCGCAACGGCCGCGCCGATCAGGCCTTTGTGATGACCGCGGACGGTTTGCGTATCGAGATTCTCGAGAACAAGACCCAGAACGTCCCGATCGTGTTCCAGCATGTCCATTTCTTCGTGCCGGAAGCGGCAATTCCCGAAATCCAGACCTGGTATGCGAAAAACTTCGGCGCCAAGCCCGGCATGCGTGGCACCAGCCAGTCCGATGATGTTCCGGGCGCCAACCTCACCTTCTCCAAGACCAATACGCCGACCGTTCCCACCAAAGGCCACATTCTCGATCACATCGGCTTCGACGTGCTCGACATCAATGTGGCGGCGAAGCGGTTCGAGGCGAATGGCATCAAGCTCGACCGCGGCCCGGAATCGCTGCCGAACGGCGTGAAGCTCCTGTTCATCCACGATCCGTGGGGCACCAGTATCGAAGTGAACCAGCGACAGCATCCGCTGTAAGCGGTGCCGTCGCGTCCGGAACGGAACAAAGTCAGCTCCTGCACTATTCTCTTTGACGGGTAGTGAAGGAGAAACGCGATGGCCAGCACGACAGCGCGCCGAAAGACTGCGCGGCGCAAGACGGTGCGCGGCAAGACGGTGCGCCGCAAGGGGACGCGCTATTGGTCCGGCCGCGTGACCCGTGAAAGTGACGCGCTCGATCTCGAAGGCGGTGTTTTCAAAGGGCGCGACCCCAAACGCATCGCCGCCTCGTTGAAACGGTCGGCGGAGCGCAGCCGGCGAAGAAAATCCGATCCGTATCGCTCGGCGATTTCAATGCTGACCTTCTACATCAACCGTGCCGGCAAGAATCTGCCCGCCAGCCGCCGTTGCACGCTGGAAAAGGCCAAAACCGAATTGCGCCGCCAGTTCGGGCGGGAATAGTATCTCCGTCATAAAGGATGGAGAGCCGCCGATGCAGACCATGACGCAAGCCGTTGCCCCGGATGCCCGGCAACCGGTAAATCAGTTGCGAACGCGGCCGCTGTCGCCGGCGCTCGGCGCGGAAATCCTCAATGTGGATTTGAGCCAGCCGATGACGGATGCGCTGTTTGAGAGCATCCGCGACTGCTGGCACGACAATATCGTCGTGCTGTTCCGCGATCAGCATTTGGGCGAGGCCGATCAGGTACGTTTTGCCGAACGCTTCGGTTCGCTCGCGCTCAGCCACACACGCCGCTACACCACCGACAACCCGGCGGTGATGCTGATTTCCAACATACGCGAGAACGGCAAACAGATCGGTGCGCTGCCTGACGGCGAGATGCAATTTCACTCCGATCAGTGTTATCAGGAAAAACCCGCCATGGCCTCGATGCTGTACGCCATCGAGATTCCCGGCGCCGGCGGCGACACGCTGTTCGCCAACGCCTACAAGGCCTACGAGACGTTGCCGAACGACATCAAGTGCCGCCTCGACGGCCGAAAAGCTCTGCACGCCTACGACTACGACAATGCCTCGATGAAGCGCGGCACGCGGATCAAAGAAGGCGTGCCGCACTTTGCGCATCCGGTGTTTCGCACCCATCCGGCAACCGGCCGAAAGGCGCTCTATGTCAATCGCCTGATGACGATCGCGATCGAAGGCCTGCCCGAGGCGGAAAGCGACGAGCTTCTGAATGTCCTGTTCGCTCACCAGGAAAACCCGGCGTTTATTTACGAGCACGCCTGGCGCGTGAACGATCTGCTGATGTGGGACAATCGCTGCGCATTGCACGCTCGCACCGATTTCTCCAACGACGAGCGCCGGCTGATGCGTCGGGTCACGGTGCTGGGCGAGCGGCCGATCTGAACGGCCGCTCGGCTACGCGGCTTCGGTCAGCGCCTCGCGTTCGATCTCGATTTCGTGGTGCTCGCCGCAATGCGGACAGCGGACGTGAAGAGCGGTAAAAAGCACCGTGTCTGACACGGCGCCCTCAGCCTCGGCGCCCTCGATGCCTGGGTCGATCGCCACCCCGGTCTTTGGACAAGAAAATATGCAACCCATTTTAGCCAGCCTTCCGCCGCGCGCCTTGAAATTCCCCGCAACTGTGGTGATTGTTTGATCAACGCGGTGTTTTTCGATGGAACTGGGCGTCATTGGCGGTCTTTTCCTTCGCGCCCCAGCGGTTCCAGTCTGCCCTTGCCGCCCGGCGCCGCGCTTCGCTATTCTGCGCCCAGCGCGGGCGTAGTTCAGTGGTAGAACATCAGCTTCCCAAGCTGAGTGTCGTGGGTTCGATTCCCATCGCCCGCTCCAATCTGTGCGCCTGCGGCGCGCCGGTCGGCAAGACATAACGGGGTAGGAGCGTCCAATGCCACTCACCAAAATCAACGGCGTCAATATCAATTGGCAAGTCATCGGCGAACGCGGTCCGTGGGTGATGGCGACCACCGGCGGCCGGCGGGGCTACGACGAATTCGTGCCGATGGCGCAGAAGATCGCGCGCACCGGTTTTCGCGTCATGCTGCACGACCGGCGCAACACCGGCGCTTCCGACCTCTGGATCGACGGCGACGAGGGTGAAGAGGCGCCGTGGCTTTCCGATATGCACGAATTGATGCGCCAGAACGATGCGCTGCCGGCGTTCTTCTGCGGCTCGTCGGCCGGCGCGCGCACCTCGATCCGGTTCTATCTGAAATACCCGCAAGCGGTGCGCGGTCTGTTGCTGCTGCGCGTCACCGGCGGCGCTTTTGCCGCGGGCCGCCTGCCGGAGAACTATTACGGCCAGTTTCTCAAAGCGGCCAGGGAGGGCGGCATGGCGGCGGTCTGCGCCATGGATGCCTGGAAGGAGCGCTTTAAGGAAAATCCGCGCAGCCGCGATTATCTGGCCAACCTGCCGGTCGATAACTTCATCAAGGTGTTCACGCGCTGGAAAGAGGTTTTCGAAGCCGGTGGCAAATATCCCGTCATGGGCGTCACCGAGCAGGAGCTGCATTCCATCAAGGTGCCGGTCATGATCATTCCGGGCAACGACCAGACGCATTCCAGCGCCAGTGCCGCTGTGGCCCACAAACTCATTCCGGGCAGTCAGGTGCATCAGTTGCCGATCGCCGACCAGGAAGTGCCGCTGATCCCGTTTCCGGAATGGGGCCCGTACGAGGAAGAGATCGCGCGCACGTTTGTGGACTTTATGCAGCATGCCGTCGCGGCGGAAAAAACCGCGGCCTAGCGCCGTCGCAACGTTTTGTTGCGCTGCCGCATCGCGCTTGCTCCGCCATCTTTGCCGCCTTGCATTGCGGCGGCGCGCGATTATGATTCGCGGCAACGACGGCAAACAACCGCGGTTGGGATGAGCATCGGGCGCAAAGTCCGGACAGCCGGTCGCGAGAGGCGATGACTTAGGGCAGGATTCGGGGGGAAACAAATGGATCAGCACAGCGAGCGATCGGGATGGAGCTGGTGGTATCTGCTCTTCCTGATCCAATTCATCGTCAGTCTCTGGGTGCCTTTCTACAACAAGGTCGATCCGTCCTGGATCGGCATTCCATTCTTCTACTGGTATCAAATGCTCTGGGTGATCCTCGGAGCGGTTCTCACCGCGATTGTCTATTTTGCGACTGACGCCTAGCGCGGCGGGTTCTCGCCCCGCGAAGCAGACGTCAAATAGAAATCGATCGGGAGACTCGCCGTGCAAGAGCTCAATTGGACCGCCCTCACTATCTTCATATTGCTGTTCGGGCTCATCACCGTGTTGGGCTTTGTCGCCGCGCATTGGCGCAAGGGCGATCTCGACCAGCTGCACGAATGGGGCCTCGGCGGCCGGCGTTTCGGTACGCTGATCACATGGTTCCTGATCGGCGGCGACCTCTATACCGCCTACACCTTCATCGCCGTGCCAGCGCTTGCATTCGGAGCCGGCGCCATCGCGTTCTTCGCGGTGCCCTATACGATTATGATCTATCCGATTCTGTTCCTGGTGTTTCCGCGGCTCTGGTACGTTTGCCGCAAGCACAATTACGTCACGGCGGCGGATTTTGTCCGTGGCCGGTTTGGCAATCGCTGGCTGGCGCTGGCCATCGCGATCACGGGTATTGTCGCCACCTTGCCTTACATCGCGCTGCAACTGGTCGGCCTGCAGGTCGTGATTGGCGGCATGGGCATTTCCGGAACCGGCTACGCGGGCGATGTGCCGCTCATCATCGCCTTCGTCATACTTGCCGCATTTACCTATACGAGCGGCCTGCGGGCGCCGGCCTCGATCGCAATCGTCAAGGATCTGTTGATCTACCTCACGGCTTTCGCCGTCGTGATTGCGGTTCCGATCCAGTTGGGCGGATTCGGCAACATCTTTGCCAAAATACCTCCGGCTAAGCTGCTGCTCGCCGTTCCGGGCGCCACGACGACCGGCGCGTACGGCGTCTACGCGACACTGGCGCTGGGATCGGCGCTGGCGCTTTTCCTCTATCCACATTCCATCACGGGTATTCTGGCCGCCAGCAGCGGACACGCGGTGCGCCGCAACGCGGCGCTGTTGCCGGGCTACTCGTTCATGCTCGGCCTGCTGGCGCTGGTCGGCTTCTTTGCCATCGCCACGGGAGTGAGCGGGCTTCCGGAATTTGCCGGCGGCTTCAAGCAATTCGGCAACAGCTTCGCGGTGCCGGCGCTGTTCCTGCATACCTTTCCGTCCTGGTTTGTCGGCATCGCCTTCGCGGCCATCGGTATCGGCGCGCTGGTGCCGGCGGCGATCATGTCGATTGCGGCGGCCAATCTGTACACGCGCAACATCCATCGCGAGTTCATCAATCGGAATCCGACCGACAGGCAGGAATCGCAGATGGCGAAATGGGTGTCGCTGATCGTCAAGTTCGGCGCGCTCGCATTCATCGTGTTTGTGCCGCAGAAATTCGCGATCTATCTGCAGCTTCTTGGCGGCATTTGGATCATACAGACGCTGCCGTCGGTCATGTTGGGCTGCTACACGCGCTGGTTCAACGACTGGGCGCTGCTGATCGGCTGGTTTGTGGGCATCGGGCTCGGCACCTGGATGTTCATCGCCGCCAAGCTCGCGCCGAACTATCCGCTGGTCATCGCGGGTCACGGCTTCCCGGGCTACAGCGCGCTCTATACCGTGATCCTCAACCTCATAATCGCCGCGGTGCTGACGCCGGTCTTCAACGGCATGAGCAAAGTCCGCGTCGACGAAACCAGCGCGGCCGACTATCGGCCGTGAACCACTCGGCGTGCCCTGCCGTTCGGATATGAGCATGTCCCGCAAGGGGCATGCTCATACGGTGGATATTGGCGCTATTGCCTCTTTTTCTTGACGTCCTTGATCGCGATCACGTCTTTCACCATGGCGACGATATGCGGCGGTGCCGACACGATATCGCCGACGGTCCGCTGCAACTCCTCGCCGCTCATCGGCGCCATTTCCATGTGCGCCTGCTTCGTCGCCTCGATGAATTGCGGATCGCGCATCGTGTCGTCGAATGCCTGACGCAGCGCCTTGACCCGCTCGGCCGGAACGTTGGGCGCCGTGAGGATCGGCCGGCCGACCGATACGTCGCCCGACAGCAGCGCGAGGATTTGGCGCTGATCGTCATTCGTCGCGAGCTCGGTCCACAGCGGCACGTCCGGCAAGTCGGCTTCGCGCCGTGGCCCGATCTGGAACAAAAAATTGATGGTGTGGTCGCGCAACCAGTCTGCGTGGGTCGCCTTGATCGAGGCCCAGGAATCGCTGCCGCGACCATCCAGCTCGTGACGTTCGACCGCGATGTTGATGTCGCCGCCGCCCGGATAGCCGGCGATGATGCGAAACTTGCTGCCGAGCAAGTTGTTGGACACCTGCGGGTACAGCACCGAGGGTGAGCTTGCGCCGGTGGCGCCGATCGCCAGCGACTTGGTCTTGGCCTGCGCGAACGTCGACACGCCGCTTGCCGCGGTTACGTAAAGAATGTTGTTCACGACGCTGAGATTTCCGATCCAGTTGAACTTGCGCGCGTCGAACTGCACGCCCGGCTGGCTGAGCGCCTGATCGGTGGGCGTGGCTTGGCCCAAGGTCGCGATCACGCTGCCATCCTGCGGCGCCACCCGAAACAGCCAGTTCGCGGCGCTGCGGCTGCCGGCGCCCGGCATGTTCTGCGGCACGATGGTCGGATGACCCGGAATATGCGCGCCTAGGTAACGTCCGAGCATGCGCGCATAAATATCGTAACCGCCGCCGGGGCCGTAACCGATGACCAGCGTGATCTGTTTGCCGTGGTAAAAGCCGGCGACATCCTGAGCGTGTGCCGGTGTCGCCATCGCGGCCAGGGCCATGGCGGCCCAGACAGCGTTGCGGATACGGTTGGAGTTCATTGTAAGGCCCCTCACGGCGACGGCCGAAATCCTGCCTTGTAGTAGGCAGACAAATCGCTGCCCAACCACTCGGTCGGAATGACTTTATTCGATCCTTCGGCCAGGGCCTTGCGATAGAGGACGCCGCCGGCTGCGGCAAATTGGATCGCCAGGCCGGAATTGTTCTTGTAGTAGATGATTCCCTGCTCCGCGCTGGTGCGCGGTTCCTGTTTGACGCTGACCGTGCCGTTAAGCAGCTCGCCAAGTTCGTACACGCGGTCGCGGCCGATGGTGCCGTCCTTGATCGGATCGAGCAGCTCGGTCTGGTCGTTATCGATGACGCTTTCCCAATCGTTGACGATGACACATCGCGCGCGCTCATACGTCCTGCGATCGACTTCAGATCGCTTGTTGGTCACGTCAGAGTTGGCGATCGAGACGACAAGCTGGCCGTCATTCAGCCATTCACCGTCAAACACGGCTTTCATCGCACTCGTGGCGCAGCAAACGATATCCGCATCGCGGACTGCCGCGCGCGCATCTTCCACCGCGTTGACCGCGAGACCATCGCGCGACAAATCTCGCGCGAGGGCAGAGCGGTGTTCGGCGTCGGGGCTATAGACATTCACGCGTTCGATCGGTCTGACCAGCGCAATCGCTTCGAGCGCGTTGCGCGCCTGCTTGCCGGTGCCGAACAACCCCAGCGTATGGGCATCCGGCCGTGCGATTGCATCGACCGCGACGGCGGTTGTCGCGCCGACCCGCATGCCGGACAGCTCGAACTCGTGCAGCAGCGCCAGCGGCTCGGCGGTCTCGATGCTGAACAAAATCACGAAGCCCCAGTTGAACGCCTGCGGATTTTCGTAGGTGCGCCGCTCGTGCGCGGCGGTCGCGGGACGCATGATCTGCGAGCCGGCGCGCACGCAGGCGATGCCGGATGACGGCACCGCGCCGACATGGACGTTGGCCATGTAGCGCCGGTCCGGATCGGGATGCTCTGCCAGATAGCGCATGCGCGGCCGGTTGACCGCGCGACCCGCGGCGAACTCGCGAAACGCCACGCGCATGGCATCGATGCATTCGCGCATCGGCAGTAGCCGGCGCACGTCCTGGTCGGTGATAATGATGGTCATGGGTTCTGGTCACGGCCTTTATAAGCACGGGCGGACCGGCATTTTTGCTGCGATTGCGCGGACGGCCGGAATGAGATCAAGCTAGCTCCGCCCTGCGGATCGTGGCAAATTGCGCCGATCCGCCGAGAGATATCCAATTCAGGAGGGACCACATGGCCTGGGCCAAAGTCACCGATATCGCGTATGGACGCCTGCGCGCGCCCGACCTCGATGTCATGGAAGAATTTTTGACGCGGTTCGGCATGCACCGGTCCGACCGCACCGCCAACGCGCTCTATATGCGCGGTACCGATCCGGCGCATCATCTCCACATCACCGAAAAGGGCGATCCGAAATTCGTCGGACTTGCCTATTACGTCGAGAGCGAGGATGACCTGAAGCGGCTCGCCAAGGCGCCTGGCGCCACGGGCGTCGAGACCATCGATGAGCCAGGCGGCGGCAAGCGCGTGCGGCTCACCGAGCCGAATGGCTACCAGATCGAAGTAGTCTGCGGCATCGAGCAAGTCGCCCCGATCCAGGTAAAGCGGCAAAGACTCAATTCCGGCGAAGCCCCGACCGCGCGCGCCGGCGAACTGATGCGGCTGCCGCGCGGCCCGGCGCACGTCAAGCGCATCGGGCACGGCGTGCTGATGACGCCGAAGTTCAAGGAAACCGTCGGCTGGTTCCGCGACACGCTCGGCATGATCTGTTCGGACGACGTCTACGCCGAACAGAAGGACAATCTGATCGGCTCGTTCAACCGCTGCGACCGCGGCGACACCTACGTCGATCATCACGTGTTCTTCTGTCTCAATCATCCGAAAACAGGCTTGAACCATATGTCGTTCGAGGTCCCCGACATCGACGACGTGTGCATGGGGCACGAGTATCTCAAGGAATCCGGCAAATACGAACACATGTGGGGCATCGGCCGCCATGTGCTCGGCAGCCAGGTCTATGATTACTGGGCCGATCCATGGGGCCGCGTGCACGAGCATTGGGCCGACAGTGACCGGCTCAACCTCGCCAATGGCTCCAATCTGATTGCGGCCGACGAAGCGCTGCGCTCGCAATGGGGCGAGAAACCGCCGGAAAAATTCATCAATCACGCCAGCGCGTGATTGCCGGCCGCGGCTGGAACCGGATCGCCGTTTCTCACTGGAATTCGTTACCGTCCGCGCCACGGCGCGGGCGGTTAACGATGTGCGCATGCCGCCGCGCGACGCACCATTTCGGTAACGAATTGCTAACGGTCGGTGGTTAACGAAGGGTCGCCAAAATCTGCGCAATCCGGAGGATCTGCCATGGACGACCGCCACGATCAGGATCAGGGCAAGGCCACGGGCGAAAATAACGAGCCCGAAGCCGTTAAGGCGTCCCCTGCAGCATCCGAGGGCGAGACGCCGTCTAGCGCAGAGAGCAGCGCCGCCGGCCAATTGCCAAACATCGAATCCCCGCGGCTCGGTGGCGGCGAGACTATCGAGGAGCCGGCGATCGAACAGATTCGCGGCGCGCCGGTCAAATCCATTACCGCGCTCCCCGCACTGTTTCGTGTGCCGGTGGACGAGGCGCCACGTGCGGCTGCCGCAGGTCCAGGTCCGCAACCGCGCTCGTTTCGTTTCGCGCTGCTGGCGGCGACAATTGCTGGCGCGGCCGGGATCGGCGCGCTCGCCGGATCGCTGGCAGCCTTCGGCCTTGGCCATCAGAATGCGGCGCCGGCTGCCGTGACACGGACTGCGGACTCGCGCGATGTGATCCAGGCGTTGAAAAATCAACGCGCCGAACTGTCCGCGCTCAAGACGAGCCTCGACAGCGAAAGCCGCAGCGCGAACGCGCAATTCGGCAAGATCGCCGAGCGGGTCAGCAATATCGAGCACGCTCAGACCGATCAGGCGGGCAAGTTGACGCACATCTCCGAGGCCGTGGATCGGTTCGGCAAGAGGGTCGCGGCGGCGGCCGCGCCCGAAGTCACCGGCTCGATCGCCGCGCCGGCGCCAGCAGCCAAGGCGGCCCCTGTCGTCCCTGTCCTCCATGACTGGATCGTGCAGGATGTGCGCAACGGCCGCGCCATGATCGAAACCCGCTACGGCAGCATGTTCCTGGTTGCTTCCGGCGGCACGCTTCCCGGTCTCGGCCGCGTCGGCGAGATCAAACGCCAGAACGGCGCGTGGATCGTCGTCACGGAACGCGGATTGATCAGCTCGAATCCATGACAGGACGTCAGGGATCAGAGATCTGAATTCCTGATACCTGAAATCCTGATTCCTGGAATCAACATCGGTACGCGGCGCCGATAGGCGCCGTAAGCATCGGCGCCAAGCTCCACCGTCAGAAAGCGCTCCTCGATCCGCGCCTTCACCCACAATCCGAAAGCGATCAACACCGCGCCCGCGAGGCCGGTGAAGGTCGCCTGCGCAATCGCCGTCGCGAACAGCGCGAAGATCAATCCGGTATAGATCGGGTGCCGCACCAGGGCGTACGGCCCGGTGTCGATCACGCGATGGCCTTCCTTGCGGGTGATCGTGCCCGACCACAGCCGTCCGAGATGGAAGCGCGCCCACCACGTGAACAACAATCCGGCCAAGGTCAGCAGCGCCAGCGCCATGCCGCCGTCGTAGCCGACGTGCCAGAGCTGCTGCATGTTCAGCCGTCGCGCCGTCCACGGCGCTAGCAGCGCCGCGCCTGTCAGGACAGTGACCTGATAGAATACCGTGTCCCAGGTAAACGCACGCTTTTCCGTGCGGTTGGCCCAGAACGCCGCGACGATCCAGCTCACCATCCAGGCGATCCAGAAAACGGCAAACAATAAGCGCGGGCGAATGATCATCGATCCCAGTGTTCCCTGTTGCGTCCGCCCCAACGCGGGACTCTAGCCTTGCCGCCGCGTTCCATGCCAAGCTTGCTGTCATATAGGGCGTGGCTGGCGATCCGGAACGGAGCGAGGCATGAACGGCTTTGCGAAAGGCTCGGCGTTCCTGCTGCGCAAGCTTGCGATTGTCGCTGTTCCGGTCGCACTGAGCTTGGCGTTGTGCGGCGGCATCGCGGGTGCGCAGCCCGCGCAACAGCCGGCACCGCAAGCCGACGCGGCGCGGTCGTGTCCCGGCCTGGTCGCCAACGCGCGCCCGCGCATCGTGCCCGCGGCCTTCGATATCGCCGCGCTCAATGCCGATCAGGTGCGCATCAGCTATATCGGTCACGCCACGTTTCTGCTCGAAAGTCCGCAGGGCGTGCGCATCGCCACCGATTACAACGATTATGTGCGGCCGGCGGTCATTCCCGACATCGCCACGATGAATCACGCGCACGACACGCACTACACCGACCATCCCGATCCGGCGATCAAATACGTGCTGCGCGGCTGGAGCGAAACGCCCGGCAAGCCGGCGATCTGGGACGTGCAATATCGCGATGTGCGCGTGCGCAACGTGCCGACCAACATCCGCAGCTTCGCCGGCACGACGGAAAAATATGGCAACTCGATTTTCATCTTCGAGATGGCGAACCTGTGCATCGCGCATCTCGGTCATCTGCACCATACGCTGACCAAGCAGCAGCTCGACGACATCGGACGCGTCGACGTGGTGATGGCGCCGGTCGACGGCTCGCTGACGCTCGATCTCGACGGCATGATGGACGTGCTGGCCGCGCTGAAGGCGCAGCTCGTCATTCCGATGCATTTTTTCGATCAATATACGCTTGGCCGATTCCTCGACCGCGCGCGTCAGAACTGGGATATCGCGCGGGCCGAGGTCCCGACGGTCGTGGTGTCCAAGACCACGCTGCCCGCCAAGCCCAAGGTTTTGGCGCTGCCGGGGCATTAGACTTGTAGGGCGGGCATGGCGCACTGCAAGGCGCGTCCAGCGTGGGCAAAATCGCCGACGCGTGCCCGCGCGGAATGGCGGAGTAAGCGATTTTGCCCACCCTACGAATTCGGCGCTATTATCGCTGGGCAACAGGGATATCTCCGCATGCTCAGCGCTGAACAGAACGATCTCATCGCCCGCACCGATCCGGGTACCGCGGCGGGCACACTGATGCGGCGCTATTGGCAGCCGGCGGCGCTGGTTGACGAGCTTGCCGGCAACCGTCCGGTCAAGGCGGTACGGCTCCTCGGCGAAGATCTGGTTGCGTTCAAGGACGACAAGGGCCGCTACGGTCTGATCGGCCGCCACTGTCCGCACCGCGGCACCGATCTGGCCTATGGGCGTCTCGAGGACGGCGGTCTGCGCTGCGCCTTCCACGGCTGGCTGTTCGACGTCACCGGCAAGTGTCTGCAGACGCCGGCCGAGCCGGACAACAGCAATTTGTGCGCCAACATCAAACAGAAGTCCTATCCGGTGGCCGAGAAGAGCGGCATCCTGTGGGCTTATCTGGGCCCTGGCGAGCCGCCCGCATTCCCGGATTTCGACTGCCTTGTCGCGCCCGGCACGCACACCTTTGCGTTCAAAGGCATGATCGATTGCAACTGGCTGCAATCGCTCGAGGTCGGCATCGATCCGGTGCACACATCGTTTCTGCACCGCTTCTTCGAGGACGAAGACCCGAACAAAGGCTACGGCCGGATGTTCCGCGATACGTCCAAGGACTCCGACATGCCGATGACGCAGATCATGCGCGAGTTTCCGCGGCCGCGCATCGAGATCGAGCCGACCGCCTACGGTTTTCGGCTTGCGACATTGCGTGAGATCGGCAGCGGTAAAGCGCACGTGCGCCTCACCAATCTGATCTTTCCCAACGCCTTCATCATTCCGATGAGTCGCGAGATGACGATCTCGCAATGGCATGTGCCGATCGACGACACCAAGCATTACTGGTACGCGATCTTCACCTCGTTCGGCGCAGCCGTCGACAAGGACACGATGCGTAACCAGCGCCTCGAACTGTATGAGCTGCCGGATTACGTTCCGCGCAAGAACAAGAGCAACGAATACGGCTTCGATGCGCACGAGCAGGCGCACGCGACCTACACGGGGATGGGCGTCGACATCAACGTGCACGACCAGTGGGCCTGCGAGTCGATGGGTACGATCCAGGATCGCACCGAGGAGCATCTCGGCACCTCCGACAAGGCGATCAGCTTCTACCGGCGGCTGCTGCGCCAGGCGCTCGATGATTCCGGCAAAGGCGAAAAGCCCCTGATGGTGCTCGACGCCGCGGAAGCTGGAAAAATCACCGGCCCGGCCTGCGTCGACGGCATCGGCCCGGCGGCCGATTGGCAGGGTTACTGGCAGCGCACGGATGCCGCGCGCCAAGAGACAAAAAGCTGGGCGAATGGGCATTGAGCTCGGCAGAGGCGGGTTCAGTATCCTGAAATCGTCATTGCGAGCGCAGCGAAGCAATCCAGGGCCGTCTGCGATGGCTGCGAGATCGTTGCTGGATTGCTTCGTCGCTTCGCTCCTCGCAATGACGAAATCGATGGCGTCGCCCCGGAATGATACCTGATGCCTCCGCGCCAAATTTCCACCAGCAAAAGCTTCGTCGAACGGCACGGCCTGTGGACCGCCGAGCAGACGCGCGCCGCCAGGGCGGTCGTGCAGACGATCCGGCAACGCAAGCTCGAACTCGTGCGCTTCTCGTTTGCCGACCAGCATGGCGTACTGCGCGGCAAGACCGTGATGGCCGAGGACGCGCCGGCGCTGATGCAATCGGGCGTCACCATGACGACGACGCTCTTGGTCAAGGACACCGCGCACAAGACCGCCTGGCCGGTGTTCACGCCGGGCGGCGGCTTCGGCATGACCGAGATGCAAGGCGGCGGCGATTTCGTCATGGTACCCGACCCGGCGACATTTCGCGTGCTGCCGTGGCCGCAAAGTGAAGGCAATACCGGCGACGGCGAGCCGAATACCGGCTGGATGTTGTGCGACCTCTATTTCGGCGACGGCAAGCCGGTGCCGTTTTCGACCCGGCAGGTGCTGCGCGACGCGCTGATGCGGCTCGCGCACGAAGGCTACGACCTCCTCGCCGGGCTCGAAGTCGAATTTCATTTGTTCAAGATCGAGAACTTGCGGCTCGCGCCGTCCGACGCCACGTGGCCGCCGCGCGCGCCCGAAGTGAGCCTGCTGAACCAGGGCTATCAGTATCTCACCGAGAGCCGCTACGATCAGCTCGATGCGGCGCTGGCGCCGATCCGCCGCGGTCTCGCGGCGCTTGGTCTGCCGCTGCGCTCGCTCGAAATCGAGCTTGGCCCGAGCCAGTGTGAATTCACCTTCCGGCCGCAGCCGGGTCTCGACGCCGCCGACACGATGATTTTGTTTCGCGCCGCCACCAAACAGATCGCGCGGCGCCATGGCCTGTTGGCGAGTTTCATGTGTCGGCCGGCGCTGCCGAATATTTTTTCCTCCGGCTGGCACCTGCACTTGTCGCTGATCGACCGCAAACGCAAGCGCAACGCCTTTGTCGGCCACGAACGCGAAGGATTGTCCGCGCTGGGGTTGCACTGTCTCGGCGGCCTGTTGGCGCATGCGGCCGCGGCTGCCGCTTTCACCACGCCGACGGTCAACGGCTACAAGCGCTACCGCGCCTATGCGCTCGCGCCCGATCGCGTGATCTGGGCGCGCGACAATCGCGGCGTCATGGTGCGCGTGCTCGGCCGGCCCGGCGAACCTTCGACGCATCTGGAAAATCGCGTTGGCGAGCCGGCTGCCAATCCGTACCTCTACATGGCCTCGCAGGTCTATGCCGGCCTCGATGGCATTGCCAACAAACGCGATCCGGGCCCGTCGGCCGACGCGCCTTACGAAACCAAGGCGCCGATGCTGCCCAAGAATTTGGGCGAAGCGCTGGCGGCTTTGCACAACAGCGACGTGTTTCGCCAAGGCTTTGGCGACGCGTTTGTCGATTATTTCGTTCGGCTCAAGGAAGCGGAATTTGCGCGCTTCAAGGCGGAAGCGGGCGATACGGCGACCGGTGATGTGACCGCTTGGGAGCATAACGAGTATTTCGATTTGTTTTGAGTTCATCCTCCCCGCTATCGCGGGGGCGCAAGGCATAGCTTCCCGTTCTCGCGGCGCGTTTTTTGTTCGCACCCGAATTATGCGCAAGCCAAACCAAAAACTTCGCCGCGATCCCGACCTTTGCCAGATGACTCCGGCGGTGGATCGGCCGAACTCATCACGATCAAGCACGGCGCACGAACGGACGGATGAACGGACGAACGGAAATAAAGAAGGAGGCGGAACGCCGCCAGACGCGTAGTCAACGGCCGCACCTGCGGGTGCGGCGCGCGCTGAAGCGCAGCGCGCTCGCCTGACGGCGTTCCACCGCGGCACTTGCGACAGCGAACCAACGCCGCCGCTCAGCTCCAGACGCACTTCCTGGGACGCGGCGGGCGCATGATCCGGAAAAGTGGAAACCGGTTTTCCGAAAAGATCATGCGCAACAATAAGCGGGAGTTGCCCGCCTCCGCCTGTCCCAGTCCAGCGACATAGTCGCAGACCGGTCATGATGCCGGCCGGGCGTTGTCCCGAAGCCGCCCGGGAGCAAAGGTGACAAAGCCCTCGCCCGCGGGAACCGCACTCGCTCCGTCAGCCGGAGTCACCCGACCGACGTCCTTCACATGAGCGAGAGGCCGGCGCTTTTACGCTCCGCGCAGGCGGAGTCAAGCGTTGTTTTGATGCGGCGGCTTGTATTTGATTCTACAAAGCTTTCTGCACTGCGAGTGGTACGCCGCTCGGAGCGACACGAACAGAATCGATCAAACATCTGCGAATCATCGTGGACAGCCACGCTTTCGTTTGCGTCTCGCAATGACGAGGGAGCCTTACGCCGCCAGATTGCGGCGAACTACCAGACAGGTGATGTCGTCGGCCTGCATGGTTCCGACCGAGAAGCGATCGACGCTGTCGGTCACCGCCAGCATCAGGTCGTGCGGCGATCGATCGGCGAAGCGCTGCGCAACGTCCACAAGGCGCCGGACGCGGAAAAACTCACCAGCCTGATTGGCGGCCTCGGTGACGCCGTCCGTATAGAGGAACAGCATTTCGCCCGGCGCCAGTATCAGGCTGTGTTCGGCGAAGACGCGATCCGCGATGACGCCGAGCGGTGGATTGCCGGAACGCCGCAGCAGGCGCGCGGTGCCGTTTGGGGCGGTGACGATGGGTTCGCAGTGGCCCGCATTGACGAAATTGACCGCGCCTGTGCGTTCGTCGAGCTCGGCGTAGAGCACGGTGACGAACATGTCGATCGGGTTTTCGCGGCACAGCGTGCGATTGACGTGCGCGATGCACTCGGCGAGCGACGCGCCCGCCAGTGCGGTGCCGCGCAGCAATGTCCGCGTCACCGCCATGAAAAATGCCGCAGCCATGCCCTTGCCGGAGACGTCGGCAATCACCAGTCCCAGCCGTCCGTCGCCCAGCGGGAAGACATCGTAGAAATCGCCGCCGACCTCGAGCGCCGGCCGCATCGATGCGGCGATCCCCGCGCCCGCATAGGCCGAAAAGTCGGTGGGCAGGATGGACTCCTGGAGAATCCGCGCGGTGTGCAGGTCGTCGTCGATACGCGCCTGCTTTTCCTCCAGCAGGCGGTTCTTTTGGGCAACTTCGGCGGTCCGTTCGCTGACGCGCTGTTCCAGCATTGCGTTATAGGCCTGCAGCGCCGCCTCGGCTTCGAGCTGTTGGGCGCGCACGGCGACCAGCAACAGCCCGGTGAACGTGATCACCGCCACGAACACTTCGAGCAGCAGAATGGATTCGGCGTCGGTCTTGCCGACGAACGGGCCGATGCCCGCGATGGTGACAAGAATGGCCGCGATGGTGATGGCCGCCGCAGCGAGCGTGACGCTGCGCGGGCCGGCCCGGAAGCCGGCAAACAGCAAGAGCGGCAGGTACAGATAATCAATCGGATAGCGCAGCCAGGTTTCAAGCGACGCGATGGCGGCGGTGGCGATCAGGATCACAACCGCATGCGCGACGATGTGCAGGTTCAGGCGCGGTTCGCGGTACCAGGCGAGGATCAGCGCACCGAATACCGCGATCCCGGCGGCGTCGGCCAGAATGAACGTCACGAACGTTTCGGCGAGTTCGTCGCTGGGGACGAAGCCGAAGGCCCACAGCGACAGCGTACCGATCGTGCCGCCGACACAAGCCGCCGCGAGGCACGAGCCGACCAGGAAGATGACGACGTTGCGGGCGCGATCGAATGGGTGCCACGTCCCGGCAAGCGCCCGCAGCACTCCGAGTGCAATCAGCGCTTCGAGGATGCTGCCGACGCCGGTGCCGCTGTTGGCGAGCGCGTACATAGACAGCGTCGTCTGCGGCAGCGACAGCAGCGGAAAGCCGTTGCAGAATTGCCCGAGGAAGATCGCGGGCAGAATGCGCGGCCCAAGCAGGAACGTCGCCGCCACCGCGATGCCGGCCGGCGGGTAGATCGGGCTGATCTTAGCGGGCCCGATGCCGAACAGCACCACGACCAGGCCGGCGAGGCTGTAGGCCGCGAGCACGATGATGTTGAGAAAGATCCAGGCCGCAAGACTGCGCGGGCGCGTATCGGCCGGCTCGAACAGCCGTGCGAACGTCGTCTTGCGCAACGTCGTGCGATCGAGCATGGCGGCGGACAGGGGATTTCGAAGGATTACCGCGGCAGCGCGGCGATCGCTGCCTCGACGGTGTCGTGTACGGCGAACAGGTCCAATAAGCCGCTGATCTCGAATATCTCGGCGATTTCGTCGCGCACCCCGCACAGCGAGACGGTCTGGTTCTTGGCCTTGGCGTGCTTGGCGAGCGTGATGAACGGGCGCAATCCCGCGCTCGACACGTAGCTCATCTCCGCCACGTCGACGACGATGAAGCCCTCGATGGCGATCACATCGGTGACCTTCTGCTCCAAGAGCTTCGACACCGAGCTGTCGACGCGTCCGACCACGCGGAGCGTCGTTGCGTCGCCAATCCGGCTTTCGCTGAGTTCCATAGCCGCTCCCGCTCGGTCACCCGGATCGAATAGTTCACTGCGCCTTAATCACGATGGCGGTGCGGCATTATGTGTTGAGAAACTTGCAAACTTCCTACCGCACACCGGAACACGACGGCACGATGGTGCCGCCGGGGAGGGCTCGACGTGGCCTGGTTATCGCAACTGGTGGCGCTGTGGCGCGACATTCCGGAGGACGAGAAGGTCCGGAAGCCGCGCCTGCCGGTCAAGCCCAAGGATATCGTCTACGGTGTCGACGACCGGCCGCCGGCGCTCGTCACCTGGGTGGCGGCGGTGCAGCACGTCCTGATCGCCACCACGGTCGGGCTGTTCATCCCGACGCTCGTTCTCGACGCGGCGCACGCCTCCCACGAAGCGACCCTGCACATGACATCGGTGTGCATGCTGGCGCTCGGCATCGGCACGATCCTGTCGTGCCTGAACCGGCGCGATCTCGGCTCGGGCTATCTGATGCCGGCATCGTTCTCCGGCGTTTACTTTTCGGTCAGCATCCTGGCGGCGCGGCAGGGCGGGCTGCCGCTGGTCGCCGGCATGACGATGTTCGCCGGCCTGGTCCAACTCGTGCTCAGCCGGCTGGTGCGATGGCTGCGGCCCTATCTGCCGACCGAGATTGCCGGCTTCGCCATGCTGATGAGCGGCTTCACGCTCGCCGTGGTCGGCTTCAACCTCATCACGGGCGTTGCCGATGCCTCGGAGACGATGAGCCGGGGAATGGGAATTCCGGCGCTGCTCGGCATCGGCTGCATCCTGGTGATGGTCGCCCTGCATGTCTGGGGTTCGGCCACTTTGCGCATCTATACGGTTCTCATCGGCCTTGGCGGCGGCTACGTCGTGGCGCTTGCGCTCGGCCTGGTGCCGCTTGCCGCGCTGCGGCCGTCCGGTACGGATCTTATTCGCCTGCCGGTTTCCGATTTCGGCTGGCCGGCCTTCGCCGCCAACATGATGGTGCCGTTTGCGATCGCAGCGATTGCATCGTCGCTGCGGGCCATTGGCGATTTGACGACGGTGCAGAAGATCAACGACGCCAAGTGGCAGCGCCCCGACATGCACGTCATCCGCGGCGGCCTCGCCGCCAACGGGCTGGCGACGCTGCTGTCCGGCCTGGTCGGCGCCGCGGCCATCGGCACGACATCGGGCTCGGTCGGCGCCTCGGCGGCGGCGGGCGTGACGTCGCGCATCGTCGGTCACGTCACCGGCGCGTTGTTCATCATCATCGCGTTCCTGCCGCCGGTCCATAACCTGCTGATCGACATCCCGCGCCCGGTGATGGGTGCGGCGCTGTTGTTCTCGTCATGCTTCATCAATGTCAGCGCCATGCAGGTGATGACGAGCCGCCTGATGGATGCGCGCCGCACCTTGGTGATCGGCATCGCGCTCTTGCTTGCGCTCAGCCGCTTCGTGTTCCCGAGCTTTTATGCGGCGGCGCCGTCGCTGCTGCAGCCCGCCGTGAGTTCGCCGCTGGTTATCGGGCTGATCGGCGCGCTCGTGCTCAATCTCATATTCCGCATCGGCGTCAAGCAATCCGCCTCGATCGCGTATACGCCGGGAGCCGATCCGCTGACCAAGCTCGAACAATTCGCCGAGCACCAGGGCGCCGTCTGGGGCGCGCGGCGCGACGTCATCGAGCGGGTGGTGCGCGCTCTGATCGAGACCGCCGAAAGCCTCGAACTGCTGATCGAGCCCGGCACGACCGCGCGCGTCACCATGACGTTCGACGAATACTGGCTCGATGTCGCGACCGAATACGCGGGCAAGCCGCTGGTCACCAGCGCGGCGGCGCCAAGCCGCGACGAGCTGTTGGCCGATGCGTCGCAGCTCACGCGGCTCGGCGTCATCATGATCCGCCGCCAGGCGACACGGCTCACCACGCGGGCGCATGGCGGGATGCAGTGCATCGACCTCGGTTTCGAGCATTGACGATGATGGGCGCAGGAGCGTTGTCGGTTGCCGGCCAAAGCCGCGCCGAACGGATGGCATGGCTCCCGTGAGCGACGACCGGCTGTCAATCGCCGTGGTCAACGATTTGTCGGCCGCGTCGCGCGCCACCGAGCAGGTCGAGGCGTTCTGCAGGGATCGCGGCATCGCGGATGCGGTCGCGCGCAAATTCAGCCTGGCGCTCGACGAGACGCTGACCAACACGGTGTCCTACGCGTTTCCCGATGGCGGCAGCCATTGCATCGCGGTGCGGATCGAGCACCGCGCCGGCTATCTGACGGCGACAGTGAGTGACGAGGGCGCGCCGTTCGATCCATTGTCGCAGCCCGCGCCCGACATTCACGCGCCGGTCGAGCAGCGCAAGGTCGGGGGCCTCGGCATCCATCTGGTGCGCTCGCTGATGGAAGCCGTCGCCTACCGCCGCCGCGGCGAACGTAACGAGCTGACGTTTAGGATCAGGGATGGGAAGGCGACGGCGGGGTAGGGCGCCGGTCATTCGTGTTGCCGCGGCCTCGGCTTGGCCCGAGATCCATTAGCGCTGTTGGCGGATTGTCCGAAGTTGCTTGCTCAACCGACATTCCGTGGAAGCGGAAATACCGATGCTTGCAGGTCGACGAGTTTTCTGAAGCCGTCGCGCTTCCTCTTGGCGCCATCGCGTTCGACCCGAGCGATGCGTTGACGCAACTCAATCTGGGAATTGCCGCTGCAAGGCGCCGGACGTCGCCGCACGCAAGGTCCGCCAGCCGGTCAATGCGCGCGGCCTCGGCCGCTGGCGCCCTTATGCCGCTGAGCATGCGCCGCTCATTGCCGAGTTGGAGCGAGCCGGCAGCTTCGAAGCGTGGCGCGACGTGCAAATAGCTGTCAGGGTCGGTCAGCATAACGGGGAACTGGTACATGACGACGACGTATGATGTGATGAGCGAAGGCGCGACCTTCGGCAATACCGATACCACGACGCTCAACGGCGCGATCCGGACGATCGATACCGGGGCGGTCGGCAATTACGTCGTCAACATCACCGGTACCATCGATCTGACCTCGCAACTGGTCGCGCTCAACCTTCCCACCGGCTCGACGCTGACCATTGAGGGAACTAACGGCAACGGCAGCGTCGCCGAGGTCGAAACCATCGACGGCGCCAACGCCTACAACGGCTTTTTCGTCTATTCGGGCAACGTCACGATCGAGAATCTGACGCTGCAAGATATGAAGGCGCAAGGTGGCGCGGGCGCGGGGGGTGGAGGTGGTGGCGCCGGGCTAGGCGGCGGGCTGTTTGTTGCCGCGGCCGGCAATGTGACGCTGACGGATGTCGGTTTCGTCGGCGACGCGGCCGTAGGGGGCGCGGGCGGCGGGGTTGGCTTTCCAGGCGGTGGCGGAGGCGGGCTCGATGGCGGGAATGGGGGATCGTTCTCGGGCGGCGGCGGGGGCATCGGCTTTGGTGCCGCCGGTGGCGGCCTGACGGGTGGTGGTGCGGGGCTGGTGCCTGGCGCTGGTGCGGGGGGCAAAGATGGCGGCCTAATCCTCGGCCCTGGTGGCCCGTCGGGCGGCGGCGGCGGCGGCGGGGGCTTAAACCCTCCCCTTTCTGCGGGCGGTGGCGGCGGCATCGGCGGCGGAAACGGAGGCAGCTTCGGATCCGGCAAGGGTGGCACGGGAGGTTTCGGCGGCGGCGGCGGGGGAGGAGCTGGCCCTGCTGGCAAGGGCGGTTTCGGTGGTGGGGGT
>DATCBO010000060.1:0-41423 GCA_036511795.1 Xanthobacteraceae bacterium
CACTTTTCTACAGATTTTGTCCGTTCACTCTTTCGAGAAAACCCAATTGGAATGCGCCTTTCTTGACAACGACGACAATGTGCCGCATTCAACATCAGGTAACCAGTTGACTTTATTTGCCAATTAACCGGACGCTAGTGACCCTGGATCGCAATTCACAGCTTTCAAGGCCCAAATTTTTTCTTTGCCGCAGGAGGGATATTTGGCTCGATAGGACTTCTGAATTCGAAGCTGCCGCTTCTGTTTTATCCCATCGCTCTGATTGGGACTCTGGCGGCGGCTGCGCTCGACATGACGGAATCTAGTCTGCTGGCGCCGCTGGAGCGCATGGCTGTCATGGTCGGGTTGCTGTTGGGAGTGGGTGCAATCTATTTCGCGCTCTATCTGACTTTCGCACCAGTGGGAAACCTTGCCGTCCTTGGCATGCAGGGGAGATATTTTATTCCTTTCATTATCGGTTTGGCTTTCGTTCTCCCGACCGCAACTCTCCGCGTCCAGAAATTTATACGTCCACTAGTTCATCTCTTGCCGCTGATTGCGATCATAGGATTCGGCGTTTCGATAGAAAAAGTTAAAACACGATTCTACCCGGACACTAACTGGTCTCTCTTCGCCACTCACGTCGCATGTAGTTGGGACGGGGGAAGAGTGCGCGGCATGATGACGAAACTGGCTCTTCGGCGCCGTCACCCCAACTTGATGTTGGCTTCCTGCACCACGCGGCTCCAAAGCGCCATCTGGCCTTCAACATAGGCGCGGAATTCGGCCGGCGTGTTCGGCCGCGACTCGATGTTGAGCGCCGCGAAGCGCGCTGCGACCCGCGGCGATGCCAGCGCGGCCGCGGTTTTCAATGCGCGCCGTGGTGTCGGCGCCGCCGACGGGCGGATACGGCACCATGACCCGCACCGGCCGATCCGGCCACGCTGCTTGCCCGCGCGCTCCGCGTCGCCGGTTGTCGCAGCTTTTTGCGCGCCGAATTTTAGATATCGGCCATCGCGGTTTTCAATGGCAGCGTCGTGCCGTTGCGGGCCATTGCGGCGGGATGCGGCGGTCTCGGCAATTCGAGATTGTCGCGAAGCGTGGGGCCCTCGTAATCGAGACGGAACAGGCCGCGGCGCTGCAGCTCCGGCACGACCAATTCGACGAACTCATTCAAACTTGTCGGCAGCGATGCCGGCATGATGTTGTAGCCGTCGGCGCCGCCGGCGCGGAATCGTTGCTCCAACTGATCGGCGATTTCGGCGGGCGTGCCGACGACGGTCCAATGGCCGCGCGCTCCCGCAATCCGGAGGTAGACCTGACGCAGCGTCAGTCCTTCCTTCCGCGCCATCTCGGTAATCAGGGCCGCCCGGCTTTTGCCGCCGTTCGAATCGGGAAGGTCATCCGGAAACGGACCGTCCAGCGGATGGCCTGACAGATCGATGCCGCCGAGCATGTCGGATAGGAGCGACAATCCGACCGCGGGATGGATCAACGACTGCAAGTAGTCGAACTTCTCCGCGGCTTCCTCGGCGGTTCGCCCGACGATGGGCATGACCCCAGGCAGGATTTTGAGATGCTCCGGCTGGCGGCCGTATTTGGCCATGCGGCCTTTCAGGTCCGCGTAGAACGCCTGCGCCTGCTCAAGCGTCCGCTGCGCCGTGAAGACCACATCGGCGGTTTCGGCTGCGAGCTCCATTCCCGTTTCGGAGGAACCGGCCTGCACAATGATCGGATATCCTTGCACCGGACGCGCCACGTTCAGCGGACCGCGCACCCGAAACCAGCGACCCTTGTGATTGAGCATGTGGAATTTGGCCGGGTCGAAATAGCGGCCCGCTTCCTTGTCACGCAGGAAGGCATCGTCCTCCCAGGTATCCCAGAGTCCTTTCACGACCTCGGCGAATTCGCGGGCGCGATCATAACGTTCGGCATGCGGCACATGGGCGTCGAGACCGAAATTGAAGGCTTCGTCAGGGCTCGACGATGTGACCAGATTCCATCCGGCGCGACCGCCGCTGAGATGATCGAGCGAAGCGAACTTGCGGGCAATGTGGAACGGCTCGTTGTAGGTCGTGGTCGCCGTGGTCACTAGTCCGAGCCGATCTGTCACGACGGCGATCGCGGACAACAGCGTCAGCGGTTCGAACTGCCCGGTGTATTTCGGTGAATAGCTCCACGCCTCGACGTTCGCCGCGTCACGGGCGCCCAGCGTATCGGCAAAGAAGATGAAATCGAGCCGGCCTTGCTCGGCCTTGCGCGCGAGATCGACATAATGCCGCAGATTCATGCCGCCGTCGGCCTGCCCCTCCGGGTGGCGCCACCCGCCAAGGTGATGGCCGGTGGGATACAGAAAGGCGCCGAGCTTCATCTTGCGGCTGGTGTCGTTCATCGCAGGAACCCGTTGCATCAATGACGGCAATCTAGCATCGTTCCATACGAGGCGCGAATGCCAAGCGTCAATAAGGGGAAGCAGCGTCCATGAATACGGCAGTCAACAGCAAGCGGGTTTTCTACGTTGCGCCGCACCGGCCGCAGGGTTTCGCCGAGATGCTCGGTAAGCGCGACGACGTGCGGCTCGACTTGCTGGAGCAGAAGACCCCGGACGATGCGGCGCTTGAGATTCTGTCCGCTGCGCACGCCTATCAGATCGGCTCGGCCCGCGACGAGCTGGTGCGCCATTATCAAGTCGGCACCGAGCTGCTCGGCCGCGCCCCGAACCTCTTGATCGCCTCGACCAACGGCGCCGGTTACGACACCGTCGACGTGCGGATGTGCACCGAGCGCGGCATCCTGGTCGTCAACCAGTCTGGCGGCAACGCCGAGGCGGTCGCCGAGCACGTCATCGGCATGATGCTGTGCCTGGTCAAGCGCGTCGGCGAGACCGACCGCGCGCTGCGCGCCGGCACGATCGGCAACCGCGCCGACTATATCGGCCGCGAGGCCTTCGGCAGGACACTCGGCATCGTTGGCCTCGGCAACGTAGGCCGGCGCATCGCCGAATTGGCCGGCGGTTTGTTCAAGATGCAAGTCCTGGCCTACGACCCTTATCTCTCCGCCGATGTGGTGCGCACCCGCGGCGCCACCAAGGTCGAGCTCGACGATTTGATGCGGCGTTCGGATTTCGTCTCGGTCAACTGTCCGCTGACACCGGAGACCCGCAGCCTGATCGGCGAGAAAGAATACGCGCTGATGCAGCCGACCGCCTATTTCATCACCTCGGCGCGCGGCTCGATCCACGACGAGGCGGCGCTGGAGCGGGCGCTACGCGACAAGAAGATCGCCGGCGCCGGTCTCGACGTCTGGGAGAAAGAGCCGCCGCCGGCCCAGCACCCGCTGATGAAATACGACAATGTCATGGTGACCCCGCACATGGCGGGCGTGACGCGCGAGTCGCGCGCCCGCATGGGCCAGATCGCCGCCGAGCAGATGCTCGACGCGCTCGACGGCAAGCCGGTGCCGCGCATCGTCAATCCACAGGTATGGCCGGACTATGCCAAGCGCTTCGAGAAGACATTTGGCTTCAAGCCGGCCTCGCCGCCGAACGAGCCGAACTGGCATGAGTTCGAAAAATAGGCCCATGCGCCACCGCGCCACGCGGTGGCGCTCTCGACTGGCGGCCCGGGCAGTGTTGTAATCGGCCGGAAAAATTCGCACGGGAGGCGCCCTTGTTCCGTCAGCTCACGAAAGCCGGCTTGGCCGGCCTGTTGCTCGCATCAAGCCTCGCCGCGCATGCGGCCGCGCAAGAGAGCCACGCCTGGCTCGACCCCGCGCTGCTTGCCGCCGCCAAGGCCGAGGGCGGCACCATGACCATCTATTCCTCGACCAACGAGGGCGAAGGCCTGCCGCTGTGGGCGCTGTTCACCAAGGCCACCGGCATCAAGATCAATTACGTGCGCGGCGCGGACTCCATCCTGATCTCCCGCATGATGCTGGAATACCGCGGCAACCAGAAATCCTGGGACATCGCGCAGACCGCGACCATCAACAAAATGCTGCCGCAACTGTTGCTACCGTTCGACCCACCGGAGGCGAAGAACATCATGCCGCTGGCGCGCGATCCAGGCCGGCTCTGGTACGGCGTCTATGCCAACTACAACACACCGGACTACAATACCCAGCACGTCAAGGCGTCGGATCTGCCGAAGAGCTACGAAGACTTCGCCAAGCATCCGGAATGGGCCGACCATGTCGCGATCGACGGCACCGACAACGAATGGCTCAAAGCCATGTTCGAATATTACGGCGACGACAAAGCCACCAAGATCGTTAAGGACATTGTCGCCACAGTGAAGCCGATCGTGACCAACGGCCATCTGGCCGCGGCACGCTCGGTCGGCTCCGGCGAGTACTGGGTCGGGCTCAACCAATACACCAACCTGGCGCTCAACGTGAAACTGGCGGGCGGCCCGATCGACTATTTCGTGCTCGATCCGGTGACATTGTTCTTCGGCCAGGTCGGCGTCAGCGCGAGGGCGCCGCATCCCAACACGGCTTTGCTTGCCGCCAACTTCATGCTGAGCAAGGAATGCGAAACGTTCCTGACCAAATTCGGCCGCATCCCGACGCGCCCCGATGTCGAATCCAATCCACCCGGCATCGTCAAGCAGATGAACACCAAGAAGGTGCTCACCGTGCTGATCTCGCCAAAGGAAGAGTCCAAGTGGCAGCACAAGTTCAACGAGCTGTTCAAAGGGCAGTAATTTGCACCTCTCCCCGCGTGCGGGGAGAGGTCGTCCGCGCGAAGCGCGGCGGGTGAGGGGGCGGTTCCGCGATTCTGAGCGTCAGACGTTAACGCCAGCGCTGCAAACCATGGATCGACACTCAAGCTAGCGGCAACGCCCCCTCAACCCGACCTTCTCCCCGCACGCGGGGAGAAGGAGCAGCAAGCGGCGCTTGCGGAGTTATTTGCTTGGCTACCCTCGATCAACCGCTCGATCTGTCATCCGACCCACCGCGCTGGCGGCGGCCAAATTTTTTGCTGATCGTCTGCGTCGCCATCGGGCTGTGGCTGGTGCTGGTGCCGCTCGCCGGTCTCCTGCTCACTGCATTTACCGAAGACACCGGGCTCGGTTTCGGCGCCTTCACGCTGGACAATTTCGTCGAGGCCTATTCGGGCGCGCGCCTGTTGCGGCTGATCGGCAATTCGGTGATCTACGCGGCCGGCACCGCGATCGTCACCTTTGTGATCGGCGGCTTCGTCGCCTGGGCGGTCGAGCGCACCGACGCGCCGGGCGCGATGCTGTTTCATAATCTGGCGCTGCTGTCGTTCGCCATTCCCGGCTTGCTGATGGCCATGGCGTGGATTTTCGTGCTCAGCCCCAATATCGGCTGGGTCAACGCCGTGCTGAAATCGACGCTTGGTCTGAAAAACGCACCGTTCAATATCTATTCCATGACCGGCATGATCTGGTCGCTGTCGAGTCATTATTTCCCCCTCGCCTATCTGGCGCTTGGGCCGGCGCTGCGCGCGCTCGACGTGCGCATGGAGGAAGCCGGACTCGTCTCCGGCGGCCGCTACTGGCAGGTGGTGCCGAAGATCACGCTGCCGCTGTTGCGCCCCGCCATTCTGTCCGGCCTCTTGCTGCTCTTTATCATGGGCCTGTCATCCTACGAGGTGCCGCGCGTCATCGGCCTGCCGGCGCGTATCGAGGTTTTCACCACCCGGATTCAGAACGCCGCCATCGAGACGCCGCCCGAATTCGGCGTCGCCAGCGCGCTCAGCCTTTTGCTGCTCGTCGTCTGCCTGATCGCGGTGTATTTCTATCGCCGCGCAACGCGCAACGCCGAGGCGTTCGCCACGATCACCGGCAAAGGCTACATGCCGACCCGCATCGAACTCGGCCGCTGGCGCTGGCCGGTGTCGATCGCCATCCTGCTGATGTTTGCCATTACGCTCGGCCTGCCGCTGTTCACGCTCGCCTGGCAGTCGTTTTTCTCGAACCTGTCGCAGCCGTTCATGAACTCGCCGCCCAAGGCGACGCTGGCGAACTACGCCTACATCCTGCGCTACCCGATCTTTATCGACGCGGTGCGAACCAGCGTCGTGGTCTCGGCGATGGCCGCCACGGTCGTGGTGGCGCTGACCATGGTGATGGCCTGGGTCGCGCGGCGTTCGGCGTCGCGCTTCGCGTGGCTGCTCGACGCGCTGGCATCGGCGCCGATCGCGATACCGAGTGTCATTGTCGGCGCCAGCATCCTGTTCACCTACCTGGTGATCCCGATCGGCGTTTACGGCACGATCTGGATCCTGCTCATCGCCTACGTGACGCTGTCGCTGCCCTACGGCATGCGCTTTGCGTCAAGCGGTATCACGCAAATCCACCGCGAGCTCGAGGAAGTCGCCGAAGTGTCTGGCGCGCGCACCGGTCAGGTCCTGCGCCGCGTGCTGTTGCCGCTGTTGCTGCCGTTTTTGCTCGCCGCCTGGATTTACGTATTCGTGCTCTCGGTGCGCGAACTCGGCGCCTCGATCTTCCTGGTGGGCCCAGGCGTCAACGTGCTCGCAACCATCAGCCTGACGATGTGGGAGGAAGGCGGCAGCTACGGCGCGGTGGCGGCGCTGGGCGTCATTCAAATCTTGCCGCTGCTTGTCATTGTCGCCGGCTTGCGCTTTCTGGAAACGCGGGTGCAGCGGCACTCACGCGGCGGCGCGGCGAAGGCGGCGGCGGGCTGAGACGATGTTCACAATCGAGAATTTGCAAAAGTCTTATGTCGCCAACGGCGCGGAAGTACGCGCCGTCGACGGCATCAGCCTCGACGTCGAGACTGGCAAGCTCATTACGCTGCTCGGCCCGTCCGGCTGCGGCAAAACCACGACCTTGCGCTGCCTCGCCGGGCTGGAGCGGCCGCAGAGCGGCCGCATCGTTATCGGCAATCGCACCGTGTTCGATTCGGCGAAGCGCATTTTCGTGCCGGCGAGCGACCGCGGCATCGGCATGGTGTTCCAGTCCTACGCCATCTGGCCGCACATGACGGTGTTCGAGAACGTCGCTTTTCCGCTGCGGGTAGCGCGCAAAAAGAAATATTCCGCCGCCCAGATCACCGAGCGCGTGGCCCGCATGCTCGACATGGTCCAGCTCACCGGCTACGCGCAGCGGCAGGCGACGCAACTTTCCGGCGGGCAGCAACAGCGGCTCGCCTTTGCCCGCGGGCTGGTGCACGAGCCGGCGATCCTGTTGCTCGACGAGCCGTTGTCGAACCTCGACGCCAAGCTGCGCGAGCAGATGCGGCTGGAACTCAAACGCCTGCAGCGCACGCTCGGCATCACCACGGTCTATGTCACGCACGACCAATCCGAGGCCTTGGCTTTGTCCGACGAGATCGCGGTGTTCGATACCGGCCGCATCGTGCAGCGCGGCACACCGCAGCAGATTTATCGTCAGCCGAAAACACCGTTTGTCGCCGATTTCGTCGGCTCGGCGAATTTCTTGCCCGGCACGGTACGCGGCAGCGATGGCGACCTCACCGCGGTCGACACCGCGCATGGCGTGATGCGCTGCACCTTCGCCGAGCCGATCGGTGCCGGCATGAAGGCATTCGTCACCGCTCGGCCGGAAGACATTACTCTATACGACGGCGCGGGGGCGCCGGCCGGCGCCAACACGCTCAAGGGCACGATCGTCAACCGCGTGTTTCTCGGCGAGGTCGTCGACTACATCGTCGATCTCGGCGATCGCGAACTGCGCGCCCGCGTGCGCAGCGACGACTTTCAGATCGGACAATCGGTGACGCTCGGCGTTCCGCCGCAGAAATGCGTGGGGCTGGCCGGCTGAACGTTTCGTCCGCGGGACACAACAGCTTACCGGCGAATACCGAGCCGAACGCGCGGCGTGCGCGCTTTCCGACCGAGGCGGCATGAAATATGCTTCGATCGTGCCTTCCGAGGCACGATGCCTCCGGTGCATCGCATTTCCAACTGCCGGCCAGGACGATGCCATGAGATCAGCTTTGCCAAAATTGTTTGGTCTTGCAGCGGTGATCGCTGCGCTGAGTTACGGAACGCCGGCCGCGACCGCGGCTGAAACCGTCACCATGGTGACAACCGGCAAGGGATCGGCGCAGCAATGGCCGATATTCATCGCAATCGCCAAGGGCTACATGGCGGCGAGCGGCGTCACGCTCGATCTGGTGGCGGCGCCGTCGACGGCCGCGGCCGTGCAGCAGGCTGCGGCCGGCTCAGCCAATATCGCGTCCGGCGGCCTGACCGAACCCCTGCTCGCCATCGACAAGGGCGCCAAGATCGCGGTGCTGCGCGTCGAAACTCAGGTTGCGCCGTATTCGCTGTGGGCAAAGCCCACCATCAAGTCGATCCCGGAACTGCGCGGCAAGCTCATCAGCATCGGCGGCGCCAAGGACATTACCCGCATCTATCTGGAGCGCACGCTGATACCCAACGGCGTCAAGCCGGGCCAATACGACATGATCTTCGCCGGCACGACGGGGGCGCGTTTTGCCGCAATATCGTCGGGCGCGGTCGATGCCACGCTGCTGATACCGCCGTTCAGCTTCAAGGCGAAGAGCATCGGCCTAACGCATTTGGCGGACGTTGCCGACTACACGCATGGGCTGCCATTCACCGGCTACGCGACCAATATCGCCTGGGCCGAGCAGCACAAACCGCTTCTGCTCGGTTTCCTCACCGCCATGGCCAAAGGCGTCGACTGGTTCAATGACGACGCCCATCGCAGCGAAGCCATCGACATCCTGGTCAAGCGATCGGGCCTGAGCCCCGCCGACGTCGGCGCGACGTACGACTATTATCGCCGGCTGCGCGTGTTCGACCACAAGGGCTCGATCGAGTCGGACGTCGTCGGCAATCTCATCAAGGCGATGCAGCAAATGGACGACTTCGATGGACCGCGCGACATCAGCCGGTTCGTCGATCCAGATATCATCGGGCTCGCGGGCCAAGTGAAATAGCACGAATAACGTGAAATAGCACGAATAGCGTGAAATAGCGTAAGGCGGCGGCGCAAAGCCGGCGAATGTACAACGCGGCGCAACGCTGTATCCTACCCCGACTGCCGCGTTGCAAATAACGGATACGAGACAATGCCAATCCACCGGCTGGATGCCGCCACCGACACCGTGCATTGGGGCTTCTTCGACGCCGCGCTCAAGCCGCTGATGACCGTCGAGCCAGGTGACACCGTCACGATCTCGACGGTGTCGGGAACGCCGGGCCAACTGCCGCCGCCTGACTCCGGGCTGACCGTCCCTGCGGTGCTACCGGCCATCCTCAAGAACGTGCAGCAGCGGCTTAACGGCCCCCACATCCTCACCGGCCCGGTCGCGGTCCGCGGCGCCAAGGCCGGTCAGGTGCTCGAGGTCCGCATCAAGTCGATCGAGCTTAATTTCGATTGGGGCTACAACGTCATCCGGCCATTGGCCGGCGCCCTGCCCGATGATTTCGACACCGCGCGGGTGATTCACATTCCGCTTGATCGCGCCCGCATGGTCGGCACTCTGCCGTGGGGTCTCGAACTGCCACTCAAGCCGTTCTTCGGCATCATGGCGGTTGCGCCGCCGGCAAACTGGGGGCCGGTCGCATCGCCGCCGCCGCGGCGCAATGGCGGCAACATGGACAACAAGGAACTGGTGGCCGGGGCCACGCTTTATCTGCCGATCCATACCGACGGCGCGTTGTTCTCCGTCGGCGATGGACACGGCGCCCAGGGCGACGGCGAGGTCTGCATCACCGCCATCGAGACCGGCCTGATCGGCACCTTCGAGCTGCATGTCAGAGACGACATGACGCTGGAATGGCCATTGGCCGAGACGCCGACCCACATCATCACCATGGCGTTCGATCCCGACCTCGACGATGCGGTGGTGATCGCGCTGCGCAACATGATCAAGCTGATTTGTGCGCGCACCAACCTGTCGCGCGAAGACGCTTATACGCTTTGCAGCTTGGCCGCCGATCTGCGTGTCACTCAGGTGGTCAACGGCGCAAAGGGCATCCATGTCATGCTGGAAAAGGCGCTGTTGCGGATGCCCTGAGCGCGGCTGTTAGTTCGCGCCGGCAGGTAGCTCGCCGCTCGTTGCCATGCGTGCCGCAATGGTCTTCTGCGACCAGCCTGTCAGATCGGCAAGGTTTTCGGCTTCGTGTTTGAAGCGATCCGGAAGCGAGGCTTCGTAGCGCTTCGCGGCCTCACAGCTGGCGGCGCCCGCATATGGATGGTTAAGCACGTAGCGGGCCTGGAAATTCTCCCGGTCGCTCGTCTCGATGAAATTGAGGTCCTCCGGAAACGATTGCGCGTCGTAGCGCACGTGCAGGCGGGTCACGAATGCACTTGGCGGGTTCGACGACGGCCAGCGATTGACGACCGCCTTGCCGCTATCGCCCGGCACCCAGCCGGCGCCAAGCTCGGTCAATTCCGGTTTGCTCAGCGGCTGCGCGGCGCACGGATCGCACCAGCCCATGTCCCACGCGTACTCGACAAACACGCCATGCATGTCTTGCCGCGCCACGGCGCGGTCGAACAGCGCCTTGTAGACATTCGGAAAATCGTGGGCCACGAACAGCGGCACGTGGACATTGGAGGGCACTTTCACGGTGCGGTAATTGGTGGCTTCGACGCGTCCCTGCTGGGTCAATGCATAAATCGTGAGATCCTGTGGTCCGTTTGCGTTCACGGTCCCGAGCCGCAGCGGCAGCATAAACTTGCTGGTCTGGTAGCGTACTTGCAGCGGCTTGAGATATGCACGCTTCAGTGCGTCAAATCGCTTGATATCCACCTTGGCGACGAAAAAATGCAACTTCTGTTTGATGTAGCTGCCGATCACGGGCTCGGCGCCGGCCGGAATCTTGTAACCGTTGTCGGTCAGCCATCGGATCAGGCCGTCGCTCTGTTCCGCCGAAAGAATCGCAATATCGTATTCAGCTATATCGTAGCGCGCCTCGACCTTGACGCCCGGATAGGCCTGCATCGGCGGTGCCGGTATGGCGGCAGTCGGCGTCGCTGTGGCAAGCGCTAGCACGCCACCGCGATAATCGGGCTCGCAGGGGTCCGGATCGTAATACTCGACCAGCCGCGGCGCGGTGAAGGCATCGAGGTGATCGATCGTCTTGGTATCGACGACGCTGATCTGGCTCTTCTGGATGAAGCTCGGCACCGGCACCACGAGCGCGAACTCGCTGGGTTTGCCCTCGTAATCGCTCGCCATCGTAATGGCGGTCTGCTGGCCGATGCGGGCGAGCACGACCTTCGAGGACTTGTTGAACATCTTCGCGTCCGCCTTGGCGACATAAAAGCCGCAGAACGCGCTCGCCGGCCCGGCGGCGACCGTGAGCTGAGCGCAGACTGCCGCAAGCGCAACACCCGCCTTCAATCGCGAACGCAACGTCTTGGTCATGAAAGTCTTGGTCATGAAGGCTTTGGTCATGAAGATGCTCCCTGGATGGTTGGAGTCCATTCAAATTTCTTCGCCGGAATGACTCTGTTGAGGAGCGGCGTCGCCGGCGACAGCACAATCAGCGCCACATACAGCGCCGGCCGCATTTGCATGAAGAAGGCGAGGTAATAGCCGAGCGCCGCCACCGCCAGCGCAAATAGAAAGCGCGCCAGGCGCGAATCCGGCGTCGTTTTCGGATCGGAGATCATGAAGAACGCGAAGATCAAAAGCGAACCGCTCTGCATCTGATGCAGCGGAATGGCGAGCGGATCGCCGAGCCAATAGGCGCGCGCCACCAACAATGCGCCATGGGCGCCGAGAAAGAACAGCGCGATGTCCGAGCGCTGCGCGGCTCGCAGTACGAGAAGCGCGAGAAACACCAGCAATGACGCCAGCCAGATGCTGGTGCCCCATTGTCCCGGCGAAATCCAGACGCCGCTCGTCAGCGACAAAAGCAGAACGATGGCAAAGCCTGCCGGATTGAAAATATGGCGGCCGTCGACCCGCAGGGCGAATTTCGAGGCGATGGCGGCGATCCCGGCAAGCGCCGGCAGCCAGGCTGAATTCGCCCGTAACAGCAGACTGAGCGATAAGCCGGTGATGAGCGGCGAGCGCAGATCAATCCGCGTCGATCCGGACAGACGCGTGCAAACGACTTGCGTCAGCAACGCGGCCGCGATCGCCAACGCGCTGTAGAGCGGCTTGGCGCCGAAATCGATCAAGAAGAAATTGAACAACAACAACGACGACAGCGCGGCAATCTGAAAATGACGCGCATCGGACCAAAAGGTTCGCATGGCGTTACCCCTCAAACGCAGCGATGCCGAAAAACCGAGTCGGACGCATGACGGCGCAATGGCCGGATTCCGGCTTTCCTGAGAAATATTCGGCGGCGGATGGACGATCGGCGGCGTACGTGCGATGTTTGGTGCCACAATCGGGGTGCGATCATGGCATCTCTTGCCGAACTGGATACGCGCAAGGCTGTCGACATCGACCTGGGCGGCAGCGCGTTTAAGCAGAACGCGCGCAGCATTCTGGCCGAATGGGCGCGGCGCCCACCATTCTATGTGCTCGGGCACGGTCCGCCGCAGGTTGTGTGCGGGCGCTACGCCGACGTCCAGGAGGTATTTTCCGACACCGAGCGATTTTCCTCGGAAATGCCCCGCGGGCCGGGCTTCGAGCAGTTCGACAAATTCATGGGTGTGCAGTTCATCACCCAGATGGACGGCGAGCGCCACGCCAGGATTCGCCGCTTGCTGCTGCCGGCGTTTTCGGCGCGCAGCCTGAGCCGGCTGCAAGCCCGCATCACCGAGATCATCGAGCGAATGCTCGACCGCATCGAGGCCGGCGGCGATGCATTCGACGGCATGGCCGACTATGGCGCGCATCTCGTGGTCGGCGCGCTGTTGACCGCGATGGCCGACCTCGACGAACGCCGCAAACAGATTTTCGTGGCGTTTCACGACGTGCTGCCGCGCACCACCTACACCAAGCCGGGCGAGCCGTTCGCGCCGGAATGCGTCGCGGCCTTCGCGCGCGCGGCCGACGCGGTCAACGAACTCATCGCCGAACGGCGCGCCAATCCGCACCCCGATTTTATCGACGACCTCATCACCGCGCGCGATCAGGGTGACAAACTCAGCGACCGCGAGCTGTTCGATCAGATTTTCACGATCTGCGGCGCCGCGCTCTCCGCCACCAGCCGCGCGGCCGGCGGCGCGCTCTACACCTTATATTCACACCCGGATCAGCTCGCCGAACTGATTGCCGATCCGGGCCTGATCCCGGAGGCGATCGAGGAGTGTTTACGCATCGCTAGCAACGGCTATTTCACTTTCCCGCGCATCGCCACGCGCGATACCGAAATCGGCGGCACCCGTATCCCTAAAGGCATGGTGGTGCGGCCCTCGCCGCTGGCGGCAAACTACGATCCCGGCGTTTTTCCCGATCCCTTGCGCTTCGACATTCACCGCCACCCGAAACGCATTCTCGCCTTCGGCGCCGGCCCGCACCATTGCATCGGCAATATTTTGGGCCGCACCGCGATCACCATTGCGGTCAGGCGGCTTTTGGCGCGGTTTCCCAAGGCGCATCTCTCCGACCCGGACTTTGTTCCGACCTACGGCGGCGCGGTCGGCGAGTTGCGGCTTGTGTCGCTGCCAATGCGCATTCAATAAAAACGAAAGCGCTTCAGCTTTTCTTCGAATGCTCGCGCACGAGGTTGACGATCGCGGAAAAATCCAGCGCGCTGTGGCCCTGCCCTACGAATTCCTCGTAAATCTCGCCGGCATGCGCACCAAGCGCAGCCTCGACGCCGGCCGATTGCGCCGCCTGCCGGGCAAGATTCAGATCCTTGAGCATCAGCGCCGCCGTGAAGCCCGGCTTGTAGCCGTTGTTGGCCGGACTTGCCGGCACCGGCCCCGGCACCGGGCAGTAGCTGGTGAGCGACCAACATTGGCCCGACGAGCCTGAAACAACATCGAACAGCGCCTGGTGCGACAGCCCGAGCTTTTCGCCGAGCACGAAGCCTTCGCTGACCGCGATCATCGAGGCGCCGAGAATGAGGTTGTTGCAGATCTTTGCCACCTGCCCGTTGCCGGCTTCGCCGCAATGCACGATGCGCTTGCCCATGCGCTCCAGCACCGGCTTGCCGCGCGCGAACGCGTGCTCCGAGCCGCCGACCATGAAGGTCAGCGTCGCCGCCTTCGCCCCCCCGACGCCGCCGGAGACCGGCGCGTCGAGCGTGGCGATGCCGCGCGCGGCGGCCAACGCATGCGCCTTGCGGGCGCTGGCAACATCGATCGTGGAGCAATCGATGAACAGCGTGCCCTGGCGCGCGCGCGGCACGATGTCGTCCCACACCGACAGCACATGCTCGCCGCTCGGTAGCATGGTGATGACGACCTCGGCATCGTCCATCGCCGATCGCGCGCTGGCAACAATCTGCACACCGTCGCGCGCCGATGCTTCACACGCCGCCGGTACGACATCGAAGCCCAAGACATGACCGCCGGTCTTGATGAGGTTGGCCGCCATAGGCGCGCCCATATTGCCCAGCCCGATGAATCCGATTTTTGACATGCGCCAACCCTCCTACGCGTCGAAATTCAGTTTTCGCTCGCCGATGGTCTCGAAATGCCGATCGACGATGGCCGCGGTCACATCTTCAAGTTTGTCCGGACGCCAGACCGGTTTGCGATCCTTGTCGACGATGGCGGCGCGGATACCTTCGATGAAATCATGCTCCGCGATGCAGGCGAGCGAAAGCCGGTAGTCTTGCTGGAAACTCTGCTCGACTTGATCGAATGATAGCGCCGAGCGGATGTTGCGCAATGTTATCTTGAGCGACGTCGGCGACATTTTTTGCAAGAGCGCGAGCGCTGTCTGTGCATCGGCGGCGTCATTCGCCCGAAGCAGCCTGAAAATCTCCGCGACTCCGTCCGCCCCATAGCAGGCCTCGATCCACCGGCGCGCCGCGGCCAGCTTGCGCGCAGCGGGCGGACTGGAGATGCGGTCAAGACACATTCGCACGTCCTGCGCGGTGCGGCAGCCCGCGAGCGCGGCCGGAAGTTCGGCAAGTCTCTCGGCAGGGATGTGAATGTCGGCGAGCCCGGCATAAATCGCGTCGGCCGCGCCGACGCGCTCGCCGGTCAGCGCCAGATGAAATCCGACGCGGCCAGGGGCGCGTGCTAACAGGAACGAAGCGCCGACGTCGGGAAAATAGCCGATGCCGACTTCGGGCATGGCGATCGTGGAACGCTCGGTTACGACGCGATGCGCGGCATGCGCCGAAATACCGACGCCGCCGCCCATCACCATGCCGTCCATGATGGCGATGACCGGCTTGCGATAGCGCGCGATCAAGAGATCGAGCCGGTACTCGGTCGACCAGAACCGCGCCGGCAGGTCATCGCCGGATTTCGCCGCATCATAAAGTGCGCGCAAATCGCCGCCGGCGCACAGTCCGCGTTCGCCGGCGCCGTCGATCAGCACCGCGCCGACCGCCGGGTTGTCCTGCCAGGCGCGCAGCTGCGCGAGCATGGTCGCCGCCATGTCGAGCGTGAGAGCATTGAGCGCCTTCGGCCGGTTCAGCGTGAGGCGGCGCAGTACGCCATGTTCGCGAACGACGATGTCACCGTCGCACACGATCCTTTCGGCGCTGCCGATCATTGGCCGACAAGGCTGCGGGCGACGATGAGACGCATGATCTCGTTCGTGCCTTCCAGAATCTGATGCACGCGCAGATCGCGCACGATCTTTTCGATGCCGAACTCGGTGAGATAGCCGTAGCCGCCGTGGAGCTGCAGCGCCTGATTGGCGACCTCGAAGCACGCATCGGTCACGAACCTTTTGGCCATGGCGCACAGCACCGTGGCGTTCGCTTCCTTGCGGTCGAGCGCCGCAGCCGCCCGCCACAGGAACGTGCGCGACGCTTCGAGCTCGGTCGCCATGTCGGCGAGGCGGAATTGCAGCGCCTGAAATTCGTCAAGCCGTTTGCCGAACGCGCGCCGCTCATGCATGTAGGCAAGCGATTTCTCCAGCGCCGCCTGCGCGCCGCCGAGCGAACAGGCGGCGATATTGAGCCGGCCGCCATCGAGCCCGGCCATAGCGATCTTAAAGCCCTCGCCTTCCGCGCCGAGCCGATTGGCGAGCGGCATCCGCACGTTGTCGAACATCACGGCGCGTGTCGGCTGCGCATTCCAACCCATCTTGCGCTCGATGGCACCAAACGAGAGGCCTGCCGCGTCGCCCGGCACGATCAGCGACGAAACCCCGTTCGCGCCTTCGCCGCCGGTTCGCGCCATCACGATATAAACGCCGCTCGCACCGGCGCCGGAGATGAAAAGCTTCTGGCCGTTGAGCACGTAACAATCGCCGTCACGCACCGCGCGCGTCTGCAGCGCCGCCGCGTCCGAACCGGCCGCCGGTTCGGTCAGGCAGTAGCTCGCGAACAGATCCATTTTGCATAAGGCCGGCAGCCATTTCCGACGCTGTTCGTCCGAACCATAGGCATCGATCATCCACGCGACCATGTTGTGGATCGAGATGTAGGCCGCGACTGTCGGGCATCCCGTGGCCAGCGCCTCGAAGATTAGCACTGCGTCAAACCGCGACAGGCCCGATCCGCCGGCATCGTCGGCGACATAAATGCCGGCCATGCCGAGCGCGGCCGCCTTACGCATTTCGGCGATGGGAAAGTGTTTGGCTTCGTCCCAGGCGAGCGCGTTCGGTGCGAACACCTCATCGGCGAACGCGCGCGCCATGTCGTGGACCGCGATCTGATCCCCATTCAACGCAAACTGGGCCGACGCGCCAGACGACGTATCGAGCATGTCGAGGCCGCTAGGCTGTTACCGATAGTACCTGTGGTGATGCCGGTAGCGCGGCGCGGGCGCGTAACCTCTTTCCGCAGCGAAATAGGGATTGACGTTACAGAAGCCGCGATTACCGCCGGTCACATTTGGCGCACAGGCGGCAGCCGATGCGTATTGGCAGTCCCATTCCACCTCGCCCATGCCGAGGTTTTGCACCGCGCACCACGGTGCGTTGCCGGTTTGGCCGGCCTGGCTGGACGGCATACCAAAGCAGACGGCCGCGGCGAGTGCAGCGATGGCAAGGGCGATGCGCGTCATGATTCCACCTGTTTGAGTATTCGAGGGTGACAGTTGCGGCTCAGGCAATAAAGCGAACACCAGATTTGCGAGTCTATTCTAGAAAGCTATGGCCAAGCGATGAAAAAACAATCGCAATTGCCCGGTTTTTCGCAGTCGCCTGATGGGATATGGATGACAGTGCCGCATTCGAGAAAGCCGCTTGCGGGGCGGGATCAGGTAGGGGCGCCGGCATGGATTTCAGCCTTTCTCCCGAAATCGAGGATTTGCGGCGGCGCACGCGCGCTTTTGTCGATGAACACGTCCTGCCGCTCGAAGCGGACGCGAAGAATTTTTCCGACCACGAAAACATCCCGCACGATCGTCTCGAGCCGGTGCGCGACAAGGCCAGAAAGGCCGGCCTGTGGGCGCCGCAATCGCCCAAGGAATACGGCGGCATGGACCTGCCGATCGTGGCCTGGGCGGTGATGTACGAGGAAGCCGCGCGCTCGCTGTTCGGGCCGCTAGCGATGAACTGCATGGCGCCCGACGACGGCAACATGAACGTGCTGAAAAAGCTCGGCACGCCGCGGCAGAAGGACAAGTGGCTGAAACCTATCGTCGAAGGCAAGGTGCGTTCGTCGTTCGCCATGACCGAGCCCGCGCCCGGCGGCGGCTCCGATCCGAGCATGATCAAGACCTACGCCGAGAAGCACGGCGACACTTGGAAGATATACGGCCGCAAGTGGTTCATTACCGGCGCCGACGGCGCCGCGCATTTCATCCTCGCGGCGCGCACCTCCGACGACAAGCGCAAGGGCATCACCACATTCCTGTTCCACAAAGATCAGCCCGGCTGGCGCATCGTCCGCCGCATCGAAATCATGGGGCCGGAGGAACACGGCGGCCATTGCGAACTCGAATTCGACGGACTCGAAGTGCATGACGACGATGTGTTCGGCGGCATCGGCAACGGGCTGAAGGTGGTGCAGGTGCGGCTCGGGCCGGCGCGGCTGACCCACTGCATGCGCTGGCTCGGCTGGTCGAAGCGCTGCGTCGAGATCGCTCAGGAATATGTCAACCGCCGCGAAGGTTTCGGCATCAAGCTCGCCGACCGCGAGAGCGTGCAGATGAAGCTCGGCGAGGTCGGCCACAACATCCACATCGGGCGGCTCCTCACCATGCACGCGGCCTGGAAGCTCGATCAGGGCGATTACGCGCGGAAAGAAGTGTCGATGGCGAAGCTGCATTGCGCCAACATGCTGCACCAGGCCGCCGACGTTGCCATCCAGCTCAACGGCGCCCGCGGCTATTCGAAAGACACCATCGCCGAGTGGGTCTATCGCGCCGCCCGCGCCGCGCGTCTGGTCGACGGCGCCGACGAGGTGCACAAAATGGTGCTGGCCAAATTCATGCGCGACGAAGGCCGCGATTTCTGGAGTTGGAGCGCGGGGAATACGGTTTAAGCGTGGCGCGGGCACCAGGGCGCACAACGCCAGTAAGTCTCGATGACCGCTGTCGGGGAGATAACTGGACATCACGAGACGACGGTCAGTCGGTCGAAAATGACCCAATGCAAACCTGAGGATTTCCCAAGTTCAGTGTTTTGTCGCCCAGAAGAGCCAGCCGGCCACGAACACGAGAGCTACTGCCAATACACGCCGGACCGCGTTTTGGCGCGGTCCCTCCACCAGCCATGGGCTCAATTCGCCAGCCAACATCACAATGATCGCGTGCACTGCTGTCGCTTCAGCGACGTAGGCGATACCGAAGATCACCATCTGAAAGATAAAATTTGGTTGGCCCGGCGAAATCCCTACAAATGTAGGAACTACGGAAACGAAGAAAAGCACCGACTTTGGATTGAATACGTTCGACAGGAACCCGCGCAAGATCAGTGGGCTCAGCGCGGGATTTAGATCAGCAATGCTCGGCGACTTCCGCTTAGTTTGCCAGCCTTCCCAAGC
Organism: Xanthobacteraceae bacterium; assembly: GCA_036511795.1. Classification (GTDB taxonomy): domain Bacteria; phylum Pseudomonadota; class Alphaproteobacteria; order Rhizobiales; family Xanthobacteraceae; genus BOG-931. The sequence goes on from DATCBO010000060.1 coordinate 18,938, forward strand.
AAGGAACAGCAAATAGGCCACACCGATCAACGAAGGATTTGGTAAAGTCGTGGATATTCGAGCAGCAGTTCTCCAGCGCCGAACGATGCCACGACCGCATGCACACTCAGTCCGAGTGCCACTCCGATAATCGCAAACAGACCGGCGGCACGTCCCCGCGCCAGCGTGAGCGCGGCCAAGTATGCCATATTGGGTCCGGGCGTTAGTTCTATGAAGAGAACCGCTAGAATGAACTCAAACATCTGATCCAACGACGGACACTGCCGAACGTAGCGAGGCTGCCATCTGCATCACAGAAAGGATCAGGTGCGGTTTTCTACTGCGCTATCTCCGTGGCGGTGACATCCCAGGTATCGAGGGTGTCGGATGGCGCCGGGTCATGATGGATGACGTGAATACGGGCGATAACTGGTGGCCCAATTACATCTCTTAGCTCGATCAGCTCGCCCATTTCCGGGTGTCGGCCTCGACGTTCCGTATACCGGTCCACGGAACCGTTCTGCCGAGTGACAGTCACTTTCCACATCGCCTCAATTGTCATCGCATAAAATCTGCCGGTGCCGAACTCAACGGGAAGTTAATTTTTCTACAGGCCACATCACCGCACATTGATTTGGATCAATTGAGTTTGCGGGACCGAGTGTTTAGGAGCAATGTAGGGACCCGGTCACGCCTGCGTCAGCCCACTCATTTCGGCTCTTGGCACAAAGCTGACATGCCGTGGCTCCCAGCCGTTGTCGGCTTCCGGGGTAAGCCAGCATCGCAGATCCACGAATACCCGGCCTAAATGCCGCGCTCGTGCGGCAAGACCTTGTCCGCAAAGATGCGCAGCGAGCATATGATGTCCTCCTGGGCCACCGAGCCGAAGTCCACCAGGAGGCCGATTTGCGTGATGCCGATGTCGCGCAACACGTGGATGCGCTCGATCGCCTGTTTGGGCACGCCCATGACCACGCGTCCGGGGAAATCGGCATTGAAGCCAAAGTTGCGCTGGCCGGCTTCGCGCCGCTCGTAGCCCTTAGGCGGTCGGATCTGGCGGCTTGCGCGCCGCCTCGAGCCCGGCGGCGGCGTATTCGCTCATCGGCTTATGGACGATTTTCTGGAGCCGCTCATCGTCAACACTGACGAGGAAATGCGCGTGGTAGACGTAGCAGATCTCACGATCCGCGAGCAGATCGTATCGAACGCCCCCACCGCCATCTGAACGAGCACCAGAGCCCAGAACAGGTGCGATGTCATGGCGTGGAGTCCCGAAACGCCGCCGACTGGTGGATCATCACGCCGAAGCGCGGATGCTTCACTTCCAGCGTGAACTCGAAGCGGCCGTCGCTGCGCTCCGCGTGTGTCACCGTCATCTCGCCCGGCGAGAGCCAGCGCGGCAGGCGCAGCCGCCGTCCGAAAATCTGCAGAAAATAATGATCGCTGCGAAACATCAGCATGCCGTTGCGCGCGCTGATGGCGAGCGCCATGCCGAAGCCGCGGCCGAGATACTCCTCAATGCCGGTCGGACCGGCAAAGCGCTTGGAGGAATGGATGATCTGCGGAAAGCCGTCGCGCCGGGCGTAAAGCCGCGTCCAGATCTGGCCGCCGGTCGCCATGTCTTCGGTGACGGTGACGACGCTCGGCATGTTGGCGTCGCACGACAGCGGCAGCGGGCCGCCGATCAACCGCGCCAGTTGCAGCAAGGCACCGGCCTGCACCATTCATCCGTGTCGTAAGAACTTCGCCCGCGTAGACCGCGGTGCGCCCGCTGCCCAAGCGTTTGGAAAAGCGCCGGCGCACCGGCGGCGGCAGCGAGAACCACGCGTCGTCGGACAACAGCGCGCGGAAACGAAGATCGCCGAGGCTGTCGTCCGACACCGGCGCTGGGACGCGGCGCAACTCATCGGGAATGCTCATGGTGGTCAGTGCCATGGCCCACTCCATCGCTACACGCTGCAATCGTTGACGCGTCATTTTTTTCGCCTACCGAATGACAACAGGCTCACAACCTTGGCGCCCAGCCGGACCATCGCGGCGATCTGCGGGCGCGGAATGCCTTTCATCTGGCCGTACCAGCGATCCATCGTGTCGACGAATTCCAACAGGGCGTTGAGCCGCGCCTGGGCCAGTGGATGGATCCCGGCATCGCTCTCGGCCTCGGCGCGGCAGGTACGCAGCACTGCAATGGCGGGGTCGATCTCGCGCTCTTTGCGGCCGGCGGCGATGCGCGCGAAGATTTCCCAAGGATCGGTTTCGGCCTCAAAATGCTCGCGCCGGTCGCCTTTGATCGGGATCCGCCGGATCAGAGTCCAGGCCTGCAATTCCTTGATCGAATTGGACACGTTGGAGCGCGCCAGCCCCAGCAGTTCGGCGATGTCTTCCGCGGTGAGGGGACGCTCCGAAAGGTAGAGCAGCGCATGAATCTGCGCGACCGAGCGGTTCACCCCCCATTTGCCGCCCATATCGCCCCATTGCAGGACAAAGTTCTCGATGGCGGGCGGCAGTTGCCGGGGATGCAGCGTTTGTTCAATTTTTGAGATTTCTGTCATAACAGAAATATCGGAAACCACAGACGGCATGTCAAGGGGCTTCGGTGGGGAGCCTCGAGGGCGAGAGAATCAAGGTCAGCGGTCGGTCGCTCCGGTCCGTGACTGCGCCCGACGCAACTGCGCGGACGACTCCATCGTCGACGCGGTCGGTCTCCGCACCGCGATCATGCGGCGCAACCGGCTTTCGCGCTGAACTCACCTTCCGCAGGAGGCACAACCGCGCTAAGTTCCGGCGCAGCCGACGGGGGAAAACCGCTCGCGCATATTCATCGAGACATTCCAAGGAGCAGACATGAAACTCGCGTTTTTCGACAATTATAAGCTCGGCGTCGTGGTCGGCGACAAAATCGTCGACGTGTCGGCGGCGACAAAAGGCATCAAGGCGCTCGGCCCCCAGGACGTGATCCGCGGCGTGATCGAAAATTGGAGCACCTATAAGGATAAACTCGCCGCCGCCGCCAAGAAGGGCAAGGGCACGCCGCTGTCGAAGGTCAAGCTGCGTCCGCCGCTGCCACGGCCGGAAAACATCATCTGCATGGCGGTCAACTACATGGAGAACGGCACGCTGCCGGCGCCGGCGCCGATCAACGCCTTCATGAAATCGCCGAGCTCCGTCATCGGCGACGGCGACACCATGGTGCTGCCCGACATGGCGGCGTCGGTCTTCGAGGGCGAGGCCGAAATCGCCATCGTGATCGGCAAGAAGGCATCGCACGTAAAGGCCAAGGACGCGATGCGATACGTGTTCGGCTACACCAATTTCATCGACGGCTCGGCGCGCGGCGTGGTGCCGCCGACCAACGTGTTCTATCAGATGAAATCGCGCGACACGTTTGCGCCGATCGGGCCCTACATCGTCACCAAGGACGAGATCAAGGATCCGCAAAAGCTGCAGATCACGCTGACCAACAACGGCGTCGCCTATCAGGACTTCAACACCGACGACATGGCGCACAAGATTCCGCGCTGCATCGAATGGGTCACCTCGATCCATACGCTATTGCCCGGCGACATTCTCGCCACCGGCACCAATCACCGCGGCCTCAACCCGTTCATGGACGGCGACAAGATCGAACTGACGGTCGAAAAGTGCGGCACGCTGCACATCAAGGTGCGCGATCCGCTCAAGCGCTCCTGGGCGCGCATTACCCGGCTGGCGCACAAGGAGAGCGGCGCCGAGGGCGTGCACACCAAGCAGACCGGCGGCAAATACGCGAAATAACGGCAATCAGGGAGCAAGTCGGTTGGGGCGGCACGACCGCCTCATCCGTACTGCCCGGGACAACCCGGCCGTGACGACGGGATGAATGCCTACTCGACCGACTTGAGCTTTCGCATCTCCAGCGCCGCGGGCTGACGCAGCCCGTGCGGCGCAGCGTCAGAAATCTCGGTCAAGAGCTTGTTGGTCATCGCCTGGGCGAACGTCTCGAAATTCGAGATCTGTAGCACAAAAGCGCCCGGCCCGCCGACGACATTGGCGCGGTAGTAATTCGGCAGGCCGCCGGGCGGATGGGTGTGTCCGAATAGGAAGGTGCCCTGGATACCGCCGGTCTTCTCGTTGATGATGGCAAGGCCGTTGATGGTCACTCCCTTGGCGGTTGCATCGTCGCGAGCTGCCGTCACCGGGCGGCCTGAATTATTGGTGCCGTCGCCCGACACATCGATCACGCGGCGCGTGGCGGCGATGTTCCCGGCGGCAATCTGGGCTGACGCGAAGTCGATGCCGTCGCCGATCGCGGTGCGGCCCGCGAAGGACCGCGGGGCGGCGAGCAGCATCTTGGCAAAATCGGTGGCCCCTTCCCCGTCGCGGATCACCATCCACCGGGCGACCAGCGCCTGCTGTCCGGGCCCCGCCCATTCGATGAAGCAGAGCGCGACGGCGCCGTGCACGCCGGATTGGATGGCCTGCACGAATTGCGGGCTTGTCAACGCGGCGGCGTAGCCTTTGCGCTGCAGCTCGAATTCCTCATCGTCGATGCTGCGCGACACGTCGGCGGCAAGCGCGATCGCGACGTCGACGGTCCGCGCTTGCGCTGCGGCGCGCGCCGGCAGCGCCGCAACCGCGGCCAGCACCGCTACCGCTGCAATCGAAAGGCGCCGCACGTGCCGCATCAACGCCCGCCTCACGGTTACGCTGTTGCGGACTTAACTCCGCCAGTCCGCGTCGATGGCGTCGAGCATCCGCAGGTAGGCGGGCCAGTCGGCCGAGCCGCGCCCCGAATCGTGATGCTCGTATTGATGCGCGACCTTCTCGCAAGTTTCCGGCGGAATTTCGATCAGCGCGCCGCCGGTCGCTTCCATCTTGAGCTGAATTTCCGCGGCATCGAGCAGCGATTTCATCAACACGAAGGCCTCGCGGGCCGTCTTGCCGACGGTGAGCAGGCCGTGATTATGCAAAATCAGCGCGCGGTTCTTGCCGAGCGCCTTGTTGATACGCGCGCGTTCTCCGAAATCCTCGGTGATGCCCTCGTAATCGTGATAGCCGACGCGATTGTAGAATCGCACGGCGGGTTGCGAGACCATGCGCAGGCCGTGCTTTAAGCCGGCGAGCGCCATGCCGATCTGGGTATGGACGTGAACGGCGCAATTGACGTCCGGCCGCCCCGACAGCACCCCGCCGTGCAGGGTAAAGCCGGGCCGGTTGACGCCAGCGGATTCGTCGAGGTCGTCGTCCATGCTCACCTTGACGAGATTCGACGGCGTCACCTCTTCGTAGAGCAGCTCATGGCGCTTGATAAGAAAGTTCCGCTCCTCGCCGGGCACCCGCATCGAGGAATGATTGTAGATCACGTCGCCCCAGCCATAGTGCGCGATCAACCGATAGGCGGCGGCGAGATCGACGCGCGCCTCCCATTCGGCGGACGACATGTCCGCCTTGGCAACCGTGGCAACCTTGACGTTGATGTTCATGGCCGGAATCTCCGCACGGTTCTCCCCATGGGCTGCGCAAGATTAGCATTCGTGCGGGCCCTGCGCACCCCTCGTGATGGCACGACCGGCGGCTTATATGTGTGGAGTCCGTACGCCCTCTGGCAATATCGACCTCGTGAGGGCAAACTGGCCCATCGGAGGCCACCTGATGCCGTTGCGCGACGTCAAACTCGACGACAAATACGACCTCGGCCACAGCCGTGTTTTCGTCACCGGCTTCCAGGCCCTGGTGCGGCTCTGCCTGATGCAGAAGGAACTGGACCGCCGCAACGGCCTTCGCACCGCGGGATTTGTCACCGGCTACCGTGGCTCACCGCTCGGCGGACTCGATACGCAGTTCCAGCGAGCTCGCCCCTTTCTCCAGAACAGCGACATCCGTTTCCAGGGCGGCATCAACGAGGACTTAGCCGCGACCGCGGTGTGGGGTTCGCAACAGGCTGAGCTGCGCGGCGAAGGCAAGTACGACGGGGTCTTCGCCATGTGGTACGGCAAAGGCCCCGGCGTCGACCGCACCGGCGACGTTTTCCGCCACGCCAATCTGGCCGGCACGGCCAAGAACGGCGGCGTTCTGGCGCTGATGGGCGACGACCACACCGCCGAATCCTCCACCACCGCCCACCAGTCCGAATATCACTTCATCGATGTGATGATTCCGGTGCTCAACCCCGCCGGCGTGCAGGAGGTGCTCGATTACGGCCTGTATGGCTGGGCGATGTCGCGCTTCACCGGCACCTGGGTGGCGCTCAAGACGATGCACGAGACGATCGAGTCCACCGCCGCCATCGACACCAGCCTCGACCGCATCAATATCATCAGGCCGTCGGATTTCCCGATGCCGGAGGGCGGCCTCAACATCCGTCTCAACGATCCGATCCTGACTCAAGAAGCGCGTCTGCACGATCTCAAGCGCGACGCCATGCTGGCATTCGTGCGCGCCAACAAGCTCAATCGCACCGTCACGTCGGGTGGCCGCGACCCCAAGATCGGCATCATCACCACGGGCAAGAGTTATCTGGACGTCCGCCAAGCGTTCGATGAACTCGGCATCGATGAAATCAAGTGCAACGAACTCGGCATCCGGCTCTACAAAGTCGGCTGCGCCTGGCCATTGAGCCGCGGCGAGTTGCAGGAGTTTGCCAAGGGACTCGACCTGATCATCGTGGTCGAAGAAAAGCGTTCGCTGCTCGAAGTCCAGGTCCGCGAGGAGCTTTACGGCACGCCCAATCAACCGCTGTGCATCGGCAAAAAGGACGAGCACGGCAATTGGCTGTTCCCGGTCAAAGGCGCGCTCGATCCCAATGAGGTTGCGATCTGCATCGGTGACCGGCTCCTGAAATATCACCGCAACGACGCGATCATCGCGCGCGTCGCCCGCGTCAAGGAATTCCAGCGCATCGCCGCCGAAACCCGGGACGTGGCGCAGCGCATTCCCTATTTCTGCTCCGGCTGCCCGCATAATTCCTCGACCGTGGTGCCGGAGGGCATGCGCGCCTATGCGGGAATCGGCTGCCACTACATGGCGCAGTGGATGGACCGCTCGACCCTCGGCTACACGCAAATGGGCGGCGAAGGCGCCAACTGGGTCGGCGAAGCGCCGTTCTCAAAACGCAACCACGTCTTTCAGAATCTCGGCGACGGCACCTATAACCACTCCGGCTACATGGCGGTCCGCGCCGCGATCGCCTCAAACACCAACATCACCTACAAAATCCTGTTCAACGACGCCGTCGCGATGACCGGCGGGCAGTCCAACGACGGCGGCCTCACTGTCCCGCAGGTTGCACGCCAAGTCGCGGCCGAGGGCGCCAAACGCGTCGTCGTCGTCACCGACGAGCCCGATAAATATCCGCGCGACACCGCATGGCCCGCAGGCCTCACCATCCACCATCGCGACGACCTGATCGCGGTGCAGAAGGAGCTGGCGGAAATCCCGGGCGTCACGGTGCTGATCTACGATCAAACCTGTGCGGCGGAAAAACGCCGCCGCCGCAAGCGGCACACGTTTCCCGATCCGGACAAGCGCGTCATCATCAACGAACTGGTCTGCGAAGGCTGCGGCGACTGCGGCATCAAGTCGAACTGCGTCTCGGTGCAGCCGCTTGAGACCGAGTGGGGCCGCAAGCGCACCATCGACCAGTCAAGCTGCAACAAGGATTTTTCCTGCGTCAAAGGTTTCTGCCCGTCATTCGTCACGGTGCACGGCGCCGGGCTGAAAAAGGGCTTCGGCGTCGCGGCCGATCACGATCTGCCGCCGCTGCCGGAGCCCAAGTTGCCGGCGATCGACGGCACCTACAATATCATCGTCACCGGCGTCGGCGGCACCGGCGTCGTCACCACGGGCGGCGTGCTCGGCATGGCGGCGCATCTTGAGGGCCGCGGCATCGGCGTTCTCGACATGGCGGGCCTGGCGCAGAAGGGCGGCGCCGTATTTAGTTACATCCGCATCGCCGAAAATTCGGACAAGATCCACGCCATCCGTGTCGCCGCGGGCCGCGCCGATCTCGTACTTGGCGGCGACATCGTCGTAGCCGGGACGCGCAAGGTTTTGGCCGCGGTCAAACAGGGCGCGACCGAGGTGGTCGTCAACACGGCCGAGTTCCTGCCGGGCGAGTTCACCCGTAACGCCGATTTCTCGCTGCCGACCGAGCGCCTCAAGCGCACCATCCAAGCCGATGCCGGCCATGACAAGACGCATTTCATCGACGCATCCAGTATAGCCTCCGCTTTGTTCGGCCAGTCGATCGGCGCCAACATGTTCCTGGTCGGCTACGCCTACCAGCTTGGCGCGATACCGCTGTCCTCCGCGGCCATCGAAAAAGCGATCGAGCTCAACGGTGAAGCCGTCGCCATGAACAAGGCCGCGTTCCACTGGGGCCGCCACATGGCGGCCGACCGCACGACTGTGGAAAAATTAGTAAAGCCCCCCTCCCTTCCCTCCCCCGCAAGCGGGGGAGGGTGGGGTGGGGGCGAGAGTGACGCCCGCGTGCTCTCGGAATCGTTCGATGAGTCAGTGTCGCGGCGCGTAAAATTCCTCACGGATTACCAGAATGCCGCTTACGCCGAACGGTATCGACGAACGGTCGAGCGGGTAAAGCAGGCCGAGGCCGCACGCGCTCCCGGCAAGTGCGGGTTTGCCGACGCGGTGGCCCGTTACCTGTTCAAGCTGATGGCCTACAAGGACGAATACGAAGTCGCCCGGCTCTACACCGACGGCTCATTCGTCAAGCAGGTCGAGGCGGAGTTCGACGGCGACCAACTGCGCTTCGAATTCCACTTGGCGCCGCCGCTGTTTGCGCGCATCGACAAGGATACCGGCCTGCCGCGCAAGATGAGCTTCGGCCCGTGGTTGATGCCGGCGTTCCGCGCGCTGGCCAAGCTCAAAGGGCTGCGCGGCACGGCGTTCGACCCGTTCGGCCGCACGCTCGAGCGCCGCACCGAGCGCAAGCTGATCACCGACTACGAAGCGGTACTCGAGGAGGTTTTGGCGAAACTGACGCCGGACAATCATCCCCTTGCCGTCGGCCTTGCGGCCATTCCGGAGAAAATCCGCGGCTTCGGGCACGTCAAACAGCGTCATCTCTCTGCCGCAAAAGCCGACGAAGCAGCTTTGCTTGAGCAATTCCGCGCCGGTGCGCCGACGCTGCTGAAAGCTGCGGAATAGGCCGCCGTCTGCCCGATCATTGGGTCCGGCGACAGCGCAAAGAGGTAGGCTGAAGCCATGAGCGAATCGACGTCCGCGCCTCCCGCCGGAAGCGAATCCACCGACCAGCCCGCGGTCCAGCCGGCCGTTGCCGCGGGCGACGCCGCCATAACCGAAAACATCGTTGAAGCGCCGCCGACTGCCCCTGCGTCCGCTCCGGTTAGTGAGGAGCCGCCTGTTACGCCTGCAAGCACATTGCTGGCAGATTCCGGCCCTGCAGCGCCCCCCACCCAATCCGCCGAGCCGGCTGCCAGTCTGGAGCCGGCGCCGGTCGAACACGGCATCGGCGTGCTTCTGGTCAATCTCGGCACGCCCGACGCGCCCGATGCGCCCGCCATTCGGCGCTATCTGAAAGAGTTTCTCTCTGATCCGCGCGTCATCGAAAACAACTCGATGCTGTGGAAGTTCGTTCTCAACGGCATCGTCCTGCCGCTGCGCTCGCGGCGCAAGGCGCACGATTATCAGAAGATCTGGAACCGCGAGACGAACGAGTCGCCGATCAAGACCTTCACGCGTTCGCAGGCCGGCAAGCTCGCCGGCACGCTCGAACCGCTCGGCCCACACGTCATCGTCGATTGGGCGATGCGCTATGCCAACCCGTCGATCGCCTCGCGGCTCGAAGCCCTGATCAAGCGCGGCTGCGATCGCATCCTTATCATGCCGCTTTATCCGCAATATGCGGCGGCGACGACGGCGACAGTTTGCGATGAAGTGTACAGGTACGTGATGAAGCTGCGCCGCCAGCCGGCGCTGCGCATCCTGCCGCCCTACTACGAGGATCCCTACTACATCGAGGTCTTGGCATCCTCGCTTCAAGCCGAGCTCAAGGCGCTGCCGTTCGAACCCGACGTGATCCTTGCGTCCTATCACGGCATGCCGAGGCAGTACGTCGACAAGGGCGATCCCTATGAACGGCAATGCGTGCGTACCACGGAGCTGTTGCGCGCGAAGCTCGGCTTCGATGACAACAAGCTGATGCTGACGTTTCAGTCGCGCTTCGGCCGCGCCAAGTGGCTCGAACCCTACACGATCAAAACGGTCAAAGCGCTGGCCAAGAAGGGCGTCAAAAATCTCGTCGTGCTGGCGCCCGGTTTCGCCGCCGACTGCCTCGAAACGCTGGAAGAAATCGCCGTCGAAAACGCGCGCGTGTTCAAGCGCAACGGCGGCAAGAATTTCACCCTCATCCCCTGCCTCAACGACAGCGAAGCCGGGATGCTGCTGATCTGGCAGCTCGCCATGCGCGAGCTAAAGGGTTGGGTGTGAGCAAAAACGCGCCGCGAGAACGGGATTGCTTGCCTGTAGTCCTCATCCAGAGGTGCAAGCGCAGCGAGCCTCGAAGGATGCAGTCCGCGGCGCTTCGGCCTCGCCCTTCGAGGCTCGGCGCCATAGCGCGTCCAAGACGCCCAAGAGCAACCTGTCGTTAACCATATCCGTTTTAACTCCGTTAACCATCGGACCGCGGCTCGGCGGCCGGTGCTGGTCGTCGCGTGGCCCGGCGGACGGGAGGGGCGGCGCACACGATCGGGACGAGGAGGTCGCAAGTGCCGCGTCGTCGCCGAACGCTCAGCGTGACCGGCTTGGCCGTCTCGGCCGTTGCGGCGCTTGCGCTCAGTTCGGCCGTCGCCGTTGCCCAAACGCCGCCGATCGATACGACCACCGATCTGCTGGCGCCATCGCCCGAGACAGGCTCCTACACGCCGCAGCGCTTGCGCCGGCCCGGCTCCGCCACGGTGCTTGCCCAAGACCAGACGCCGCCCGCCAACACGTTCGCGACGCCTTCGCGCATCGGCGCCACGCCGGTTTACGGCTCTCCGCCGGCATTCGGCGCCGGCCAAACAGGCTACGACTCCACCAACACGGGACGCACCAAAAAGCGCGCGCCAGCGCCCCAACAATCGGCATTTCCCAGCCAGGATGTACCCGACTCGACGTTCGATCCGGTGCCGACGTTCACCTCCCCGGCGCCGCCGCCTAAGCCTCCGGCTCCGCCGCCACCCGCGCCGGCGGACGTGCAGCCCGCGAAAGCCGCCAGCCGCCGCGGCGCCGTGCTGCCGCCGCTGCCCGAGACATTGCCGGTGAGCAATCCGCCGGCCGAAGTGCATCCGCTGGCGGCGGCAAATCGTCCCGGCGCCACCGTCCCGGTTCCGAAGCCGACCGACATCACTCAACTGAACGCAACCGCGCCGGCGCCTCTGCCAAAAGCCCCGGCGCTGGCTCCGGCGCCGCCGACGGCACTGCCGCCCAACGTGCTGCCCTTCAACATGGTGCCGCAACGGCTGTTGCCGCTCGCCGAGGGCGATCCGTATGCGCCGCTCGGCCTGCGCGCCGGTTCGTTCGTGCTGCTGCCGTCGGTCGATCTCGCCGGCACTTACAGTACCAATCCGCAGCACGCAGCGACTGGACCGGGCGCCGCGACCGGACCGAGTGCCGCAATGTCGGGCGTTGCCATGCCGGAACTGCAGGCGGTTTCCGACTGGGACCGTCACTCGCTGACGGCCGACATCGTCGGCTCATGGACCCAGTATGGCGAGAACCAGGTGCCGTCGCTGAATGTCCCGTATTTCAGTTCAACGGTGGACGGCCGCATCGACGTTGCGCACGACACGCAAATCGTCGTCGAAAATCGTTATTTGCTCAACACCGACAATCCGGGCAGCCCTAATTTGCAGGCTCAGCTTGCGCGGTTGCCGATCAACACCGATCTGGGCGGCACGGTCGGCATCGCTCACGAATTCAATCGGTTGTCATTCGCGCTGTTGGGAACATTCGATAGCGCCCAGTATGACAATTCGCTGCTGACCAACGGCCAGCAGGTGAGCAACGCCACGCGCAACTTTGACCAGACTGCCGGCATTCTGCGCCTGTCCTATGACATCGATCCCGGTCTCAAACCGTTCGTGCAGGTCCAGGAAGACCAGCGTGTCCACAGCCTGGATCCGCAGCTCAATTCGACAGGTACCAGCGTACAGATCGGCGGCGACATCGACCTGTTCGGTTCACTGACCGGCGAAATGGCCGGCGGCTGGCTGGTCCGCTCCTATGACGATCCGACACTGCAAAATATCAGCGGCTTTATCGCCAACGGCCAATTGATATGGCAGGCGACCCCGCTGACCACAGCGAAACTCGGTGTGGCTTCCGAAGTCTACGAAACCACCGTCGCGGGGGCCTCGGGCCAGTTCACCCGCGACCTCAATCTCGAAGTCGACCACGCGTTCGTGCCCTGGATCATCGGTATCCTGCAAACCGGCTATGGCACGGATAACTATGTGGGCTCGCCGCTGCGCGACACGCGCTATTTCGTGTCGGCCGGCCTGACCTACAAACTCACCCGCGAGGTCCAACTCCGAACCCAGGTGCGACAAGATTGGCAGTTCGCCACCCAGCCGGGCTTCGGCTTCACGGCGACATCCGTACTCGTCGGCATGCATCTGCAACGCTGACGGCGCACAAGACTGATAGCGCGCAAGACTGATAGCGCACACGTCCGTTAGCGGCGCTCACCTGGCGGTGCGCGTCACTCGCCTTCGGGCTGTTCGCCGAGTATCTTTTTGATCTCGGCCCGGAAACCGGGGGCGATATCCTTGCGCTGCAGCGCATAAGACACATTGGCGGCGAGAAAGCCGATCTTCGAGCCGCAGTCGAAACTGCGGCCTTCAAACTGCAAGCCGTAAAAGCTTTGGCTTCGCGCCAGCTGGATCATGGCATCGGTGAGCTGAATCTCGCCGCCGGCGCCACGCTCCTGCGTTTGCAAGGCATCGAGAATTTCCGGCTGCAGGATGTAGCGGCCGGTGAGGATGAGGTTCGAGGGCGCTTTGTCGATTTGCGGCTTCTCTACCATGGTCGTGATCGAGAACAGTCTGCCCTTCTGTGGACCGACGCCGACGACGCCATATTGATCGACGCGCTCGTGCGGCACCTCCTCGACAGCGACCACATTGGCCTTCTCGTTCAACTCCTGCGCCGCGTCGATCATCTGGGCGAGACAGCCGCGCGGGTGCTGCACGAGCACGTCCGGCAGCAACAGCGCGAACGGCTCGCGCCCGATCAATTCGCGCGCGCACCACACCGCATGCCCGAGGCCGAGCGGCTCCTGCTGGCGCGTAAAGCTGGTCGAGCCCGGGATCGGCAGGTCGTGAGTCATGAATTCGAGCGCCGCGTACTTCTGCCGCTCCAGCAGCGTCATCTCCAGTTCGAACTGCCGGTCGAAATGGTCTTCGATGACGCCCTTGTTACGCCCGGTGACGAAGATGAAATGTTCGATGCCGGCTTCGCGCGCCTCATCGACGACGTGCTGGATCAACGGCCGATCGACCACCGGCAGCATCTCCTTGGGCATCGCCTTGGTGGCGGGCAGAAAGCGGGTGCCGAGGCCGGCGACCGGAAAGACCGCTTTGCGGACTGATTTGTTCATTTTTTCCATAAGAAGGCGTGGCGCGAACCGTGCGATTCACGTCGCATCGGCTGCGTTATATCACAAAAATGTCGGCCAAATGTTCGGCCGCTGCTTGTCCAAACTCTCGCCTGAATGCCGGTGCAGGGAGAAATGGAAGTCGGCAGCCGTCCAGTATCGATTGCGATAGCATTAGCCGCCTTGCCTTGCCGTAATGTGAATGTCCTGCAGATGCCGCGCAAAATTCCCGTCGAGCCTGAACGAACCGTGTATTAAGCGGTCTCCGCCACACCTCGAACCGGCGCACCGCCAGCGAAGAATGCCGAGACCGCTTGCCATGGTCCTCTCCAAGCCAATCCTCAGTAGTCTTGCCGTGGCCGTTAGCGTGGCCGTTACTGTCGCCGCAGTCCTCGGTCATCCGGCCCACGCGCAGAACAGTCCGGCCGATTGGTTCACCCACCTGGTTCAACCCTCGGCCACCGCCCCGGTTCCGGCGCCATCCGACGCATCGCAGTGGAGCGGACAATCCGGCGCGTCCGGCGATCCACGCATGACCGCCGACGCCATCCGCGCGGCCGCCGCCGAGTTCGGCAATTGCCTTGCCGGCCTGTGGCCGGACGCCGAGCGGCGCGGCATCACGCGGGCGAGTTACGAGCGCTTTACCGCGGGTCTCACGGCCGATCTGAGCATCATGGACAAACTCGATGCGCAGCCGGAATTCAACAGGGCGACCTGGGATTATCTCGACTTGCTGGTGAGCGACGAACGCGTCGCCCATGGCCAGCAATTGCTGACGCAATACGCGCCGACATTCACCGCGGTCGCGCGCGCCTATGGGGTCGACGGCTCGATCATCGCGGCAATCTGGGGCGTGGAGTCGAACTTCGGCTCCCGAAGCGGCGACCGCCCGGTGCTGCGCTCGACGGCGACGCTCGCCTGCGTCGGCCGCCGCCGCGAGTACTTTCGCGGCGAATTCCTGGCAGCGCTCGAAATCCTGCAGCGTGGCGACATCCCGCCCGATCGCTTCATCGGCTCGTGGGCGGGAGCGTTCGGGCCGACCCAATTCATGCCGACGACGTTTCTGCGCTATGCGGTCGACTTTACCGGCGACGGCCACCGCGACGTCATCGACTCGATTCCCGACATGGTCGCTTCGACCGCCAACAATCTGAAACTGGACGGCTGGGTCAGAGGTCAGAACTGGGGCTACGAAGTCACGCTGCCCGCCAAATTCAATTATCTGCTGACCGGATCGTTGCGCGAGATGAGCGTGCGCGAGTGGGAGCGCCTTGGCGTCCGCCGCGCCGACGGCAAGCCATTCGCGCGCACCGAGGATCGCGGCAGCGTCATCCTGCCGGCCGGCGCGCGCGGCCCGGCTTTTTTGATTCTGCAGAATTTCCGCGTGATCATGAAATACAACCCCGCGGAGGCTTACGCGCTGGGCACCGGCTATCTGGCCAACCGCATGCGCGGCGGCAGCCCGGTGCTCCACCCGTGGCCGCGCGAAGAGCGGATGCTCACGGCCCAGGAGCGTTACGAGCTGCAGCAACTCTTGGCGCAGCACGGCTACCCTATCGGCGCGCCCGACGGCTTCATCGGCCCGCACACGCGGCTTGCGATCCGCAGCTTCCAGCAATCGATCGGGCAAATCCCCGACGGCTTCGCCTCGAGCGAAGTGCTCGACCGCCTGCGCCAGCCATAAACGACGTGCAGACTTTAGGCGGCGTCGCGCGCCTTGTGCGTCAACATCCCGGCCTCAATCAGAGCGGCGCGGATGCACTCGATTTCGGCGCGCGTGATCTTGACCAGCGGCGGCCGCACCACGGCGCGCGGCAGGCGGCCGAGCAGCACCAGCGCTTCCTTCATGCGATTGTGCATGTCGACCCATGGTTCGGAATAGAACACGCGCGCCAGCGGGTAGATGCGGTCGTTGATGCGCCGCGCCTCGGCGAGATCGTCGGCCTTGACGGCGTGGAACAGCGCCGACTGCAGATCGGCGATGACGCTGCCCGAGCCTGACAGCAGCCCGTTGCAGCCAAGCACCAGCGAACTGAACAGCCAGGAGCTATGGGTGGTGAGTACGTTGACCGCCGGCTTGCGGCTCTGCAGCTCACGCACATGCATTTCATGCTGCACGACATTGCCGGCCCAGTCCTTGATGGCACGGATGGTCGGCACCTCGTCGCACATCTTCAGAAGCGTGTCGCGCGGATAGCCTTGCCCGGTCGCCAGCGGATACTGGAACACGATCAGCGGCAGCCTCGACGCATCGGCAATGCGCCGGAAATGCTCGACCGCCATCGCGGGCGATTGCCCGAGCGTGAACGGCGCCGGCGGGAATACCAGCAGCGCCGACGCGCCGCCGTCTTCCGCCATGCGGGCGATGCGAGCGGCCTCCAGGCTGCCGTCGGCCCAGATGCCGTTGACGATCGGCAGCTTGCCGCCGATCTCATCCTGCGCGATGGCGAGTACGCGGCCCTGCTCGTCGAAGGTACAGGAGGCGACCTCCGTCGAGTGAGCGTTGATGGTGATGGCGGAGAGGCCCTTGACCACCGCGACATCCTGCAAGTGCTTGCGGAAACCCTTCTCGTCAATCGACAAGTCGTCGTTGAACGGCAGGATGACGGCCGGAATGACGCCATGCGGCACGAAATGGGGATGACGAGGCATTTTTTGGCTCTCCTTCCCACCGCGGGGTGGGGACTATCGGCTGCACGACCTATATCACGCCAGCGCTATCCTTTGCTAAGGCCCCTGACATGACCCGGACCCAAATGCCCGAAAACCCGTTTTTCTCGGCCTGGAACACCCCTGACGCGGTGCCGCCGTTTGATCATATCGAACCGCAGCATTTCCGGCAGGCCTATGAGCGGGCGCTTGCCGAGCACGAGACCGAGATCTCGGCCATTACGGCCGATCCGGCCCAGCCGACATTCGACAACACCATCGCGGCGCTCGAGGGCAGCGGGCGGGCACTGATGCGTGTCAGCAACGTTTTCCATGTGCTGGCCAGCGCCTACAGCAATGACGCGCTGCTTGCGATCGAGCGCGAGATTGCGCCGCAGATCGCCCGCCACTGGAACAAGATTCACACCAACGCCGCGCTGTTCCAGCGCATCGACACGCTGGCCAAAGGCGCAGACAAACTCGGGCTGTCGGCCGAGCAGAAGCGCGTGCTCGAGCGCTATCACATCAGCTTCCGCCGCGCCGGCGCGGGCCTCGATGCTGCGGCCAAGAAGCGCCTGGCTGAAATCATCGAACGGCTCGCCGCGCTGGGCACCTCGTTCAGCCAGAATGTGCTGGCTGACGAGCAGGCGTTTGCGCTGGCGCTGCATGACGAGGCGGAGCTGGCCGGCCTGCCTGGTTTCATGCGCGAGGCGATGAAATCCAATGCGGACGAACGCGGCCTCGCCGGCTACGCGGTCACGCTGTCGCGTTCGAGCGCCGAACCATTCTTGCAGTTCTCCGATCGCCGCGATCTGCGCGAAAAAGTGTTTCGCGCGTTCATCATGCGCGGCGACAATGGCGGGCCGACCGACAACAAGGCGATCATCGCCGAGACGGTGCGGCTGCGTGCCGAGCGCGCGCGCCTGCTTGGCTTTGCCGATTTCGCCCATTACCGGCTCGATGACGCCATGGCGAAGACGCCCGAGGCCGTGCGCGGCCTGCTCGACACCGTCTGGGCGCGAGCCCGCAAGAAGACGTTGACCGATCGCGATGATCTGCAAGCGCTGATTCAGGAAGAAGGCGGCAACTTCAAGCTCGAACCGTGGGACTGGCGGTACTACGCTGAAAAGCTGCGGCAAAAGCAGTGCGACTTCGACGAAGCCGGCGTCAAGCCGTATCTCTCTCTGGAACGGATGATCGAGGCGGTGTTCTACACCGCCGGGCGGCTGTTCGGCCTGACCTTCCGGCCGCGCAGCGATGTGCCGGTCTGGCATCCGGATGTGCGCGTCTGGGAAGTACGCGGCCGCGACGACAAGCCGGTCGGGTTGTTCTTCGGCGACTATTTTGCGCGGCCGTCGAAACGCAGCGGCGCCTGGATGACGTCGCTGCGCGATCAGGAAAAACTCGCCGGCGATGTGCGGCCGCTGATCGTCAACGTCTGCAATTTTTCCAAGGCGCCGGATGGCGAGCCGACACTCTTGAGTTTTGACGATGCCCGCACGCTGTTTCACGAGTTCGGCCACGCGCTGCACGGACTTCTGTCCAACGTCACCTATCCGGAAATTTCGGGCACGAATGTCGCCACCGATTTCGTCGAGCTGCCGTCGCAGCTTTATGAGCACTGGCTGGAGCAGCCCGACGTGCTGCGCCGCTTCGCGTTGCATTACCGCACCGGCGAACCAATGCCGGAGGATCTGCTGGCCCGGCTCATCGCGGCGCGCAATTTCAATCGCGGCTTTGCCACGGTCGAGTACGTCGCGTGCGCCTTCGTCGATCTCGACTTTCACGCCTTGCCGCCGCCGGCCGCGATCGAGCCCGGGTCATTTGAAACCAACGCGCTGGCAAAGATCGGCATGCCCGAGGAAATCGCCATGCGGCACCGGCCACCGCATTTCGCCCATGTCTTTTCCGGCGGCGGCTACGCGGCCGGCTATTACAGCTACATGTGGTCGGAAGTGCTGGATGCCGATGCGTTCGAAGCGTTCGAGGAAACCGGCGACATTTTCGATCCGGCAACGGCGAAACGCCTGCACGACTACATCTATGCGGCCGGTGGCGCACGCGATCCGGCGGAGGCCTACAAGGCGTTTCGCGGCCGGTTGCCGAGCGCGGATGCGCTGCTGCGCAAGCGCGGTTTCGCCGAGCCCACTACCGCCGCCTAACGCGCTAGACGGGCCCCGCGCCGCTGCTATCATCGCACACTGCGCGTAAGCGGCTGCCTGAAAGCGTCACATCATGGATTTACATACCGCCGGTCATCGCCGCGGCGTCGTCTGCGCGCCGCACGGCGCAGCCGTCGAAGCCGGCCGCGCCATTCTTGCAGAAGGCGGCAACGCGATAGAGGCCATGCTCGCCATGGCGGGAACGATCGCGGTGGTCTACCCGCAGATGAACCACGTCGGCGGCGACGGATTTTGGCTGATCCGCGAGCCGGGCGGCCGCGTCCGCGCAATCATGGCGGCCGGACCGGCAGGCCGCAACGCGCGGCGCGAGCTTTATCGCGAGTACGAAACAATACCGCCGCGCGGACCGCTTGCGGCGCTCACTGTGCCGGGCGCGGTCGGCGGCTGGATGCTGGCGCACGAAGTCGCCCAGGCGCTCGGCGCCAGGCTGCCGCTCGATGTTCTGCTCACCTTCGCCATCGCTCATGCCCGCAACGGCTATACGGTCACGCGCAGCCAACAGCGGCTGACGCAGCAGCACCTTGACGACCTCGGCAGCGTGCCCGGCTTCGCCGCAACGTTCCTGCTCGACGGCAAGGTCCCCAATCTTGGCGCCACTCTCAAACAGGAAAAATTCGCCGATACGCTCGCGCACCTCGCCGATGCCGGCCTTGACGATTTCTATCGCGGCGATGTCGGGCACGAACTCGCCGTCGATCTCGAACGGCTCGGCAGCCCGGTCACACGCGAGGACCTGGTTCGCTACCGCGCCACCCTGCGCGACCCGCTCCAGCTCAATCTGCCCGTGGGCGTGATCTACAACACCGACGCACCGACGCAAGGCGTCGTTTCCCTGATGATCCTTGCGCTGTTCGATCGCTTCGATGTCAAGGAAGCCGAGAGCTTCGACCACATTCATCTGCTGATCGAAGCAACCAAGCGGGCGCTGCTGGTACGTGACCGCGCGGTCACCGACCCGAGCCATCTGTCGCATCCGCTGGAGCGCTATCTCGATGAGCGCTTCATCTCCGGCGAGGCGATGAAGATCGATCGCCGCAAAGCCGCGCCGTGGCGGTCGCGCGCCGACAGCGACACGGTATGGATGGGCGCGGCCGATGCCGACGGCTTCGTCGTGTCCTACATTCAGTCCTTGTATTGGGAATTCGGCTCAGGCTTGGTGCTGCCGCGCACCGGCGTGCTGATGCAGAATCGGGGCGCGAGTTTCTCGCTCGAAGCCGGCGCGCTCAATCTCCTGGCGCCCGGGCGCTTGCCGTTCCATACGCTCAATCCCGCGCTCGCTGTGCTTTCGGACGGACGCATCATCGCCTATGGCTGCATGGGCGGCGATGGCCAGCCGCAGACGCAGGCCGCGCTGTTCACGCGCCATGTGTTGTTTGGCGAGCCGCTCGAACAGTCGATCGATCGGCCGCGCTGGGTCTTGGGCCGCACCTGGGGCGCCTCGTTGGCGAATCTACGGATCGAGCCCCGATTCGACGACGCGCTGATCGAACAGCTCGCGACCGCAGGCCATGACATCGAAGTACTGGACGAAGCTTATTCCGACATCATGGGCCACGCCGGCGCCGTGGTGTTGCATCCGGATGGCAGTCTGGAGGGCGCGCACGATCCGCGCGCTGACGGCGGAGCGGCGGGAGTGTAGAATGTAGCGAGGATTGATCGGCATCCGGGGACCTGCCCCGACTCTACTCCGACCACTTTGCGACACGAGCCACGATTGTCACGCTGCCCGAAGCGCTTTGATGCGTTTGGCATCTTCCGGCTTTAGATTCCGCCGCGCCACCTTCAGATCATAATGGCTCTGAAGGTTCATCCAGAATTCCGGACTATTGCCGAAATAAAGGCCCAGCCGAAGCGCCGTATCGGCCGTGATGCGACGCCGGTTATTGACGATCTCGGCAATCCGGTTCGGCGAAATCCTTACGGCTTTAGCGAGCTGGCTCTGTGACAAGCCATGCTCGGCAAGAAACTCTTCCTTCAGCATTTCGCCAGGCGTCACCGGTGCGAATTCGTTCTTTGCCATCGCCCTCGTCCTCAATGGTAATCCACGATCCTGACCTCGTGCGGTTCGCCATTAATCCATTTGAATATCACTCGCCACTGTCGGTCGACGCGGATCGAGTAAAACTCCTTCAGATCGCCCGAAAGCTTTTCGAGTCGATTCGACGGCGGCACCATCAAATCGTCAAGTCGGCTGGACGCGTTGAGCGCCTCGAGCTTGCGCTTGGCTTTGCGGGCAAACCCGGTGAATTGACGAACACGCTCGTCGTTGAACAAAGCCTCGGTGGCCCTGTCGCCAAAGGACCGGATCATAAGACTAATATACCGAATACCGGTATACGGTCAATTACCGTTCCATCGGAGTCATGCCCAGCCGTTCCATCAGCTCGTGATCCCGATCGCGCCCCGGATTTGGCGTGGTGAGGAGTTTCGGCCCGTAGAAGATGGAATTGGCGCCGGCGAGGAAACACAGCGCCTGCGTCTCTTCGCTCATGTCCTCACGCCCGGCCGACAGGCGCACCACCGAGCGCGGCATGGTGATGCGCGCGACCGCGATCGTGCGCACGAATTCGAGCGGGTCGAATTTTGTTTTGTCCGCCAACGGCGTACCGGCTACTCGCACCAGCATGTTGATGGGCACCGATTCCGGATGCTCCGGCAGACTCGCCAGCGCGGCAATCATGCCGACGCGATCGTCGCGCGTCTCGCCCATGCCGACGATGCCGCCGCAGCAGACATGGATGCCGGCGTCGCGCACGTGCTCAAGCGTCTGCAGCCGGTCCCCATACGTGCGCGTGGTGATGATCTCTCGATAAAACTCCGGCGAAGTATCGAGATTGTGGTTGTAGTAGTCGAGACCCGAATCCTTGAGCCGCTGCGCCTGCATGACCGTCAGCATGCCGAGCGTGGCGCACGTCTCCATGCCGAGAGCCTTGACGCCCTCCACCATGGCGCAGACCGCATCGAGGTCGCGGTCCTTCGGCTCCCGCCAGGCCGCGCCCATGCAGAAGCGGCTGGCGCCCGCGGCCTTCGCGGCGCGCGCCTCGGCGAGCACGGCGTCAAGCGCCATCAGTTTTTCGGCCCGAACGCCGGTGTCATAGCGCGCGCTCTGCGGGCAATAGGCGCAATCCTCCGGACAGCCGCCGGTCTTGATCGACAACAGCGTGGAGATCTGCACTTCGGCAGGATCGAAATGCGCGCGGTGGACGGTCTGCGCCCGAAACATCAGGTCCGGGAATGGCAGATCGAACAGGGCGCGCACCTCGGCACGCGTCCAGTCGTGGCGGAGTTCTGCGGCAGCTTGCGAACGGGAGCCAGCTTCGGCGGTGAGTGACATGGACGCAGTGTAACCCGGATTGCATCGCAGCAAAATCGGCTACACTGCGTCGTTGGGCATGAGGGATTGCATGATCTTGGGACGCAGATTTGCCGCCGCCTTCGCCATTTTCGCCCTTGCCGCCACGGTGCAGGCGGCATCCGCGCAGGACTACCCGACGCGACCGGTGACGATGGTGGTCCCGTTCCCGCCCGGCGGCGGCACCGACGTGCTGGGCCGCATCGTTGGCAAGCGCCTCTCCGAAATCCTGCGCCAGCAAGTCGTCATCGAGAACATCGGCGGCGCCGGCGGCATGATCGGTTCGAACCGTGTGGTCCGCGCGCCACCCGACGGCTACCAATTCGTGCTCGGCAGCAGGGCCGACGCCATCAATCAGACGCTCTATAAGCACCCGCTCTACAATTTGGAAAAAGACCTGGAGCCGGTGATCCTGATCGCCGATCAGCCGATGATCCTGATCGCGCGCAAGGGCCTGCCGGTCGACGGGCTGCAGCAATTCATCGCCTACGTGAAGAAGAATCAAGCGAGCGTGCACTCCGGGTCGGCGGGCATTGGCTCGACCGGCTATGTGGACTGCGCGCTGTTCAACCAGGCGATCGGGGTCAAGGTCCAGGACATTCCCTATCGCGGCGGCGGCCCTGCGCTGGTCGATCTGATTGGCCAGCAATTCGATTATTTTTGCACGCTCAGCCCGACGGCGGTGCCCCCGGTGAAGGCCGGCCTGGTCAAGCCCATCGCAATGCTCAG
>DATCBO010000061.1:0-3027 GCA_036511795.1 Xanthobacteraceae bacterium
TTCAGCCAATGTGCCGATCGCCCCGAGCGGTATAGCGAGCCGAGCCGCTTAGAGACGATGCTCTCAGATGATCGCGCCTAGTTGAGTGGGCGCCGTGCAGCAGGTCCACCAACAGGGCCTTGCGGGCTTCAATGCGTTGCCGCCGAACGTCCTCGCCGTCGAGCTCGATCAGGTCGAAGGCGCAATGCACGGCAGTTGCCAGCGGCTTATGACTGCGGATGAGGTCGAACACCGCGAGCCCACTCCCGTCGCAAACGATTGCCTCGCAGGCATGACCGCACCGGGAAGTCTGTAACCGCCATAGCGGCGAAAGGGACCGGCGGCCTAGATTGTTGCCCTTGCGCGAGAGCAATCGAACGGCCCCACCGTCACGGCGTCCGCTGTTTGACCCGCACAAGTGCGGCCTTTATCTTCCCCGGAGGGTGAGGGAGGCCGCATCGGCCGACACGGGTGCAGCAGCAGCTTTATTCGTTTCGGTGCGGCACGATATCGCGTGCCATATGGGCCGGATGCGCGATGGCGGCTTTGGCCGTCAACGCGTTTCTGCTGACCGTCGGCCCGGGCATGGCATCGCCGACCTGCCCGGATGAACAGGCAACGCCACAGGTTCCGACCGACCGCGCACTGTGCGGCGCGCTCGATCCTGTCATGCGCCACCCGAGCGCGCTTCCGCTGGAACTCTACGAAGCAAAACTCGGCCAGTATCTGACGAATTTCTGTCACCGCGATCTCGCCAAGGGGTGGCGGGTCGATAAGCGCATCCGCGACACCGGGCCGTACATTGCCACTTATCTGAACGGCAAATGGTCCGGCGCGTCGTTCGGCACCCACCCGCCGGTCCTCATCTGGTACTCGCCGGAGATGTATCAGTGGCTGTTGCAAAACCGGCCGCAGAACGGGCCCGCGTCGGCGCACGAGGCGCCGGTCCCCGACGGCGCGATGATCGTCAAGGAAATGTACCCCGCGCCGGCGGCGGCTTGCGGCAACGTGGCTTGGGACAGGTTGCGGCCGATTTCCCAGGGCGCGACTCTCATGATTCGCGACAGTGCGGCCTCCCGCGACGGCTGGTTCTGGGGCTGGTTCGGCTGGAGGGGTTGGAAGGCCGATTGGCCGGCTCATGCCGCCGCACGCGATTATCCATCCATGGGCTTAGGCCTCTATTGCGTGAATTGTCATTCATCGGCGAAAGCCAACGAGACATTTTCAGCGCTCAGGAATATTCGCGGCGAGCCGGGCGAGCCGCACGTTTTTCTCAGCCAAAATTTCTTTCTCGATCCGTCGTGGCGCAGTCTGCACACGCGGATCGTTCAATCGGATGCCGGCGAGCCGCCGCCGGAAGACCCCCCATACGACCGCGACTTTCGGAAGACTTTCGCGTTGCCGGGCGGCGTGCCCGAGCGCAAGGACATCGCGGCTCTGCCGTCCGAGACATATGACCATGTCTGGTCGAAGGGCGGCGAGCGCACCGCTGCAAATGCCTTTCTCACGTCAGACCAGTGCCTGGGCTGCCACGGTGCCGGCGGTACGGGGCTGCAGTACGACATGACCGAGCCGGGACCGGACAACAAGCTCGTCAATATCTCGCCTTACGGCACATGGCGCGGCTCGCCCATGGCGCTTGCGGGCCGCGATCCGATCTTCTTCGCCCAGCTCGCCAGCGAGACGCAGAGTTTTCATCCGCAATCGGCCCCGGTTGTCGAGGACACTTGCCTCGGCTGCCATGGCGTCATGGGATTGCGTCAGTTCGCCATCGATCGCAAGCAGGCGACCGGAATTTGCGAACTGTTCCGGCGCCAAGCGCTCGGCGCGGTGCCATACCCGCATGATGAGCCGAACGGCGCGCTCAGCAATTACGGCGCGCTGGCGCGCGATGGCGTGTCGTGCATGGCGTGCCATCAGATCGCGGCCGGCGCCGGGCAGAACGAGAAGGTTCTGCGTCAGCCGCAAAACGTCTGTGCCGGCGAGCGGCAGGCGCGCTTCAATCCCGGACTGAATGGCTTCGCCAAGACCTTCACCGGCGCGTTCCTCAGCGAGCCGGTCGATCAGATCAATGGCCCGTTCCGCGATCCCAAGCAAGTCCCTATGAACGCGGCGCTCGGCCTCGATCCGGTGCATGACACGGCAATCCAGTCTTCGGAAACGTGCGGCAGCTGCCACACGGTGCATCTGCCCGTCATGCAGGGCGAGCGGACCGTTGCCCGCATCTATGAGCAGACCACTTATGCGGAGTGGGCCTTCAGCGCCTATCGCACGGGTACCACGCCCGACGGCGCTCTGCCGCTCGGCGGCGGCGCGCAGGCCCAGTCCTGCCAGGGCTGCCACATGCCCGACAAGGACGCGAAGGGCGATCCCTATCGCAGCAAGATCGCCGCCATCCAGGAATACAGCAACTTTCCGGAAGCCGAGGACGTCCGCGCGCCGCGGGACATCGACTTGCCGGTCCGCGCCGGCTTTGCCAAGCACACGCTGGTAGGTCTGAACGTCTTTCTTCTCAAGATGGCGTGGCATTTCGCCGATATTCTCGGCATCCGCCGCGCCGATCCGATGCTGTCCGACAGCGGCGTCGAATCGAATCTCACAGCGCAGCGCGCCATGCTGGACCAGGCGGTGAACCGGACCGCCAGCATCAACGTTAGCGATGTCAATACGCAAGGGGGCGCCCTGACCGCGCGAGTGACCGTCGTCAATCTGACGGGGCACAAGTTTCCTTCCGGCGTGGGCTTTCGCCGCGCCTTCATCGACTTCAAGGTGCTCGGCGAGAACGGCGACGTGCTGTGGGAGTCGGGCCGCACCAACAACGTTGGCGTCATTGTCGATCAGAACGGCAAGCCCGTCGCCGGCGAGCTGTGGTGGAAAGATGACTGCTCGGCCCGCATTGACCCGCAGGCGCGACTGCTCCAGCCGCACTATCAGGTGATCGACCGTCAGGACGAAGTCCAGATTTTCGAGAAGCTGGCCTCCGCTCCAGATGCCTCCGAAGCGCCTGTCTGCGGCGTCGGCGCGAAGCCGGACGGACCGTTGACGACG
>DATCBO010000062.1:0-2389 GCA_036511795.1 Xanthobacteraceae bacterium
GAGGCTGCCTTGCCGCGCGGGGCAGCTTGCACCGGCCGCAGGTTTCGGACTAAGTGCGCCCCATGAGCGATACCTCTTTGATCCAGCGCCGCCGGCGCATTCGATGGCCGAACGTGCTGACTGTGGTCAGCGCGGCGATCCTGATCAGTGCGGAAGTGTTCGGCGCCGCCTTCGCCGGCAGTTGGGCGATCGCCAGCCTCGCCGGACTGGGCGCGCTTGGCGCTCACATCCTCGACGGCATCTTCATGCTGTGCGGGCTCGCCATCATGGCGCAGTTTCTGCGCGCCGCGCATCGCGTCGAGCCGTTCACCGCCGAGTAACGCGGCGCGCACCGCGACGAACGTTGTGAAGAAGCCGCGGCGTTACCTTTTGTTAAGACCAAATCTCTTGCGACTCTGTCCGGAATGGATTATTGTGGATTCGCCCAATTTCGCACGTGCCTGTGGCCGTGTGTCGGTCGGTGGGCATCCGGACAAGAGGCCGGACAGCCGCCTAAGGAAGAAATACTACTTCCTTGCTCCCGCGACCGGCAGCCGGAGGCGAAACCGGCATAGCCCGCTCTCAACGGGCGACGCGGCTTAAAGCAACGACGGAAGGGCTTTTTTGGATCCCGGCGTTAATGCCGGTTGACTGAAAAGGCTTGTCCTTCTTTGCCAGCAGTGCGGAACGGGATCTCCCTCATCCGGACCAAGGCAGCAATCACGGCAACGTCAGGCGTTTCGCAATAGTGCGGAACGGCGCGCGTTGCAGGAGGTTCACCTCGGCGGCTGCGCCGCCGGCCGGATTAGGGAGCTGGCCTGATGACAGCACGTATTCGCGAATTTCTCAAACATCGTACCCAAGATGGACCTTGCCTCGTGGTCGACCTGGATGTCGTCCGCGACAACTATCTTGGCTTCGCCAAGGTTTTGCCGGACACCAAGGTGTACTACGCCGTCAAGGCCAATCCGGCGCCGGAAATCCTCAAACTGCTGACCGGCTTTGGCTGCTGCTTCGACGTCGCCTCGCTGGCCGAGACGCACGCCGTGCTGGCCGCCGGCGCGACGCCCGATCGGATCTCCTACGGCAACACCATCAAGAAAGAGACCGAGATTGCTGCGGCGTTCGCGCTCGGCGTCACGCTCTTTGCCGTCGACTGCGAGGCCGAGGTGGAGAAGGTGGCGCGCGCCGCGCCCGGCAGCCGGGTGATCTGCCGCATCGTCTGCGACGGTTCCGGCGCCGAGTGGCCGCTGTCGCGCAAGTTCGGTTGCGAGCCGGCCTATGCGGCCGATATCATGGAGCACGCGCACAAGCTTGGACTTGTGCCGCACGGCGTGTCGTTCCACGTCGGCTCACAGCAGCACAATGTGGAAGCGTGGGATCGTGCGCTCGCTTCGGCGGCGGCCGTATTTCGTGCCTGCGCCGAGCGCGGAATTGCACTCGCCATGGTCAATCTTGGCGGCGGTTTTCCGGCGCGATATGTGCGCAAGACGCCGAAGCTTGAATCCTACGGCAAGGCGATCTTCCGCTCGCTGCGCAAGCATTTCGGCAACAACCTGCCGAACACCATCATCGAGCCGGGCCGCGGTCTTGTCGGCAATGCCGGCATGATCGAGGCCGAGGTGGTTCTGATCGCCAAACGCTCGCCCGAAGATGAGGTCCGCTGGGTCTATCTCGACATCGGCAAATTCCACGGACTTGCGGAAACCATCGGGGAATCGATTCGCTATCCGATCCGCACCACGCACGACCGCGACGAAACCGTGCCCTGCATCATTGCCGGCCCAACCTGCGACTCGGTCGATGTGATGTACGAAAAGACCCCCTACCCGCTGCCGGTGACGCTCGCCATCGGCGACAAGGTGCTGATCGAGGCAGCCGGCGCCTACACGGCGACCTATTCGTCGGTCGGCTTCAACGGCTTTCCGCCACTGCGGCAATACGTGATTTGATCGTCTTTGCGAGCGAAGCGAAGCAATCCAGTGCGGCGGCGCGGCTCTGGATTGCTTCGTCGCTTCGCTCCTCGCAATGACGGAGCTTAGGCCGCCACCCACTCCACATGCGCCTTGATGGCCTTGCGGGCGTCATCAATCCAACCGTGCGGCCGGGCTTTCTCGATCATGGCCGAGAAATTCTGCTGCCATTCGGAGTCCTGCTCCACCCCGGCCCAGCGGCGCAACGCGTCCTCTAGAATCCAGGCGGTGTCGGCGTCGGGCAGTTCGGCGTTGCCGGCAAGCGCCCGGCGTACATCGTCGAGTTTGCCCCGATCGCCGTGCACGACCAGCTTGAAGGCGCGAAAATTGCTGCGATCCTCGAATTGCAGGTCGCCGAATTGCAAGTCGCCGGCAGCCGAGAGTTCTAAAAACACCGCGGTCTCCTCGATCGTAAAATCACGCCAGATCAATCACGC
>DATCBO010000063.1:0-9701 GCA_036511795.1 Xanthobacteraceae bacterium
GACTTCGCGGTCATCCGCTCCTTTTTCTCGACCGCAAAGAAGCAGAGCTGGAACATCATCGACGCCGTGACCAGCGAGCCCTCAAACTTGGCAAAATCCCTACGCCTTTCGTGAGCTATCCAGCCAACCTGGGCAGTAACACCCTTTGAATTCAATCCCACCGTCCCGGCGATTTCTTATGCGCGGCCAAAGTGCAGCATAATGCACGCAATTTGTCGGGCGTCGTCCCCTACTGATGCTGCACCACGACCTTGGTGCCGACCGGGACGCGGCTATAGAGGTCGATGACATCGTCGTTGACCAAGCGGAAACACCCAGACGACACGGCTTGGCCGATCGTTTCGGGCGCGTTCGTGCCGTGGATGCGGTACTCGGTCGTGCCAATATAAAGCGCACGCGCGCCGAGCGGGTTGCCTGGGCCGCCGGCCATGAAGCGTGGCAGGTAAGGCTGGCGCGCGATCATCTCGGACGGCGGTCGCCAGTCCGGCCACTCCGCTTTGCGGGTAATCACATGTACGCCGCCCCACTGAAATCCCGCGCGGCCGACGCCGATGCCGTAACGCAAGGCGACGTTGTTGCCCATGATCAGGTAAAGGAAGCGATCCGCCGTGTTCACGATAATCGTGCCCGGCGCATAGCTGGTGCGATAAAACACCGAGGTGCGGCGAAACTCCGGGGGCAGTTCGGCGGCGAGTGCGGTGTGGTCGATACCCGGATCGGCGTCCCGCGCGGTCGGCGCGGGCGGCTCGTCATAGGCCTGCGCGGCGGCAGGCAAAGGTGCGATCAGCTGCGCGATCAGCGACAGCGTGGCAATCAGGTAAATCGGTGTGGCCCGAGTCATTATTTGTATCGCGTGCTGTCTTGTTTGGCTTCGTAGAGCCCTGCGGGCCGCGGTGGGAGAATTTGAACTTGCGTCCGCCATCGGAGTTTAGCGGCCGGCTGGTGGCATAATCGTGACGCCCCCGCGGGCAATGCGCAAGGTGGCGCCGCCGAGCTTTACACGCCGGTATCGCTTTCGGGGCACTCCCGGTGGGCACAGCGCGGCTCAATCGCGGCCGCAGCATGTCGGAATCCAGCAAAGGCGAGAGGCACCAATCGCCAGGATCGAACGATCCATCGCGGGCGCCTCTGCCTAGGGGTCAGCGCACGGAATCCGCGATCCGGCTCCGTGCACTGACCATGCCCCCGCTGGCTTCATCGCAATGCAGTGTTTGGCGAGTGACTGTCATCCTCCATTTGGTGGAGACGGCTGCATCATATACGGTAAACGATGGTGGCTCGGATGAGAGGCGACGTGTGAGCAGACAACGTGCGGATGGCGATCAAGCGCGAATGGCCGGGCAGAGGCACGGGACGGTTTCCTGCTCTCCGGAGAAGCTTTCGCACTTCGTTGGGCAGATTTACGACTGTGTTCTCAATCCCGGCGGCTGGGATTCGGTGCTCGCCGCCCTCTGTGAGGAATTCTCGTTTGCGTCAGCGATCATGGGCGTCCAGCGTCCTTCCGGCGCCCGACCGATCTGCCAATACGCAGTCGGCGTCGAGCCGGAGTGGCTGGCTCGCATCCCCGAATTCGGGCCCGAGATGCTCGAACTCTGGGGTGGCCTTGAGCAGATTCAGCGCTATCCGGTCGATGAACCGATCGTCAACTCGCTGGCCATCGATCGGGCCAGGGTGAGCGAAAACCGCTATCTCAAGGAATGGGAAGCGCGTGGGATGGTGGACGCGGTGGTCACCTTCATAGTCAGGGACGCAACTCTTTTCGGGAGTGTTGGCTTCAACCGGCATCAATCGGCCGGCGCCGTCAGTAAGCAAGAAGTCGAAGGTCTGCGACTGTTGTCTCCCCATTTCCGGCGTGCGGTGACCATCAGCAATCTTTTCGATATGAAAAGCATCGAGGCGGCGACTTTTGGTTCCGCGCTCGACAGCTTCGCGTTCGGCATCATCCTCGTGGATAAGAAGCTCGGCATCGTTCACGCCAATAAGGCCGCGGCAGACATCCTGAAACACGGGGATTTGATTCGATCCGACAAAGGGCGGGTCAGCCTTCCTGATAATGCCGCCAGCGCGGCTCTTGAGCGCGCCGTCGGTCAAGCGGCGCGCGATGAAGCCGGGCTCGGGCCCATGGGCATCGGCATTCCGGCTCGCCAAGACGGCGAACCTTCCGTAATCCACGTGTTGCCGTTGCGGAAGGGCACGACCCGTGGAAATCTCGCACAGCGCGCGGCGGCGGCGCTGTTCATAGCTCAGGCAGCGAGTCCGCCGCGCACGCCGATCGATGCGCTGGCCCTGATCTACGACCTTACACCCGCGGAATCGCGCATTTTCGAAATGATCGCGGCCGGCGGCACTCAGGCTGCGATTTCACGGACGCTTGGCATCGCGCCGAGCACCGTAAAAACCCACGTCCTTCATCTGTTCGAGAAAACCGGCTGTGCGCGCCAAGCCGATCTGCTCCGGCTTGCGACAAACCTCTCGGCGCCGGTGTAATCTGTCGGCTCGCGCGATCGGCGACGCGTTCGCGAAGACGTAATCGCGGATGCGTGCCGCTGCGCTACGGCCCCGCGATAATATCTTCGCGCGGCAAAATCTCGGCGTGGACAACGGTGCATGCCTGTCCCCGACGATCGGGACAGGCAAACGCGCGCTAAGCAATTTGGTTCCGCCGACGCTTCGCAGGGGATTCTTTCGTTATTTCGGCACTACCGCCGTCGCTTCGATTTCGACCTTGGCCCTGTCTTCGACAAGCGCGCCGATCTGCACCAGCGTCATCGTGGGGAAGTGCCGGCCGATCACGCCACGGTACGCTTCGCCCAGTTCGCGTAACCGCGACAGATATTCCTGTTTGCTCAACACGAACCAGGTGAGACGGGTAATATGTTCCGGCTTTCCGCCCGCTTCGCCGACGAGCGTGACGATATTCGCGAGCGCTTGGCGTACTTGCGCGACGAAATCATCGCTCTCGAAAATCTGCTCGGCATTCCAGCCGACCTGGCCGGCGAGGAATACGAGCCTCCCTTCGGCGGCAATGCCGTTGGCAAAGCCCTTCGGCTGCTTCCAGCTCCGAGGATGAAGGAATTGGTGCTGTTCGGTCATCGCGTGAGGTTCTCCGTATCGGTGTCATTGCGAGCGTCAGCGAAGCAATCCAGCGTGGCACGCTCGGAGCAAGCGGTCCTGGATTGCTTCGTCGCTCTGCTCCTCGCAATGACAAATCACTGCGCCCCCGGCTTAAGACGAAAGCGCTGAATTTTTCCCGTCGCGGTCTTTGGCAGCGCCTCGGTGAATTTCACCGCGCGCGGATATTTGTACGGCGCAATGGTCGCCTTGACGTGGTCCTGCAGGAGCTTGATTTCGTCGACGCCGGCGATGACGCCGTCTTTGAGCACGATGTGCGCCTCGACGATCTGGCCGCGGCCTTGGTCCGGCGCGCCGATCACCGCGCATTCCTTCACATCGGGGTGCGACAGGAGCGCCGCCTCGACCTCAGGCCCGGCGATGTTGTAGCCGGCCGAGATGATCATGTCGTCGTTGCGTGCGGCGAAGTGGAAGTAGCCGTCCTCGTCCTGCGTGAACGAGTCGCCGGTCAGATTCCAGCCGTCGCGCACATAGGCTTCCTGCCGCTTGTCGCCGAGATAGCGGCATCCGGTCGGGCCGCGTACCGCGAGCTTGCCGACCTCGCCGCGCGGCTTCTCTTTCATGTCATCGCCGACGACCTTGGCCTCGTAGCCGATCACCGGCTTGCCGGTCGAGGCCGGCGCGGCGTCGCCGAAACGATTGGAGATGAAGATGTGCAGCATCTCGGTCGAGCCGATGCCGTCGAGAATGGGTTTGCCGGTTTTTTCCACCCAGTCCTTGAACACCGGCGCCGGCAGCGTCTCGCCGGCCGACACCGCCGCGCGCAGCGACGACAGATTAGCGCCCTGCTGCATCGCCGCCAGCATGGCGCGGTACGCGGTGGGAGCGGTGAACGAGATCGTCGCCTTATAGGTCTCGATGATTTCGATCATGTTGGCGGGCGAGGCGTTTTCCAGGAGCGTCGCGGTGGCGCCAAAGCGCAGCGGAAAGATTGCCAGTCCGCCGAGGCCGAAGGTGAAGGCGAGCGGCGGCGAGCCGACAAATATATCGTCGGGCGTGACGTTGAGAATTTCCTTGGCATAGCCGTCCGCGATGATGAGGAGATCGCGGTGAAAGTGCATGGTCGCCTTCGGCTCACCGGTAGTGCCTGACGTGAATCCCAACAGCGCCACATCGTCGCGGCCGGTCTTGACCGCCTCGAAGGTGACGGATTTGGACAGCGCGATACGATCGAGCTCGGCGTCGTGATTGGCGGTGCCGTCGAAGCCGATCACCTGTTTGAGATGCTTTGAAGTCTTGGCGCAAGTGACAAGTTCGTCCATCAGCCGCGTGTCGCACAGCGCCAGCGCCACCTCGGCCTTGTCGATGATTTTGGCGAGTTCGCCCGCCCGCAGCATCGGCATGGTGTTGATGACGACCGCGCCGGCCTTGGTGGCGGCGAGCCAACACGCGACCATCGCGGGATTGTTGGCGGAGCGCACCAAGATGCGGTTGCCGGGCTTGACGCCGAAATCCTCGGCCAGCGCGTGAGCGATGCGGCTGGTCCAATCCGAGAGCTCCTTATAAGTGCGGCGGCGGCCATTGCCGATCAGCGCGACATGATCGCCGAAGCCGCGCTTGACCATGGTGTCGGTCAGTTCGACGCCGGCGTTGAGCTCGTCCGGGTAGTTGAAGCCGTTGAGCGAAATCACCGGCCATTGCTGCGACGGCGGCAGGTTGTCGCGCGTGAACGTGTCGGTGTGGGCCGTGCGGCCGAGCGATTGCAACGTCATGATTTTGCTCCCGCAAGAGTTTGCCGTGCGATGATGATTTTCTGAACCTCGGAGGCGCCCTCGTAGATGCGGAGCGCGCGGATTTCCCGGTACAGCCGCTCGACGATGTGTCCGCGGCGCACGCCGTCGCCGCCGTGGATCTGCACGGCTTTGTCGATGACGGACTGCGCGCGATCGGTAGCGTAAAGTTTTGCCATCGCGGCCTCGCGTGTGACGCGCGCCGCGCCGTTATCTTTGGCCCAGGCGGCGCGATAAACGAGCAGCGCCGCGGCATCGACATCGACCGCCATCTCGGCGATTTTTTCCTGTACGATTTGCAACTCAGCGAGCGGCGCGCCGAACAATTCGCGGCTTTTGGCGCGCGCCAGCGCTTCATCGAGCGCACGGCGGGCAAAGCCCAGCGCGGCGGCGCCTACGGTCGCGCGAAAAATATCGAGCGTTGCCATCGCTATCTTAAAGCCGTCACCTGGCGCGCCGATCATGGCGTAAGCCGGCACGGCGACGCGCTCGAATTTCAAGCGCGCCAGCGGATGCGGCGCGATGACATCGAGCCGCTCAGCAATCGAAAATCCCGGCAGCCCATCGGGCACCAGAAAGGCGGAAAGCCCCTTGGCGCCCGCACCTTCGCCGGTGCGCGCGAACACCACGTAAAGATCGGCGATGCCGCCGTTGGAAATCCAGGTCTTTTCACCGTCCAGAATGTAGCCGTCGCCGAACTGCCTTGCGGTCAGTGCGATGTTGGCGACGTCCGAGCCCGATTGCGGTTCGGTCAGCGCGAACGCCGCGATCGCCTGGCCGCTGCGCGTGCGCCTGAGCCAGTCGCGTTGTTTGGCATTGCCGAACAGGCTGACCGGCCCGGCGCCGAGCCCCTGCATAGCGAAGGCGAAATCGGCAAGGCCGTCGTGGCGCGCCAGTGTCTCGCGCACGAGGCAAAGCGTCCGCACGTCGAGCGGCAGAGGCGCTTCGGGGTCGGGCGCGGTGTGCGCGAGCCAGCCGTCGCGGCCGAGTTTTCGCACGAACTCGCGGCAGGCGGCGTCAATATCGGCGTGATCGACCGGCAGGTTTGTCTCGCACCAGCGTTCGATGCCGTTCGCCAATGTGCGATGGCGGTCTTCGAAGAACGGCCAGGTGAGGAACGATTTGTCGGGCATCCCTATCGCCTTACGGGCTGCTCTAGATTGCTTCGGTTGCGCGCGCAACGAGGCATCCTAATTCCCCTCAAATACCGGCTTCTGTTTGGCGACGAATGCCCGATAGGCGCGCTCGAAATCTTCGGTCTGCATGCAGATCGCCTGCGCCTGCGCTTCCGCATCGATTGCCTGGTCGAGGCTCATCGACCATTCCTGATTGAGTTGCGTCTTGGTGACGCCATTTGCAAAAGTCGGGCCGCTGGCGATGCGGTGCGCGAGCTTGAGCGCCTCCTGCTCCAGTGCCTCGGCGGCCACGATCTTGTTGAAAAAGCCCCAGCGTTCGCCTTCCTGTGCCGTCATGCTGCGGCCGGTATAGAGCAGTTCGGCGGCGCGGCCCTGGCCGATGATGCGCGGCAGCATGGCGCACGCGCCCATGTCGCAGCCGGCAAGGCCGACGCGGTTGAACAAAAACGCGGTCTGGGCCGCGGGCGTCGCGATCCGCAGGTCGGAGGCCATGGCGATGATCGCGCCGGCGCCTGCCGCAATGCCGTCGATCGCCGAGATGATCGGCTTGCCGCAATGGAGCATGGCCTTGACCAGATCGCCGGTCATGCGCGTGAACGCCAGCAACTGCTTCATCGTCATTTTCACCAATGGGCCGATGATGTCGTGCACGTCGCCGCCGGAACAGAAATTGCCGCCGTTGGGCAGAAACACCACGGCATGAACGTCGTCGGCGTAGGACAGGGCACGAAACGTGTCGCGCAGCTCGGCATACGAGTCGAACGTCAACGGATTCTTGCGCTCGGGCCGGTTCAACTGAATGACGGCCACCGCGCCGTCCACGCGCCAGAGAAAATGCGAAGGCTTCAGTGACGCCAGTGTGCTCACGCTCCACCCTCCCATTCGCTGCGAAACGATCTGAGCTTGGCCGAGAGCTGCTCGGCCTCCCGCGCCGAGATGTTTCCCAGCAGTTCGTCGATCCAGATTTCGTGCGCCGACGCCATTTCGGCGAAGGTCGTGCGGCCCTTACGGGTGAGACTGACGAAAGACGTGCGGCGATCGCCGTTACGCTGGGCGCGCGCGACGAATCCGTCCGCCACGAGACGGTCGACGATGCCGGTGACATTGCCGTTCGACACCATGAGGAAGCGCGAAATCTCGCTCATCAGCATGCCGTCGGGCTTTCGGTAAAGCGCCGCCATCACGTCGAAGCGCGGCAGCGTGGCGTTGAATTGCGTTTTCAGCCGTTCGCGCGTCACGGCCTCGATCAACCGGCTGGCGCGCAACAGCCTGATCCACAAACGCAGACGGGCCTTGCTGTCGGGCTGCGGCCGCAGCGCGGAAAGCGGCGCACTTACCACGTCTCGCCTCCCGATACCGAGATGGCCTGGCCGGTGATTACGCCGCTGCCTTCCTGGCACAGCCACACCACCGCATCGGCGACTTCTTGCGGTTGGATGAACCGGCCCTGCGGATTGCGCGACACCAAAGCTTTGCGCGCCTCGGCCTCGCTGATTTTGGTTCGCTCGGCGATGCGATCGACGGCGCGGTCGAGCAGCGACGTTTCGGTGAAGCCGGGGCAAACCGCGTTGACGGTGACGCCGTCCTTTATAGTTTCCGCCGCCAGTGCGCGGGCGAGTCCGACGACGCCATGCTTGGCGGCGACATAATGCGCCACATACGGGTAGCCTTTCAGGCCTGCCGTGGAGGCGATGAACACAATGCGCCCCCATTTTTTCTCTCGCATGGCAGCGAGTGCTGGCTGCACCGAGAAGAACGCGCCGGTGAGGTTGATGTCGAGCGTCTTATTCCACAGCGCGGCAGAAATCTTCTCGGCCTGGGCGCTCTCCGCGCTGCCGGCATTGGCGACCACGATGGCGAAATGGCCGCGGGCCTTTTGCGCCGTCCGGTAGAGCTTGCCGATCGACGTGACGTCGGTCACGTCGGCCGCTTGGACATGAATGTTGGGATGCCGTTCCGCCGTGAATTCCAGCTCTTCGGCGCGGCGCCCGCAAATCGTGACCTGCGCGCCCGCTTGCGCCAGCGCAAACGCGATGGCGGCGCCGATACCGCTGCCGCCGCCGGTCACGAGTGCGTGCTTACCTTCCAGGATGGTCACCGTCACACCGCCGGTGTTTGAGGTTCGCCACCGACGGACAGCCGATAAAGCTGATCGCGGCCGGCGAGATAGGGTTTGGGCCATGTCTCACCGCGGTCGCCCAGCTTGGCGGCCGCGTGCAGGGTCCAGTACGGGTCGGCAAGATGCGGTCGCGCGAGGCAGACGAGGTCGGCGCGTCCGGCCATCAGAATCGAGTTCACATGGTCGGGCTCATAGATGTTGCCGACCGCCATCGTCGCCATGCCGGTCTCGTTGCGGATGCGGTCGGAGAACGGGGTCTGGAACATGCGGCCATAGACCGGCTCGGCTCTGATCGACGTTTGGCCGGCCGACACGTCGCAAATATCGACCCCGGCCTCCTGCAACAGGCGGCTGATTTCGACCGCGTCGCGAGGTTCTATGCCTTCGTTGCCGACCCAGTCATTCGCAGAAATGCGTACAGAGATTGGCTTCTCCGCCGGCCATACTGCGCGCACAGCACAAAATATCTCCAGCGGATAGCGCATGCGATTTTCAAGCGAGCCGCCATACTGGTCGGTGCGCCGGTTGGTCAGCGGCGTAATGAACGACGACAGCAGATAGCCGTGGGCGCAGTGCAGTTCGAGCATGTCGAAGCCCGCGCGTGCGGCCATCTCGGCTGCCGCCACGAACTGATCACGGACCTGGTCCATATCGGCGCGATCCATGGCGTGGGCGATCTGGTTGTGCTCCGACCAGGCGGTGGCGGATGCGGCCATCACCGGCCAGTTGCCGGCTTCAAGCGGCGCATCCACGTCCTCCCAGCCGGGCTGGGTCGAGCCCTTGGGACCGGAATGACCGAGCTGACAGCAGACTTTCGCGTCGGTCTCGGCATGGACGAAATCGACGATGCGCTTCCACGCTGCTTCGTGCTCGGGCAGG
Source organism: Xanthobacteraceae bacterium (assembly GCA_036511795.1). Classification (GTDB taxonomy): domain Bacteria; phylum Pseudomonadota; class Alphaproteobacteria; order Rhizobiales; family Xanthobacteraceae; genus BOG-931. The sequence goes on from DATCBO010000063.1 coordinate 8,997, forward strand.
TACATCCCGGTGCAGCCCGGCGTGATGCGGCCTTCCGGACTCACGCAGGTCATCTCAGTGAAGACTAAGCCGGCGCCGCCTTTGGCTCGCTCCGCGTAATGCACGAGATGCCAATCGGTCGGGCAGCCGGCGATCGCCTTGTATTGCGCCATCGGTGAAACGACGACGCGGTTCTTCAGCCGCAAGTCACGCAGTCGAAACGGCGCGAACATCGGCCGGCGCACCATGTTGTCGGCCGCGCCGGCGCCGTGCGCAAACCAGGCTTCCGCGCCTTCGAGCCAGCGCCGGTCGCGCACGCGCAAGTTTTCGTGGCTGATGCGCTGCGAGCGTGTGAGCAGCGAATAGTTGAATTGTACAGGGTCGAGATGCAGGTAGCGCTCGACATCCTCAAACCACTCCATTGAATTGCGCGCTGCCGATTGCAGGCGCAACACTTCGGTGCGGCGGGCGTCCTCATATTTTGCCAACGCCGCCTGCATGGTTGGCTCGCTGTGCAGATAATCGGCCATGGCGACCGCGCTTTCCATGGCGAGCTTGGTGCCGGAGCCAATGGAGAAATGCGCAGTGGCGGCGGCATCGCCCATCAGAACGATATTATTGTGCGACCACTTCTCGCACAGCACGCGCGGAAAATTCAGCCACGCCGAGCCGCGCAAGTGCCTCGCATTCGACATCAGCTCGTGGCCGCCGAGATATTTGGCGAAG
>DATCBO010000064.1:0-62937 GCA_036511795.1 Xanthobacteraceae bacterium
GCCGATTACGCGGCGGGCCTGCACGCCGCGAGCCTGGTGCCGGACGGCGGCACGCTGCAGATCGGCATCGGCGCATTGGGCGAGGCGGTGGCGCAGGCCCTGATCCTGCGGCAGCGTCACAATGCCGAGTTCCTCAAATTACTGACGCGGCTCGGCTACGATCCGGCGCGCAACAAGGCGGTGCATCACCAGCCGTTTGCGATCGGACTTTACGGCTGCTCGGAATTGTTCGTCGAGGGACTGCTCGATCTGTTTCACGCCGGGATCCTCAAGCGCGAGGTGAACGGGGTCGTGCTGCACGCCGGCTTCTTCATCGGGTCGCGCGCGTTCTATCGAAACCTGCGCGAGATGCCGCGCGAGGTCGTGCAGAAATTCGGCATGACGTCGATCTCCTTCGTCAACGAGCTGTACGGCGACGAAGCCAAGAAGCGCCGCGCGCGCACCGACGCGCGTTTTCTCAACGACGCGATGATGGCGACGCTGCTCGGGGATGTGATCTCCGACGGCCTCGAGGACGGCCGCATCGTCAGCGGTGTCGGCGGCCAATACAATTTCATCGCCCAGGGTTTTGCGCTTGAGGGCGCTCGCTCGGCGATCTTGCTGCACGCCTCGCGTATCGCGGCGGGCAAGACGTATTCCAACATTCGCTGGCGCTACGGCCACACAACCATCCCGCGGCATCTGCGCGATATTATTGTGACGGAATACGGCATCGCCGACATTCGCGGCAAAAGCGACAGCGAAACCATTGCGGCGATGCTGGCCATCACCGATTCGCGCTTTCAGGACGAGTTGCTCAAGCAGGCCAAGGATGCCGGGAAAATCGCGCGGTCCTTTGAACTGCCGCCATCGGCGCGCAACAACACACCGGAAGCACTCGCACACGGCTTGCGTGACGCCGCCACTGCGGGTCTGCTGCCAGCCTTCCCGTTCGGCACGGATTTCACCGACGTCGAGCAGCGGCTGATGCCGGCCCTGCAAACCCTGAAATCCGCCTCGCCTGCCGGGCTCGCCGCCATGGTCGTGCGCGGGTTTACATCGGGTTCCGCCGGCGACAAGGAATGCCTCGCCCGGCTCGGCTTGGCGCAGCCACGCAGCGTCTCAGAACGGTTTTATGCGGCTTTGGTGCGCGGCGCGCTGCAGTGATTCGGTGCCCGCTTGTTGCATCGTGTGACCAGAAACTCGCAATCGAATTCAATGATGTGATCGATCAGCGCGCTTCGCAGCCAATGAAGAACAAGCCTGTCACATGAAACAATGGCAGTCGTTGTCAGTTCATTAAGGCTTGTTATTCGGCTGTCACATTCGAACCGGCGCGGTCTTGCATAACGACCCGGTTGCCGCTAAATGTTGCTGATCGAGTTTTCGGCCGAAAGACTGGCCACGCAGCGACGATAACCGCGCCTGACTGACAATCCTTCACCAAATCTCGAGCGAACCGGACTGGGCATTAACCGCCCAGTCTATATTGACGTATCTATGAAGAGAGGTGGCCCGTGGAAAACGGTACCGTGAAATGGTTCAACACGCAGAAGGGTTACGGTTTTATCCAACCCGAGGGCGGTGGCAAGGACGTGTTCGTTCACATTAGCGCGGTGGAGCGCGCCGGACTGCGCGAGCTCCAAGAAGGTCAGCGCGTGACGTTCGAGATCGTAACCGACCGCAAGACCGGCAAGGCGGCAGCCGAGAATCTGAAGACGGTCGGCTGATGCGGCGCGGCCGCCAACGGCCGCACCACCAGAGAGACAGCTCTTTAACCCGGATTGCGCGGCGCGCAGTCCGGGTTTGGTGATTCGAGGCGAGCGGCATGACGGTGGCGCCGATGATGCCGACCGCGAGCGGGAGCGCCCGGCCGTCGGCGATTTCCGGCTTGAAGGTGTGCAGTAGTGCACGCGATCATTGGATCGCTCGTAATCTCCTTTGCTCGCGATCGCCGCGGTGCGGGTTGGCGTCAGTAGGCCGCTCCGTGGATGGCGGCCATGCGGTCTGAACTTCGCCGCGAAGCTCAGACAACGCGCGACGAACGACCTGCCAGCCGCCAGAAAGTGCAAGTCCCGACATGATCGCCGCGACGATCACGTCCGGCCATCCCGTTCCCGTACCAAAAACTCCTGCCGCGGCGACAAGCACTGCAATATTGCCGATGGCGTCGTTGCGCGAGCATATCCAGGCCGAACGCATATTCGCATCGCCGTCGCTGAAGCGATAAAGCAGGATTGCAACAGTCCCGTTGACGAGAAGCGCGATCAGCCCAATTGTGCCCATGACCTCCGCCCTCGGCAGCGTGCCGCTGTAGGCGTGGAGCACCGTGTTTCCCGCCACCCATAGGCCGAGTGCGAACAGGCTAACGCCCTTGAGAACAGCGGCGCGTGCGCGCCAGCGGAGCATCATGCCGATAACGCAGAGGCTGATGGCGAAATTTGTGGCGTCGCCGAGGAAATCGAGCGAATCAGCCTGTAGCGAACTGGAACCTGCCGCCAGGCCGGCGCTGATCTCGGCAACGAACATCGTGGAGTTGAGGACAAGCGCAATCCACAGCGCCCGGCGCCAGACCAGGCTGCCCAGTGTGCGTCCGGCCGGGGGACAACAATCGTGGTCGCAGCAACTTGCCATTGGCGCCGGCTCTCTTGTTTGGCGATCGTAAATTGCCCTATACACCCTGTAGTCACTACAGGGTCAAAACAAATGACAGCGGACGCTCTGACGATCGGCGATCTCGCAAAAGCAACGGACACCAAGGTCGAAACCGTGCGCTATTACGAGCGAATCGGGTTGATGCCAGAACCCCGACGCACTCCTAGCAATTACCGCAACTATGATGCTCGCCACGCCGAACGCCTCGGCTTTATCCGGCGCAGTCGGGCGCTGGGGTTCAGTCTCGAACAGGTGCGCGAACTCTTGGGCTTGCAGATGACCGCAACCGCTCCTGTGCGGCCGTCGATGAAATTACCGGTGCGCACCTGGCCGAAATCAACCGGAAAATTGCAGATCTAAAGGTGCTTCGTCGCGAGCTGGATGCTTTGCTGCAACAATGCCGACACGGCGTAGTCGCTGAGTGCGGTATCATCAAGGCACTCGCCGACAGCTCGTTCAAGAAACTTGAGCGAGAGTGATACGCGAGCGAGCCAACGGCCCGCGCAGCCGGACGCGTCAGAAGCGGTATGACGCTCCCACGAATGGGTTGAACCGGTCGGCCGCGGGCGTCACGCCAACATTGACGCCGCTGTCCAATTGGAAATTCTTAGTGACCTGATAGGTCAATCCCGTCGCCAGCAGCACGACATCGCCGCGCGGATCGCTGGTCTCCAACTCCGAATAGATTTCGTAGTAGCTGCTCAACTGCTCGGTCCAATCATGTCCCAGGGACGCCGAAGCAATGTATTCGGCATGGTATCCGGCAGCAGCGTCATTGTGGATCGCCTCGACGCCCCCGTTGAGGGTGAGATCGAACGTTTTCGACAGCTTGATGGAATAGGGAATGATGAGGCCGCCCTCCACCGCATCGGGACTGACGCCATTGCCGCGGTCGGTCGGGACACTGATAAAAGGCAGAAGACCGAAGGCCGTGCTGCCCGGTTTGTCGAACGTGTCATTGCCCCACAGGTTGATCTTGCCCCGAATTTCCAAGGCGCCAATGCCCGATTGCTGCATCGAGGCGCCGGGCTGCGGCGCGTGCGTTTGCACGATGCCGTACGGCTGCCAGATCAGATTCATTTCCGACGAGTTGGTCAAGCCGACCCTGACATCGGTCGTGCCCAATTCGTAGCTGTTGGTAAAGCTGCCGTCGGCGGCAGTGCCGGAGCGCGTAAAGCCGAACAGCGTCGTTTCCGTCTGAAAATGACCGGCGTCGACCGTAAAAGGGCTCTCTGTGTTGTCGGGACGATCCGTGGTCAATTCGCGCATCAATGCCAGCGGCGTCGGATTGAAAAGGGTGTATTGATCCTTGCTGTTTCTGTCCTGAAATTCGGCGAAGAGGCCGCCGAATGCGTTGAGCCCATTATCCAACCCAACCGCGCCACCGCTTGCGGCATTGGGAGCCGCGGCGGAGGACAGATCGCCGGCTTTAGCCGTCGCTCCAGCGACGAGAACACTCATACACGCTGCCACCCAAGCAAGACGCATCTCAACTCCCAATTTAATGTGGCTCTTCGCGGAAAAAAGTGGGTGAACGGCGGGGCCACATGTTGAAGTAGGCCAAGTCTATCAAGGACTTTTTGAGGTTTCCGCTGGGCTGAAAACCTGTCACGTTTCCGGGCATGACAGCACGGCCTGACAAGACCCCGACCAAGAGCTTGCGCGACGCTTACAAAGTGTCTGGCTTTCGCGTTCGGGCGAGGATCGACAGCTACGAAGAACTCGATCATCCGGCGTTTGTCATCACGCTCGATCGGCGCTCAAAAAAACGGTGTGCGGCGGGTGCGGGAAGGTTTGCCGCAGCGGTTACGACAAGCGCTGGCGACGGGCGCGCGATCTTGGCTGCGGCGATCGGGAAGTCTATCTCGATTTTCACATGCACCGGGTCACCTGCACGAACTGTGGCGTGAAGAACGAAAAGCTGGCCTTTCTGTCGGACAACACCAAATACACGTTGCGGTTTGCCATGCAGATTGGCGGGTTGTGTCGTGCCATGACGATCACCGATGTGGCGCGGCGGATGCATCTCGATTGGCACACCGTCAAGGAGTTGGACAATCTCTACATGCGCGAGCAGCTCGCGCCGTGCCGGGCCTGCAACGCCAAACGTCATCGGCGTCGACGAAATATCGATCGAAAAGCGACACGTCTACCGGATCGTCGTCAGCGATCTGGAACGAAAGCGTGCGATTTGGTTTGGCGGAGACGGCCGCGGCGAACGGGACATGGACACGTTTTATGCGTTTTTAGGCAAGGAAAGCGCGGAAAAAATACGCTTGGCGGTCATGGATATGTGGAAGCCGTTTCGTCAGTCGACGCAGCGCAACGCCCCGCACGCGGCCATTCTGTTCGACAAGTTCCACATCCTTCGCCATCTCGGCGAGGCCCTCGATAAAATCCGCAAGGCCGAATATGGCCGCGTCACGGGGCCGCAACGCAAGTTCATCAAAGGACAAAAATATGTCCTGCTGTCGCACAAGGAGAACCTGACGAACGAAGGCAGAAAAAGCCTTCGGCTCTTACTGAAGGCCAACAAGCGCTTGCACGTGGCATATATCCTTCGAGAGTCCTTCGATCAGCTGTGGGATTACAAATCGGAGGCCTGGGCACGTCGCTTCTTCGACAACTGGAAAGCACAACTGCGCTGGCAGCGTCTCACGCCGTACGAAAAGTTCGCCGAAATGATCGAGCGTCATTGGGACGGGATCGCCGCCTATTGCAGGCCGGAAAACAAGATCGCCCTCGGCTTCGTCGAAGGCCTCAACAACAAAATCCGTGTCTTCCAGCGCCGCGCCTACGGCCTGCGCGACGAAGAATATCTCAAGCTGAAAATCCTGACGACGAGCCTGCCAGAGCTATGAAAAATGCTCAAATCCACCCACTAAAAAACGCGAAGAGCCTTTAATGTAGTAGCATCCCCATCTCTGCGACATCCGCAGTCGGACCTGTTGACAAGAGGCTAGTTTCCGGCGGCCAGACCGGGAATGGCAACACCCAGTGTCTGCACAATCAGGAAAATGTTGAGCAATAGCACTGTGCCGGTGCCGATCAGCGCCGCGAACTGCGTGAGCCGGCTGTTGGCGAACTCGCCCATGATGTCGGCGCGCCGGGTAAAAATCAGCAGCGAGATCATCGGCAGCGGCAGCGCGATCGAGAGCACGACCTGGCTGACGACGAGGGCATTGGTCGCGTTGGCGCCGAGCGCGACCACCACGAAGGCCGGAACCATGGTGACGACGCGGCGCAACCAGACCGGGATGCGGAAGCCGACAAAGCCCTGCATGATCATCTGGCCGGCCATCGTTCCGACCGTCGACGAAGAGATACCCGATGCGATGAGCGACAGCAGAAAGACACCGGCCGCGCCGGCGCCAAGGAGCGGTGTCAGGGTGTGATAGGCGGTTTCGATTTCCGCCACGTCAGGATGACCGGCGTGGAAGGCGCCCGAGGCCATCATCACCATGGCCATGTTGACGAGGCCGGCGACGACCAGCGCGGCGATGACTTCCCGGTTGGAGAAGCGCACCAATTTGCGCCGCTCGCTTTCGTCGCGGACCGGCATACGGGCCTGCGTCAAGCCGGAATGTAGATAGACTGCGTGCGGCATGACGGTTGCACCGACAATGCCGACCGAAAGCAGCAGCGCTTCGGCGTCGGGGATTTCCGGTTTGAAGGTGTGGAGCAGGGCCGACGACCAGTCGACCGGAACAATAAACATCTCGACGAGGTAGCAAAGGCCGATGAGACTCACCATGCCGCCGATGATCAGCTCGATCGGCCGGAAGCCATAGCCCTCGAACATCAGGATGCCGTAAGTCACGAGCCCGGTAATGACCATCCCGACCAACAGCGGCATCTGGAATAGTAATGAAAGCCCGATGGCGCCGCCGAGGAACTCGGCGAGGTCTGTCGCCATGGCGGCGATCTCGCTGACCGCCCACATTGCCCACGCCACGGGTCGCGGGAACTGCAGCCGGCACATTTCCGCAAGGTTGCGCCCGGTGACGATGCCGAGCTTGGCCGAAAGCGCCTGGAACAGCATCGCGATCAGATTCGCGAGCAATACCACCCAGAGAAGGCTATAGCCGTATTTCGCGCCGGCCTGAATGTTGGTCGCGAAATTTCCCGGATCTATGTAGGCAATCGAGACAATCACCGCGGGACCGACGAAAGCCAGATAGCGGCCCCAGCCGCCGGGACGACCCGCCAGCACGGCCTCAGCCGCGGCGATGGTTCGACCGCTCAGCGCCCCGTTCCGGCCCGCCAGATCCACCGCTCCAAGCCTCTCGTCCACAAATATCCGCAGCAGGTGATGCAGCACTCACACCAAAGTGTAGCCTAGGTTACTATGGGGCGCCGATGCGTCTCCGTCAATGGCTATATTATGTAGCCTTGGCTACATTTTGACACGTCATGCCGAATGTGGTCTCGCCTGCACAGATGGGCGGCGACGGGAATCGGACCATCTCGGCGGATCATTCAACGATGGGCAAACTTCCCGCGGAGGGCACCCAGGCGCGCCGCTTCGGCAAGATGCGGTCGGCGCAATCAACCGCATTGCTGGAGGACTATGCCGAACTGATCGCCGACCTGCTTGCCAGCGAGGGTGAGGCGCGCCCGACCGATATCGCCCGGCGGCTCGGCGTCTCGCACGCCACCGCGATCAAATCGATCTCCCGCCTCAAGCGAGCCGGGCTTGCCACCGCCCGCCCCTACCGTGGCGTCTTCCTCACCGAAAAAGGCCACGCGCTTGCCGAGCGCGTGCGCGTGCGGCACCGTCTCGTTGTCGACCTGTTGCGTGCGCTCGGCGTGCCCAGCGAGGCGGCGGAGGCCGACGCCGAGGGCATCGAGCATTACGTCTCGGAAACGACGCTGAAGGCGTTCGCGCAGTTTCTGAAATCGCGCGAGTGATGCTGTCGTGCCGGGCTCCGGCCCGCGGCCAGCCCCGCAACGACAATTACACCGCGTGCGCGGTGAGCGCGTCGACGATGCCGTCGACGATCTCCTCGATCATCGCCTTGTCGTCGCCCTCGCCCATGACGCGGATGACCGGCTCGGTGCCCGATGGCCGCACCAAAAGCCGCCCGTGGCCATTCAGCCGCTTTTGCGCGCTCTGAATCGCGGAGCGGACCTTGGCATGCTCGAGCGGCTTGCCGCTCTTGTAGCGCACGTTCTTGAGCACCTGCGGCAGCGCATCGAAGCGATGGCAGACCTGCGACACCGGCTTGCCTTGCTTCTGCACCACGGCGAGCACCTGCAGCGCGGCCACGAAGCCGTCGCCGGTCGTGGTGTAATCGGACATGATGATGTGGCCGGATTGCTCGCCGCCGACGTTGTAGCCATGCTCACGCATATGTTCGAGAACATAACGGTCGCCAACGGGCGTGCGCACGAGTTCGAGCCCGAGCGATTGCATGCGCCGCTCCAGCCCCAGATTCGACATCACCGTGCCGACGATGCCGGGCTTGGTGAGCAGACCATCGTCGCGCCAGCTTTCCGCGATCACGGCGAGTAACTGATCGCCGTCGATCAGATGGCCGTGCTCGTCCGCGATCAGAACGCGGTCGGCATCGCCATCGAGTGCGATGCCAATATCGGCGCGCATCTCGCGCACCTTGCGGCAGAACGCTTCGGGCGCGGTCGAACCGCAATCGTGGTTGATGTTGAAGCCGTCAGGCTCGACGCCGATCGGCACCACGTCGGCGCCAAGCTCCCACAGCGCATCGGGCGCGACCCGGTAGGCGGCGCCGTTGGCGCAGTCGATGACGATGCGCAGGCCTTCGAGCGACAGATTGCGCGGCAGCGTGCGTTTGGCGAATTCGATATAGCGGTCGTGCACGCCATCGATGCGCTTGGCGCGGCCGAGATCGCGGCTGCCGGCGAGGCGCTTGGTCAGATCGCCATCCATCAGCCTTTCGATCTCGCGCTCGGCATCATCGGACAGCTTGTAGCCGTCAGGCCCGAACAGCTTGATGCCGTTGTCGTCGAACGGGTTGTGCGATGCCGAGATCATGACGCCGAGGTCGGCGCGCATCGAACGGGTGAGCATGGCGACCGACGGAGTGGGCATGGGGCCGAGCAACAGCACGTCCATGCCGACTGACGTGAAGCCGGCCACGAGCGCGGTCTCGATCATATAGCCGGAAAGCCGCGTATCTTTGCCGATCACCACGCGGTGGCGGTGCTCACCGCGGCGAAACACCAAGCCCGTCGCCTGCCCCACCTTCAACGCCAGTTCCGGCGTGATAACGCCGTTCGCCCGGCCGCGAATGCCGTCGGTGCCAAAGTACTTCCGAACCATCGTCTGGTTGCCCCGCCGCAATACCTCTTGCAGAAAGCGATATTAGCCGCTTCCCGGCTCCGGTCGCCTCAAAAATGATGCAGTAATGTTACCATTCTTCGCGGCAGCATCGAGAGCAAAAACGATACTAGCGTCAATGTCTTAGCGGCCGGTTCCCGCGGTTTGCAGAATCGCTCGGTTTTGACTCAGACGCCCTTTTTGTCGCGGGCGCTGGGCGCCGGCTGGGTGACCGAAACAGGGTCTGAACCCGGAAAAGTATCTTCCAGGCCCTCCTCCAGGGCCTCGTCGAGGGTCTTCCGCCGCTCGGCATCGGCCTGACGGCTCCGCTCCTCGCGATCGCCGCGCATCCCCTGAAGGGTCCGGTCGCCACTGTGCCGACGCTCCATCATCGCCAACGCTCCATCATCCACCTTTTCAATACAGGCGCCGCACAGCCACCGTTTCGGCGCCGCTGTGGCCCGGCCCACAAAACCTCAAGCCCAACGAATTCCGGCCCCACCCGTTCCCCTGGCCCTCTGCGATCAGACCGAAACGCACCGGTTGTGCTATCAATGAGCCTGCGAGCCGGGGAGCGCGACCATGGCAACTTTCACCTGCATCGACGATATGCGGCAGACCGCACGGCGTAAGGTGCCGCGCGCGTTCTTCGAATATGCCGACGGTGGCTCCTATGCGGAGGAGACGCTGCGCGCCAACCGCACCGATCTCGAACGCATCAAACTGCGCCAGCGCATTCTGGTCGATGTCGGCGGCCGCAGCACCAAGACCACGATACTCGGCGAGCCGGTCGCGCTGCCGCTGGCGCTGGCGCCGATCGGGCTGTGCGGCATGCAGCACGGCGACGGTGAAATTCTGGCCTGCCGCGCCGCGCAGGGGGCCGGCATCCCGTTCACGTTGTCGACCATGTCGATCTGCTCGATCGAAGATGTCGCCGCAGCCGTCAGTAAGCCGTTCTGGTTTCAGCTTTATGTGATGAAGGATCGCGGCTTTATCCGCGCGCTGATCGAACGGGCCGCGGCCGCCAAGTGCAGCGCGCTTGTGCTCACCGTCGACCTGCAGATTCTCGGCCAGCGCCATCGCGACATCAAGAACGGCATGACGGTCCCGCCCAAGCTGCGTCTCGGCAATCTCGCCGACATCGCCACCAAGCCCGCCTGGGCGCTCAGTATCCTGCGCGGCAAGCGCAAAATCTTCGGCAACATCTCCGGACACATCAAAGGCACGGAGAACGTCAATTCGCTGACACAATGGATTTCCGGCCAGTTCGATCCGGGGCTGAACTGGAAGGACGTCGAATGGATCAAGAGCCTGTGGCCCGGCAAGCTCATCCTCAAGGGTATTCTCGATGTCGAGGATGCGCGCATCGCAGCGAAGACCGGCGCCACGGCTTTGGTCGTGTCCAATCATGGCGGCCGCCAGCTTGACGGCGCACCATCCACGATCGCGGCGCTGCCGAAAATCGCTGACGCGGTCGGCTCGGACATCGAGGTGCTGTTCGACGGCGGCGTCCGCTGCGGCCAGGATGTGTTCCGTGCGCTGGCACTCGGCGCACACGCCTGTCTTTCCGGCCGTGCCTACATCTACGGCCTCGGCGCCGCCGGCGAGGCGGGCGTCGCCCGCGCCATCGAGATCGTCAAGAACGAGCTCGATGTCACCATGGCGCTGACCGGCTGCAAAAATGTCGGCGAGATCGACCGGCAGAAGATCGCGGCGATGTGAGAAATTACGATGCGGTTGCCAGCGCCTCGATCTTGTCCTGCGTCTTCGTCTTGAAATCGCTGGCGTCGTGGCGTTCGCGCAATTGTAGTTCGAGCGGTCCGGTGGCACGGTTGACCATTCGCCCGCGCTTGACGGCCGGGCGCTCGCCGATTTCTTTGGTCCAGCGCGTCAGGTTTTTATAGTCTTGCGTCTGCAAGAACTTGCGCGGGTCGTTGTAGGAGGCGCCGTTCAACATGCCGTTGCCATACCACGGCCAGATTGCCATATCGGCGATCGTATATTCGTCGCCGGCGACGAATTGATTGTCCGCAAGCTGTCGGTCGAGCACATCGAGCTGGCGTTTCACCTCCATTGCAAAACGGTCGATGGCGTATTTGATCTTCACCGGAGCATAGGCATAGAAATGCCCGAAGCCGCCGCCGACGTAGGGCGTTGAACCCATCTGCCAGAACAGCCAGTTCAGCGCCTCGGTGCGCTTGCCGCGAGCCTTTGGCAGGAAGGCGCCGAATTTGTCCGCCAGGTAGAGCAGCATCGAGCCGGATTCGAACAGGCGTTGCGGCGTCGGTTCGCTATAGTCCATGAGCGCGGGGATTTTGGAATTCGGGTTCACCCCGACAAATCCGCTGCCAAACTGGTCGCCCTCACCGATCCGGATCAGCCAGGCGTCATAGTCCGCTCCGCTATGACCGGCGGCCAGCAACTCCTCCAGCATGATCGTCACCTTGACGCCATTAGGCGTCGCCAGTGAATAGAGCTGCAGCGGGTGCTTTCCGCGCGGCAACGCTTTCTCATGGGTCGCGCCCGCGATAGGACGATTGGTATTGCTATAGCGCCAGTTGGGACTGTCGTCTTTCTCCCAAACCCAGACTTCCGGCGGCGTGTATTGGGGTGTGTCAGTCATGCTGGCTCTCATGTGTCGCTCGATAGGCGGGCCGAATGGATAGAGCGGCCAGCGCGGGCTGTCCAATCATGGTTATTGCCGCGGTACGGCGTCTCGTTGAGCAGGGCCCGCTCGCCCTTGTCGGGACCGAACAGCTCGGCGGCTTTGACGACTTGCGGCTTTGACGACTTGCGGCTTGGTCAGCTTCATCTGGCCGAGCACCGCGGCGACGATCAGCATCGGCGACATGCCGCCGATCTCGCCGCAGATGTGCTTCATGGCCCAACGTTCTTCATGGCCCAACGTTGATGCGGCTGACGTTGAAGCTGCCATCGGACTGCTTGAGCGCCGCGAGCACAGCGAACTTGGCCCCGGCTTTGAGATCGCTGAGCTCGCCGATCACGTATTTCACGATCGGGGTGCCCGGCGGTACGTCGATCTTCTGCTCGCCACCTTTGTATTTGACGGTGATCACCGGTCCACTCACCGCGGTCACTGTGGCGCCGACAGTGCCGTTGGTCATCGTCGAGCCGGGCTGCGTCCAAGGCCGGAAGCCTTCGCCGGTGCCGCGCATCGCCTCGGGAAAGATGTGCACTTCGACGGCCTTCTGCGTGCCGTCGGGCTGCGGCATCGCCCCGCTGCCGATGAATTCGCCGTCCTTGATGTCCGCGAGCGTCGCCTTCTCAACCCGCACGACCATCACCTTGTCGGCGAGGTTGAGCTTCAACGCGTCGCCCTTCGCTGACTTCGCCATCACCGTGTGGCCGTCGACTTTGCCGATGACGCCGGTGACGCGCTCGGGCTTGGGCGCCTGCGCCAACGCCGACACTGCGGACAGCCCCGCAAGCAACGCGAGGCCGGCCATTCCATATTTTACGTTCATGTCACGCTCCCTGACCGCCCCCGGCAGAGCTTCCGTAGCCGCGCGAGGCGGCCACGGAAGCAATTGGCAACAAGACTTGAAAACTTATCCGGACGCCGCCGCCGTCACATCGGCGGTGCCACGCCATCACGGCCGACGTTGATCCCGGGCGCTTCGAGCGTTCCGTCCGGCATTTTCTTGGCGGCGACGACGAAAACCTGCGCGCCAGGCTTGAGGTCGCTCATGCTGCCCGGAACGAACTTCACCACCGGCGTATCCGGCGGGACAATGATCTTCTTCTCACCGTCGGCGTACTTGACCATCATGACCTGGCCATCGACGCTCGAAACGGTCGAGGTAACGTCGGCGTTGGTCATCGTACTGCCGGGCTGACGGTCCCATTGCGAGAACCGCGCCGGCACCACGCCTTTCTGCGCGTCCATGAAGATGTGCAGTCCAATCGCCTTCTGGCTGCCATCGGGCTGCGGCATCGCCGTCACGCCGACGAATGTTCCGACTTTAATGTCGGCAAGCGACGCCTTGACCATCGCGGTGACGCGAGCCTTGTCGGCAAGCTTGACCGTCAGCATGCTGCCGTCGCGCGATTTAACGCTCAACGTCTGGCCGTCGACTTTTTCGATCGTGCCGCGCACGCGCACCATGCCCGGCTGCTGCGCCATGGCCGACGTGGCTACCAGCGCCGCAGCCAAAGCCAAAGCGGCCTTCCATCCTGTTCTTTTCACGTCACCCTCCCATGGTTTTGTGTGTGATGTTGCTCGCTTGGCGTTATCGCCATACGCCGTAATCGCCGTACGATACGTTCGGCGCCTGCAAAGTGCCGTCGGGAAGCTTTTTTGCTCCGGCGACAAAGATTTTCTCGCCCGCCTTCAGATCCGCGGCGGATGCCTTCTTATACTCGACTATCTCGGTCGCCGGCGATACGGCGACTTTTGCTGACCGCCCTTGTAGGTGACACTGACGGTTTCACCGCTCACGCCGGTGACCTCATCGGCAACAGTGGCATTCGTCATGGTGCTGCCGGGCGTGAAATCCCACGGCCGGAACCCTTCGCCGACACCGCGCATGGCTGCGGGGAAGATCAGAATTGTCGATGCCTTCTGTGAACCGTCCGGCTGAGGCATGGCGGTCACGGCGATGTAATCGCCCTTTTTGATGTCGGACAACGAAGCCTTGACCACCTGGTTCACCGGCGCGTTCGGCGCAAGCTCCACCTTCATCACCGCGCCGTCGCGGCTCTTCACTGATAGCGTCTGCCCGCTGACGCTATCGATGGTGGCACGCACGCGCACGATTTGCGGCGCCTGTGCGGCGGCCAACGATGCCGCCAAAAGCGCCACCGAGGCAGCGCTCCCGCCCACCGTCCAGCGTGAGATTTTTGTCATTCTCATTCTCCTGAAGATACCTTGTTACGTCGCCCACGCTGCGCGCAGCGGGACCCTCGAATGGTCAGGCAGCGCGCCGATGTTTAACCCCGAAGGCCGCTAGGATATTCCGGCCGGCCCGCCCGTGGAAGCCGTGAGATCGGCCTCGACCAGCATCCGCAGTTCCTTGGTCACTTCCGGCTGTTTGCCGAACCATAGCGCGAAGCCGCGCACGGCCTGATGCAGCAGCATGCCAAGGCCGTCGGCAGTGCGAAGGCCACCGGCGCCCGCCGCTGCAAGCAACGGGGTTACCAGGGGAACATACACCAGGTCGGCGACAACCGCGTGACCCGGCAGCCGCGCGATGTCGAGCGTAAGCCCGCCGTGATGTTCCATGCCGAGCGTCGTCGTATTGACCACAAGCCCCGCGCCGGCGACGTGGTTGTCGCGCTCGCCCCAGGGGGCCGGATACACGCTTTCGCCGAAACGCCCCTGCAATGCCTCGGCGCGGTCTACGCTGCGGTTGACGACGATGATGCGCGCAACACCGCGCAGCACCAGGCCGTAGACCACCGCGCGCGCCGCACCGCCGGCGCCGAGCACGACAGCGGTGCTCAAATCCCTGTCCCAATGCGGCGCGCAGGTGTCGAGATTGTCCAAAAAGCCTTCGACATCCGTGTTGGTGGACCGCAAGGTTGCGCCGTCAAGCCAGAGCGTGTTGGCGGCGCCGACGGCTTCGGCGCGATCGTCCGGCTGCGACAGCGCCAACGCCGCCTCCTTGTGCGGCAGCGTGACGTTGGCGCCCGCATAGCCACGCCCGGCGAGGTTTTTTACGAACGGCGCAAACTCATCCGGCGGCACCGCTTCACGGCGGTACTCGCCGGCGATGCCATAATGCTTGAGCCAGTAATTATGAATAAGCGGCGAGCGCGAATGTCCGACCGGCCAGCCGACGATGCAGGCCGCACGCGCCGCATTGGTCACGCCTCGTCCACCACGGAGTTACGCAGCACGCCGATCTCCGGGCACTCGACCTCGATAGTGTCGCCCGGCTTGAGCCACACCGGCGGATCGGCCTTTACTTTCTTGATCGGCGTGCCGGTGCAGATGATGTCGCCTGCCTTGAGCGTCATGAAGGTCGTCGTGTAGGAAATGATATCGGCGATCGAGAAGATCATGCTCGCGGTGGTGTCGTCCTGAATCACTTCGCCGTTCTTGCGCGTGATCAGGTGCAGCGGCTTGGTCAGATCGAATTCAGTCTGGATCCACGGACCCACGCTGCCGGTAGCGTCAAAATTTTTGCCCTGCGTGACGTTGAACTGGCCATGCCGCGTCCAGTCCCGGATGGTGCCCTCGTTAACCAGCGTGATGCCGGCGACCACCTCCAGCGCCCGCTCTTTGGTAACGTGCTTGCATTCGCGGCCGATCACGATCGCGATCTCACCCTCGTAATCGAGTTGTTCGGAGATTTTCGGCCGGACGAGCTTCTGCCCCGAGCCGACCATGGAGTTCGGCGCGCGGTAGAACATGCTTGGATATTTGGGATTATTGGTGACGTTGTAGTCGGCGCCGCGGTTGGCGTAATTGATGCCGATGCAGAGGATTTTTTCAGGCGCCAGAAGCGGCGGCAGCAGCTCGATCTCGGTGAGCGGCATGTCCGGACGGACAGCGTCGGATACGGCCTTGGCCTCGCCGAGCGCCTGCGCGCGGAATACTTCGAGCAGCGTCGAAAAGCGGCTCAGCCGGCCGCGCAAATCGACGATACCATCGCCCACCACCACGCCGAAGCTCGGCCGGCCGCGCATATTGTAGCTTGCAAGGCGCATGTCGCGTCTCCCCGACTTTCCAGGCGATGTGTTAAGAGTCATCGCCTTACCCGTCAATCTCCCCCAGGGCGTGATGAGAACCCTCTTTATCGACTGCAATGATCAGTTGGCATCCGCCTGGAAGCGGGTGCTGCGCCCCGGCGACCCGCCGATCGAGGTCAACCGCCAGCCGTTCACGGCCGCCGAGCTGCCGCAACTGCTCGCCGGTTGCGACATCTGCATTGACGATCACTCCTATCTGCCGACCGGACGTATCGAGCAATGCAAGGCGCTCAAGCATGTGGTGTTTCTGGGTACCGGCGCGTCGAGCTACATGGACGTCGCCGAGTTGAGGACGCACGGCGTCACCGTCCACACCATTAAGGGGTACGGCGACACCGCGGTGGCCGAGCACACCATCGCGCTGATGCTCGCCGCCAGCCGGGACATAGCCCACATGGACCGACAGATCCGCGCCGGCACCTGGTCGACCCGCGAGGGCGTGCAGCTTGCCGGCAAGACGCTCGGCATCATCGGGCTGGGCGGCATCGGCCGCGAGGTCATGCGGCTAGGCCGCGGTCTAGGCATGGAGGTGATCGCCTGGAACCGTACCAGGCACCCGGACGACCCATGGATGGAGCTCAACGAACTGTTGTCGCGCGCCCATGTCATTACCCTGCATCTTGCGCTCAATGAGGAGACACGCGACTTTTTTGGCGCGGCGCAGCTGGCGCGGACCAAGCCGGGCGTGATCCTGATCAATACCGCGCGCGCCGCCCTGGTCGATGAAACGACCTTGCTGTCGGGCCTGCGCAGCGGCCGCATCGGGCACGCCGGCCTTGACGTGTTTCATACCGAGCCGTTGCGCAAGGACCACCCTTTCGTCAGCCTGACCAACGTGACGCTGACGGCCCACGCCGCCTTCCGGACACTCGAAGCCTCACAAATCCTGCTGCGCCGCGCCATCGACATCGTCCGCGATATCATCGACCCTCCCGGCAGCCCGCGCCGCGGCGAGCGGTAGGGCCGTGGCTCCGGCAGCGACCCGGATTCATAGATTTGGTCGCATTTTTCTTCGGAAAACCGGCGCCGCTTTTCCGGATAATGCTCCAATGCTAAAACTCTCACCATGAGCGAGCGCTTTCGCGACATCACGCTGCGCGTCAATGGCGAGGACGTGAATGAGCGCGTCGAGGCTCGCAAAACGCTGGTCGATTTCCTGCGCGACGACCTTGGCCTCACGGGCAGCCACGTCGGCTGCGAGCACGGCGTTTGCGGCGCCTGCACGGTGCGCATTGACGGCGCGGTTGTGCGCGGCTGCCTGATGCTCGCGGTGCAATGCGACGGCGCGGAGGTCGAGACCATCGAGGGACTGTCCGATTCCGGAGCCATCGCCGACTTGCAGGATGCATTCCGGCGGCGCAACGCACTGCAATGCGGTTTCTGCACGCCCGGCATGCTGATCGGCGCGCACGACCTGGTCGGCCGCGGCAGCGTGCCCAGCCGGCAAAAAATTCGCGATCACATATCGGGCAACTACTGCCGCTGCACCGGTTATCAGGCTATTGTCGACGCAATCGAATCCGTCGCCCAAACCCGGGCGGGAAAGGAAGTCTAAGCCATGAACGAGCACGTCAATGCGGCGACGCTGTCGGAGCGCGCCGACGAAATCGAAGAAAAAATGATGCACGACCTCGCCGAGCGCATCGCCACCAAATCGGTGCTGTTCGGCATGGCCGACGGCAAAGTCGAGATGATGAACGGGTTCGAGTTCAAGAAAAACAACCCTGACAAATACTTTCTGATGGGCGCCGATCCGCGCCTGCCGAAAATGCCGGCTAAGCCGACGCTGATCGATTTCTTCAGAAACCGCTTCGCCTCGCTCAATCATCTGCTGCAGAGTGCGGCGCTGGCGCTCAAGAACGGTCACAACGAAAAGATCGTTCTGGCCTGTCTGCTGCACGACATCGGCGTCGCGAGCTTCATCCGCTGCGACCACGGCTATTGGGGCGCACAGATGATCGAGCCCTACGTGGACGAGGAGGTGAGCTGGGCGGTGCGCATGCACCAAGCGCTGCGTTTCTTCCCCGACTCTTCGGTCGGCTACGAATATCCGCAGATGTACATCAACAATTTCGGCGCCGACTATAAGCCCGAGCCCTACATCCAGCGCGACTACGCGTACGCCAAGAACCACAAATGGTACATGACCGCACGGCTCATCTGCGTCAACGACATCTACTCGTTCGATCCGAACGCCAAGGTCAATCTCGACGACTTCGTCGACCTCGTCGGCCGCAACTTCAAGCAGCCCGAGGAAGGCCTCGGTTTCGACAGCTCGCCGTCGGCGCATATGTGGCGCACCCTGATGTGGCCGACGCGGTTTCTGTGAGCCTTATTCCCCTCCCCCTTGTGGGGAGGGGTTAGGGGTGGGGGTCGAGAGGTAATGCGCGAACGTCAATGCCAGTCGTCTCCTCCCGACCCCCATCCCCACCCCTTCCCCACAAGGGGGAAGGGAGCAACATGAAGCTCGCGGCCGACCAGCCGTCCGGCCTCACCGCACTCGACCGGCCGAATTCCTATATCGGCCGCTCGGTGCCGCGGCCCAATCTCCATCGGCTGACAGCCGGCCGCGGCCTGTATGTCAGCGACATTGTGCTGCCGCGCATGGTCCATGTTGCCTTCCTGCGCTCGCCGCACGCTCATGCACGCATCAAACACATCGACACAGGTACGGCGAAGAAAGCGCCTGGCGTTGTTGCTGTGGTCGCCGGTGCCGAACTTGCGACGGTGATCACACCGTGGGTCGGCGTGCTCACGCATCTGAAGGGCATCAAATCGGCGCCGCAGTACGCTATCGCGGTCGAGCGCGCCTGCTGGCAGGGCGAGGCCGTGTGCGCCGTGGTCGCACGCACGCGTGCGCAGGCGGAAGATGCCTGCGCGCTGGTGAGCGTCGACTATGAGGTCCTCCCGGCCGTCACCGACGCCGAAACCGCGCTCGACGCGGCAACGCCGGTGATCCACCCCGCGCTCGGCGATAATCTCACCTTCGAGCGCACGCTCGATGCCGGCGATGCCGACAAGGGCTTTGCCGAAGCAGACGCGGTGGTCGACACGACATTCGTGTTCGGCCGCCATACCGGCGTCACCAACGAGCCGCGCGCCATCGTCGCCGACTGGAATCCCGGCGAAGGGCGCCTGACCGTGTATCAAGGCACGCAGGCGCCGCACATGACGCAGAATATTTTCGCCAAGCATCTCGACCTGGAAGAACACCAAGTGCGGGTGCTGACCAAGGACGTGGGCGGCTCGTTCGGCATCAAGGTGCACATCTACGCCGACGAGATGGCCACGGTGGCATTGGCGAAGCTGCTCAAGCGCCCAGTCAAGTTTGTCGCCGACCGCTTCGAAAGCTTCTCAACCGACATTCATGCGCGCGATCACCGCGTCAAGGCGAGGATCGGCGTGAAAAACGACGGCACGATCACGGCTTTCGAGATCGACGACCTTACCGGCATCGGGCCTTACTCGGTCTACCCGCGCACCAGCGGCATCGAGGCCAATCAGGTCGTGAGTCTGGTCGGCGGCTCCTATACGTGCCCCAACTACCGCGCCCGTGCCCGCGTCGTCTTTCAGAACAAGAACGTGATGTGCCAGTACCGCGCGGTCGGTCACCCGATCGCGACCGCGGTCACCGAAGGACTCGTCGAACTCGCGGCGGCGAAGATCGGCATGGACCCGGCGGAGCTGCGCCGGCGCAATCTTTATCCCGACGACAAGTATCCGGTCACCAGCGCCGCCGGCCTGAAATTTGAGAAGCTGTCGCATCATGCCTCGCTCGATAAGATCTTGGCGATGATGGACTACGCCAAACTGCGGGCCGAGCAGGCGCTGCTGCGCGCACAAGGCACCCACCGCGGCATCGGCTTTGCATCCTTCATCGAGGTGACCAACCCATCGGCGGCGTTCTACGGCGTCGGTGGCGCCCGTATTTCCTCACAGGACGGCGCGACGCTCAAGCTCGACTCAACCGGCGCGGTGTTCGTGCATTCCGGCGTCACCGAACAGGGCCAGGGCACCGAGTCGGTGCTGGCGCAATGCGTCGCGACCTCGTTCGGCGTGCCGATCGAACGCGTGCGCGTCATCACCGGCGACACCGACAACACGCCCTATGGGGGCGGCACCTGGGCGTCGCGCGCTGCCGGCATCGGTGGCGAGGCCGCATGGCAGGCCGGCAAGGCCTTGCGCGCCAACGTGCTCGCCGCAGCGTCGTCGATCCTGCAAGCCGACGCCGGGGCACTCGATATCCGCGCCGGCTTCGTGGTTGATGCCGACAGCGGGCGCGAGCGCATGGGGCTCGATGAGGTGGCGCGCATCGTCTATTTCCGTCCCGACACCCTGCCACCCGGTGTTCAGCCCGAATTCGTGGTGACGCGGCATTACGTGCCGCGCGCCTGGCCGTTCGCCTTCACCAACGGCGTGCAGGCGTCGTATCTCGAAATCGACATCCGCACTGGCGAGATCAAACTGCTGCGTCACTGGTGCGTGGAGGATTGCGGCACGGTGATCAATCCGCAGCTGGTCGATGAACAAATTCGCGGCGGCATCGTGCAGGGCATCGGCGGCGCTCTGTTCGAGCACTGCCTCTATGACGAGGCCGGCCAACTGCTCAACGCCAATCTGATGGACTATCTCGTACCGATGGCCACCGAAATGCCCGACATCGACATCGGCCACGTGGTGACGCCGACAGCGGATTCCGAACTCGGCGCCAAGGGCGCCGGCGAAGCCGGCACCGCCGGGGCGCCGGCCTGCGTCATGAACGCGGTCAACGACGCGCTGCGCCCACTCGGCGCCGCGCCGATCACCGCGATGCCGATCACGCCGGAACGGGTGCTGGGGGCGCTGCGGGGGCCTTGATCTTTTCTCGTCATTCCGGGGCGCCGCGCAGCGGCGAGCCCGGAATCCATAACCACAGGTCAGCGAATATGGATTCCGGGCTCCTCGCTTCGCTCGGCCCCGGAATGACGGCTACGCAAGCCGCGGAAACAACTTCACCGCGTTGCCGCGCGCTATCATCTTGCGCACGTCCGGCGCGAGAAAACCGGGCGCGGTGAAATCCTTCACTTCCTCCGCCACCACCCGCTCATTGCAGAACGGCCAATCGCTGCCGAACAGGATGCGTGACTTATCGGCGATGCGTGACAGCGTGCCCATCGACTCCACACCCGACGCCAAGGCGTTGTCGTACCAGAACGTCCTGAAGGCCGCGAAAAGCTCTTCGCGCGTGCGCTGCTTTAGCCGCTTGTCGATCATCGGCGCCACCGATAGCCGCCAGGCGATAAACGGCAGCGTGCCGCCGGCATGCGAGAGAATGAAGCGGATGCTGGCAAAGCGCTCCAGCGTGCCGGTGAACACGAGATTGACCGCGGCGCGCGTCGTGTCGAACGGGTATTCGATCATGAAACCGGGCCATTGCAGATCGAGCCCCCGGCTCGATGGATGCAGCCCCGGATGGATGTGCACCACTGCGTCGACGTCGTCGAGATACGCCAGCAGCGGATCGAACGCGGCATCGCCGAGGAATTTTTCGCCGTAACTCGCGAACAGCGAGATGCCGTCGAAACGCAGCGTCTCGAGGCAGTAGCGCGCCTCTGCGATCGCCTTATCGATATCGTGCATCGGCAACAGCCCGAAACAGCCGAAACGCCGCGGGTGTTTCGCGATCAGCTCGGCCGCGTAGTCGTTGCAGTGCCGGGCGAACGCAGCGGCCTGTCCCTCCGGCATGAAGGCAACGCCGGGCTGCGCGATCGACGTGATCGCCAGAGCAATACCATGCGTGTCCATCAGGCCGAGCGCGAGGTCTTCCGACCAATCGGGATAGCGGCCGATTGCCGGTCCCCTGCCCGCCTCATACACCGCGTCGCGGTAAAATTGCGGGATCAGGTGAAAATGCACGTCGATCATATTCGCTGCCATTGCGCCGCTGCCTCTTGTCCGCGTGTCATCCACTTCTACAATGAGCGCAGGAGACACCAAAATGGCAAGCTGGAAGGACCAGCCCGTCATCATCGTCGGCGGCGGCATCGGCGGCTTGAGCGCGGCGCTGGCGCTCGAGCGCAAGGGCATCCCGTCGCAGCTCGTCGAGCAGGCGCCCGAGTTCAAGGAGATCGGCGCCGGCATCCAGCTCGGGCCCAACGTGTTCCGGATGTTCGACGTGCTCGGGCTCACCGCGGCGGTCAGCGCGCTCGCGGTGTTTCCCAACAATCTCATCATGCTGGATTCGGTCAGCGGCGAGGAGGTCACCCGCATCCCGCTGGGCGACGCGTTCCGCAAAAAGTTCACGCACCCCTACGCACTGATCCATCGCGCCGACCTGCACAAGGCGCTGCTCGAAGCTTGCCGAAAATCCGCTCGCATCCGTCTCGACGACGCGCAAAAGATCGTCGCGGTCGACGAAACCGGCGACGGCATCGTGGCGCGCGCCGAGAGCGGCAAGGAGTATCGCGGCGCTGCGTTGATCGGCGCCGACGGCCTGTGGTCGACCATCCGGCAAATGGTGGTCGGCGACGGCAAGCCGAACGTCGCCGGCCATATCACCTATCGGGCCCTGCTGCCGACGTCGGAAATGCCCGAACAATGGCGCTGGCGCGACATGGTGCTGTGGGCCGGCGAGAAGGTTCACCTCGTGCACTATCCGCTGCGCACCGGCGAATTGTTCAACCTCGTCGCGGTGTTTCATTCCGACCGCTACGAAGAAGGCTGGGACAGCTACGGCGACCCGGCCGAGCTGCACGAGCGCTTCGCCAAGACCTGCGAGCCGGTGCGCACGCTGCTCAACAAGATCGAAAGCTGGCGCATGTGGGTGCTGTGTGACCGGCCGCCGATCAAGGACTGGTGCAAAGGCCGCATCACGCTCCTGGGCGACGCCGCGCACCCGATGCTGCAATACCTGGCGCAGGGCGCCGGCATGTCGATCGAGGACGCGGTGTGCCTCGCCGACCGGGTCGTGGCGGCAAACGGCGATTACGCAGCGGCGTTCCGCGCCTATCAGCAGGCGCGCTACCTGCGCACCGGCCGCGTGCAGATCATGGCGCGGGTCTATGGCGAATTCTATCACGCCTCGGGCGTCGCCAAGGAACTGCGCAACACGATGCTGTCCTCGCGCAGCGCGGAGGACGCCATGGATGGGATGGCTTGGCTTTACGGCAAGCAGAAAGAGCTGACGACGGCAACGGGGTGACGTGAGCGTCATTCCGGATTGCCGCCCCGGAATGACGAGTCAATTCACCGCCGCAGCCCGTTCATTGCGCAGCACCACGCAGGCACCGCCGGCGGCGAGGAGCTTGCCGCAGAATTTTTGCAGAAACGGCCGGTCGTCGTCGACGACGCGGATCATGTAACGCGCGGCGACGCCCATCCCGGGTAGCCGGCCGCGCAGCACGATCGGCTCGCGATCGCCGATCAGCGCCGCGTAACGCTTCGCCAGCATCCGATAGGTCGCCCAGGCGCGGCTTTCCGACAAATTGGCGGTGAGCTGCGCGCCCCAGCGCGGCACGTAGGCGGCGGCGCGCCGCGCGTCCTGCGGCTTCGCCAGAATTAGATTGGCAAGCCGCGCGCACGGCACGCCCTGCGGAATCGTCGTGTCCGCCTCCTTCGGCGGCGAAGCTGACGCCCATTCATCCGCGGTCCAGCCCGTAATGATGGCGACGTAATCGCGCGTCTCGCGTGGCAGACCGCGCCTGCCGTCGAGCCAGGCGCTGACGCGTCCCGGGCCCGCGTTGTAGCCGGCGGCGGCGAGCCCGAGATTGCCAAACTGCTTGCGCAGGTCGCCGAGATAACTTGCCGCCTCGCGCAGCGCCGCAATCGGATCGAACGGATCGGCAAGGCCGCGGTCACCCGCCGTTGCCGGCATGAACTGCGCGATCCCCTCCGCGCCCTTGTGACTGACCGCAAGCGCGTTGAAGCGGCTCTCCTGCCAGATCACACGTGCAAAAAATTCGACCGGCAAATCGTTCCGCGCCGCGCCTTGCTCCACCGCGTGGCAGATGTCGTCGGCGGTGGTGGCGGCGGCTGGTTGCGCCGGCGTTTTCCCAGCCGGTTCCGTGGGCTTATCGGAAAGCGCCGGCGGCGCCGCCGCCGCAGCCGGCTTCGCCTGATCGGCCGCGGCCGGCGCAGGCACGGCCGTTTGCGCGCTGGCCGACGCGCTCCATAAAACCAGACTCACTGCAAGCAGCGTTCGCCAAAGGCGCATGATCGGCATAACGCCCGAAAGCGGCTCAGGTGCCGCGATTGACGATTCTACCGCCGGCGACGCGCGGCCAAAAATCACAAAGCAAAGAGCGAGCGCACCGACCGCCTACGCGGCGTGCACCGCGACAGACTTGCGGCGGGCGATGACGGCGGGCACGTCCGAGACTGCAACCGGACGGCTGAACAGAAAGCCTTGTGCTTCCTTGCAGCCCGCCGCGCGCACGAGTCGAAGCTGCGCCGACGTTTCGACGCCTTCGGCGATCGTCGGCACGCCAAGGCTGCGGCCGAGGTCGGCGATCGCCCGCACGATCGGCGCATTGTCCGACTTGTCGCAGAGCTCCATGACGAACGACTGGTCGATCTTGATCTTGCTGAACGGAAACGCGCGCAGATAGCTCAACGAGGAATAGCCGATACCGAAATCGTCGAGCGCGATCGTGACGCCGAGCGCGCCCAGCTCCTGCAGCGTCGCGCGATTGGCCTGATTTTCCTGCAGCACGACGGTTTCGGTGATTTCCAGTTCCAACCGCTGCGCCGGCAGCCCGGTACTCGCCAACACGTTCTTCACGATCTCAGCCAGCCTGCGGTCCTTGAATTGCACCGGCGACAGATTGACCGCGACCCGCACGGCGGCCGGCCATGCGGTCGCCGCCGCGCAGGCCGTCTTGAGCACCCACTCGCCGATCTCCGAGATCAAACCGATCTCTTCGGCCACCGGAATGAATTCGCCCGGCATGATGAGACCGCGCCCCGGGTGGTTCCAGCGCAGCAGCGCTTCAACGCCGCTGACCTCGTTGGAGTCGAGATCGATGGTCGGCTGGTAGACGACGTCCAGTTCGCCCGCCGCCAAGGCGTGGCGCAAGTCGTGTTCGAGGGCGCTGCGGGCCCGTGCCTGCGCTTCCATGGCCGGCTCGAAAAACCGCCAGCTGCCGCGGCCCCCGGTCTTGACCGCATAGAGCGCGATATCCGCGTTCTTGAGCAGCCCCTCGGCCTCCAAACCATCGTCGGGCGCGACGGCGATGCCGATGCTGGTGGCCATATCGACACCATGGCCTTCAATCTCGAAGGGCTCCTTGATGGCCTCGAGAATGCGCGTGCACAGCCGCTCCACATCGGCCCGGTTCTCGACCGAGGTCTGCACGATGGCGAATTCATCGCCGCCGAACCGCGCCACGGTGTCGGTCTCGCGCACGGTCCGGCACAGGCGCTGCGCCGCGACTTTCAGAAGCGCGTCGCCGGCCGGATGCCCCATCGTGTCATTGACATCCTTGAAGCGGTCGAGATCGAGCAACAGCACGGCGAAGCGTTCGTTGGTGCGTCTGGCCCGCGCGATGGCCTGTTCGATGCGCTCGCGGAACAGCACACGGTTCGCGAGGCCGGTGAGTTCGTCGTGGCGCGCCATATGGGCGATCCGCTCTTCGCTGTCCTTGCGCAGCGTCACGTCGGTAAAGGTCCGCACAAATCCGCCGCCCGCCAGCGGAACGCTGCGCACTTCGAGGGTCGTGCCGTTCGGGCGCGTCCGCTCGTAAACGCCGATCTCGCCGAGGCCGCCGGCCTTGACGAAATCGCGAAGTTTCGGATCGAGCGTTTCGCCGTCCTGGCCAAAATCCCCCTGCTCCCAGAGGCTTCCCACCACGTCCTCAAACGGCCGCTGCCCTTCGACAAAATCTGCCGGCAGGGACAGCAGTTCGATGGCCCGGTGATTGATCACCGCAACCTTGCGGGCGCCGTCGACCATCATCAGGCCCTGGCTCATATGATCCAGTGTGACTTCAAGCTCGCGGGATTTTTCCAGCGCCACCGCTCCGCTGGCGCGGGCGGCTTCCCGTGCCTCGTCGACGCGGCGCCGCTGTTCGGCGTCGAGCACAATGCCCAACAGGATCAGAACCGTTATGCCGGCGGCGAGGAAGTCGTCGATCTCTTGATCGTGCAACAGTTCCGCCATCAGCTCCTGCTGGGAAAACGCAACGCCGACAATGAGCGGGAGACCCTTGACCTTGCGGAACGTGATCAGTCGGCGGACCCCATCGAACGCTTGCGCATAGAAAGAATCGCCGTCGAGGTGCGATTTCCACAGCGGCGGATTGAGCTTCTGCCCAAGGATATTGCGAGAGGCGCCCTTGGCCGCGCGCACGTAGTCGTCCTCGCCGATCAACGAGATGCGGCCCTGCTTGCCGATGTCGACCACCTCGTAGAAGCGCGTCAGCATCGCGGGATCGACCCCAAGCGTGATCACGCCCTTGAAGCTGCCGTCGGCGGCGATGATCGGCCGGGCGAACGGCACAACCCATGTGTTGCTGGCGCGGCCGACGATCGGCCTGCCGATGTAGAGCCGGTCGCTGTGGTCTGTCAGAAAGGTCTGGAAGTGCTCGCGATCGTGCAGATCGAAGAGCTGCCCGGACTGGGAGCTGCCCGAATTCACCATGAAGCCGTTGGCATCGATCAGCGCGGCATTTTTGACGAGGGCGCTGGAATAGAGTGGGTTCGTGGCCACGCGGCGGATGTCAAAACGCTGCGGATCGAGCAGATAGCGTGCCCGCAGCAGCAGCAGCGTCTTATCGACTTCGCTGACCGAGCGGATGACGCTTTCCTCGAACGCGCTGGCCAGGTTTTTGCCGTGCTCGCGCGTCACACTCAGGAAATTCTGCGCACTGTTGTGCTCGCTCCAAAGCACGCCGGACCAGATGATGGCGATTATCGCGAGGCCAAAATAGCTCGTGCCATTGAGCAACCACCGCGCCCATTGAAGGAAATCCGAGCGTTTCATTTCGCGCGACGCCAAATCGTTTTATGGCATAAGTCTTACCGTCGTAAGCTTGCGGAAGATTTACATTTTCGCGTCGCATAACTCCGTAAGTGTACCTATCGGCCGCCCCAGGAACGGCTGCGGCAATATTCTGTTAAGCATGGTGGACGCGTGCCCGGAGCCGCGGGCGTCGTTGGAGCGGGCGTGGCGTGGCGTGGCGTGGCGTGGCGTGGCGAGGTCAGTTCGGCTCGGTTTCGCTCCATTTCCAGACAGGCTTGGTCTCGGTCACCTTGTCGGCATTCTTCATCGCCGCCTGAGTGATCGTGTCATAGACCTTGCCGTTCGGGCCGCTGACGGTGACGGTGGCGTTGAGCGACAGCCACTTGCCGATGAAATTGCAGGTGTAGGGCGCAGCCCGCATTCCGCCCAGGTTCACCCACTCCCTTGGAAACCGATTGCCGCCGCAGATGATGTCGTCGGCCGTCTTATGCGCCGCCGCCAGCGCCGCGGCGACTTCGCCCTTGAGCTGCGCCGACTGAACGATCAGCGAACTGATATCGCCGAGCGACAGCGAGCCACCCTGCCCGAGCTTGCTGGCATCGAACGCGGTCGCGGGTGAAGCGGCCAGGATGGTGGCAAGCGCTCTATCGCCGCAATGGCTTTGAAGTAGTCACCGCACATCATGCCCTCCCCACTGAACATGGCACACCCATTGACGTAGTTGCGGTCTATGATTTTGCTACAGAGTGGTAAATTGCAACGATCTCTTCTCGGTTAGCTCTGAACCATTCTTTCCCAGCGCCCTTAATTCTGCGGCCTCGATACTCAAGAGTAGCATGAATCGCACGCTCTAACGAATTGCAGTCGCGCGTTTTGATCTCAAGCAAAAGGACGGGCCTATCAGGCGTGCTCGTACTGATCTGCGCCGCAATGCGTTGCACCGTATCGTTCTCGGTCAGCCCTATCTTTAAGCGATCAGGCGCGCACCGGTACCCATATGCGTAGACAACCTTTGGGCCTTCTCCGAGTCGAAGCACATCACTACTATCGACTGCATGCGCTAGTTCGCTGAGCGCCTCAGCCTCGCTAATTCCAGTATCCGTGTCGGAATTCGCCATCGGCAAATACTGCGCGACTTCCGCAGCCGGATAGAGCTGTCCTTGTGTCACTTGCTCGACAGTGAAGCCGTTTGTTGGCGCTGCTGCGATATATTTTGCCATTCGCTTTGCATAATAGGCTTGCTTTTCAGCATCTTCAGCGAGGTGGTATTGATTGAGAGCCCAGGTGAATTGGGCGCGTTGTCCGGGCAACGTAGCCATTGCAACTAAACCTTCATGAGAAAACAGCCTGTAGTCCGGCAGCTAGCGCGGACCGGATTGAGCGGGCAAACCCGGCTACGACGCCCCCACACCCTTCCCCTTCAGCGCACTCCCAATCTCATCCAACACCACCGGATCGTCGATCGTCGCAGGCATGGTCCAGCTTTCGCCGTCGGCGATTTTTTTGATGGTGCCGCGCAGAATCTTGCCGGAGCGCGTCTTCGGCAGCCGCGCCACCGTGATGGCGAGGCGGAACGAGGCGACCGGACCGATTTTTTCGCGAATGAGCGCGATGCACTCCTTCTCGATCTCCGTGGGCGGCCGGTTGACGCCGCTCTTGAGCACGATGAAGCCGCACGGCACTTCGCCCTTGAGCTGATCGGCGATGCCGAGCACGGCGCATTCGGCGACGTCGGGGTGCGCGGCGAGCACTTCCTCCATCCCGCCGGTCGAGAGCCGGTGACCGGCGACGTTGATGATGTCGTCGGTGCGGCCCATGACGAACACGTAGCCGTCCTCGTCCTTGAAGCCGGCATCGGCGGTTTTGTAGTAGCCGGGAAATTCGTCGAGATAACTTTCGCGCATGCGCTTGTCGGCCTGCCACAGCGTCGGCAGGCAGGACGGCGGCAGCGGCAGCTTGATCACGATCGAGCCCATCGTATTGACGGCGACTTCCTTGCACGCTTCGTCGACGATGCGCACGTCGTAGCCGGGCATCGGCACCGTCGCCGAGCCGTATTTGACCGGCAGAGTGCCCAGCCCGACCGGATTGCCGGCGATGCACCAGCCGGTCTCGGTCTGCCACCAGTGATCGAGCACCGGGATTTTCAAAAGATTTTCCGCCCACTGCACCGTGTCGGGATCGGCGCGCTCGCCTGCCAAAAACAGCGTGCGGAATTTTCTCAGATCGTACTGCGCCAGGAATTTTCCTTGCGGGTCCTCTTTCTTGACCGCACGGAACGCGGTCGGCGCTGTGAACATGGCGGCACAGCCGTGCTCGGCGATCACGCGCCAGAGCGCGCCGGCGTCCGGCGTGCCGACCGGCTTGCCCTCGTAGAGGATCGTGGTGCAGCCGTGAAACAGCGGCGCATAGACGATGTAAGAATGGCCGACCACCCAGCCGACATCGGACGCCGCCCAATACACTTCACCGGGTTCGACGCCGTAGAGATACTGCATCGACCATTTGAGCGCGACCATGTGGCCGCCATTGTCGCGCACGACGCCCTTGGGCCGGCCGGTGGTGCCGGACGTATAGAGAATATAGAGCGGGTCGGTCGCCGCGACCGGCACGCAATCGTAGGCCGAGCGGGCATAAACCAGCGCGTAATCGCGCATCGCGGCCCAGTCGCGGTCGCGGCCTTCGATCAGTGCGGCTTGCATCTGCGGCCGCTGCAGAATCAAACATGCATCAGGCTTATGCGTCGACAGCGCGATGGCTTCGTCGAGCAGCGGCTTGTAGGCGACGACGCGGCCGGGTTCGAGCCCGCAGCTCGCCGACAGAATGACCTTAGGCTTGGCGTCGTCGATCCGGGTCGCCAGTTCGGGCGCCGCAAAGCCGCCGAACACCACCGAATGAATCGCGCCGATGCGCGCGCAGGCGAGCATCGCGATGATCGCCTCCGGGATCATCGGCATGTAGAGGATGACGCGGTCGCCCTTTTGCACGCCGAGATCGCGCAGCATGCCGCCGAGCACCTGCGTCTCGGTCAGCAGGCGGTGGTAGCTGATGGTCCGCTTTTGCCCAGCGAGCGGCGAATCGTAGATGATCGCCGCTTGATCGCCGCGCCCGGCATCGACATGGCGGTCGACCGCGTTGAAGCAGGTGTTGCACACCCCGCCCACGAACCAGCGGCCGTAGATGCCGGCCTTGGCGTCGAACACGGTTTTCGGCTTTTCGAACCAGTCGATGGCCTCGGCCGCCTCGCCCCAGAAGCCGGTAGGATCGCGCTGCCAGCGCGCATAGGCTTCGCGGTAGCGGCTCGATCGGGCGTCCATGAGGTGTCCTCCGCGCGAAATATACCCTGCAGGGCGAATAGTGAGTAGCGAATAGCGAATCGCGGGGGCTATTCATTCCATCCGTTATTTGCCCTACTCGCTACTCGCTACTCGCTACTCGCGATTCACCATTCGCCAGCCCCGTGATTACCGATCCGCTGTTCTATCTCGTGGCCATTCCGGCCGTGATCCTGCTCGGCCTGGGCAAAGGTGGCTTTGCCGGCCTTGGCATGATCTCGGTGCCGCTGTTGACGCTGCGGGTGCCGATTTTGCAGGCCGCCGCCATCATCCTGCCGCTGCTCGTCACCCAGGACGCCATCTCGGCCTGGACCTATCGGCGCGCGTGGAGCGCGTGGAACCTGAAGGTGCTGATTCCGGGCTCGATCATCGGCATGGGTGCCGGCACGCTGTTTGCGAGCTACGTCTCCAACGCAGCGATCGAAGTGGCCGGCGGTATGATCGGGCTGTCGTTCGTGGTGTACCGCTGGATCGGCCGGTGGCTGTGGCCGCATCTCATTCGCGCCGCCGAAAAGCCCAAACAGCCGCACGCGCTCGCCGGTGTGTTCTGGGGATCGCTCGCAGGCTTCATGTCGCTTCTGATCAATGTCGGCGCCCCGCCCTACCAGATCCACATCCTACCGCAGCGCCTCGACAAGCTAACGTTCGTGGGCACCACGGTGCTGTTCTTTGCCTTCATGAATCTGATGAAGATCGGCCCCTATTTTTTGCTCGGCCAGTTTTCGCTGCGCAATTTCGCAACGTCGATGGCGCTCTGGCCGCTGGCGGTGGCGGCGAACTACCTCGGCATCTGGCTGGTGCGGCGAACGCCGACCGAGCCGTTCTACCGCATCACCTATCTGTTGATGTTTTCGATCTCGGTGGCGCTGATCTGGCAGGGCTGGCTGGGTCTGGCGCACGGCGAGTAACAAACCACTCGCCATTCGCTATTCGCCCGCGCGCAGCTTTCGGCTAAGCTGAATGCCGGGAGGAAAGATGGCGACACCTTACGATAGCGGCCTCGAGCGTAATCCGGCGAATTTTCAGCCGCTGACCCCGCTGTCATTTCTGGCCCGCGCCGCCTTGGTCTATCCGGAACAGATGGCGGTCATCCATGGCGGCCGGTCCTGGACCTACCGCGAATTTTTCGCGCGCGCCAAAAAACTGGGCTCCGCGCTCGCCCGGCGCGGCATCAGGCGCGGCGATACCGTGGCGGCGGTGCTCGCCAATACGCCGGCAATGCTGGACGCGCACTACGGCGTCGCAATGGCCGGAGCCGTGCTCAACACCATCAATACGAGGCTCGACGCCGCCATGATCGCGTTCATTCTCGATCACGGCGAGGCCAAGGTGCTGATCGTCGACCGTGAGTTCTCCAACGTGGTGAAAGACGCGCTAGCACTCTGCAAGGCGAAGCCGCTGGTGATCGATTACGACGATCCGGAATACAAAGGCGCCGGCGAACGGCTCGGCGCCATCGAATACGAAGATTTTTTGCGCGAAGGCGACCCGGAATTCGCCTGGCTGAAGCCGGACGACGAATGGGACGCGATCTCGCTCAACTACACGTCGGGCACCACAGGCGACCCCAAGGGCGTCGTCTATCATCACCGCGGCGCCTACTTGCTGGCGATGGCCAACTTCATCACCTGCGGCATGGGCAAGCATCCGGTTTACCTGTGGACCTTGCCGATGTTCCACTGCAATGGCTGGTGCTTCCCGTGGACTTTGTCAGTCGTCGCGGGGACTCATGTCTGCCTGCGTGCCGTCCGCGCCGCGTCAATCTTCGA
Source organism: Xanthobacteraceae bacterium (assembly GCA_036511795.1). Classification (GTDB taxonomy): domain Bacteria; phylum Pseudomonadota; class Alphaproteobacteria; order Rhizobiales; family Xanthobacteraceae; genus BOG-931. The sequence continues at coordinate 31,687 of DATCBO010000064.1, forward strand.
CGCCATCGCCACCCACAAGGTGACGCACCTGTGCGGCGCACCGATCGTGATGTCGACTTTGCTCGACGCCGCGCCGCAGGAGAAAAAGCCGCTGCCGCACACGGTCGAGTTCGTCACCGCCGCGGCGCCGCCGCCGGAAGCTGTGCTGGCGGCGATGAAAGCCGCGGGCTTCAACGTCACCCATGTTTACGGTCTGACCGAGACCTACGGGCCGGCGAGCGTCAACGACTGGCATCGCGCGTGGGACGCCCTGCCTGCTTCCGAGCAGGCGGCCAAGAAGGCGCGCCAGGGGGTCTGTTATCCGGTGCTCGATGCGCTCGACGTGCGCGATCCGGCGACGATGCAGCCGGTGCCACGCGACGGCGAGACACTCGGCGAAGTCATGTTTCGCGGCAACGTCGTGATGAAAGGCTATCTGAAAAACAAGGCGGCGACCGAGCGGGAATTTTCGGGCGGCTGGTTTCACTCCGGCGATCTCGGCGTGATGCATCCCGACGGCTATATCCAGCTCAAGGACCGCTCCAAGGACATCATCATTTCCGGCGGCGAGAATATTTCCTCGATCGAGGTCGAGGACGCGCTCTACAAGCATCCCGCCGTGCAGGCGGTCGCCGTCGTCGCCAAGCCCGACGATAAATGGGGCGAGACGCCGTGCGCCTTCGTCGAACTTAAATCCGGCGCATCGGCCACGGCCGAGGAATTGATGGCGTGGTGCCGGCAAAACCTCGCCGCCTACAAATGCCCGCGCACCGTGGTGTTCGCCGAAATTCCGAAAACTTCGACCGGCAAGCTGCAGAAATTCAAGCTGCGGGATATGGCGAAGCGGGTGTAGCGCGCAATCACGCCAGTCACTCCTCGATGACGATGCCGCCTGCATCCCGGCATTCGCCGCTCGTATTGCGGCATCTGCCGGCACAATCTATATTTGTGTGCCACGCGGGAGGCGTAGTCCATGCCCCGGTCAAAAGCGAAGCGCGGACGGCAAACTGCAAGCGGATTTGGCGAGGAGGAGCGTCCGTTCGTCCACGACGAAATCGTGCGCGGCATTGCAGCGCGGCGCGTTAAGAAACTGATCGACCGTGGCGTGCTTGGCGCCAAGCAGGTCTATCGCGTCATTCCGGAACGCACATTTGGCCGCCGCCTCGCCAAGAACGAGACGCTCAAGGCGCCCGAAGCCGATGCTATCGGGCGGCTCATCCGCATCACCGAGGAAGCGGAAAAAACCTTCGGCGACACCGACTTCGCCCACAAATGGCTGACCTATCCAAACCCCGCGCTGCGCGACCGCATCCCGATCGAAATGGCCGAGACGGACGCCGGCGCGCGGGAAGTCGAAACGATCCTCACGCGCATCGCTTATGGCGTCTACAGCTGATGGTGACGGCTTGGCGGCTCGCGCCGGCACCATTCGCTCGCGCACTTGATGGCGAAGGTGCCAGTCTTGCGGGAGGTCGCTGGAATTCGCGCGGCGTGCCGATGTTTTATGCCTCGTCGCATTTGTCGTTATGCGTCCTTGAAATATTTGTTCACTTGCCAGCGGTGTTGCGGCTTAACATTCCCGATTTCGAGGCTGTACGCCTCAGCATTCCAGACGACGCCGGGACCATACGTATCGGTGTCGACGAAATGGAAATGATGCTCGGCGCTTCCGATCCCGAGGCGGCATGCCGCGCCGCGGGTGACGCCTGGATCGCAGCAGGCCACGCGCTGATCCTCGCGGCCCCTTCGATTATCGTGCCTGAAGATTTGAACCTGATGCTTAACCCCGCACACCCGCGTATGCACGACGTTGCAATCGTCTCGACCCGCCGCTTTCGCTTCGATGCAAGGTTGGTCTCACTGTCGCACTAAAAATTGCAGGCGTTGCCGGCCATTCCCGTCCGGTCGGGAACCGGCCCAGATTATTCGTGAATAAAATTTCTGCATTTTCCCCGCTGACGCGAGGACGATGGGGGAAAAACGCCGTGACTAATGTGTCAGTGCAACAGGACCGGGTCCAGTCTAAGCCGCTCGATTTCGTCCTTGACGTGCAATTTCTTCCGTTTCAGTTCCGCAACTTTGAAGTCGTCGGCCGCGGGGTGGGTCATCGCTTCAGTGATTTCCTCCTCAAGGGCCTGGTGCCGCTTTTCGAGCTCCGCAAGATGCGATTGCATCGCCATGTGGCTTCTCTCCTTGCGTTGAATGCCGCCTGTCGAATGAAGGTACCACCCGATAACGAAGCACATGATACTCCGTTTCCGGCCTGCCGAAAATCCCATCTGTGTGCACACGTATGCGTGCGGCCCATTCGCCCGGCGGGCTTGTCGGGCGTTAACCAACCCGCGATAATCCGCCGCCAGCAACCGGTCAGGTCCAAGCCCGTGTCCGAGCCGCAATGGAGCCGCACCCACGGCGCGACAAGGCGGAAATGACGAAAGAGGAAGAACAAGAGCTTCGGGCGCAGCTGGCGCGCCTGCTGCAGGAACATCGCGACCTGGATGCCGCCATTGCGGCGCTGCAGGATGCGTTGGGCGCCGACATTATTCAGGTGCAGCGGCTGAAGAAGCGCAAGTTATTCCTGCGGGATCGGATTACCTTCATCGAAGATCAGCTCACACCGGATATTATTGCGTGATGTCTTCCGCGTTGCTCGCGCCGGGCGAGGCCTGATCGCCACATCCGGCCTTGCGGGCATACTTCCGGGCGTACATGGCGGCGTCGGCGCGGGCCAGCAGTTCGTCCGGCGTATCGAGCGCCGCGGCCAGCGCCACGCCGGCCGATGCGCCGACGACGAGCGTCGAGGCGCCCCATCGCACCGGCGTCGCGTAAACCGCCCGCTCCAACGCCGCGGCCTTCGCCGCCGCCGCCGCGGCGCCGAGATTCCATAGCAGCACCGCGAATTCGTCGCCCCCGATTCGCGCCACCACGTCGGAGGCGCGCACTTTGCCAACGATCGCGGCGGCAACTGCCTTGAGTACGGCATCGCCGGCGGCGTGACCGTGGCGATCGTTGACCGGCTTGAAGCCGTCGAGGTCGAGAAAAATCAGCGCAGCGCCAACGCCGTAACGTTTGACATAAGCCACGGAGCGTTTGAGCTCACGCTCGAAGCCGCGGCGATTAAGCAGCTCGGTCAGCGGGTCGACATCGACCTTGGCTTCGAGATCGACGATCCGCGCGCGCGAGCGCTCCAGCTCGGCAACGAGCCGCCCGACTTCGGCCGCGAGCTGCATGGATGCGGAACGCGCCGGTCGCTTGCGTTTTGAGGGGTCCGTCGATGCCGGATCGGCAGAAAGGCGCTGCACACGCACCTGCTGCCGCAGTGGCGCGGCCGTCTTGCGCCGCGGCTTTGCGGCGTTACGCTTCATTGCGGTCCCCTCCCGCCCCATCCGAATCGCCGGCAAAGATACTCCGTCCGGACTGGTCCGGTGATGCGCCAGCCGAGGATTGTCAGCGCATTCTCCGCCCCTCCGCCTGATCATGCGGCGTATTGCCGCATGATCAGGGCAAGGTTCGATCAGTTCATGGCACGGTCAGCGCATGGCCGCCCATGCGGCGCCGGGCCACCACCTTCGCTCATTGGGCCTGGATGATCGCGATCGGCGCACTTTGTGTATCGTCGAAAGCCGCCGCGGTCAGCGGACCGCCGAACACGGCGGCGGTGTCGAGGTTGAGCCGGTTGGGCCGCAGGTCAGGCTTGGCAGTCTCCAGGGGTGTGTGGCCGTGGACGATGAGGCGGCCGTAGTCCCGATCATCGTCCAGGAAAGGCTCCCGGATCCAAATCAGGTCATGTTCGTCCTGCGCGCCGAGCGGCTTGTGCGGGTCAACCCCGGCATGAACGAACAAGCGGCGGCCATCGTCGTAGGTCAGAGGCAGCGATCGCAACCAGTTGAGATGCGCCTCGGGCATTTCGCCCACGTCGCTGGCGCCATAGCTCGACAGCGTCGCCGCGCCGCCGTTGCGGAGCCATGCCTTGGCGGGCAGCAAGCCATCGAGCACCGCGACCGCCCAGGCTTCGTGATTGCCCTTGAGCGCGACGACATGCTGCGGCGCATCGGCCTGCAAACTGAGCATGTAGCGGATGACGCCCGCCGATTCCGGCCCGCGATCGATGTAGTCGCCGAGAAACACCAGCATCATTTCATCGCTACCGGCATGCTGGCGGCATGCCGCGATCAGGCTTTTCAGCTTGTCCAGACAGCCGTGGATGTCGCCGACAGCGTAGGTCAGCATGATTTCCTGTTCATGGTTGCTTGTTCATGGTTTCACGGCCCCGACTTTTCCTAATGATGGCCACATTCGGGCAGCATTGTTCAGTGGACGTTCACGTTTAAATGGGAACTTTAAGCTAACCGGGGCTGTTGAGTTGAACGACAACACATCCTGTCGAGGTAATGTCATGAGGAAAACTGTGACTGCTCTCGTCGCGGCCGTAACAATCGCCATCGCGGCGGTCGCGACAGCCGGCTCCGCGGAGGCACGCTGGGGAGGCGGGCACGGCGGCGGCGGCTGGCACGGCGGCGGTGGCTGGCGTGGCGGCGGCTGGCGTGGTGGCGGCTGGGGTCCTGGCCCGTTCATTGCCGGTGCTCTCCTCGGCGGCGCGGTCGTCGGCGCCTATGCCTATCCCTACGGTTATTATGGTCCCTCCCCCTACGGATACGCCCCGTGCGCCTGGCGCACCTGGTGGAACGGCTATCGCTGGATCCGCTCCTGCTACTAAGCCCGCTCGGGTATCACGATCGATGACGGCGTCCCGCAAGGGGCGCCGTTGCGACATTGCGTGGCACGCGCCGCCGATCTCGGTGGTGAATGCGTCATGCGCATCAAACTTCCGCCAAAGAGTACGACTTTAATGATGCAATAGGATCTTAAGGGGATTCGGGGGTATGTCGGGGACTTCCGCAGCTTAATTTGTCGCATCGGCACCCGAACGATCATATCAGGAGAATACATGCACAAAGCACTCATCGGGCTTGCCGTTGCGGCCACGCTTGGCCTTGCCACGGTAGCAGCACCGAGCGCGGCGAATGCCCGCTGCTTCGGTTGCGCCGTGGGCGTGGGGGTTCTTGGCGGAGTCGTCGCTGGCGCCATCGTCGGCAGCGCCATTGCCAACAATCCGCCCCCGCCGGCTTACGGTTATCCGCCGCCGCCTCCCGGCTACCCGCCGCCGGCCGCATATGGGCCGCCGCCGGCCCAGTATGCCCAGCTCGCCCCGGGCTGCTACTGGAGCAGGCCGCACAAGGTTTGGATCGAGGGCTACGGTTGGCAGTGGCGCCGTCACCCGATCTGTCCGTAACACTGGACGGGTCGTGATCGCGCGGTTGCGCGTCGGTTTCAGCCGGTCGGCTTGCAAGAGCCGGCCGGTTTTCTTTTTTGGTCAACCCGCAGAGGCCAAGTTCTGAGCACGCTTTCGGCACCGCACGAAGCAAATAGCGCGAGCGATGGCGCTCTGCCGGTAGACAGCGAAGCCGCCGTCATCCCGCCGCGCTGGACGGTCGCCTATGCGATCGCGGTCGCTCGTGGATTATTGATCGTCACGCGGCGGCGGGTCGCGCCACGGGCAGCTTCCGCGTTGACCATTGCGCTTGGTCTCATCGAGGTCACGCGGCAACGCGTCGCGCCGTTCGCCGCCTACGCGCCGCGGCGCGTGTACACGATCAGCGCACTCAAATGGATGGCGGTCGCCGCGGCCTGCGTCTACGTCGGGATCTCGGCCGTGCTGTACGTAAACCAGCGCGCGCTGATGTATTTCCCCGACACGGCCCACACCACGCCCGCGGAGGCCGGACTGCCGCAAGCCACCGAACTGCCGCTGACTGCGGCCGACGGCGTTCACATTACGGCCTGGTTCGTCGCGCCGCAGGGCGACAAGCCGGTGATCGTTTTTTTCCACGGCAATGGCGGCTCACTGCGCTACAGCGTCGCGCGCTTTCGCGAGTTGATCGGCGCGGGTATCGGCCTCGTCGCGCTCGAATATCGCGGCTATGGCGGCAACGAAGGCAGCCCGAGCGAAGCCGGTCTGATTGCCGACGGCGAGGCCGCCTACGCTTATGCCGCTGCACACTATCCGACGAAGCAGATCGTGATCTGGGGCCAGTCGCTCGGCTCCGGCGTCGCCGTTGCGGTCGCGGCGGAAAAACCGGTCGGCCGCATAATTCTGGAAGCGCCGTTCACCTCAACGGCCGCTGTCGCCTCGATCCGCTACTGGTACATTCCGGTCAGCCTTTTGATGAAGGACCAATTTCATTCCGACCGGCGCATCCAGAAAGTCACCGCACCGCTGTTGATCCTGCACGGCACAAAGGATCAGGTGGTGCCCTTTGCGATGGGCGAGCGCCTGTTTGAACTCGCCAACAAGCCGAAGCATATCGTGCGCTTCCTCGACGCCGGGCATGACGACATCGACGCCAACGGCGCCCTGAATGCAGTCGCGCGCTTTCTCGCCGGCGATCTGGATCGCGTCCCTAGCCCACCCAAAATAGCCAATCCAAAAACCTGACGCTCACGGCAGGATTGCGCGCCTCACAAAGCCTCGACAGCACACTTCTCGCTTAAGAAATCTACAAACGCGCGAACTCTCGGTTTGGCGATGTTTGTCCTGACGCAAAGCGCATGCACGGCAATAGCTTCAACGTGGTGATATCGATCCAAAAGCGATACCAATTCGCCCCTGCGGATCAATGGGCGAGCACGATATTCGACCATCCGAAAAATTCCGGCGCCCATGATTGCGAGCTGATAAAGCGCCTGTGCATTGTTTGACACGATGCGGCCGCCTACCTTGACGTGACGCATGGCCCCATTCACTTCGAAAGGCCAGCGGTTCAGATAGTCGCGCTCCTCATCCCACAAAAGACAATCATGATTCAGAAGATCGGCGGGTGCCTTTGGCCGGCCCTTCTCCGCGAGGTAAGCGGGGGAAGCAACGATGACTCGGCGCATCTCTCCAATCTTTCTGGCGATCAACGATGAATCCGAAAGCCGTCCGAGCCGGATTGCCACGTCGATTTTCTCTTCGATCAGGTCGACGTACCGATCCGTGAGGGACAGATGCACTCCGATCTTTGGATGGCGGGTCGTGAATTCCGGAAGAAAAGGGACAAGTGGATCCAGTCCCCAGACCACAGCTGCACTGACCCGCAGAGTGCCGGAGGGTTGCTTGTCCGAACTGACCGACCGCTCGGCTTCTCCAATGTCCTCCAGAACCTGCCGACATGCTTGCAGGAAAATAGCGCCCTCGTCCGTGAGACTGATACGACGCGTGGAGCGGTGCAGAAGCGAGGTGCCGAGCCGCTGTTCGAGGCGTAAAACCGCGCGACTCACCATGCTTTGGCTCACGCCAAGCTCGGTCGCGGCGGCTGTAAAACCCCCTGCATCCGCCACCGCCTGAAACATCTTCATTTCGGACAGCTTGTCCAGCATTCATCCATATCCAGCATAAGTATTATCCAGAAATACGATATTATCGCAGAATCGGTATTAATCTAGATTCATTCAGTTGGCTTCCACGGAGCTGGCGGAGGCAGGATCGCACGCTCGACCCGGAAGCCGCAGGAGACGCCGCTCATTCGAGGGGATACCGATGAAAACTCATCGCCGCGAATTTTTGCATCTGGCAGCGGGCGCTGCCGCGCTGTCGATTCCGCTTCGCGGAGCGTGGGCGCTGGATTATCCGACGCGACCGGTGCGTTGGATCGTCGGATTTCCGCCGGGCGGACCGACCGATATTACCGCGCGCCTCATGGCCGAACGATTATCAGCGCGCCTACACGAGTCCTTTGTCGTCGAGAACCGGCCGGGCGCGTCGAGTAATGTCGCAACGGAGATGGTCGCGAAGTCTCCGCCTGACGGTTACACGGTCATGGAATTGGCTACCGTCAATGCAATCAATCCATCACTCTACGATAATCTGAACTACGATTTTCTGCGCGACATCCGGGTCGTTGCCGGCATCGCCTATGGCCCGGCCGTCATGCTGGTGAATCCTGCCGTGCCTGCGCAGACCGTTCCCGCATTCATCGCCTATGCCAAGGCCAATCCGGGCAAGATCAATATGGGCTCGGCCGGCAGCGGCACGCCGCAGCAGACCATCGGCGAAATGTTCAAGATGATGACCGGAGTCCACATGGTACACGTGCCCTACCATGGCTCGGCTCCCGAATTGGTCGATCTTATTGCCGGCCATGTTCAGGTCGCATTCGAACCGATCCAATCGTGCCTCGGCTATATCAAGGCCGGAACGCTGCGCGCTTTGGCTGTTTCGACGGCGACGCGCGCAAAGGCGCTGCCGGACGTGCCGGCTTTGGGCGAATTCATTCCGGGATTTGAAGCCAGCACCTGGCAGGGACTGGGCGCACCGAAGCATTTGCCCGCCGAGATCGCCGACGCGCTCAACAAGGAAGTGATGGCTGCTTTGGCCGAGCCGGCGTTGCAGGCGCGGCTTGCAGACCTCGGCATCGCGCCAATGCCGATGACCCCGGCTGAATGTCAGACCTTCATCACGGCCGAGGTGGAGAAGTGGGCGAAGGTGATCAAGTTTGCGAACATCAAGCCCGAATAGGCCGGGAGCCGCCGACACGCCATAAACACCGCGAGTCTGACCGGGCGCGCCTATTGCGGCGCGGTCATCAGTTCGAGCACGTGCCCGTTCGGATCGCGAAAATAGACGCCGCGGCCGCCGTTCCAGTCGTTCAGCTCGCCGTCCTCAAGACTCCATGGCGCGCTGCCGAAGGCGATATTCGCTTTCTTGACGCGGCGGAGAATGGCGTCGAACTCGCGGTCGCTGACGTGGAACGCATAGTGATGACCGTCAAACTTCGCGTCATCGTCGAACAGGAGCGTCAATGTCTTGTTGACCTTGACGGGCGCGAAATGGCCGCTGCGCCCGCGCTTGAGGCCGAAAATATCGGCAAAGAATTTTGCCGCCGCGGCCTTGTCGCGCGCCGGAACGATCGTGTGATTGAGCATGATGGTCATGGCCATCGCCTCGCTCAGAATGTCTGATAGGCCTTGCCTACTTCGCCGCCGACGCGCGCAAAACCGGTGACGGCGGGCGGATATTTGTTGTTGATGTTGAGCGCCTTGGCGTAAGAGCCGGCGGCTTTCTCTTTCAGGCCGAGCCGCTCGTAAGCAAGCCCGCGGCTCGCCCAGGCTTTCGGATCCGACGGATTGAGCTGCACGGCGTGATCGAGATCGCTCGCCGCCGACTTGTTATCGCCCAGCGCGAGATACGACAGCGCCCTGGCGACATAGATCTCGCCGCGCTGCGGCGTGAGTCCGATCGCGGTGGAAAAATCATTGATCGCAAATTGATGCTGGGCCTGGCTCTGATAGAGCTGGCCGCGGTCGTAATAGGCTTCGGAATCGTTGGGGCGCAGCGCGATGACTTTGTTGAAATCGGCGAGCGATTGCTCCGAGCGGCGCTGCAGCCGATAGACGATGCCGCGGCCCAGATAAGCCGGCGCATACGAGGCATCGAGCGTCAGCGCCTTGTCGTAATCGGCAAGCGCCAGATCGAGCTTGTTGAGACGGCGGTAAACCAGCGCCCGGTTGGCGTAGGCCTGCGCGTAGTTGGGATCGAGCCCGATCGCCTTGTTGAAGTCGGCGAGCGCCTGCTCGTCCATGCCGGCTTCGCCGTAGGCCGAGCCGCGCATGTTGTAGGCCTGCGGATCGGACGGGTGCGATTCAATGACCTGGCTCAGCGAGCTGAGATTGGATTGCGAGGCGCCATAGAGCGCGCCGTCGTTCTTCTCGGCAACCGACGGATCGCCCAGATTGCCCAGGCTCGCGCAGCCGGCGAGCGCCAAGACAGCCGTCAGCGCGGCAGCGAGCGGAACGGCCTTGTGGGCTGCGCGCCTTTTCCTCCTGAGCTGGCCTATCGCTTGTCCTTGCATCCCGATGCCTCGCGGGCACCCCGCACGCGGAACTTTGGTTCCAAAACTCTTCGGTTCAAAGATCTTTGGTTCCAAGGCCTTCGGTCACGAGGGCAAACCGAACGATATTCTTAAACGATAGTAGGCCTGCTTGCCAAAACAATGGCGCGGGCCTCGATGCCCCGCGCCACGCAGAAAGACCGATCCGATGCGCCGACCCGAAACCCGGTTCAACCGAACCGCGGGGCGCGGGGCGCGCCCGGCCTGCCACCGGGGCCAGCCGGACCCGTGGGCTTCGGCTTCATCGGCAGCAATCCCTCGCGCTGCAATTTCTTGCGCGCCAGCTTGCGGGCCCGGCGGATCGCTTCCGCCCTCTCGCGTGCTTTCCGTTCAGAGGGTTTTTCGTAATGACCGCGGAGCTTCATCTCGCGGAAAATTCCCTCGCGCTGCATCTTTTTCTTCAGCACCTTAAGGGCTTGGTCGACATTGTTGTCACGGACGAGAACCTGCACGCGTGCTCCTCTTGCAGTGGGTTCATGAAATGGGTTGGCGGCCTGGACGTAAACCCAAGCCTGCTTGCGGCGGCACGTAGCAGAACAACACCGGAAAGTCCACCGTACGGCGCGTTTTCGCCTATTCGGCAAAAACGCGGGTCACATGGCCCATTTTGCGGCCGGGCCGGACGGCGGCCTTGCCGTAAAGATGGACCGTCGCCCCCGGAACGGCGAGCCAGCGCCGGAAATCGTCGACTTCGGCACCGATGAGGTTGGTCATTTCCACGCGTCCGCGGCGCACCGGCTTGCCCAGCGGCCAGCCGGCCACCGCGCGGATATGCTGCTCGAATTGCGACACCGACGCGCCGTCGAGCGTCCAGTGACCGGAATTGTGCACCCGCGGCGCGATTTCATTGACCAGAATCTCGGCCCCGCCGCGCAGCACGAACATCTCGACCGCCAGCACGCCCACATAGCCGAATTTGCTGGCGATCGTCTCGGCGATGCGCCGCGCCTTCTCTGCTCCGGCCTCCGGCAAGGCAGCCGGCACGCGCGACACCTTCAAGATGTGGTCGCGGTGCTCGTTCTCGGTGACGTCGAAGCATTCCACCATGCCGTCGTGGCCGCGCGCGGCGACCACCGACACTTCCCGGTCGAACGGCACGAAGGCCTCCAGAATGCAGGGCTGGCCGCCGACCTCGCGCCAGACAGCCTGCGCATCGGTGCCGTTTTTGATCGCCACCTGGCCCTTGCCGTCATAGCCATAACGCCGCGTCTTAAGAACAGCCGGCCGCCCGATCCGCTCGATCGCCGCGGCCAATTCGGCCGGTCCGCCGACCGCGGCGAACGGCGCGGTCGGAATGCCGAGACTGCCCACGAAGGTCTTTTCCACCAACCGATCCTGGGTGGTGGCGAGAATTTTCGGATCTGGCAGCACCGGAACGCGGGCGGCCAGAAACGTCGCGGTCTCGGCCGGCACGTTTTCGAACTCGTAGGTGATGACGTCGACGTCAGCGGCGAAGCGGTCGAGCGCCTCGGTGTTGCTGTAATCGGCGCAGCTCACCCGCTGCACCACGTCGAAGGCCGGCGAATCCGGGCTGGGCGAAAAGACGTGACACTTAAAGCCGAGCCGCGCCGCGGCCAGCGCCAGCATCCGGCCAAGTTGACCGCCGCCGAGGATGCCGATCGTGGCCAGTGGTTCGAGCACAGTCCCGCTCACCCGCGGGAATCCTTCGGCTCTTCGGCGACGGCCGCGGTCTGCCGCGCTCGCCACGCGTCGAGCCGCTCGCCGAGAGCGGCGTCGCTCAAAGCCAGAATGCCGGCCGCGAGCAGCGCGGCGTTGGTGGCGCCAGCCTGACCGATCGCCAAGGTACCGACCGGAACGCCTGGCGGCATCTGCACGATCGAATAAAGCGAATCGACGCCCGACAACGCCTTTGATTCGACCGGCACGCCGAGCACCGGCAGGCTGGTCAGCGCGGCGGTCATGCCGGGCAAATGCGCCGCGCCGCCGGCGCCGGCGATGATGACCTTGAAGCCGGCAGCCTTCGCACCCTTGGCGAAGGCGTACAGCCGTTCCGGCGTGCGATGGGCGGAAACGATGCGCGTTTCGTAGGAGACACCGAGCGCATCGAGGGTCTCGGCGGCGTGCTTCATGGTCTGCCAGTCGGACTGGCTGCCCATGATAATTGCAATGGTTTTGCTTCCCGGCGGCGCCACGCAGTAAATTCCCTGTCCGAAGGAAGCGGCGAATTATAGGCCCGCGCGTTGATGTGGCAAGGCAAATGAGGAGACATGCCGATGCCAATGAACGGTTATTATTACCTGCCGCTGACTCCCGGCTATTTTGCCATCCTTATTGTCATTTACGTTATCGTCGGCATCCTCCTGCTTTCAACGCTGCGCTACGCCTATGAGAGCCTCGGCGTCAGTTCCGGCACCGCGCTCTTGCTGCTGTTTGGTTCGCTGGTCGGCAGCTATTTCAACATCCCGGTGGCCCACCTGCCGCCCGAGCACATCATGTCCGAACAGGTCCGCGACTTTTTCGGCATGCTCTACGTCGTGCCGCGCGTGCAGAGTTACCCAGGTACGACGATCGCCGTGAATATCGGCGGAGCGGTCATCCCGGCCGTCATGTCGCTCTATCTCCTGTTCTCGCGGCGTCTGTGGGTCAGAGGCTTGATCGCCACCGTCATCGTCGCGCTCGTGCTGCATTGGACGGCCCAGCCGGTGCGCGGCGTCGGCATCGCGGTGCCGATCTTCGTCCCGGCCGTGGTCACCGCCGTCGTCGCCCTGGTGCTTGCCTGGCAGGACGCCGCACCGCTGGCCTACATCGCCGGCAGTCTCGGCACACTGATCGGCGCCGACCTCAGCAACATCGGCCGCGTGCGCGGACTCGGCGCGCCGGTCGCCTCGATCGGCGGAGCCGGCACCTTCGACGGCATATTCCTGACCGGGATTCTCGCGGTGCTGCTCGCCTGCCTGCTTCATCCGACCCGGAGGGTCGCCGTCTATCATTGACGGCGGCTCCTCGCCGCGCCACGCGCATCCCGCTATCTTGCTCTGGGCTGTCGAGTGTGACGCAGCGGACCAGCAAATATGAGCACCGCCGAGGGGGCAGCGGGCGCCGCGAGACGCGGTCCCCGCACATTCAGAACGCCGTTGTGGATGCGGGTGTTCTCCGTCATCGGTATCGGCATTCTCATCCTCACCACCGCCATCATGATCGGCGCAGCCTACCTGGGCTTCAGACTGCAATGGGGGCTCGGCCTGTTCATGTTGGCCATAGCGGGCTTCATCGGCGCGCTGGCTGGCTATGTCTGGCGCGACCTGCGCGGCAAACTGGGCTTGCGCGTCGTGCTGGGGCCTGACGCCGTCACACTCGACCTGCCGAGCGGGCGCTCGCTCATTCATCGGCCGCCGGCGCAGCACCTGACCATTCCCTACGCGGACATTGCGGCGATCGAATCGCGCTACGAAGCCTATGGCAGCCTGGGCATGGAAATGATGCAGCGCGCCTATGTGTTGCGCCGCAAGAGCGGCGCGCTGGTCTTTCTGTTCGAGGAGCGCGCGCTGGCAACCGGCATGGCCAGCACGATGTTCGCCGACATCGTCGCCGATCTGGCGGCGCGCGCCGGCGTCACCGTCCGCGATCTCGGCACCGTCGAAGGCAAAGGGGGATTTCTGGGGGTGTGGGGAACTCACGCCCCGGATTGGTCGGCGCCGGCTCTATCGATGGCGCGGCAGCTGCGGCTGTGGCGGCATGCCGCCTCGACCGGCACCCTTACAATGTCGCTGGTCATTCTCATCGTTCTCATCATGCGTTATCTTGGCACCGGTTGATGGACGATCCGACGATGACCGAACCAGAAAAAATCACGGAATATCACGCCCACATCTATTACGATCCGGCGACGACCCGTGGCCGCGCCGAACGGTTGCGCGAGCGGGTCGCGGCAGACTTTCCGCAGGCCAGAGTCGGCCGCTGGCACGACGAGATGGTCGGCCCGCACCCGCAATCGATGTATCAGGTCGCCTTCCCGAGCGAGATGCTGGCGCAGTTCGTGCCGTGGCTCATGCTCAATCGCGACGGCCTGACCGTGCTGCTGCATCCCGAGACCGGCGACAACCTGACCGACCACAGCGCCCACGCCGCCTGGTTCGGCGCCGTGCTGCCGCTCCGCCTCGACGTGTTCAAGAAAAAGTAGGACGTATTTTCCGTGAGCAGTTAGCCAGGACTTATTTTCTATGGCTTGTCCACGACATCGGTGTCGGGACGATCGCTGCCGAGCGCACGCTCGACGTGCCATTTGCCCTGCGCGTCTTCGTACTCGATCGACTCTGTCTGCCCCGGAACCCGCTGCTCACGCGCGGCACGTTGCGCTGCCTTGAGGGCCTCGGCGTGGGTCGCGAAGCTTTCGGAAAACACCCCGTCGACGGTGTACGCCCAGCCGTCCTCGTGACGGACGATCTTATAGGTCACATGTGCCATCTGTTCGCCTCCTCGGGACACACCCGCTTACGACATTCGTCACGCACCATTTTAGTTGGACGCATGATCCTTACCGAAAACCGGTGCCCACTTTTCGGGATCATGCTTCAGCGCGGCTGACCATCGTCAAACTTGCGCTCGAAAATCTCACCGATCGATGAGTAGAAAAATCCGTTGAGCCGCCCGACCGGATTTAGCTTGCGCATATCGATATAGCCGTTGGTCATGCAGGCGGGATCGACGTGCATGTAGACGACCTCGCCGATGACCAGCGGATGCCGGTTGGGACCGAGTTCGATCACCTGATGCAGCTTGCACTCGAAATGAATCGGCACCTCTTTGACGCGCGGCGGCTTGATCTTCACGCTCGGGATGGGGGTGAGGCCGGTCTTGTCGAATTCGGAATCCTCCACGGGGAAACCATTGGCCGAATCCACCATCTCCTTCCAGACCTGTTCGGTTACGACATTAAAGCAGAACTCGCCAGTCTGGCGCGCGTTCTTGAGCGTGTGCTTCTCGCTGCCGTCAGGATTGCGCGCGATGGTCAGCGAAATCATCGGCGGCACCACGCAGACCACGGTGAAGAAGCTGAACGGCGCCAGGTTGGTGCGGCCGGCCGCGTCGACGGTCGATGCCCAGCCGATCGGCCGCGGCACCACCGCGCCGACCAGCATGCGGTAGATCTGCCGCCGCTCGGCGCTCGCGGGATCGATTTCCAGATACTCCGACATCGGGTACGCCCCCTTGCGCGGCGATGCCTCGCGGCGCGCAGCGCGGCACGATTGCGAAAACGCCGGTTGATTAGGTCCCCAGCCGTGCCATAGTCAATGCTCTGCGACCCGCTCAGGAGGCCTGCGATGAACGTGAACGTCGCGCCCGAATCCGCGCTTGCGAAAGCCGCGCCGCCATTTCAAGTCGAACGCCTGGGCGTCAAGCTCGGCGCGGAGATTTCCGGTGTCGATCTCAGAGAGCCATTGCCGCCGGCGACGCTGCACGCCTTCGAAGCCGCGCTGATCGAGCACAAGGTCGTCATGCTGCGCGACCAGCATCTGACGACCGAGCAGCATGTTGCGCTCAGCCGCCAGTTCGGCGATCTCGAAGTGCATCCGATGCGGCCGCAGGGTGAATTTCCTGAAATCCTGGTGCTCGACAATCATAAGGACAATCCGGTGCTGTCCACCGATGTGTGGCACAGCGACACGACGTTTCGCAAAACCCCGACCAAATACACCATCCTGCGCTGTCAGATCATGCCAAAGCTCGGCGGCGACACGTTGTGGGCGGACATGGAGGCCGGCTACGACGGCATGGGCGGTTCGTTCAAGACAATGGTCGACGGCATGCGCGCGGTGCACGACTTCCAGAACTTCCGCGTGCTGTTCAAGAATACCGACGAGGACCGGGGCAAGCTGCGCAAGATGGAAGACCTGTTCCCCAACCCGTTGCATCCGGTGGTGCGCACTCATCCGGTGTCCGGACGCAAGAGCATCTACGTCAATCCGCAATTCACGCTGCGCATCGAAGGGCTCAAGCCGGCCGAGAGCCGCGCCATCCTCGATGTGCTATTCGCCCAGGCGCAGGTGCCGGAATATCAGTTCCGCCTGCGCTGGGCCCCCGGCACGATCGTATTCTGGGACAACAGATCGACGCAGCACTACGCGGCCAACGATTATTATCCCGAGCGGCGCCGCATGGAGCGCACCGCCGTGATCGGCGATGTGCCGTTTTGATCGGGGGACCGCGCGACTCGCGAGTGCCGGCGGAGCGTAATTGCGGCATAAACAAAGGCGCCCGAACCACGACTATTTGTTCCGAAGATGTTGCACAAGAACTTGTGAAAGAACGCAAAGCCCGGTGAGGCATTATCGCCCGAGACAAAAACACGGAGCAGCGACATGAGAAAGTTTATTGCGGGCGCGCTTATCCTCGGTACGACCTTGGGTCTCGCCACGGCCGCTTTCGCGCAGGGTTATGGCCGCTACGATCGGGACTACGGCTACCGCGGCGGCTACGGTTACAATTACGGGCCAGCGGTTCCTGACGTGGACCGGGGCGGCCCCGGCCCGCGCGTCGGAGCCGGTTCCGGAGCAGGCATCGGCGCCGAACGGTAACGCATAGTTCCGTCATTGGAACGCAAAAGAGAAACCCGGCCACTTGGCCGGGTTCCTATAACCGCGGTGACGTTGCGCCTGGCTCAGCCGGTCGTATGGCGGCGACGAACGCGGCGAACGTGGCGGTAACCGTGGTGGCGCCAGTGATGGCGATACACCGGGACGCCGGGCGAATAGGCCGCCGGACGAATTCCGAGCGCGCCATCGACGCCGCCGATCACACCGCCGACAACGCCGCCGACCAGACCGCCGACCGGCCCCGCAGCTTGCGCGCCGACATACGCGCCGTGCGACACGCCGTCCGGGACGCCCTGTGCCTGCGCGGCCAAAGGAAACGCCAGTGATGCAGCCAACACGGCTGCAGATACGATGTAAAGTTTCACGCTACGACCCCTCCTGTTTGTTGGGTATCGCCACGTTGCGGCCAAAGTGGGCGAATGCGCGGCACCATCGTGGCACGCACGATTTACGCGAGCGGGTGAGACAAATCCGTCACACAGGCGCGCAAGTTCCAACGACATATTTTCCGATGGAACGCGAGGGCTTAGCGCGTGGAACGCGAGCTTGGCGCGTGGAACGCGAGCTTGACGCGATGGAACGCGACGGCTTGGCGCAGACGCGACCCCAAGGCACTATGCCGGCGACATGCAGCATCGTGACCTGCTGCCGCCCTTTGCCGGTCCATCGCCCGATCGTCCGATCATGGCCAACGCACCCTCATCGTCGCACGCCGAACCGCGTCAGCGCATCGCCATTATCGGGCTCGGCAGCATCGGCGGAGCCGTGGCGGGCTGTCTCGCCGCGGCCGGCCACCACGATGTGATCGCCTGCACGCGTCAACCAGTGCGACGGCTGACGCTCGAGTCGCCAGCCGGCACAGCGGAGCTGCAGATCACCGCGCTCAGCGATCCTGCTCAGATCGCGCAGCCGGCCGATTGGGTCATGCTCTGCACCAAGACGCATCAGACCGCGGCGGCGGCACCGTGGCTGTTGCGGCTGTGCACACCCGCGACGCGCGTTGCAGCGCTGCAAAACGGCATCGGCCACGTCGAGCGGGTCGCACCGTTTGCGAACGGCGCCACCGTGCTGCCGGCGGTCGTCTATTTCAATGGCGAACGCCTGGCGACCGATCGAGTGAGATTGCGGCAAGGCGGCGACCAGGACATCGCCGTCGCCGACGATGCGGCGGGCCGCGATTTTGCACGCCTGTTTACCGGCACGCCGCTGCGCGTCGCGCTCAGCGGCGAGTTTGCCACGCTGGTGTGGCGCAAGCTTCTGATCAACGCCGTCGCCAACCCGATCACGACGCTGACACTGCAGCGCCAAGCGGTGCTGCGGCGGCCCGACGTGCAGGAACTCTGCCTGAAAATTCTCGACGAGGCGGTGGCGGTAGCGCGGGCCGAAGGCGTGCCGGTCGCTGACGACGAACCGGCACGCGCGATGGCAACGCTGTTCACCTTTTCCGGCGAACTCGGCACCTCGATGTATTTCGACCGGCTCGCCGGCCGCCATCTCGAAGTCGACGCCCTGACCGGCGCCATCGTCGCCGCCGCCGAGCGTCACGGCATCGCGACGCCATTGAACCGCGCGCTGCTCACGCTGCTGCGCGTGATCGATGACGCGACCGGGAAAAGCTGAACGCTCGTCTGCACCTTACTCGCGGTCGACGCGCGCGGCGTAGCAACCGGGGGCGGCGAAATGAATGTGCAGGTAGACTGCGCAACAAAAAAGCATGGCGAACCGGAAGGTCCGCCACGCTTCATCTCTCCGCGTGGACGCGGCGCCACCGCAATGAGCGAGGCGGCGGCGAAAACCGCCGATCTATTTCCAGCCGGCTTCCTTATCGCAAGCCGCGCGCTCTTGCGGATGGCTCTTTTCCCACTGGGTGATCGATTGCGTTTCGCTATTGCTCATCTTGTTGTTCATGCAGGTGCAATATTTCAGCACCACGGACTCGGACGCGTCGCCCTTGTTGTCAGCAGCGCATTGATTGATCCACTTGACGTCATCGGTGGTTGCCGCGACCGCGCTTGTTGCGGTGATGGCAGATACAGCGACGAACAGAATAGCCACGGCCAGTTTCATAAGCCCCTCTCAAGGATAGAGCCGCGGACATTCCGCAGCAGTCGCCAATGTGCCTGACTTGCGCTGACGCAGCAAGCCTGGACGCAACTGGCGCCTTTGGCGGAATAATGAACCGGCAGAGCACCTCGAATCCACAGGCACTCCCGACTCACCGCGACATCTGCTAAGAGTTCGGCATGAATCGACGACCGACCCACGATGCCCGCGCCGCCGCCGAACGGGCCTTCAAGGCCGTGACTGCGCCAAAGAAGCCCCCTGAGCTGACCGCCAGGCCGGCGGCGCCGCCCGGCGCGAAGGAGATGGTGTCGCTGCGCATCGACCGCGATGTGCTCGATTATTTCCAGGCCGAAGGGCCCGGCTGGCAAGACCGCATCAACGCTGCGCTGCGCAAAGCCGCCGGCAAGTAGCCGCGGCCCGCGAGCCGCTGCCGCACACACCTGCCGCGGCACGCGACATCACCACCGCGATGTCACGGCGATGTGTTATTTGCGGTGTTGCGGTTCGCGTCACGGAATTTTATTTTGAGTTGGGGCGGCTACCCGTGTGGTGGTTTAGAAGTCCGCACCGTTATTGCCGCAAGGCTTATTTGCGCATTTCCGAATCGCGACACCAGGAGCGATGGAGGTTCCGGTGGCGGAACGCGCCTTCACATGCGGCAGCGGCAAGTATTACGCGACCGAGTGCTGCGGCTATTTCATTGTCCAGAAGCAGGGCTGGTTCGGCAGATCGTTTGTCAGCTACGCTCGCGATGTTGCCGAGGCGATCGCGCGCATCGAAGCCGATGCGCATTGTTGGACGGTTCGCGCGGCCTAGCCATCGGTCCGCACGATCCAGCCTGCCGAAGCGGCGCACCGGCGTACCGCTCGGGCGGCACTAAAATCGCGCGAATGTGCCCGATTGCACAACTTGACTCAGCATCCGCTTTATGTTCTTGTTTCGTTCCAGGCTGCTAGCGGCCCTGTTTGAGAACACACATGCCAATAAGCGCCGGGATCATCGGCGGTTCTTGGCGGCAGGGGAGACGAACCATGCGGACGTTCTTGATGGCACTTTGCTTGTCGCTCGCGCCGGCGTTGGCCCAGACTACGTTGGCCGAAACTGCGTTGGCCCAGACTGCGTTGGTTCAGACTGCGGCGCCCCCAACCATCGCAGCGGCCGACGCCAAGGCGCATGTTGGCCAGACCGCGGTGGTCCAAGCCTCGGTCAGCGCCGTGCGGACCGGCCGTTCGGGCGCGACCTTCATCGATATGGACGGGCTTTATCCTGACAATCGCTTTGCAGCGGTGATCTTTGTCGACGACATCGGCAAATTTCCCGGCGTCAAGGCGCTCGAAGGCAAGACGGTATCGATCAGCGGCCCGGTGCAGCTCTATCAGGGCAGGCCAGAGATCGTTCTGAAATCAGCCGCGCAACTCAGAACCAGATAAGCGTTACTCCGGCGCAAGACGCGGACTCGCGCATGGCGCGACTCCGCGCCTGCTGTTCATTCGGCGCTCGGCATGTGCAGATACATCGACTGCAGGCCGACCCGGCCCGGACCGGTGAATCTGTTGACGATGAAGTTCATGCCGCCGAAGAAACCGCTGGTAAGACGGTCCACGACCGTCTCCATGCGCACCGCGGGATCCTTGTAGAGCCAGCCGCCCGGTTCGATATCGATGATTTCGCCGGGCGCCAGCGTCTTCTCGAACACGTTGCCATAGCCGTGCAGCCACAGCACGCCGTCGCCCTGGTGGCCGTGGAACTTATCAATGAAGAAGCCGCTGCCGCCGAACAGCATGTTGGCGACGCCGCGCACGCGCTCGAACGTGTAATCGACGTTGCCGGTCGCCGCCAGGAACTGGTGCTCGCGCACATGCAACTCGCTGCCGGCGGCGAGATGGATGGGGACGATGTGGCCCGCGCCGTCGCGGCTGAACGCGATCATGCCGGGACCGCTCGCTTCGGTGACGAACACCTGCATACCGGCCATCATGCGCTTGAGCGCGCCCTTCATCGGTTTGAGGCCGATGCGCACCGTCGGGTGTTTCCAGAGCAGAATGTGGTGCTCGAAATAGACCGGTATTTTCGATACATCGACGGTCAAGACCGGCACCAGTTCGCCCTCGATCTGGTAGGTCACGCCGCCGAAGGTCTCGGCCTGCGCCGCAGTCGGCATGAGTTGGGGCAAGTCCTGCATGCGAATCATCCTATTCTTGGAAGAGCGGCCGCCATGGTGCGAGAGCGTGCGGCGAAATGCAACGCGGTGCAGGCTGCAGCGGGACGCAATGCGACGCGGCCGGACGGTTAAAGTTCAACTGACGGAAAACGACAAGTTTTCAGATCGGACGACAAGGACAATTTAGAATACCGCAGCGAACATTTGTGCGCACATCGACGTATCTCTCCTTCTTAACTTCTCGCCGCTACGCTGGCCCTGCAATGGAGCGCCGTGTCGCGTTGCGATAGATGTCGGAGCATAGACGGTTTCATCGTATCCGCCCGAGCGGGCTGATTCCTAAAACCGCGATCATGTTTGCCGATCTGAAAAGCCCGGCAACCGCGTGCACCATCATCGACATCAGCGCCGGCGGCGCCTGCATCGAGGTGCATGGCGCCGGCGCCATTCCGCGCCGGTTCACACTCAACCACGGCGGCACCAAGAAGAGCTGCAGTCTCGTCTGGCAAAATGGCCGCCGGATTGGGGTCAGTTTCTGATCGGCCGCGCTGCATCCGCCATGCGCGCCTTCGTTCATCGTCGCGATTGCGGCCAGGCCGAAAGTCTAACTGGAATAGCGGCTCGCAATCTCTTCGAGCGGCGGCCGCGGGCGATCCTCCGGCACACCCGGCGGGCGACCGATATGCACGAAACCCGCGATCTTCTCGTGCGCCTGCAGGCCGAGCGCGTCGAGCACGCCGCGATCGTAGGCGTACCATTCGGTGATCCACGCAGCGCCATAGCCGAGCGCATGCGCGGCCAATACGAGGTTCATCGCCGCGGCGCCGGCGGAGAGCACCTGCTCCCATTCCGGAATTTTCACGTGCGGGGCGGCGCGGCTGACGACCGCGATGACGAGCGGCGCTCGCGCAAGCCGCGCGCGCTCGGCCTCGGCCTGTTCGGGTTTCGCGTCCGGATATTTGGCGTGAAATGCCGCGACGATCGCCGAGCCCGCGGCGCGCCGCGCCTCGCCTTCGAACACGATGAAGCGCCATGGGGTCAGCTTGCCGTGGTCCGGCACCCGCGACGCGACGGTGAGCAGCGTATCGATCTCGGCCGCCGATGGCGGCGGACCCGTCAATTCGACCGCCTTGAACGACCGGCGGGTTTTGAGGAGTTCGAGAGCATCGGGCATGTGTCTGGCTCCAGGCGCGCGCCTGGCACAGCGCCGGGCGGGCGACAAATCCGACGGCAAAATTCGCCTCCCTTGCTATCGCGCCGGCGAGCAGCTGGCTAGGCTCGGCGCCAGAATAGCCAGGGACCGGAGCGATGTCTGAGGAAGCTTTTGCGCCGCCTGCCGGCGCCTTCACCCGCAGCGTAACGATTCGCTTTTCGCACTGCGACGCCGCCAGCATCGTCTATTTCCCGCATTATTTCGACATGTTCAACGGCGTGATCGAGGACTGGTACAAGGCCGAGCTGAAGCACGATTACGCCGAGCTCGTCATGGGCCGCCGCTTCGGCTTCCCGTTCGTTCATATCGAGTGCGATTTCAAGATCCCGAGCATGATGGGCGAAGTCATCGACCTCACGCTTCTGGTCGAGCGCATCGGCCGCTCCTCGCTGTCCATCGCCATCGTTTGCCATCGCGAGGGGTTCCTGCGGCTGCGCGCGCGCATGGTTACGGTGGTGATGTCGCTCGAGACCCGCAAACCCGTGCCGATGCCGGAGGAGCTGCGCGAAGCGATCGAGGCCTATCAGCAAAAGACGACAGGATGAGCAAGGCCCAGGATGAGCAAGGCCGATTCGGCTTATGCCTTCGTCACCATCCGGTGGATCGCAGCGCAATGGCGCACCAGGTTCGGCTGCGTCGAGACGAAGCGTTTCAACGGCGTATCGATGGCGAAGAAATAAATGTTGGCAACAAATCCATAGACACCGGCGTCGATGCTAGTCGGCGCCGGACCGTGCACATAGCCGTCTGCCGGCACGAGCCGCGCCAGCACGG
This sequence comes from Xanthobacteraceae bacterium, assembly GCA_036511795.1. Classification (GTDB taxonomy): domain Bacteria; phylum Pseudomonadota; class Alphaproteobacteria; order Rhizobiales; family Xanthobacteraceae; genus BOG-931. The sequence continues at coordinate 54,361 of DATCBO010000064.1, forward strand.
CAAGATCGGCGACACCTCGCGCATACGCCGCCTCAGGCGTGTAGCGGCCGATGCCTTGGAAATGATAGCGTTGCGCGTTGTAATCGCGCGCCTGCTCCAGCCCGGCCGCGGTCAGTCTTGGATGCTGCTGAATAAACGCATCCCGGAACGCGGGAAAATAACGATCGTTCTTCCAGCGTGAATACGACATCACCCAGTAAAGATCGTCGAGCGTGCGGGTAACGAGAAAGTTCTGGTCGCGTTGCCGTGCGTCAAGTCCGGCGTCGATGGTCAGCGCATATTTGGCAATCAGATGCGCGATGATGGTCTCGCTGTCGCCGATGATGTCACCGTCATCGTCGATATAGGGCAATTGCCCGCGCGGCGCCTTCGTGGCGTCGAAGATATGCTGGTGCACGAACGGCACGGCGGCAATCCGCATGAAGGCGCACACCTTCAGTCCGTAGCCGTTGTTGTCGGCGACACCGAACAGTTCGGGATAGGAGTACAGCGTGACCATGGCGAACCATTGTAGCAAGCCACGGACCAAAAGGCGCCTCTGCCGGCCATCGCCGCAGCGCATCGATCGATGGCTTCCGGGTTCCGCGGCCGCAGACCCGACCGTTTTCTCGCACCCGGTTGACAGCGCAAACCGTAACAAGTATTGTTCTGTTTATGGCAGCCAATAGTCTCCTTGCCGGTGCGGTTCAAATGCTTTGCGTCATCGCCTGGCGCGGCGGCAAGGGCGCGAATTCCGAGCTTTTAGCCAAGAGCCTCAACACCAATCCGGTGGTGGTGCGGCGTATCCTCAAGACTCTGGAGAACCACGGGCTGGTCAAGGTGCGCCCGGGGCGACACGGCGGCGTCGAATTGTTGCGCTCGCCGGCCGACATCACGCTTGAGGACGTCTACAAGGCCGTCGAACCGGACGCTGCGCTGTTTGCGTTGCGCGAGCGCGGCAATCAGCGTTGTCCGGTCAACAATGCCATGATTCGCACGCTGCCGCCGTTGTTCGGCGCCGCCGATGCCGCGGTCGATAATGTGCTGCGGCGAACCAAGATCGCCTCACTCGTCGAAAAAATCATCTGATCGCGTTTCCCAATGGCGTCTTCTCTCCTGTGCAAACGGAGAGGAGACGTCATCAACTGCACCCCCTGCGTCGCGCGCGGGAGTAAGGGAAGCGGTCTCGATGTTTCCTATTTCCTCCGCTTGAGCATCTCGTCGCGCTGCTTGACCAGCGCTTCCAGCTCTTCCTCCTGCTGGGCCAGCCGGTCGGCGTTGCGCTCCTCATCGGCCGCGCCCGAATACGCGGCCGCCTGTTCGATGAGCTGGCGGATATTGTCGCGCGTGATGGCGATGCGGTCTTCGATCTGATCGAGCGACAGTGACGGGTCGTTGGTCATGGCGTCTTTCCTTCGGGGCGAAGCGTTAGCGTACCAATCATCCTCTCGCGCGCAAGCGGAGGTCAATCAGTGCGGTCGCGCCTTTGATTGTCACGCAAAATATGGACTTAACAAGGGTGTGAATTCGCTTTGGGTCCGGGCATCCTTTGCGCGGCCGGCGCCGGTATGCTTTGACGAGCAACGCCGCGCCAGGCGAGGAGGACGACGTGAAGAATTCAAAGACATGCCCCAAATGCCGGTCGACCGATATCATTCGGGTGCCCGGCGAAGCTCGCTCTTACGGGGCCGGCAATAACATCGTGGTCAGCGGATCGATCCTATTCAAGTTCGTCCTGGTAATGCGGTATGTCTGCGGCTCCTGCGGCTTCAGCGAAGAGTGGATCGATACCCCCGACGATATCGCCAAGGTCAGAAAAAAATACGGGTCTTGACGGCGACGGCTTGTGTCATGGCCTCGTGTCACGGGCTTGCGTCACGGAGTTGCATCACAGACGTGCGTCACGGGACGAGCATCGGACCCGGCGGCGGAACGTGCTATCCATGGCCGTGCTATCCATGGCGCGCGCAGTCGCAGTGGACCGGGGGGCCCATGATGGGGAGAGCATGACAACCGACGCCTCGCCGGGCAAGCTGATCCGCTGGCACTATTTGTGGTACGCAGCGCTCGCGCTCGCCGTCATGATCTTTTCGATCGCCAACCGCCATCTTTGGCTGCTCAATTTCGTGCACGTCTTCTGCGGCCTGTTGTGGACCGGCATCGACCTGTTCATGGGCTTTTTGCTCGGCCCCATCCTGCGCTCGATCGACATTTCGGCCCGCAAGGCCGTGCTGCTGCGGCTGACGCCGCGCACGCTGTTCCTGATGCCGACGCTCTCGATCATCACCGGCACGACCGGCTGGTACATCGCGCGCGACATCGGCTTCACGGCGCTACCCTGGCCGCAATACGCCTGGATCGTGGCCGCATTGGCGCTCGTCACCCTGATGGCCATCCAGGGGCTCGGCTATCTGTTGCCGGCGAATCTTCGCGTCTGTCTGGAGCTGCAAAAGCAAAAGCCGGACAACACGCGGATCGCGGCACTGACCAGCCACTATTTTTTCGCGGTGGCGATGCAGGGTGCGATGCAGGTCGTGACCATCGTCGTCATGGCGCGGCTGGCGACAGGAATCTGAAACTCACCATCGCGGGAGGAATCTCATGGCCAAAGGGCACCAGGACAAAGTCGCGCTTATCACCGGCGGCGCCAAGGGCATCGGCCAGGCGTTTGCTAAACGCCTCGCTGAAGATGGCGTACATGTCGCCGTCGCCGACATGGCCGACGGCGCCGAGACCGTTCAGCTGGTCGAAGCCGCCGGACGCAATGCGCTCGCGGTCATGTGCGACGTGTCGAACGAGGATTCGGTCGCCGCGATGGCCAGACAGGTGCAGCAAAAATTCGGCCGCGCCGATATCGTAGTAAACTGCGCCGGCATTTATCCGCAGCTGGATTTTTCTGCGATGACGTTCGCCGACTGGCGGCGCGTCCTGTCGATCAATCTCGACGGCACGTTCCTCGTTACCGCGGCCTTCGTGCCCGGCATGCGCGCGCGCAAATGGGGGCGCGTCGTCAATATGGCGTCGAGCACGTTCGGCTCGGTGACCACCGGCTTTGCGCATTACGTCGCGTCCAAGGGCGGCGTCATCGGCTTCACCCGGGCGCTCGCCGGCGACGTCGCCGCCGACGGCATCACCGTCAACGCCATTGCGCCGGGGCTGACGCGTTCGCCGGGCACGATCGTGCGCAAGCCACGCCCCGGCTTTACCAACATGGACGAGGAATTCGTCGCGGTCGCGAGCCTGCAGGCCATCAGGCGGCCGGAACTGCCGGACGATCTGGTCGGCGCGCTGTCGTTTCTCACCAGCGACGACGCGGCCTTCATGACCGGCCAAACGCTCAATGTGGATGGCGGACGGGTGCGGTCGTAGCCAATGAATAAATGAATGACGCTTGGAGCGGTGCTCGGGGAGCGCAGACTGCATCTCAAGTGTGCGATGGGCCCTGCGTGCCGCGGCGCCGAAGCGCGGCGAACGGCCAATCGATCAGACCGGCACTGAACAGAATGGCCCAAATGATAACCGGCTGCATGGCGAGCCGCGGCCCGTGATACCACCAGCTATCTGGAATATGCGGAATGACGATGCCGTCCAGCGCCTGCTTGATGTTGGCCGGCCATACGCACAGCGCATAAAGCGCCAGCGCGATGCCGGCCCAGGAGCGCAACGGCCGCGTGACGAGCGCAGCCGCGCCGGCGAATTCGCAAAGGCCTGTGACGAAGATCACCTGACGCGCGAACGGAGCCCAATCCGGCGTGATCGTGAGCAGAATGTCGGGCACCGCGAGATGTGCGACGCCGGCAGTCACAAAGAATGCCGCCAGCACCCAGCGCATGATCGCGCGCGTGCGCGCAAAGCGATCGCCGGATTTATCGTCCATCATTGCGCCTGGTTTCATCGCAGGCCGATACGCCGGCGCCGTTGCTCGGATCAAGTCGGTCCGGGAACTTGTCGCCTGGGCAAAGCGAACCCGGACAAGGCCAACCATGCTTTGCGAGCGCCAGCGAAGCAATCGAGCTGCGGCATCAGAGAGCTGGATTGCTTCGTCGCTATCGCTCCTCGCGATGACGACAAGAGGCCGCCGGCACGGTATGGTGGCAGGGGGTTAGCCAAGCTGATTCGCCAAGCTGATTCGTGTCGTCACACATCCCGGGGAGTGAACATCCATGCGCACCGTATCCGCCCTTCGTGCAAGCCTGATCGCCCTGCTGGCGCTGGCCGGCGTCACGTTCTCGTCGGCCGTTTACGCCGACGAAGGCGGCATCACTTTCAGCGTGATCAAGGCGGGCTTTGTCATCGGCGGTTCGGCGGGTTCAGGCATGCTCACCTTCCACGGCCGGCAATATCCGCTCAACATCGGCGGCATCAGCTATGGGTTCACCTTCGGCGCATCCGAGACCCGCTTTCGCGGCGTCGTGAGCCACATTCGCAGCCCGGGCGATGTCGCCGGCGTCTATGCGGCGGGCAATGTCGGCGCCGCCGTCGGGCGCGGCGCACAGGCCATCGTGCTGACCAACCCCAAGGGCGCCGTGCTGACGCTGACCGGCAATTCGGTCGGCGCCATCGTCAGCGCCGACCTCAATGGGTTGGTGATCACGGTGCGGTAAGCTGGCAAGTTGCTCGGCTATATCACCCCGGATTTCGCTTTATCCAGTCGGCCCCCTATGCCCGCCGGCACCGGGCTTGCCCGTGCGCGTCCGGGATCTGGCGACCTGAGAACCGGCTCTTGTCCGGTTTCAATGCCTGTTGCGGTCTGTCGCCAATTTATTGAACAGCGTATGATGCGCGTTCCAGCATCGCCCCCTCGCACGGAGTATTCGGCATGAAGAAGCGAAAGCCGGCGGCCACCAAAAAGCGCCGCACAGCATCAAAGGTGTCTCACCCCGGCATGATGGGCGACGGTACCGAGGAGCAGAACCTCGGTGAACGCGGCAACCCGGCGGCGCGAATCAAGAAAAAGGAAGTGGTCGCTGCCTTCGGCAAGAAAAAGAAGCGGAAAAAATAATTCCGCTGCGGCACGGCTAGCCCGCGGCGTGCAGCGCCGTTTCCTGATTGGCCGCGGTCGCTGAGCCAAAAATCGCGTGGTCCTGCCCGGGCGCCGTCCGCATCGTCAGATCGGACCGCACGTCGTCTTGCATCATCGCCGGTGCGGCGATGGCCGGCACGACCGTTTCGACGTGCTGGGCCGAGAGCGAGTCGAGCCGGGCCGTCACCCACTGCCAGAGTCCGCGAATTTCCGCGGCCGATTTGCCGTCGCCGGCCAGTTCGGTGACCGTAAGCCCGAGCCCGAGCCCATCCTGGTGATCGCTTCGCGCAGCGATGGCGGGCAGCGCGATCACGTCGCGAAGCTCAAAGGCGGCCGCCGCATCGCACAGCGCGCTTGCCGCATTGCCGACGCGATAACTGCGGATCGGAGCCTGGTTGAGCACGAATGCAAAGGGCTTTTTCACGGCGCGAACGGCCGTCAGCGCCGGGCCTGCGGCTTCGATATCGGCGAGCGAAGGCCGCGCCGTAATGAGACACAGGTCGGCAACGTAAACGGCTGTGTTGAACGTCTCGCTCCAGCCGCCCGCGGTATCGATGATCGCGAGCGTGACCCCACGGGCCGCGAGCGTGGGCAGACGCGCCAGCAGCGCAAGGCCATCATGCACGGTCTCGACCGACGGCGCGGCGCGATCGCGGCGTCTGCGCCAATTGGAGACGGTGCCAAGCGGATCGGCTTCGACCACGCAGACATTGTGGCCCGATTCCAGCGCCGCGCCGGCGAGCCCGATAGCGAGCGTGCTCTTGCCGGTGCCGCCTTTGCGTGAAATCAGCGCAAGAACCTGCATGTGGTGTCTCCAGATAGGTTGCGAAACCGCGCGTTACGCAAAAGCTGGTTACGCAAGACTGAACGCCACAGAACACGAATCAGATTCAACCGCGCATTCGGCGCACTCATGCCCGCATCCGGCGCGCGCGCCCATAGCGTGCGAATACCTACGAAAGGCTCAATAAAGTGTTAACCATTTTGCGGGGTGGCGTTTTGGACGGTAGCCCGGATTGAGCAACGCGAAATCCGGGATCGATCCGCGAGCTTGCCCCGGATTTCGTTTCACTCAATCCGGGCTACGACCCGCTACGGCCGGCGTTTAATGATGTAGAGTCCGGCGCAAAATTGCGGAAGAACTCATGGGCACACAGTTGCAGGGCAAGATCGCGATCGTCACCGGCGCCAGCAACGGCATTGGCCGCGGCATTGCCGAGACGTTCGCGGCCGAGGGCGCAAAAACCGTGCTGGTGGCGCGCCGCAAGGACCTGCTCGACGAAGTCGCGGCCGGCATCAAGACGCGCGGCGGCGAGGCATTGCCGGTCGTGGCCGATCTCACGCGCGAAGATGCCGTCACCGCCCTGTTCGCCACCGTGGCGAAAACCTATCGCCGCCTCGACGTGCTGGTGAACAATGCCGGCATCGCCACCCACCGCAACACCGAGGACATCACGCTCGACTACTGGCGCGAGGCGCTCGACATCAACATCACCGCGGCGTTTCTGTGTGCGCGCGAGGCGATCCGCATGATGAAGGCGCAGCAGCCTAACGGCGGGCGCATCATCAACATCGGCAGCGTCTCGGCGAAGACGCCACGGCCGGATTCGCTGCCCTACACGGTGACCAAATTCGGCCTGCAAGGCATGACCCACCAGCTCACCATGGACGGCCGCAAGCACAATATCGTCGCCTCGATCCTCCATCCCGGCGCAACGCTGTCGTCATTCACCACGCGCCGCGGCCGCGCCAAGGCCGGCCCCGGCGACACGCCGGAGGATTACGTGATGACCGCAGAGGATGTCGCCAAGGTCGCAGTGCTGATGGCATCGCTGCCGCCGGAGGTGAATCTCTACGAGGCGACGATCCTACCGAACCACATGCGCTCGTTTATTGGGAGGGGGTGAAGCGCCGCTGCTGCCCCGCGGCGGATAAACCAAGAACCAGCTCCTTATGGCGAGGGATGTGGGGTTCACTTTGAGCCATTTTGTCATTTTCCTAATATGCTTGGTCTTCCCGCATCGCGACTCTGATGCGGCCTTTCGGGATTGAGAACATGCCTGTTTGGATACCGATGTTTGCATTGCCGAACATCGAGGTTGAAGAAGCTATCGAATTGGACGGTATGGCGCTCGCAACAATGAGTGACCCGCGAATTCAGAAGCTTGCGGCGCAACATCAAACCTTTTCCGATTATCTCGACAGCTTTCGGTCTGAGTTCAATCGCCATATCAACCCCAGCATCATTATTCGCCGCGACGATACGCCGGAGCTTTATAGGACAGTCGACGCGCTAGCGGGATTTCGGGATGCGATTGCTTTGTCCGTGGTGCCTTATGCTTGGGCTGAATTCCTGCGCTACGGACATGCGCCCGAGGTACGTTACAGCGACTCGTTCTCGGATTTATCCATGGATGCTCGACAAAAATTACGAGTATGTCGTCATGCGCTCGATTGGCGAGATGGGGCTCGATGAAGCCCACGCACTTCGGCCCCAATCGCTTCCAGGAGTGACACCTAGAAGGCTTGTTCGGAGGAACATAGATCGGCCAATGCTCGCGGCTTTCTTGCGCCGATGGCCGATACGGTACAGTACCGCGACGCCGACATGGGAGGATACGGCGCTATTCCGCTCGCTCAACATGGCAAATGCGGCAGCGAAGCTACCAGCGACGGCCGAAGGGACGTACTACGATATCGGCCGTTCTGTCGCTCTTTGGGTGAGCGCCTTCGAGATATTGGTACACGATGGCTATTCCGATGCCAGCTACGTCCACAGTAACTTCGACAAGGCGCAGTGGAATCTTTCGGAGTGCAAGAATCAGACTTACGAAGTCTCTATCGGGAAGCCCAAGCGCAGTCTTTCTTGTTGGATATACAGCAAACTTAATAAGGCGCGAAACGATTTTCTCCATGGCAACGCCATAACGGATGCAACGCTTCTGATTCAAGAATCGGGGCGCCCTTTGCTGCACTATGCACCGGTGCTCTACCGCATGGCGCTAACCGCACGGTTGGATGTGCATTGGAAGGCCGCAATCCCTACAGACCCCAATGAGGATAAAGAGACCTTCGAGAAATATTTCGACTTCCGATATTTCCAAGCTGACATGGAGGCTGCGCTTGCCACCGCCATCAAGGCGCCAGCGACTCCAGAGTTACAGTGACAGAGTTACAGTGACAGTGCATTTAATAGATGCCTTGCTTCCCGTCAGCGATCGTCTTTGCGGTTACTCGAGAGTTACGGTGATGGGGTGGACGGCGCCCCAATCGGCATTGATGTGCCAAGATGGTCGTTGTCACAACCCATCTGAGGGAGTTATGGTGACAGTGCATTCAATAGGATGCCTTACTTCCCGTCAGCCATTCGTCTTTGGCTTCGGCCCACGTTTGCGCGAGTTACGGTGACAGTGCATTCAACCAGTTACGAAGTTACGGTGACAGTGCATTCAACAGACGCCTTGCTTCCCGTCAGCGATTCGTCTTTGGCTTCGGCCCGCGTTTGCCGGCTCGCAGCATCCGCGCAGTCAGCTTCTCGACGCGCGCGAGAAAGCGGTCGTCGCCGAGCGGCCGGC
>DATCBO010000065.1:0-19652 GCA_036511795.1 Xanthobacteraceae bacterium
TGGTGTGGCTGCCGGAGTCGTCATCGACAAAGGTTCCCTGGTCGTTGACGTTGCCCGTGATTGAACCGTCGCTGCCATAGCCGAGTTGCAGCGTGCCGCCGTCGATCGTGGTGCCGCCCGAATAGCTTTCGGCGGCGGCCAACGCCAGTGATCCGGCGCCGTTGAGCAAAAGGCCCCAGCTCCCGGTGTTGCCGCCGGTGCCGCCGGAACCGGTCTGGTCAGTAATGACGTCGGTGATCGTTTCGATCTGCGCGCTCCCCGGCGCGAACGTCAGGGTGCCGTTGCCTTGCAGGAAAATGCCGGAGCCGAACGCGTCGCCATTCTTTGCCCCCTGCGCGCCGTCGCCCGCAGTCACGCTGCCGCCCGAAAGGGTGCCTCCGTTAATCGTGAGCGAGCCGCCCTGCTGGACGAAAATGTCGCCGCCAGCGCCGAGCCCGCCGCCACCGGCGCCGGCGCCGCCGGCGCCGCCGCCGAAGCCGCCACCGGCGCCGCCAGTGATGCCGCCCCCGCTGCCCCCGCCGAAACCTCCGGCACCGCCCAAAGAGCCTGCGCCACCACCACCGCCGAAACCGCCCTCGCCGCCCAAGACGATAGTGCCCGCGCCGCCGCCGCCGCCGAAGCCGCCAGTGCCGCCCGTCACCCCTAGCGTGTGGCCGCCGACTCCGCCGCCGCCGCCGCCGAAAATCGCGAGAAGTCCGCCGCCGCCGCCACCGCCCGATCCGCCCCCATGACCGCCAATGCCTCCAGCCGCGGCGGCACCGGGCACCACCCCGGCGCCACCCAGACCTTGGCTCTTGCCGCCGGTGGCGCTGAAACCGATACCCCCGCCGCCACCTAGGTCGGTCCCGCCTGGCCCGCCATCAAGCCCGCCGCCGCCGCCGCCAGAAAGGGCGCTACCGCCGGCGCTACCGGCACCGCCTGCCGCCGCGTCGCCGACGAAACCGACATCCGTTAGCGTCACATTGCCGGCCGCGGCTACCAACAACCCGCCGCCAAGCCCGGCACCGCCACCTCCGCCCGGACCGCCCCCGCCGCCCTGCGCCACCATGTTTTGCAGCGTCAGGTCCTGAATCGTGACGTTGCCCGAATAGACGAAGAAGCCGTTGTAGGTGCCGGCGCCGTCGATAGTCTCGACCTGCGCAACGTTGCCGCTGCTGTTGGTTCCCGCGATGGTCAGCGCCGAGCCGGTCGGCAGATTGATCGCCAATAGCTGCGACGTCAGGTCGATGGGACCGGTGATGTTGATGACGTAGTTGCCGACAGGCCCGGTATCGATCGTGCGGATCGCGCCGTTGAGCGTCGTGGTGTCGGTATTGCCGAAGGTCGCGCCTTCGCTCGTCACGTCATACGTCGTCGTCATGTACCAGTTCCCCGTTATGCTGACCGACCCTGACAGCTATTTGGCCGTCGCGCCACGCTTCGAAGCTGCCGGCTCGCTCCAACTCGGCAATGAGCGGCGCAAGCTCAGCGGCATAAGGGCGCCCGCGGCCGAGGCCGCGCGCATTGACCGGCTGGCGGACCTTGCGTGCGGCGACGTCCGGCGCCTTGCAGCGGCAATTCCCAGATTGAGTTGCGTCAACGCATCGCTCGGGTCGAACGCGATAGCGCCAAGAGGAAGCGCGACGGCTTCAGAAAACTTGTCGACCTGCAAGCATCGAAGTCCCTGTCGGCGCTTCGCCCGGTGGTCCTGTGATTCTAACATTCGCATCAGAGCATGCCGAAACGGGATACGAATGTTAGAATCGCACCGCTAGCCGGTTCGATTGTCTTCTTGCAACAGCTATTTCAGCGGCTGTCCAATCGTCACCTTCAGCGTGCCGACGCCCTCGATCTCGCAATCGATCTTGTCGCCCGCGACCGTGGCGGCGACGCCTGACGGCGTGCCGGTCAGGATGATGTCGCCGGCGGCGAGTTCGACCATCTCCGACAGTTTGGAAATGACTTCGGGGACGTTCCAGATCATCTGATTGAGATCGTCGTCCTGGCGCACTGTGCCGTTGACCTTGAGCACGATGCGGCCTTTCGTCGGGTGGCCGATCTCGGATGCGGGCCGAAGCGCGCCGCACGGCGCCGAATGATCGAAAGCCTTGCCGATCTCCCACGGCCGTTTGATGTCGCGCGAGGCGATCTGCAAATCGCGCCGCGTCAGATCGATGCCGACGCCGTAGCCGTAGACGCAATCGTTCGCCTTCGCCACCGGGATATTGCGGCCGCCGCTCTTGAGCGCGACGACCAGCTCGACCTCGTGATGCATGTCCTTGGTCAGCGACGGATAGGGCACCGTGCCGCCGTCCGGCACGATGGCGTCGGCCGGCTTGGCGAAGAAGAATGGCGGCTCACGCACATCCTGCCCCATCTCCTTGATGTGTTCGACGTAGTTGCGGCCGACGCACCACAGGCGGCGGACCGGGAATAACTTATCGGTCCCGGCGACGGCGAGGACGGCCTGCGGCGGCGGGGCAATGACGTAGTTGGCTTGGGTGCTCATTTGGAATCTGGGTGTTGAAGGTTGGAACCTGATGTTCAAGGTATGAGGAATGAGGCTGGAGATGCGGCGGATCGGCCAACGCGGCGAGCCGTCAGCGCGCGCTCTCTGTCCTCCGTCCGCCGCGATCTGTCAACCGACAGCGACCGGCTGCCGGTCGTGCGTCTGCTCTTTGAGCTGCAGCCGGTAGAACGAAGCGTAGCGGCCGCCTTTGCGCAGCAACTCCTCGTGTCGGCCAGATTCAACGATCAGGCCGTCCTCGACCACCAGGATGCAATCGGCGTGCATGATGGTGGACAGCCGGTGGGCGATAACGAGCGTGGTGCGTCCGCGGCACAGTTCGCCGACCGCCTCCTGCACCACGCGCTCGGATTCCGAATCAAGCGAGGCGGTTGCTTCGTCGAGCAGGATGATGGGCGCGTCCTTGATCAAGGCGCGAGCGATGGCGATGCGCTGGCGCTGGCCGCCCGAAAGCTGCAAGCCGTGTTCGCCGACCGGTGTGTCGTAGCCGAGCGGAAAGCCGGTGACGAAATCGTGAGCATGCGCGGCTTTGGCGGCGGCGACGATCTCGGCTTCGCTGGCGCCGAGCTTGCCGAGCGCGATGTTGTCGCGGATCGTGCCGCGGAACATGTGCACGATCTGTCCCACATAGGCGACCTCCTGCCGCAGCGAGCGCAGTGATACCTCGGCAATGTTCTGGCCGTCGATCAGGATGCGTCCGCTGTCGATGTCGTAGAAGCGCAGGATCAGGTTGAGCACCGTCGACTTGCCGCCGCCCGAGGCGCCGACCAGCGCCGTCACGGCGCCGCGCTCGGCGATAAAGCTCACGCCGCGCAGCACCGGCGTACCCGGTTGATACGAAAACCCCACGTCGTCAAATTCGAGCCGTGCGGCGGTGAGCGCAAGCGGCGGCTTGTCGTCGTCAAGCGGCTCGCCCGCCGGGCTGTCGATCACCTCGTAGAGGAGGCGCACGCCGACCAGCGTGTTGTTGAGGTCGAGGTTGAGCCGCGCCAGCCGCTTGGCGGGTTCGTACGCCAACAGGAATGCCGCAAGAAAAGAAAAAAATTCGCCCGGCGTCGCGCCGGTGTAGATGACGCGGTAACCGCCATACATGATGGCGAGCGCCACCGTGAACCCGGCGAAGATTTCCATCATCGGCGCCGCGCGATTGGCGACGCGCGCCATCTTGTTGGATTCGCTCTCGACGGAAGCGACGTTGACCGCGAGACGCCGGCGCATCTCGTCTTCGAGCCCGAAGGCCTTGACCATGCGCAAGCCCTGCAAGGCTTCTTGCATGGTCTCGATGATGCGCGTGCCGCCGGTGATCTGCGTGCGCGCGATACCGCGCACGCGCCGCACCATCCCGCGCAGCAGAATCATTGCCGGCGGCGCGACGACGAGGCCGGCGATCGACATGATCGGGTCCTGATAAACCATCACGAAGGTCAGCCCGATCAGCGACATCAGATCGCGGCCGACCGCGGTGATCAGCAAGTTGATTGTTTGGCTGACGGACGCTGCGCCGGTGGACAGACGGACGATGAATTCCGAAGAATGCCGGTCGGCGAAATAGCCGATGTCCTCCTGCAGCAACTTGTCGAACATGCGCTGTTGATTGTCGGCGACGATGCGGTTGCCGATCCAAGACAACCAGACGGCGGACCCGTAGGTGGCAAGCGCCTTGACCACGAAGATCGTCATCGCCAGCACGCCGAGCGCCACGATCTCGTGGTAGTTTTTGTTCACATAGGCCGCGTTGATCATGGTGCCGAGCAGGTACGCCGACAGCGCCGTGCAACAAGCGATAATCGCCATCATCGCCAGGGCGGAGGCGTAGCGCGGCCAGTGGCCGAGCGCCTCGTCGACAAGGAGCCGCCGCAGCAGCGGATAGGTCGGGTACTTGTCGGAGGATTCAGCCGGAAAAGATCTCATGCGCGATCCATTTTGCCCCGCTTCCGGTCATCGTCGGCGGGACCGGCAATCGTCGCCTTCCTTGCCCGGAAGTCGCGGAATGTTCAAGCAAAAATGACGGCTGTGGGAACCGCACAGGGGCCGCCGCAGCGGCGAACGCTGCGTTACGCGCGCGCCAATTGCCCGCGCGGGCTCGCCTGTCCGCCGCGCCGTTCGGCGAGGCGGCTTTCCCACGCAAGCGCGTCACCGACGATCTTTGCCAGATCGTCGAAACGCGGCTGCCATTGCAGTGCTTTGCGGATCTGCGCCGAGTCAGCGACGATTTGTGCCGGGTCGCCGGCCCGTCGCGGCGCCGTTTCGACTTTAAAATCGACACCCGATGCACGCTTGACCGCATCGATGACTTCGCGGACCGAGAAGCCGTGGCCGTAGCCGCAATTGAACGTCGCCGACGGCGCGCCGGCACGCAGATTGCGCAGCGCATCGCGATGCGCGAGCACGAGATCGCTGACGTGGATGTAATCGCGAATGCCGGTTCCATCCGGCGTCGGATAATCCGTGCCGAACACATCGATCTTCGAACGCAAGCCGAGCGCCGCCTCGACCGCGACTTTGATCAGATGCGTGGCGCCCGCCGTCGATTGTCCGGTCCTGGCTTGCGGATCGGCGCCGGCGACATTGAAATACCGCAGAATGACGTGGTTGAGACCATGCGCCGTGCTCGCATCGCGCAGCATGATCTCGGTCATCAGCTTCGACCAGCCGTAGGGCGAGATCGGCAGGGTCGGTGAATCCTCCCGCACCGGAATGTCGGTCGGGTTGCCGTAGACCGCGGCGGTCGAGGAAAAGATGAAATGACGCACGCCGCATTTCACCGCGCACTCGATCAAGGCGCGCGAGTTGACGGTGTTGTTGCGATAGTAGCCGAGCGGATCGCGCACCGAGTCGGGCACCACGATTGACGCCGCGAAATGAATGATCGCGTCAACGTTCTGCTCACGGATGATTGTCGTGACCAGTGCCTGATCGCCGGTCTCGCCGACCACAAGCGGCGTGCCGGGTGCGACGGCCCAATCGAAGCCGGTGGACAGATTGTCGAGCACGACCACGCGCTCGCCGGCATCGCGCAGCGCGTACACCATGTGACTGCCGATATAGCCGGCACCGCCGGTGACAAGGATCGTCATTGCGCTCGACCTGTGTTCGCGTCTCGCCCTACAGGGATTTGATGAATACGGCGTTATAGCCGGGTTTTGGGCTCACGCGAGCGGTGCGGCCGCGGCAAGCGCCCGGCGCGTCGCCCCAAAAACCTCATCCGCGCCGATCTCCGTCATGCAGCGATGATGGCCGAGCCGACAAACCGGCTTGTGGCAGGGCCGGCAGGTAAGCTCGATGTCCGCCTGGATGGTTGCCGCCAGCGGATTGAGCGGCGCCCAGTGCCACGGGCTGGTCGGCCCGAAAATGCCGATCGTGGGCGTGCCGAGCGCGGCTGCGACGTGGACGAGGCCGGAATCGTTCGATACGGCCGCCGATGCCGCGGCCAGCGCCAGGATCGCTTCACGCAGATCGGTGCCGGTCAGGTCGCGGGCGTCGGTGCCGGCCACGATGGTCTGCGCCAGTGGTTTTTCCGCCGGACCGCCCACGACCCAGACGGCGAACCCTTCGGCGAGAAGGCGGCGCGCGAGATTCGCATAGGCGGCGGCCGGCCAGCGTTTGGCAGGGCCGACGGCACCCGGGGCGAGTGCCACCGCGGGGTGCCGGGATGCCGCGAGCCCCCGCACGTTTCGCCAAGCAGCAAGCTCGGCGGCGGGAACTCTGAGTTCAGGCGCCGGCCATTCCGCAGGTATGTTGGTACCCGCAGGCAGCGCCAACGACGCGCACTCGTCGACCATGCGGGGCAATTTACCCCGTCCGAAGCGGACATCATTGAGGACGACGGCGCGTGCCTCGCCAAAAAGGCCGATCCGCTCCGGAATCCCAGCGAGAAAAGGGGCGAGGGCGGATTTCCATGTCTTCGGCATGATCAGGGCGGTGCCATAGCTCTCGTCCGTCAGGCGGCCGGCTAGCGTGCGGTGTTGGCTGAAGGCGAGCCGTTTGCGCGGCAAGTCGACGACGATGGCCCGGCGCACCCCGGGCATGTAGTCGGTCAGCGGCGCGCAAAGGGTGGTGGCAAGCATGTCAACGGGCCGGTGCGGAAACCGCTCGTTCAGGAGATTCACCACCGTATGGCAGCGCACGAAGTCGCCGATCCACATGTAGGGAACGATGAGGATGGGGCTGCGCGCAAATCCGCCATCGCCCGCAATGGAATTATGTGAATCCGATTTCATAATTATAATATGAACTTGTATTCATTTCATAGGTCGAGAAGGGGCTGATTTGCGATAGCCGTGCAGCTTGGGGCTGTCCAGGCGTTGATTGTCCAGAGTTGCCCGGAGCCCCGGAGTGCGGCAAAGGAGCGTCAGTCGGCGCAAAGCCGACGCCACATCAATCGGTTCGACGGCGTCGATGCTACTGGTTACCGGCGGGGCCGGGTTCATCGGATCCAATCTCGTTGCCAGCCTCAATGAGGCTGGGCGGAGCGATGTTGCCGTCAACGACAGTCTTGGCAATGACGGCAAATGGCGCAATCTCGGCAGCCGGCAGGTGGCCGATTTCGTGCCGCCGGCCGACCTGATGCGCTGGCTCGACGGCCGTAAACTCGACGCCGTCATGCATCTCGGCGCCATTTCGTCAACAACCGCGACCGACGGCGACGTCCTCATCGAATCCAATTTCCGGCTCTCGCTGCGCCTTCTCGACTGGTGCACCGCGACGGGTACGCCGTTCATCTACGCCTCATCGGCCGCGACCTACGGCGACGGCAGCCAGGGCTTCTCCGACGACTTTTCGCCCGCCGCGCTGAAGCGCCTCAAGCCGATGAACCTGTACGGTTGGAGCAAGCATCTGTTCGATCTCGCCGTGATCGAGCGCGCGGCCCGCGGCGAGAGGCTGCCGCCGCAATGGGCCGGGCTCAAGTTTTTCAACGTGTTCGGTCCCAACGAATACCACAAGGGCGAGATGATGAGTCTCGTCGCCAAACGCTTCGAGGACGCCAAGGCGGGAAAGCCGGTCCGGTTGTTCAAGTCGTACCGTCCCGGCATCGGCGACGGGGAGCAAAAGCGGGACTTCATCGGCGTCGACGACGCGGTCGCGGTGGTGCGCTGGCTGCTGGCCACGCCGGCAGTATCGGGCATATTCAACGTTGGCACCGGCGCGGCGCGCAGCTTTCGCGACTTGATCGCCGCAATGTTCGCAGCGCTCGGCCGCGAACCGGCGATCGAGTATATCGAGATGCCGGTCTCGATTCGCGACAGCTATCAGTATTTCACGCAAGCTGAGACCGCTAATCTGCGGCGGGCCGGCTATAATGCGTCGTTTGCGCCGCTCGAGGATACGGTGCGGCGTTATGTGATGCAGTATCTCGACCATGCGGACCGATACCGCTGAGCAGCCTTCCGGCGGGAACAGGGCAGCACGACATGTTCGACTTTGAGGAAACGCTCAAGCTTGTTGCGCAGCAGACCGTGCTTTGCGTCGGCGATATCATGCTCGATGACTTCGTCTACGGCGACGTGACGCGCATCTCGCCGGAGGCTCCGACGCCCGTGCTCGCAGTCCGGCATACTTCGACGGAAATCGGCGGCGCCGGCAATGTGGCGCGCAACATCGCCGCGCTCGGTGCACGCTGTATCTTTGTTGCACTGATCGGCAACGACGATGCCGGCTTGGCGCTGACCAATGCGTTGGCCAAGCTCGATGGCAATGTCGTGCCCGATCTCGCGGTCGACCCGCTGCGGCAGACGACGCGCAAAGTGCGCTATGTCTCGGAGCACCACTCGTCGCATCTGATGCGGGCCGATTGGGAAACGATCGGGCCGATCACGCCGCAGAGCGAAGCCGCGCTGATTGCCTACGCGGAAGCGGCATTGCCGCAAGTCAGCGCCGTGGTGCTGTCCGATTATGCCAAGGGTGTGCTCACCCCGCGCGTGATCCGCGCCGTGATCGATGGCGCCCGGCGGCTCGGCCTGCCGGTCGTGGTCGATCCAAAGGGGCACGACTACAGCGTTTATCGCGGCGCGACACTGATTACGCCGAACGCCAAGGAACTCGCCGCCGCGGTGCATCGTCCCGTCGGCAGCGAAG
Organism: Xanthobacteraceae bacterium; assembly: GCA_036511795.1. GTDB lineage: Bacteria > Pseudomonadota > Alphaproteobacteria > Rhizobiales > Xanthobacteraceae > BOG-931. The sequence goes on from DATCBO010000065.1 coordinate 8,582, forward strand.
ATGAGATTGCCGCCGCCGCCGCCGAACTGGTGCAATCGATCGGATGTGAAGCTGTGCTTGTCACGCGCAGCGAGCACGGCATGACGCTGCAGGCCGCCGGCGACAGCCCGGTCCATGTTCCGGCCTACCCGGTCAAGGTGCGTGACGTGTCCGGCGCCGGCGACACCGTCGCGGCGGTGATGACGGTGCTGCTGGCGGCGAAAACGCCGTTCGAGCCGTCGATGCGCGCCGCCAACGCCGCGGCTGCCGTTGTCGTCGGCAAACGCGGCACCGCCACTGTTTCGCTCGCCGAGCTGCGCCACCGCGTCCTGCCGGCGGCCTCGCTCGCGCCCGAAGACAAGATCGTGTTCGACTGGTCGCTGCTTGACGAGCGCCTTGCGGACTGGCGGCGCAGCGGGCTGCGCATCGGCTTCACCAACGGTTGCTTCGATCTGCTGCATCGCGGCCATGTCAGGCTGATGGCTGAAGCGCGCGCGGCCTGCGATGTGCTGGTTGTCGGCCTCAACAGTGACGCTTCCACGCGCCGCCTCAAGGGCAACGGCCGGCCGATCAATCCGGCCGAGAGCCGAGCCGACGTGCTCGCGGCACTGGAAGCGGTCGACCTCGTCGTCGTGTTCGAACAGGACACGCCGCTCGAACTGATCAAGCGCGTGCGGCCGAATGTTCTGATCAAAGGCGCCGACTACAAGCGCGAGGAGGTGGTCGGTCACGACGTGGTCGAAGCCACAGGAGGCCAGCTTGTCCTGGTCGATCTGGTGCCCGGCCACTCGACCACCAACATGGTCCGGCGCGCCGCGGAGCCTGCCTTGCCAGCCGGTAAGCCCGCGGCGTCGTAGTCTCGTGCCATGGCCACACCCTCCATGGAGCGTTCGATCTTTCCGGCGGACGTGGAAACCCGGCTCAAGGAAGAATTTTTTCACGGAGCGCGCGACGGCTTTTTTGTCGATGTGGGCGCCAACGAGCCGACCGATGGCTCGCAAACCTGGCATCTGGAAGAGCTCGGCTGGCGCGGCGTCGTCATTGAACCGCAGCCCCGACTTGCGCAGAAGCTCAAGGAACAGCGGCGCGCCGCGGTGTTCGCCTGCGCCTGCTCGTCGCCGCAGAATGCCGGCAAGATGCTGCCGTTTCAGACGGCTGGTATCTTTTCGTCGCTCAATCCGGATTTTTTCGTCGCCGGCATGCGCAAGGAAGAAATTATCGAAGTGCCGGTGCGCACGCTCGACGACATTCTTGTCGAGGCCACTGCGCCAAGTCCGATCGACCTGCTTGCGATCGATGTCGAAAGCCACGAAATCGATGTCCTGAACGGGCTAACGCTGACGCGATGGCGGCCGCGATTGATATTCATCGAAGACACCGTTCTGAATCTGCGGCTGCACCGGCTGTTGCGGTCGCGCGGTTACAAATGGTTGCGCCGAACGGGAATCAATTCGTGGTACGTGCCGGCCGCCTCGCCGCTCTCAGTCGGTCCGTGGGGACGCTGGCAGTTCTTCCGAAAGTATTATCTCGGCACGCCGTTCCGCAATTTGCGCGAATATAAGCGCCGCAAGCGCGAACAGTTCAGGGCCCGGTTGGGGCATAGCGCTCCGGGCACGGCTTCGTCAAAGGCAGGCTCGTGACCAATCTCATCTCCGTCATCGTGACGACCTACAATCGGCCAGACGCACTCGATGCCGTACTCCGCGCGCTGTCGCATCAAACGGATCGCGGGTTCGAGATCGTGGTCGCCGATGACGGATCGGGGCCTGAAACGGCGGTCGTCATCGAAAGTTGGACCACGCGGCTGCCCGTCCCGCTCAAGCACGTATGGCAGCAAAATCGTGGTTTTCGCGGCGCCGAGAGCCGCAACCGCGGCATCGGCGCGAGCTCCGGGCGCTACTGCATTTTCCTCGATGGCGATTGCTTGGCGCGCGCCGACTTTATCGCCACGCACAGAAGACTCGCCGAACCCGGATGGTTCGTCGCCGGCAATCGGATTCTGTTGTCTCGCGGCTTGACCGAAGCCGTGCTCGCCCAACGGCTGGAGGCGGAAACCTGGGATTTCGCAGCGTTTGTGCGTGAGCGCTTGCGTGGGGGAATCAACCGGCTGCTGCCGGCGCTGCAACTGCCGCTTGGGCCGTTGCGCGGGCTTTATGATCATGCCTGGGAAGGTGCGAAGACCTGCAACTTGGCGGTCGCACGCAGCGATCTCGATCGTATCGACGGCTTCGACACTTATTATACCGGTTGGGGCCTGGAAGACTCCGATCTTGTCGTCCGGCTGTTCCATGCGAGTGTGCGCCGTAAGGACGGCCGCTTTGCCACCGGCGTGCTGCATCTGTGGCATCCCGAGTCCGATCGGTCGGGCCTCGGGGACAATCAGTGCCGGCTTGACGAAGTGCTGGCGAGCGATCGCATCCGGGCGCTGCGCGGACTTTCGACGCTCGCTGAAGAGTCCGAGCGCACGCCGGCGGTCATGCAGTGAAATGGCAGGCGTTTCACTGACGAGGGTGCACCACGTACAGCACAGAGTTCTCGGCAATGCCGGCGCTGCGGAACGTCTCGGCGCCGAAATGCTCGATGCCAAGCTGTTCGACGCGCAGCCCGGCGGCTTCCAGCCGTTCGATAAAATCGCGTTTGCCGTATTGGCGGACGTGATCGCCGGCGCCGAAATACTTCCAGCGCAGTTCGGATGTGTCCATGCTGGTATCTTCGTGCGTCTCGTCGAGGCCGACCACGAGTGGGACCAGCACAATCGCGAATCCGTCCGGTTTGAGCACCCGCTGTAATTCACGCATCGCCTTGCGATCGTCCGGGATGTGCTCGAGGATGTGAGAGCATAAAACGATATCGAGGGAGCCGTCCGCGTAGTCCGCCATGTCGGTCATGTCGACGCATTCGTCCACGGTCTTGCGCGTCAAGTCGGCGCTGCGATAGGCGATGAACGGATAGCTTTTCAGCTTCTTGCGAAGGGCGTCGCCCGGAGCAAATTCGAGCAGGCGATAAGTGCGATTGCGGTCGAAATTGCGAAACGCACGCTCGAGATAGATTGCCGTCAGGCGGTCGCGGTCGAAGGCGTCGCAGCGCGGGCAGGTGAAGGCCTCAAGATTCAGCGTCTCCATCGATTCGGCCGGATGGATCGGCTGATAGATTTTGACATCACGCCGGTATGACTTCCACATCGGCCGGAACGCGCGTAGCCCGACGCCGCAGACTGGGCATTGATACTTGGTTCCGAGATAGCGCGGCAGCTTGATGGCGCGCTTGAGCACTTTGCCGTGCTTGCGCACGGTGTCGTAAATCAGGCTCTGGCGATACAGTTTGTAGGCAGGCGTGGATTTGATCGACTCAAACATGCGGTTCCCTCGTCCCTGCCGCCTGGGTCTCTGCCGCGCCCTATCGTGAATGACGGGCATTTTGTCAATCGGTCCGCCTTGGTCCCGAGAAATCGCGCGAAATAGGGCCGGCATGTTAATCCCGCACTGGACCGCTATAATTGGCCGCTATAATTGGCGGCTATAACTTGGCCGCACGCAGCTCGCACGGTTCCTAGCCTGCATGATCGCAATGACTAATCTCCGCATTCGGGCGCTCGACGCGAGAGCGTTGCAGTCGCTTGCCGACTGGCTCGCCGTCGGTGTCGCGGTTTCGCTGCCATGGTCGACGTCGGCGACCGGAATCCTGATTGTGCTCTGGTTGTTCGCCGTACTGCCGTCGCTGGATATTGCCGCGATCAAGCGTGAGCTGTTGAGCCCTGCGGGCGGGCTGCCGTTTGTGCTGTGGGCGCTCGCCACTCTCGGCCTGTTCTGGGCAGACGTGAGCTGGAGCGAGCGGCTCGGCGGCTATACGCCCTTCCATCGTTTGCTGGTCATTCCCCTCTTGCTGGCGCAGTTCCGCCGCTCCGGACACGGCATGCGCGTGCTGGTCGGCTTTTTTGCTTCGGTCACGGCCGTGCTGCTGCTGTCTTTCCTGCTGGTACTCTTCCCCGGTCTGCCGTGGCGTGCCAGCGAGTACGGCGTTCCGGTCAAGGATTACATCCTGCAAAGCGGCAACTTTCTGATCTGTGCCTTCGTGCTGTTGGAATTGGCGATCGACGACAGCCGAGTCGGCCGTTGGCGTTCCGTCGCAGTGTTCGTCGCGTTGGCGGTGCTGTTTCTCGCCAACATCACTTTTGTGGCGACCGGGCGGACGGCGCTGCTGGTCGCGCCGGCGCTGGTGCTGTTGCTTGGCTGGCGGAAATTTCGTTGGAAGGGTCTGGTCGGCGCCGCGCTGCTGTATTGCGTCGTTGGCGGCGCGGCGGCGCTCGAATCGCCTTATCTGAACGCGAGGTTGACCACATCGGTCAATGAAATGCGCGCTTTCGAGAAGAGCAATGCTTTGAACTCGACGAGTCTGCATCTGCAGTTTCTCAAAGAGTCGCTGTCGTTTGTCGCCAGCGCGCCGATCATCGGCCACGGCACCGGCTCGATCGCCGCGCAGTTCCGCAAGGCGGCGGCGGGCAAGACCGGCGCCGCGGGAGTCGCCTCCGTCAATCCGCACGACCAGATTCTCGCGATCGGCATTCAGCTTGGCGCCGTTGGCATCGCCGCGCTGATCGCCATGTGGGCGGCGCACTTCATGCTGTTTCGCGGCGTCGGCTTGACCGCCTGGATCGGTATGGTCGTCGTCGTGCAGAACGTGGTGTCGTCCCTGGTCAATTCGCATTTGTTCGATTTCACGCAGGCTTGGCTCTACATTTTCGGCGTCGGCGTAGCCGGCGGCATGGCGCTGCGTGAGCGCGATTTTCGAAACGCCGCGCGGGCGGAACATCATGAATCCGATCCGGCTACCGCCTGAACCCCGCGTACTTGTCGTGGCGCTGCGGCGGCTCGGCGACGTGCTGCTGACCACTCCGCTCATTCGCAGCGTCAAACTGGCCTATCCGACCGCCGCGATCGAGGCACTGGTGTTTGCCGGTACCGAGGGAATTCTGTCGGGCAATCCCGACCTTGCCGGCGTTCTGACAATGCCGGAACGGCAAAGTCCGCGCGATTCCTTCGCGCTGCTGCGGCGGATTTGGCGCCGCTACGACCTCGCACTGACGACGCAGACCGGTGACCGTCCGACTTTTTTGGCGTGGCTCGGCGGCAGGCAGTCGGCCGGGCCGCTCGATGCCAACCGGCTATCGGCTACGCTCAAGCGACTGGCGCTGGGCCGATCCTACACGAGCGATAGAGATCAGCACCGCATCGTCGACCTGTTGCGGCTGACCGAACAACTCGGAATACCCGCCTGTGCCGAAGTCGTGTGTCCGCAGGGCAGCGTGCGCACCGGCCTGTTGCCGGCACAGCCCTACGCGGTCGTGCATGCCGCACCGAAGTACCGCTACAAACAATGGTCAGCCGATGGCTGGCGCAAGCTCGCCGGCGCGTTGCGTCAGCGCGGATTGGTCGTGGCCGCCATCGGGGCCGCAAGCGATCGCCCGTATCTTGACGATGTGTGGCGCGACGGCGGTGTCACGCGTCTCGACGGCGCGCTGTCGTGGCCGGAGCTTTCAGCGCTGATCCGCAGCGCGCGCGTCTATACCGGGCCGGACACCTCGGTCACTCACCTGGCAGCGGCCACGGGGACGCCGGTCGTGGCGCTCTATGGCCCGACGGACCCGCGTATCTGGGGGCCGTGGCCGGTGGGCGGGCTCGACCGGCCGTGGGATGCGGCGGGAACGATCCAGCAGCGGGGCAACGTCTGGCTGGTGCAGAATCCCCTCCCGTGCCTGCCCTGCCAGTTGGAGGGCTGCGAACGCCGGCTCGACAGCCATAGTCAATGCCTCGACGAGCTTTCGGCGCTGCAAGTGGTTACGGCGGTGGATCGTGCACTTGCGGTGCGTCAGGCGGCGTGAGGCCGATAAGAGCATTTTCCTGAAAAGTGGCCACCGGTTTTCCGAAGAAAAGGCGGCCAAATCTATAAAACTAAAGCGCCTCCCGATTCAGCATAATCGGGAAGCGCTTTAGGCAATCGTTGATGCGGGCCGCCTAGAATCCCGGATCGCGGTCTCACATCACAGTGCCGCCACGAAATGCTGGGCATCTGGCGGCCGGATGGGATGAGCAAAAGCTTGGTTTTCCGCAGCGATTTTCAAACGGTCGAGCGTACGGCGTAATGGCCATTATGACGGTACAGCGGCTGGTCGCGGCGTCGTTGGCATGCGTTCTTGGCTTGACCCTGAGCGCCTGCGGCTCCACTTCCGACTTTGTCGCCGATAGTTGGCCGCACTTTGCCGGCGGCGAGCCTAGTGACGTGCCGCCGCGGCCGGGCGCTCCCGGCTATGCGGCCTTCATCGCGCATGGACAGGCAGCACAGGGTGCAAATGCCCAGACCGGAGCGACGCAGACCCCGCCAGGCGGCGTGACGCCTGAATTCGCCGCTCGGCAGCCCGGCGGCGACGCCCGGCAGGCTCCGACAGGCACCCCCGCAACGGTTCCGGCGCAAAACCCAGCCAGCGCCGGACCAAGGCCGGGGATGCCGGATCAGAATGTCGGGCAGGGCGGTCTGTATTAGTCTAGACCGCTTCCCGATTACGCTGAATCGGGAAGCGCTCTAGTTTTATAGATTTGGTCGCATTTTCTTCGGAAAACCGGTGGCCACTTTTCCGGAAAATGCTCTAACCGCCGCCAATCCCGGTTACGCCACGCCTGCGCGCAACAGATCGTGCAGATGGACGATGCCGACCGGGCGGTTGGCTTCAACGACGATGAACGCGGTGATTTTCGACGAATTCAAAAGCTGCAACGCCTCGCCGGCTAATTGATCGGGCCGGACGGTCTTCGGCGAGCTGGTCATGACCTCGTCAACGGGCGCCTGCAACAACCCGGCGCGCATGTGGCGGCGCAGATCGCCGTCGGTAATGACGCCGGCCAGCTTGCCGTCCCGCTCGACCACGGCGACGCAACCGAAGCTCTTTGCCGACATTTCGACAATTGCGTCGGCCATCAGCGCGCCGCGTTTGATCAGCGGCAAGGCGGCGCCTGTATGCATCACGTCGCGGACGAATTTCAATGCGGCGCCGAGCTGGCCGCGCGGATGAAAGATGCCGAAGTCGATCGCGGTGAAGCCGCGGCTTTCGAGCAGCGCGATGGTGAGCGCATCGCCGAGCGCAAGCTGCATCAGCGAGGATGTGGTGGGTGCGAGGTTGTGCGGGCAGGCTTCGCGCGCGGCCGGCAACGACAGCACGATATCGGCGGCCTTGCCGAGCGTGCTCTCGGCGTTGACCGTTACCGCGATGAGCGCGATGCGGAATCGCCGCGAATAGTTGATCAGGTCCTTGAGTTCCTCGGTCTCGCCGGACCACGACAGCGCCAGCATGACATCGTCGGACGTGATCATGCCGAGGTCGCCATGGCTGGCGTCGGCGGCGTGGACGAAAAATGCGGGTGTTCCTGTCGAGGCGAGAGTGGCCGCGATCTTGCGCGCGATATGGCCGGACTTGCCCATGCCGGTGACGATCACACGCCCGCGGGCGCTGCGGATTTTCTCGACGGCAGCGACGAACGCTACGCCGAGCGCGTTGCACATCGCGGCTGCCAGCGCGGCGATGCCCTCGCGCTCGGCATCGAGCGTGCGCAGCGCCGAGGTGATGAACGCACTCGTCTCAGGCGAATTCATCGTCTCGCGTTGCTCCGAGCGAACTCGTTCCAAATAATCCCCCTGCGGCCTTACTGTCCCCAAGCCTTGAAGGCTTCGGCGAAGGCGCGTTCGCCCGGCGGGCCTTTCTCCAACGTCAGGATGGCGCGGCTGTTGTTATTGTAGACGATGAGCACGTCGAACCACGCCCGTTCCTTGAGCAGTTGAAGATTGCGCTGCATATCGTCGTCAGCAGAGTTCAGTCCGATCAGAAAGAAACCGTTCGTCACTTTGACCGCGAGGCCGGCGAGCGGCATGCCGCGAACTTCCTCGGAATCCTTCATCAGAATTCCCGGCACGTTGGCAATGCCGCCGCCCGGAAAGTCCGGGGGCAGATTGAACATGACTTCGATCGTATGACTGGCGGGCAGTGCCTTGTCGGTATTGCGCCGGAGCGACCAGGTGACATTCATGTGCCGCTCGGGAATTGCGATATCGGCACGGACCACGAGTTCCGGCGCCAAGCCCGGCCCGGGCGACACCGTTTCGGTGCGCCAAACCACGGAGCCGGCGAAGCGCTTGCCTTGAGGATCGTTGGAGTCAGCTTCGTAGAGCACGGCGCGCTGCGCCACGGCCGGACCCTGAAGCGTGCCGCCGCCAGCAGCGGGCGCCTGTCCCGGAAGCGGTTCCTCGGGAACTCGCCCATTGAATTTTATTTGCGGGGCCGGCGTCTGCGCCGTTTGCGGTGACGGAGCGGGCTTGGACGGCCGTAGCAAGTAATAGAAACCCACGAGTTGTGGCCGGAATTCCCAACCGGCCCCGGCGATGCCGAGCACGATCAGCAAAATCACCATGCCCTTGATGAGACCGCCATACGAGCGCGGCGGGCGAGGCTCGTACTCGTCTTCGTCGCTTTCGTAGTGCTGCGGAGGCTGTTGCCGCATCGATCGCGGCGCCGCCATCGGCGGCTCTTCCGCCACCTCGTCGTAGTCCGGCTCGAGGCTGTGCAGCGGAAGCTCTTCGTGTTCCGCCGGCTCCAACGGTTCGTCGTCATATCGGGGGTCGATCCGCTCATGCGCGGGAGGCGGTTCGGAGAAATCCTGCTCCGGCTGCGGCCGCTGCCGCGATACGGGCACATAGGAGTCGCGGGTGTCGCGCGCCGTTTGCGCCGCCTTGGCGGTTGCCGCGCCCAGCCCGTCCGCCTCCTTCACGACGCTGCGGAAGCCGCTGACCGCCCCGTGCGATAGCGATGTCGTGCGGGCGCCAAGGATACGGCTGCGTGCGCTCGGTTTGGCCGGCGCGTCTGCACCTTCGGCTTTCGCCGCCTCATGCAGGGGCTGGTCGCCGGGCGGTTGCGGCGCAAACGCGTCCGGTCGCGCGGGAGGCGGCAAGTCTGCCGCTGTGGAATTGGTGCGCTCACGCCGCGGTTCCATCGGCGGATCGGGTGGCGTCCTGGTTCTGGTCTCGGCGAGCGGCTGACGCGGCGTCGGCCGCGACTCGAACCGCGGCTCGGCGCGTGGCGGAGTACGCGGCTCGGCCAGCGCCCTGCGCGCCGCCTCGCCCTCCACCTTGCGGATCGCTTCTTCGAGCGCGAGCCGCTCTTTGGTGATGTCCGATTCCGATAGCGCCGGTTCGACCGAACGCAATTGCGCGACCAGGGCGGAACGCGCCCGTTCGTATAGCGCGCGACGCGCCTCGCCGGTATTCTTGGCAAGGCCGTCCACGGCTCGCGCAATCAGCGGGTGATAGTCGGTCATGTGTCCAGGTTACACTGGGCTCCGGTCAATTTCATCCAGTCAGCCTTCAAACGGATTGTGCATCAGGATTGTATCCTCGCGCTCGGGGCTGGTCGACAGAACGGCCGCCGAGCAGCCGACCAATTCCTCGATGCGGCGCACATATTTGATGGCTTGCGCGGGCAGTTGCGCCCAAGAGCGCGCCCCAGCCGTTTGCTCGCGCCAACCGGCGACCGTCTCGTAGATCGGTTCGACCTTGGCCTGGACATGTTCTCCGGCCGGCAGATAGTCGATCTCGCGGCCGTCAAGGCGATAGCCGATGCAGACCTTGATCTCCTCGAAGCCGTCGAGAATGTCGAGTTTGGTGAGCGCCAGGCCGTGGATGCCGCAGATGCGCACGGTCTGGCGGACCAGCACCGCGTCGAACCAGCCGCAGCGCCGCGGCCGGCCGGTGACGACGCCGAATTCCCGGCCGCGCTCGCCGAGCGTGCGGCCGATCTCGTTTGTCTGCTCGGTCGGGAACGGGCCCTCGCCGACGCGCGTCGTGTAGGCCTTGCAAATGCCGAGCACGTAACCGATCGCGCCGGGACCGAGCCCTGATCCGGTCGCCGCCTGCGCGGCCACCGTGTTGGACGAAGTGACGAACGGGTAGGTGCCATGATCGACGTCAAGCAGCGCGCCCTGCGCGCCTTCGAACAGAATGCGCTTGCCGTCGCGGCGATGCTGATCGAGCATCGACCACACTGAATCCATAAACGGCAACACGGCGGGCGCGACGGCATCGAGTTCCTTGCGCACCTGCAGCGGGTCGATCGGATCGATCCCGAGGCCTTTGCGCAGCGCGTTATGATGGGTGAGCAGGCGTTCGATCTTGCGCTCGAGCGTCGCGCCGTCGGCAAGATCCATCAGCCGGATCGCGCGGCGGCCTACCTTGTCCTCGTAGGCCGGGCCGATGCCGCGCCGTGTCGTGCCGATGCGCAAAGCCGCGCTCGCCGATTCTTCGCGGATGGCATCCAGCTCGCGGTGCAGCGGCAGAATCAGCGTCACGTTCTCGGCAATGCGCAGATTGTCGGGACTGACCGCGACGCCCTGCTTCTTCAGCGTGGCGATCTCATTGAGCAGGGCCTGCGGATCGAGCACGACGCCGTTGCCGATGACCGACAATTTCCCGGGCCGCACCACGCCCGAAGGCAAGAGCGACAGCTTATAGGTGACGCCGTTGATGACCAGCGTGTGGCCGGCATTATGGCCGCCCTGAAAGCGGACCACGATATCGGCCTGCTCGGACAGCCAATCGACGATCTTGCCTTTGCCTTCGTCACCCCACTGGGAGCCGACCACGACAACATTTGCCATGAGGTGTTTGTCCCCAACAGCCTGCTTGGTGTTTGCTTGTATCGGATGCCGGCAGCCGCCGATTGCCACCGCCCGCCCCCGATAATAGATGCCGCCGCTCGAAGCAAGCTTGAGTCGGCGGCCAACGTGACTCTAGCATACTGCAAATCATTGGTTTTAAGGCAAATTTGGGCGAGATCAGGCCGGTTCGGAAGAATTTGGCGACGCGGGTCAGATTAGCCTCCCATCGGGCTGTTTGTCGCAGGTTCCATTCAGGCCCTATCATGCGATCGCGGGGCTGGCGGCGCGCGGGCGTGGGCGCTAGTTCCTGGCGCGGAAATTCGGTGCGGCCGGGACACTGCATCATGGCATTGGCACAACAGGGCGGCACGCACCGGAGCGGCGGTTGGCTGTTCGACCAG
>DATCBO010000066.1:0-110216 GCA_036511795.1 Xanthobacteraceae bacterium
CCTAGCAGCTTGTCGGACTTAACGGTTTGTGCGTGGCATAGACTATCATTGTGGAATTGATTCTCCACGGCCTGGACACTGCATTGATGAGCAATTTCCGCGCGATCGACCGCGAGACCGGATTTCTTTTGCCGCCGTCGGTGGACGAATGGCTTCCTGAGAAGCATTTGGCCCGGTTTGTTGTTGAGGTGATCGACGGTCTGGACCTGTCGGCGATGGTTCGGAGCTATCGCGGTTCTGGTTCGGCGTCCTATCATCCGGCGCTGTTGTTGGGCGTTCTGGTGTACGGCTATGCGACGGGGTTGTTTTCGAGCCGCAAGCTGGAGCGCGCGACCTATGATTCGGTGGCGTTCCGGTTCATCACGGCGAACGAGCATCCCGACCACGACACGATCGCGACGTTTCGTCGGCGCTTTCTCAAGGAGATCGAGGGGCTGTTTGTGCGGGTGCTGGAGCTGGCGCGCGAGATGGGCATGCTCAAGGTGGGCACGGTAGCGCTGGATGGCACCAAGATCCACGCTAATGCCAGCCGGCACAGCGCGTTGTCCTATGAGCACGCGGGCAAGATCGAGGAGCAACTGAAGGCCGAAGTGTCCGACCTGATGGCGCGGGCGGAAGCCGCGGATCAGGCCGATGTTGCGGACGGCATGTCGATCCCCGATGAGTTGGCGCGGCGGGAGGAACGTTTGGCGAAGCTTGCCGAAGCCCGCGCCAAGATTGAAGCGCGCGCCAAGGAGCGTTTCGAGCGGGAGGCGGCCGAGCATCGCGCCAAGCTGGCGGCGCGGGAGGCGAAGACCGAGGCCACCGGCAAGAAGCTCCGGGGCAAGCCGCCCGCGCCGCCGGTCGAAGGTCCGCAGCCAAACGATCAGATCAACCTGACCGACGAAGACTCGCGCATCATGCCGGTGGCGGGCGGCGGGTATGATCAGTGCTACAACGCACAGGCGGTGGTGGCGGTGGAAAGCCTTCTGGTGATCGCCGTGGAGGTGGTTCAGGCACCCAATGACAAGCAGCAGGTTGCGCCGATGCTTGGCAAGATCGATGCCCTGCCGGCAGACCTCGGCCGACCCGAAACGCTGCTGGCCGACAATGGTTATTTCAGCGAGGCCAATGTGACGCTCTGTGCGGTCGCCAATATCGAGCCGCTGATTGCGCTCGGCCGGCAGCCGCATCATCAGTCCCTGCGCGAGCGGTTCGCCGCTGCGCCGCCGGCGCCGAAAAACCCGACGCCCATCGAGGCCATGGCGTACCGTCTGCGGACGCCAAACGGCAAACAACAATACGCCCTGCGCAAACAGACCCCGGAACCGGTGTTCGGAATCATCAAATCCGTGATGGGATTTCGCCAGTTCCTGCTGCGCGGGCTCGACAACGTCCGCGGTGAGTGGAGCCTCGTTACAATGGCCTGGAACATGAAGAGGATGTTCGCGCTCGGCGCCGGCTGAGCGGCGCTGCTGGCGCGTGTCGCCGAACTGGCAAGGCAGCGCGCCCAACACAAAGTTCGCCGACATCATGATTCATGTCGGGACTTACCCTACGATTTGCGACAGAATTGACGGCGCCTCGCGCAAATCGAAGCCCCAGTCCGACAGGCTGCTAGCCATGACGCAACCTCACTCATGAGGCGCATCACGCGCAGTTCAAGTTGGCCTATTCCTAGCAGAATTGCCCGGGCCGGTCTACTGCCGTATCTAATCAATCCAATACTATCCAAAGTAGGGTCGCCGATAGGGTCGGAACTCACAGAACTCCCGCCATTATTGAATAACTTGCGCGTTCATGGCCGGAACAAGTCCGGCCATGACGCGGTGGTGAGCCAAGAAAGCCGCTAGTCTTATCCAAACAGCCATGACGTCGGATTGGCGATCGACTGGTTCTCGTTGAGAGCGAGCAAACCCTTGATCGTGCGCACGATCGTCCAGATAAACCAGAACAACAGGACGAGGATGCCGACCAGGATGAAGCACAACACCACGCCGATGACGAAATACAAAAGGCCGATCCAGAACGTCCGTATTTGCCATTGGTAGTGTGAGCGCAGCATCGGATCGGCCGTGCTGCCGATCTGAACATGGGCGATGATGACGCCGACCAGCGCCGTGATCCCGACGACGTAGGACGCGAGATAGAGGATGTAAACGGCAAGCGCGAGTTGTGTATTTGACACTACCGGTAGCGTTGTCTGCGCCTGCGGTGGTGGCGACGGCGGGGTCATCGACATAGGCGAAAGCTCCGTGGCAAAGGCAAAGGTCGATCGTTTTACTGGTCGTGCTTGGACAATCAGACTAGCAATGCGGCGCGTTGCCGGGAAGACTACGCCGACGCTGCCAGCGGGACTCCCGCTCCCGCATCCTCCAACACCATGTCCGCGCCCTTCTCGCCGATCATCACGGTGGCGGCGTTGGTGTTGCCGGACACGACCGTGGGCATGATTGACGCGTCGATGACGCGCAGCCCGTCGAAGCCGCGTACGCGCAGCCGTTCGTCGACCACGGCGTTCGGGTCGGAGCCCATGCGGCAGGTCGAGGTCGGGTGGTAGACCGTGGTGCCAGTCGCCCGTGCATAGGCGAGGATATCGGCATCGCTGACACAAGCCGGCCCGGGCATGCGCTCCTCGGCGATGTAGCGCCGCATCACCGGCTCGTTCATCACCGCGCGCAGTTTCTTGAAACCGGCAACGATGGTGTCGCAGTCGCTGCGGCTTGTCAGGTAGCGGAGCTGGATTGCCGGCGCCATGGCGGGATCGCTCGATTTGATGCGGACGAAGCCGCGGCTCTCCGGGCGCAACTGACAGACCGATGCCATGAAGCCGGAGAACGGGTGTACGTTCGCGCCTGCTGTCTCGGTCGAGAAAATAAGGAAATGGAACTGCACGTCGGGGCTTGCCAGTTCCGGCCGCGTCTTCAAAAAGGCGCCTGCGTAGCCGGCGCCAATGCTCAACAGCCCCTTGCGCTGCAGGATGTAGCGCAGGCCGGCGCCGCAGCGGTGGCGCCAGTCGTTGAGCACGTCGTTGGCGGTGATCGGCTCGGTGCAGCGCAATTGAATGCGGACCTGCAAATGGTCCTGCAGGTCGGCGCCGACACCCGGCATGTCGGCAACCACGGCGATACCGAGGTCGCGCAAAATCTTCGCCGGGCCCAGGCCGGAGAGCTGCAGGAGCTGCGGCGAATTGAAAGCGCCACCAGCGAGGATGACCTCGCCGTCGGCGTAGGCGGTATGTGTGGTCGCACCCTTGCGATATTCGACGCCGATCGCACGCCGCCCGTCGAATAGGATACGTGTCGCCAGCGCGTCGGTCGTTAGCGCCAAATTAGGCCGCTGGCGCGCCTGCTTGAGATAGCCGGCCGCGGTGGACCAGCGACGGCCGTTCTTCGCCGTGAGCTGAAAATAGCCGGCGCCTTCCTGCTGCGGCCCGTTAAAGTCGTCATTGCGCGGGATGCCGGCCTGTTCGGCCGCAGTGAGGAACGCTTCGCATAGCGGATGCGGCTCGCAAACGTTGGACACGGTGAGCGGACCGCCAACGCCGTGCAGTTCGTCTTCGCCGCGCTCCTGGTCCTCGGCGCGGCGGAAATAGGGTAGCACGTCGCCGAATGCCCAGCCGGTGTTGCCGAGCTGACGCCAATGGTCGAAATCCTCCTTTTGTCCGCGGATATAGAGCAGGCCATTGATCGAACTTGACCCACCCAGCACCTTGCCGCGCGGCTGGATCACCTGGCGGTTGTTGAGCTCCGGCTCGGGCTCGCTCTTGTAGAGCCAGTTGACCTTGGCGTTGTTGAACAGCTTGGCGAAGCCGAGCGGAATGTGGATCCACATGTGGTTGTCATGGCCGCCGGCTTCCAGCAGCAGCACGCGGTGGCGTCCCGATGCGGTCAGCCGGTTGGCAAGGACGCAGCCCGCCGAGCCGGCGCCAATCACGATGTAATCGAAGCGTGCCGAATCCGGACTCGTTGTCATGTGCGCGCCCTCCCTGGTTGGAGCATACCGCGAAACGGCGCGTTGGGCAGGGCGGAAAATCGCCGTGCGGGGCATGATGTCGTGCGGTTCCCTGCCGGGAACTTTTCGCCGAAAAATCATGCGAGCATGCGTCTCCGGCCCGTTGAAATCTGGCGTCATAAGGTCGCGATTGGATCGTTGCGAAGATTGGCTCGCTTTGTTTTGAACCAAACCGTGTTACGTGCTGCGCGCACGAAAGTGCGCCTGGAAAAGACGGGAAGGGGAAACAATGCAGAGGATTCAGTTGCGCCGTCAAATGCCGCAGGCAGGCGTTGCGATGCTTGCGGCAGTGGTGCTGCTGTGCTGCGGCGCTCCGGGGTCTGCCGGTCCGAGCGACACCGCGCTGAAATACGGCAGTTGGGGCATCGACCTGTCGGCGATGGACAAGAGCGTCAAGCCCGGCGACGACTTTTACATGTACGTCAACGGGACCTGGTACAAAGACGCCGTCATTCCGCCGGACCGCGACAGCACCGGCGTGTTGGATAGCATCGAAATCCGCACGGAAAATAATCTTAAGGGCATCGTCGCTGCGCTCGCCGCCAAACCCTATGACAGTCTGAGTGCCGACGAAAAAAAGCTGCGCGATCTTTACGACGCTTTCGTCGATCAAAAAGCCATTGGCGCGGCGGGCCTCGCGCCGGCCAAGCCGGGCCTCGATTTTATCGCCGGGCTGAAAACGCCGGACGACGTGGCCACCGCGATGGGGCGCCCGGATCTCGGTCTGAGCAGTCCTCTGGGGCTCGACATAGATACCGATCCCAAGGACTCCAATCGCTACGTCGTGATGGCCGGCCAAGCGGGGCTGCCTATGAATCGCGACTATTACCTCAAGGACGACAAGGCGCTGGCGACCGTACGAGAGGCCTACAAGAAACATCTGGCGCAGATGTTCACGCTCGCCGGCTTCGGCGACGCCGACAAGCGCGCTGCCGCGGTTTACGACCTCGAATACAAGCTGGCTCAGGCGCAGTGGTCAGACGCTGAAAGCCGCGACGTCGATAAAGTCTATAATCCGATGTCGTTTGCCCAGTTGAAGGCGCTGGCGCCGCAGTTTCCATGGGACTCGTACAGCAAGGCGCTCGGCATTTCGCAGACAGGCCCGCGCGGCGAGCGTCAAGTGATCGTGGCGCAGCTTAGCGCGTTCCCGAAGATCGCGAAGATTTTCGCCGAAACCCCGGTCGCTGTATGGCGCGACTACCTTACTGTGCACTACCTCGACGCCGAGGCGGATTATCTGCCGAAGGCGTTCGATGACGCCAGCTTCGCGTTCTTTGGAACGGTGCTCTCCGGAAGTACTCAGCAACTCCCTCGCACGACCCGAGGAGTCTACTTTCTCGGCGGCCGGATGGGATTTGCTCTCGGCAAGCTCTACGTCGCCAAATATTTTCCTCCCGAAGCCCAGGCCAAGATCGTTGCGCTGGTCAACAACCTGATCAAGACCTATGACGCGGACATCCGGACTTTGACTTGGATGACGCCGGCTACGCGTGACAAGGCCCTCGACAAGCTGCATCATATGTCGGTGCAGATCGGCTATCCGGCCCATTGGCGCGATTATTCGAGTTACGTGGTCAAGCGCGGCGATTTACTCGGCAATGTCGAACGCGGCTATGTCTTTGTCTGGCGTCGCAAGCTGGTGCGGCTCGACAAGCCGGTTGACAGGACCGAGTGGCCTTATGGCCCGCAGACGGTGAACGCGGCCAATAACATTCAAGCCAACGCATTGCTCTTTCCGGCGGCATTCTTGCAGCCGCCGTTCTTTGATCCGAACGCCGACGACGCCGTCAATTACGGCGCAATCGGCGCTGTGATCGGCCACGAGATCAGCCACAGTTTTGACGACCAGGGCTCGAAATTCGGTCCCGATGGCTCGCTCGACAATTGGTGGACGTCGGCCGACCGCCAAGCCTTCGATGCCAAGGCGAAGACGCTTGGCGCACAGTACGATGCCTTCGAACCGCTGCCCGGATTACACGTCAACGGCGCGCTGACCATGGGCGAGAACATCGCCGACAACGCCGGCGACGCGATTGCGCTGAAGGCATACCACTTGTCGCTCGGCGGCAAGCCGGCGCCGGTGCTCGACGGCTATACCGGCGATCAGCGGTTCTTTTTGGCGTTGGCGCAGGGCGATCGCAGCAAGGAGCAGGACGGCGCGGTGCGTCAGCAGATTCTTTCCGACGTCCACACGCCTGACAAATTCCGGGTGATCGGCATTACCCGTAATCAGGATGAGTGGTACACCGCGTTCGGCGTCAAACCCGGCGACAAATATTACCTTCCGCCGGACCAGCGCGTCCACATGTGGTAGCGCGGGCTGCCAAGCGAACGCCTCAGCGCTCCAGCCATTGCGGTACGCGTTTAAGCGCGTCGGCGCGTGCCGCGGGGTTGGTGCCGCGATGCGCCCGGCCGCCGGGGTCGGCGGTGCGCGCCAGTCCCGTGCGCAGCCGCAGCGGCGTGTTGGCGCGGTCGAATTCGTGATGCGCGCCCGGATAGACCACGATCTCGGCGCGCGCGCTCCGCCCGTGGGCGCCGGCGACCATTTGCTGGCAGGTCGACGCCAGCGTCCAGTCGTCGGCACTGCCGATCAATATCAAGGTCGGAACGCGCGCGCTCCACGCCGTGCGACGCAACCGCTGGCAGCCCGGATAGAATGCCACCGCCGAGCGAAAGTCAGCGCTGCTGTCGCGCGGTTGCGCATTCGGGCGCACGGCCCACAGCGCGGCGATGGCACCGCTCGACCAGCCGAGCAGCGAAATATGATTCGCCTGCACGAATGGCTGGCTCGCCAGCCAGCGCCGCGCCGCGTTAGCGTCGGCGACGCGTTCGCGCGATGCCCGCACCTTGGTCTGGCGGACGCGGCATTGCGGGCCCAGTCCGCGTGAGGCAAAGGAATCCGGAAAAACGACGACGAAACCCTTTTCCGACAGAAGCGTCGCCCATTCCCCGTAGAGCTGTGTGGTGCGGGCGGAGGGCCGATCGATGCCGCCGCAATCGTGCAGCGCCACCACGGCCGGAAATGGTCCCGGTCCGTGCGGCCGGTAAAGCTGCGCGCGCAGCGTCAGGTTGCCGTCATGGATAGAGATGTTTTCTGCCGCGGCGCAGGCTGTGGCACACAGCATCGCGCCCGCTAACGCACCTAGATAAGCCCGCATGCCCATGACTGCCGCATCATTCGGGGCTGCCCCTGCAAACCATAGCACGCCGTGCGGGCGCGGCGCAGCGCCGGTGCGATCAAAAGTAAGAGGGTTTCGTTGCGGCGCGCGGACTATTATGTTGGACCGCCGTTGCGCGCCGTGCGGGCAGGCCGCCAGAGGAGAATGCATTTGCTCAATCGCACCGATCGTCCGGCTCCTCTGCCCGGTGAGGCCGAGGTCAAATATCTCGATGGCGATTTTCGCGTCGTTCGACCAGGTGTGTTCGTCCGCTGCGCAGTGACTGGCGCGGAAATTCCGCTCGAGGAACTGCGCTACTGGAGCGTCGATCTGCAGGAGGCGTACATCTCCCCGGAAGCGGTTTTGCAGCGCCACGCCGCGACCTATCCGCACAAGAAATAGAACGCCGTTAGCGGCCGCCAGTGTCGCGCTGCGCGGCCGTCAGCAGCATCTGCCTGAACCCTTCATCCTCGTCGATTACGAGCCGCACCGGCAAGGCGCTGGCGCGCTCGGCGAGCGCCTCGAGCTGCCGGTCGCCATGCAGCCGCACATGGTCCTTCTCGGTTGTGAGCAACAGCAGGTTCTCTGCGTCTGCGCGCGCCAACAGACCGCGCGCCTCGGCGGCGGTATATTGATGATGATCCGGGAACTCCCGCCGGGCGGCGATGACGACGCCGGCCTCATCAAGTGTTGCGAAGAATTTCTCCGGATCGGCGATGCCGGCGAATGCCAGAACTTTGCGTCCGGTGAGCGCGGCGAGGGTTTGCCGGTCGGGCTCGATGCGGCCGTGAAAGATCGGCAGGCGGCGCCGGCGGGCTGCCTGTTCGACAGCGGCGGCGCCATCGCTCGTTCCGACAGTCACGAGCGCCTGCGCGCGCGCAAGCTGCGCCTCAAGCGGCGCCCGCAAAGGGCCGGCCGGAATGATTCGGCCATTGCCGATGCCGCGCCGATTGTCGATGAGCAAAATCGAAAGGTCTTTCTGTAGCGACGGATTTTGAAAGCCGTCATCCATCACAATGACGCCGGCGCCGCCGAAACGGGCGGCCTCCGCGCCGGCGACCCGGTCGCGCGCCACAATGGTGGGAGCAAGCCGCGCCAGCAAGAGCGGCTCGTCGCCGACATCGGCGGCGCTGTGATTTTTCGGGTTGACTGTCACCGGACCGGCGAGCCGCCCGCCGTAACCGCGGCTCAGAAAAAACGGTCGCCGATGAGCGGCGAGCAGGAAGCGCGCGACCGTCAGCGCGGCCGGCGTCTTGCCCGCCCCGCCGACCGTCAGGTTGCCCAGACAGATGACCGGAATGCCGGCGCCGCGCCCGCGCCTTTGCAGCCGCAGCCATGCCGCCGCTCCGTAAAATCCGGCGAGCGGGCTCAACAAGGCGCCGCGGCCAGGCTTCCACCAGAATGACGGTGCGCGCATCAGCGCATGATCCCATCAAAATTCGTAAGCGCCAAATCTATTTGGAATAGCGCGGCGCGCGACTATGACGCCCGCTGCTCGAGCCGTAGCTGCATCAGATATGGATCGAGGGCGGCGAGCGTGCGTTCAAGCGCGCCGCCGAGCTTTTCGACGGTCTGTGCCGCCGCATTGGCGGTCGCGGTGCGCGCTTTCGGGTTGGCGAGCCAGTCACCGAGGCGGGCAGTCAGCGCGGCTTCGTCCGCTACCGTTTCGGCGCCGTGAGCCTCGTCGAGCGTTGCGTAAATTTCCGCGAAATTCCAGACGTGGGGACCATGCAGTACGGCGGCGCCCAGCCGGACCGCCTCGATCGGATTCTGGCCGCCGTGGCTGACCAGCGAGCCGCCCATGAACACGATCGGCGCGGCGCTATAGACGAGGCCGAGTTCACCCATCGTATCGGCGATGTAGATATCGATGTCGCGCTTCGGCAGATCGCCGCGCGAGCGTAAGCCGACCGAATGTCCAGCGGCGCTCGCGATTTCCGCAATGCTCTGCCCGCGGCCCGGATGGCGTGGCGCGATGACGGTCAGCAGGTTTGGATTCTTGGCACGCAGTTGCCTGTGCGCCGCGATCATCATGGCTTCCTCACCCTGATGGGTCGATGCGGCGGCGACCACATCGCGTAGTCCGATCAGCGCATTGAAGCGATGCAATGTTGGCCGATCGACAGGTGGCGGCGGCACGTCGAGCTTGAGATTGCCGGTCGAGGAAATACGCGGCGCGCCGAGCCGGGAAAATCGCTCTGCGTTGGCCGCGGATTGAGCGAGGCAGAGATCGAAGCGATTGAGGATCGCCGCAATCGCGCCCGGGATGAGCCGCCATCGGCCGAACGAGCGCTCAGACAGGCGGCCATTCACCAGTACGAGCGGGATTTTGCGCTCGGCGCAGGCCAGGATGAGGTTGGGCCAGAGATCGGATTCCACGAACAGCGCCAGATCGGGGCGCCAGTGACTGAGAAATCGCGTCACGAATTTCGGCGCATCGAGCGGCACGAACTGATGCATGGCGCCTTTGGGCAGGCGTTGCTCGGCGAGCGAAGCCGAGGTGACGGTGCCGGACGTGACGAGGACGGCAAAATCCTGCGCCCGGATGCGTTCGACCAGCGGCACCACCGCGAGCATTTCACCGACGCTGGCGCAGTGCATCCAGATCAGCGGGCCGGGCGGTCGCGCGAGGCTCGCTTCGCCGCGTCGCTCGCCGAGCCGCGTCGCGTGCTCTTTGCCGCGCTCAAGCCGCCGCGCCAACAGCCGCGGCGCCAAAGGCGTCGCGCTGCGCGTTGCGGCTTGATAGAGCCGCAGCACGATCGGCAGACGATCCGGCAAACTCAATTCTCCCCAACACAACGCATCGGCGCTCCAACCCCACCGCGCCCACGGGGCGCCAACGGCGCGATCCCGTGCACAGTCTGCCACGGCCGAGGCGGTCCGTCTGCCAAATTCCGGACGCGATCCGAATTAGGAAGCGGCTCAGGGCTGCGGCGGCCCGCTCGTGGGATCGAGCAGGCGATGCAAATGCACGATGAAATAGCGCATCTGCGCGTTGTCGACGCTGCCCTGCGCTTTGGCCTTCCAGGCCGCGTAAGCGGTCGCATAATTCGGGTAGATTCCGACAACGTCGATATTGGCCAAATCCTTGAATTCGTGGCCGGACACGCTCGCCAACTCGCCGCCGAACACGAGGTGGAGCAACTGCTGCGCCGGCTTTGCTTCCGGGTTCGTATTCGCCATGAGCTTCGAAGTTCCGATCGCGCCGATACGACGATTCAGGACGTTGCAAGACGCGGGTCGTTTAACAGATTGAGCAGTGAAGCCTGCCGGTCCTGCCCGGCGGCGACCAGCATCCCGTGCCGAGGCACAGCGCGATTATAAGTCAACGGTCCGCCGCCCAACGGCGTCAGCGCACCGCCGGCTTCGTGCACCAAAAGATCGGCCGCGGCAAGGTCCCAGTCGTGACTGTTGCCTCCCGCGACAGTGGCGTCGATTGAGCCGTCGGCGACGCGCGCCAGCCGCAGTGCCAGCGAATGCACCCGCGGTATCACAGTAAAGGCTGGAGCGATCTTGGACACGCGCTCGAGAAAATTCTTCGGCCCGGCGATTCGGATGTCGGCAAGGTCCGCGCCCGCGGTCGCGCGGATCGCGTCACCATTGCGGGTGGCCCCTTGCCCGGCCAACGCCATGAAGAACTCGCCGGTCACCGGGGCAAAGAGGCAGGCCGCAATCGGCCGTCCGTTCTCGACGAGCGCCACCGATACGGTCCAGTCGGGCATGCCCGCGATATAGCCGCGCGTGCCGTCGATCGGATCGACGATCCAAACCAGGCGTGCCGTGAGCCGTGCAGGATCGTCGGCGCTCTCTTCCGATAACCAGGCAATCGCAGGGTCGATGGCCGTCAGCCGCTCGTGCAGCAAACGGTCGACCGCGATGTCGGCTTCGCTGACCGGTGATGAGCCGCCCTTGGTCCATTGCTTGAGCGGCGTGCCAAACATCGACAGCGCCAGCGCGCCGGCCTCGCGCACGCCTGCGGCCAAACCTTCGGCGCGGCGAGCAGTCTCCATCGCCTCATTGGCCGGCAACGGTAAGACCCTCCACACGCACGGTCGGCGCATTGGTGCCATAGCGGAACACGAGGTCATCCGCCGGCGTGAGGCTTTTGAAAATTTCCGACAGATGCCCGGCGATCGTCACCTCGCTCACCGGATAGGTCAGCTCGCCGTTCTCGATCCAGAAGCCCGAGGCGCCGCGGCTATAATCGCCGGTCACCAGACTGACGCCCATGCCGATCAGGTCGGTGACGAAAAAGCCGTCGGCGATGTCGCCGATGAGCTGCTGCGGTGTCTGCTTGCCGGCCCGCAAGTGCAGATTGGTTGGGCCCGGCGAGGGCGTCGACGATACGCCGCGGTGCGCATGGCCGGTGGTTTGCAGACCGAGCTCGCGGGCGGTAGCGCAGTCGAGCAGCCAAGTCTTCAGCACGCCGTCATCGACGATCTTGAGGACGCCGCCGGCGACACCCTCGGCGTCGAACGGCCGTGAACGCAAGCCGCGCCGGCGCAGCGGATCGTCAATGATATCGATGCCGGGCGAGAATATTTGAGCGCCGCGCTTTTCGCGCAAAAAGCTGCTCTTGCGGGCGATAGCGCCGCCGTTGGCGGCGCTGGTGAGATGGCTCACCAGCGACCCGGCGATGCGCCGATCGAACACCACCGGGACGCGACGCGTCGTCACCTTCCGTGGATTGAGTCGCTTGACCGCGCGCTCCCCGGCGCTGCGCCCGATCTTCTGGGCGCTTTCCAAATCGGACGCATGCAGCGCCGACGAGTAATCGTAGTCTGTTTCCATGCCGGTGCCGTCACCGGCGATCGCCGACATCGCCACCGAGTGGCTTGAAGAGATCGTCGCGCCGCGAAAGCCGTGGCTCGTGACCAGTACCATGCCGCCGATGCCGCTTGAAGCCGACGCGCCGCTGGATTTGGTTACGCCGGGCACAGCAAGTGCCGCCGCCTCGGCCTCCCGCGCACGCTTCTCCAGGATATCGACCGTCGCCATGTCGGGATCGAGCAGGTCGAGCGTCGGAAAGTCGTGTGCCAGAAGCGCCGCGTCGGCGAGTCCGGCGAAACGATCTTCGGGTGCGGCGCGTGCCATCGCCACCGCCCGTTCAGCCAAGCCGTCGAGGCCATCGACCCGGGTGTCGTTGGTCGAAACCACGGCTTGCCTGTGGCCGACCAGCACCCGCAAGCCGACGTCGTCGCCCTCGGAGCGCTGCGATTCCTCGACCGCGCCTTCGCGCACCTCGACGGACAGGGAGACGCCGCGAACAGCGATGGCGTCTGCTGCGTCGGCGCCGGAGCGCTTGGCGGCGGCGACGAGGCGTTCGGCAAGATCAGACAGCGCGGATTGGTCGAGCAGTGAGGACATATGAAAATGAACTTCGATGGATGGCGGGATAGCCACAGAGGTACGAACATGAGCCTCCGTGGTGCCGGGTTCAACGGCCCCCGACGGCGGCAGGCGGCATTTCGGCGATTTTTCCGGCCTTCGGCAACCGCTTGTCAATCATGCGGTCTTTTCGCGTGCCGGAATACGAGCTCTTAACCAGCATTTTTAAGCCGATTGCGACGGCGCTCTGGCATTGTTGCGGCAACCGGGCGGCAACAGTCCGGGGGGAGTTACGAGTTTCGAGGCGTCAAATGGAAGCCGGCAGATTCGCTGCCGGGTCGGGTCGCGCTGAGCAGCCCCATCGCGGAAACGCGATGGGGTCCTCGCGGCGGCTCGACCCCTTCTCCTTGCCCGTGCGGTTTACCGCCACCGATGAAGCGGCTGACGAGCGTTTGCGCGTCGTCGATCTGCATCGCGAGCGGGTGGTGCTGCGCCGTTCGGTGCGCGGCGTGCGCATGGCGCTCAATCTTCCGGTCGCGGCCTTCCGAGGTGTCGCGATACGGATGGCTTTTGCCGATGCCGAGGCCGCGCCAAGCAGTATCGCGATCGTGCTCGAACATCGCGATCCTGCCCTGTCGCTACCGTTATTCTCGGCAACCGAGTGCGACGACATTGTCGCCGAGTGGCAGTCATGGGGCCGTGTGCTCGGATTGCCGCTCTTGGTCGCGGAAACCGACGGTTCGCTGCGGGAGCCGTTCGCGCGGGTCGGCGCCCATCTGCGGGTGCAGGCCCCGACATGGCGTCGGCGTCGCCGCAATGCCATCGCGCGGCGGCGGCCGAGCCGGATGTTGCGGCGGCGGCCGGGCGCGCTCGGGCAGGCGCCTGTCATGCATCGCGACGAGCGCGAAATTATCGCCAGAAACTGAGCGCCATTTACGGATCTGAGGGATCGGCCGGGTCGGCACCTGGCGTTCGCTCAGCCGCGGGCGGGTTCGTGCGCTGTTCCGGAGCAGGCGCGGGCGCGGGCGACCATGGGCGGTCTTCCAGGATCGATCGGTCGGTAGCGATGGTGTACTGCACACCGTCCCAGGTGAGGCCGACGGCGCCGGTCTGCGCGAGTTTTTGTTCATCAAACACCCGCGCGGGACAACGCGCCGGTGCGGGCAGGGCGCTGACCAGGATGGTCGCGCGCAAGCAGTCTTCCTCGTAGGCCGGCGGGGCCGTGACCACGCTGAGAAGACGGCTCTCCGGTAAAGCCGCGAGACAGCCATCGCGGTCACAGCGCGGATGCGGGTCACGGGCCGCCGCCGGATCGCGATCGTCACCGTCGGCGGCGAGCCATTGTTCTGCGGCGAAGGCGTTGAAATGCTTGCCGATGATGCTGAGACGCCCGTCTGCACCGCGCACCGCAACGAGGTCGCCCGACGGCGCAACGATAACATCATAGCGCGGGCCGTTAAGGGCCGCGACGATACCGAGCGCGGCGAGCGGCAGGGCACTGGCGCGAAACAGCCAGCTTCGCCACACCACGGCGCTGATGACCGCAAGGCTCAGGAACGGCAGCGCGGCAGGCGCGAAAGCGCGCACATGCAGCGTCGAGCCTGGCGCGGCGGCGATGAAGCGCGCCACCCAGATGACGAATTTGATGCCGAGGCCGACATAGAGCCAGACCGGCGCGTCGAGCCCGAGTGGATAGAGCGCGGTGCCCAAGAGCGCACCGGGCACGGCGAAACATTCGATGATGGCCAGCGTCAGGGGGTTGCCGATCAGAACATAGGGGCTGAGGTCGTGAAAGTGATAGGCCATGAACGACGCGGTGGCGCTGGTGGCGCACAACGTGGCCAGCAGGAGATGGAACGGCTTGTCGACGGCATGGACCAAAAGCGCGCTGCGGCGGGGCGGGCGGCCGTGCGCAGGCAGGAATGGATCGGGGTGGCGGTCGCGCTGGGCAAGCCGCATCTCCATGACGGCAATGAGGGCTGCCACGGCGGCGAAGGAAAGCTGAAAGCTGACACCCATGATGGCGTCGGGCTCGAGCGCAACGATCGCCAGCACCGCGAGCGCAAGGTTCCGCATGGAGAGCGCGCGGCGATCGAGAATAACGGCGCCGAGCACGATCAGCGTCATGATCAGTGCCCGCTCGGTGCCGACGCGCGAGCCGGTGGCGATGTCGTAAAGCAGCGAGCCCGCCATGGCGACGACTGCCGCCCATTTTTTGATCGGGTAGTTGAGCGCAAGTGTGGGCGAGAGCGCGAACAGCCGCCGCGCCACCAGGAAGAAGATGCCGGCGACGAGCGTCATCTGCAGGCCGGAAATGGTGATGATGTGGAAAATGCCGGCCTGGCGAATGAGGTCCTTGGCGTCGTTCGACAAAAAATCGCGCTTGCCGGTGACCATGGCGGCGGCGATGGCGCCCTCGTCGCCGCCGATGATGGTGTCGACACGCACGGCGAGCCGATTGCGGGCCCGGTCGATCGCGGCGAAGAAGCGTTGACGCCACGGCGCGTCGCGGGGCGGCGGCAGAATACTGACAGTGCTGAACGTGGTGCCAACCGCGCCGATGCCGGCGAAATAAGCGTCGCGGGCGAAATCGTAACCGCCAGGCGCAACGGCCCGCGGCGGCGGCCAGAGCCGGGCCGTGAATGCCACGTAATCGCCGGCCGCGAACTCGGGCATCTTGCGAGTCGTGACGCGCACGCGTTGTGGTGCAAGACGCGCCGGCAGTCTGCCGGCGTCGACAACGTTGACGATGAATCGGGCGCCTGTCGGCCTGATGTCGACTTCCTCGACGAAGCCCTGCAATCGGACGGTGTGGACGTGATCGAGCACCGGCGTGCCGAGGCGGGCAGTGCGCAAGCCCATCGACAGGAAGCCGGCGCACAAGGCCGCAAGGCCGACCCAGATGCCGAGCGTGAGCGGACGCGCCCGGGAAACCCAGGCCAGCGCCGCGCACAGCGCCGCGAGTAGCGCCGGCAGCCACAAGACTGGCTCGCGATCGGCCGCCAGATTGAGCGCCACGCCCCCCATGGCGGCGACCGGGATCCACATGAAAAACCGGCGTCCGTCGATTTCCCGCGCCAGCGCAGCCGAAAACAGCGCACGCCATTCGGGCGCCCATGCCGCCGCGCGCGCGACGCCGGCACGGTTCGCGCCGCCAAGCACGCGGGTACGCGCGGGGGTTGCCATAAGTTGCAATCTAAACACAACGCGGGGTGGCATGAAAGCGCGGTGCGGCAGACCCTGTTGTGGATACCGCACCTGATTTCGCCGACACGCCAACCGCGCTACGGTTGGGCCGGGCGGTGTGGATCGGAGCGATGAATAAGCGGTTGTGGTGGTTCCCGGCGGCGCGGCTCAGCGCCTTGTTGATGGCGGCGTGCATCGCGCATAGCGCCGCGGCGCAGCCGCTGACTCTGCGCTATGGCCAGGACTGGTCTTCGGCCCACAGTATCTATTCGCTGCCGATCTCCGTGGCGCAGCGCGAGGGCTTGTTCCGGCGCGAAGGCCTGAACGTACAGGTCATCATCCCGGTGCCCGGCGGCTCCGACAAGATGGTTTTCGACGGCCTCAACAAAGGCTGGATCGACGTCACCCATATCGCCACGCCGTTTCTGATCCGCGCCGCGATGAAGGGCGCGGATGCGGTTGCGATCAATGCGGAGTTCAGAAGCGCGATTTATAGTCTGGTGGCGAAGCCCAACATCAGATCCTACGCGGACCTGAAAGGAAAACTCATCGGGCTGGCGGACGAGCAGGGCACGATCACGCTCTCCATGCGCCGTCTGCTGGCGAAACATGGATTGGAGCGCGGCAGCTTCGCTGTGAAGACCGAGGAGGGGACGCCGCAGCGCTTTTACTGTTTGCTGCACAGCGATTGCGATGCGACGGTGCTCGGCCAGCCGCAGGATTTGCAGGCGCTCGCGCAGGGCTATTCACTGCTTGGGCGTTCCGACGAGGTGGTGCCTGACTTCCTCTATACGGTCACGGCGGCGCGGCGGTCGTGGGCGCAGGCGCATCGCGAGGCCTTGGTGCGTTATGTCCGCGCCATGGCGGACGCGTTCCGTTTCATCCGCGACCCCGCCAACCGGAGCGAGGTCGTTGCGGTTATTGTGGCGACCATCGGCTGCTCGGATGCGATCGCCGGCCAGACGCTCGACTTGTTCAACGAACCCGGCCGCGATGTGCTGCCCAAGCGCGGCGAGATTGATGTGAAGGGATTGCAGCAGGTGATCGCGATGATGGCAGAGGCGGGGCTGCTCAAAGCGCCGTTGCCACAGGCCGCGCGTTTTGTCGACTTGCAGTATCTGCAAGCCGCGGGCGTTCAGTAGTGACCAGCGTGCGCGTACCCGACTGATGGATTGCGAATACAGGTGTCACCGTCAGGCGCACCCTCATTGCCGGGTGGGCAGGGCGAATTGGCGTCCACGGCGCCGGCCGACACCATGACCGGCGCCACGCCGCCGCCGATAAATTTGATGCACTCCGCGCTGTAGGGCGCGTCGTCGGTCTTGGGGCATACCGCAGCGGCTGGCGCCGCCGAAGGCTCGGCGGCGGCCAGTGGTCCGATGACAACGCGATGATTGTGCTCGACCCAGATCAGGCCGGCCGCCGCAACAGCGACCAGCATCAGATCAAGTTTCGACAGCGCCATCTCGCTGCCTCATTCGCGCATGGCGAGCCGCCACCAGAACATCAGCGAATAGATCACGTACGGGATCGCCAGGATCGGGATCAGCCAGACCAGGAACAGCGGGATTTTGTTGGTCACGCGCTCCGGCAACATCATGGCGATGATGCCGAGGCCGCCCGCGATCAGAATGGTCGTCAGGGTCCAGCCATACCAGAGCATGTTGGGACCGGTACCGGACTGCACGCTCGACACGCCCCACGCGAAGCGGCCGATCGCCGGAAAATAGGTAAAGACCGGCCAGTTAAAATACACGCAGAGGCAGTAAGCGACCGGGCCGGTGATGGAAAACGTCGTGGCGAAGACCTTGAACTTGCGCGAGGCTGCCAAGGACGCTCCGCTCGCGGAAGTGGGGGCCCTTGCCGAGTTGGTTGTGACGGTGCTCATGATCCGAATCCCCTGGCGTTGTTGAGGACGTGGCCGACGATGAAGAGGAACCAGACCATGATGGCCAGCACCAACGTCACGCCTTTGCGCGCGTTGTCGTATTCGGGGTTCTGAGCGTTTTTCCAGAAGTACCAGTAGGCCGGCAGCAGCACGAGACCGAGCGTAGAGACATGCTCCTTGAAGTCGAAGAAGCCGCCCGTCTTGAAATAATGGCCCTGCTCGAGCGGGATGCGGATGTTGACGCGGTAGCTGGTGTAGATGAACGATCCGACCAGGAAGACCAGCACGTACAGAACGCACACCGCTGTGGCATAGCCTGGCGCAGAGACGGCACGGAACCGAGTCACGATTCCGCCGACCGCTTGGCGCGCGGGAAACGCGGTGGCCATCGCCTGGTGAGTCAACGCTCCCAGAAGCCCGAGCGCCAGAATCAAATGTACGAAGAGCCATATCGTCCAGAAGACGGCGCTCGTCGATATTGGGCTCGTCATGAGTCCTCCCCTTCTTGCCGCCCTCGCGAGTTATTTTGACGAGAGCTTAGTCCAACACGGACGGTTGTCGAGCGCCGGAAGCTGAAGGCGCCAATGCACTTTCGCAACAGCCGCGCGTGCCGCGATGCTAGCTTGGCGCAATCGTGTCCCTTGTCTTGGCCGCGCGTGCTCGCCTATCCTCGACAAAAGCGAACGCACTCGGTCCTGCCGTAGCTGCATGCGGCAGGATGGGGGCGACGTCGGGGACGAAACGCTTGGGAACATTGGCATGACTTGGCTCCGATCCGCCGTCATTCTCGCCATAGCGCTTGCCGCTCCACTCGTTGCGCATGCCGGCGGCGTTGACATGACCGACGAGGACCTCAACGGCGGCGCCGACGGGCCGTCGTTTTTCGGTTTCGTGCGGATTGTCGGCGGGCCCGGGATCGACGACGCCAAGGTCACCGCAGAACTCAAGGGCGGCGCACTGGTGACGGCGACGGACTTATTGGGTCTCTACAAAATTCCGGGCTTCGGCCAGGACGTCAATCCGGACGACGTCCAGATTTCGTGCGCCAAGGATGGCTACAAGCAGGCCAATGTCATGCGCCATCCGCACACAGCGGGCGACATGAAGGATCCGATCGAGGTCGACTGTTTCCTGCAGAAGCAGTGAGCGCGCGTCTTGCGTCCGCATCATTCAAGTCCGGGATTGGTTTCATGATCACACCTCGCGCGTTTCGCGGCTTAGTGGCGTTGCTCCTGGCCGCGCCGGCTGCCGGTTCGGCGCTCGCGCAGTCAGCGCCGGCGCAGGGCGCAGCATCAGCACCTGCTACGCCCTACGCCATGACGCTCGGCGATATGATGAACACGCTGATCCAGCCGCGTCACGCCAAACTTGGCCTGGCAGGTAAGGCGCAGAATTGGCCCCTGGCGCAATACGCGATGATTGTCATTCGCCAGTCATTCGCCAGCATCGTCAAGGCGCAGCCCAAGTTTCGCGGACTGCCGGTGGGGGAACTCGTAACAGCGGCGCTCAGCCAACCGATGGATGCCGCTGATGCGGCCATCAAGGCGCAGAATCCGCAGCAATTCGCCACGGCCTACGCCCAGCTGACCGCAGGCTGCAACGCCTGCCACGTGGCGGCCGATCATCCCTACGTGGTGATCAAGACGCCCGACGCGACGGCGTTTCCCAACCAGGACTTCAATCCGAAGCACTGAATGGCAGGCCCGCGGATAAAAAAATCCCTCCCCGCAAGGGGGAGGGACTGTTTTAGACCTTACTGCAATGATGAGCGGACGAGCGCGTCAGTCGAGGGGCTCGACCTTCACCAGCGCGTGGTCGTGGTTGCTGCCGACCCAGAAGCTCACCGGGCTGGTCGTGTTGTCGACCCAAACCGTTCGCATGTTGGTGTCCGACGGCGTCAGGTACTGATTGGTCTGACCGGTCTTCGGATCGAGCCGCACTACGCGGTCGGTGCTCATGGTAGACGCCCAGATATCGCCGTTCTTGTCGAAGTTGGCGCGGTACGGATAGGTGTAGGGCGGCAACGCATATTCGGTGAACTTTTCCGTCGTCGGATTGAACACCGCAACCTTGTTGCCGCGATATTCAGTCACGACGATGTTGCCGTCCTTGTCGATCTCCATACGGCGGAGCCGCGAATGCGGCGTCGGCGGCGTGTACCACGTCACCTTCAGCGTTTTGGCGTCGATCTTGCCGAGATAGCCTTCGCTGAATTCAGCCAGCCACAGATTGTTCTGGGCGTCGGAAATCACCTGATAGATGCCGTAGTGGTGATGCGCCGCATCCGGCAGCGAGTCTGTCGGATGGAAGCGCTGCCAGTCCCCGCTTTTCAAGTCGAGCCGGTAGACGAAGCCTGTGCCGACGTCTTTGGTCCATACTCTGTTGTCGACCTCGTGGCGCAGGCCGACGAAGTTGAGCTGTACGCGATTGTCGTTCCACTTTGCCGGAACCGGATAATATTTGATCTCGCCGGTCTTTGGATCGAGTACGCCCAGCGAACCCTGATACATCGTGTCGAACCAGATCATTCCTTCCTTGTCGAAGGCGATGCTGAGCAGGCCCGTCGGGGCATCCGGCTTGAACAGCTTGATCGGGTATTCGGTCAGCTTGAGCGTCTTCGGATCGAATTTGGAGATGAACTGCTCGCCGAAATCCGTGTACCAGACGTTGCCGTCCTTATCCTGGAGGATGTCATGCGGCTCGATCGTCGGCCGCGGCAGGGTGTACTCGGTGACGATGGCATGGGTGGAATCGCCAGTGGGACGCGGCAGCGTCTTGAGCGGATACGACCATTTGTCGGAGGCGCTCAGATTGACGGTGGCGAGGTATTCCGCGAGCTTGCTGTACTGTTCCGGCGTGCCAGCGCGCGATCTGTCAAGCATCGGCTGCGGCTTGACCGGCTGGCTGACGGCACCGTAGCCCATCATGCGCTGGACGACATGCATCCACTCGTCGGCGTTATGCGTCGAAAGCGCGACACGCTCGAGCGTGTGGCAGCTCGTGCAATTAAGCAGCGCGGCCTTCTGATCGTCGGTGCCGGGAAAACTCATCAGCCATTCGGCGTCGGTGAGCTGGCCGGGCAGATTCTTGGTCGGCTCAAGCTTGAGGTCGACACTCGCAGTCTGTTCGCCGCCCACGGTAGCGGTGGCCGGTGCGGCAAGATCGTACCCGACGGCGCGGATCGCCAGCGAGTAGTGGCCGGGGTCCAGCCGGTTTTCCGGAAATGCGTAATGCCCCTTGGGGTCGGTGATCACGCTCACTGAGACAATCGATCCGTCCTTGTGCGCGGTAACGACCACGCCCTCCATGGCGCCTTCCGCCTTCGAGGTCACTTGCCCCGCGATTGCGGTCGCCTGGGCGGCGTGTGCGACCGGTGCCTGACCCAGAACCGCCGCGACCGCCGTGGTCACGCTCAGCAAGAGTGTTGATTTCATAGATGGCTCCCTACGGGTGAATTCGCTTATTTATTGCTTCCAGCGACCGGGTGCTTCCTGCGCCGAATCGCAGGCCTGGCGGCACCCTTAGCTTTGCGCTTATCCTGCCCTCATTCCGGCCAACCGACAAGACCGGTCCGGCGCACTGCCCGGCGGGCTGTCATGCGGGCACGCCGCAGCCGGCGTCACGCAAACCATCCCAATGCGATGCCGCCGAGGATGACGGCACCGAGCAGAAACCGATAGGCGACGAACGGCCAGCTCGAGAAATTTTCCAAGATGCGCATCAGCCCCCAGATGGCGAAAAACGCAGAGACCGATGCGACCACGATGCCGACAAGCAAGACCGACCACGCGTGAGCGTCGATGTGAGCTTTATGGAGTTCCCACAGCTCCTTGAGCCCCGCCAATGCGATCGCCGGCAGACCAAGAAGAAAAGACAGGCGCGCCGCCTCGTCGCGCTTGAAACCGAGCATCAAGGCCGCGGTCAATGTCGAGCCGGAACGCGAGACGCCGGGAATTAGCGCGCCGACCTGCGCGATGCCGATCAACAGCGCATCGAGCATGGTGGCCTGTTCGATGGTGCGCCGGTGCCGCGCCGCAAGCTCGGCGACGGCAAGCAGCGCCGCCATCGCCATGCACGACCAGCCGATCACGCTGATGGCGCGCAGCGGCGAATTGCAGGTGTTGAGGACTTTGGCCAGCGCCAGACCCGCAATGCCGATCGGGATCGTAGCGACGACGAGCCACACCGCGAACTGGAAATAGCGGTCGCGAAAGTCGCGGCGCGCCGTGGCGGCGATGGCATTCACCGTCACGTCGCGCACGTCGGTCCAGAAATAGCTGACCACCGCGGCGAGCGCGGCAAGTTGCATCGAGGCCGAGAACGCCGATCCCGGATCCTGCCAGCCCAGCGCTGCCGGCACCAGACGCATATGCGCCGTCGACGAGATCGGCATCAGTTCAGTGATGCCCTGCACAATTCCGAGAATGGCGACCTTGAAATATCCGAGCGCGGCAAAACCGGTGTCGATGCCGCTCGTGCAAGCATTGGCCATGTTCGCATCGCCTCACGTGTGCAGTTGAGATGCCTGGATGGGCAGACGTAGCGGCCGTTCGGATTAATGGTCCGAAACGGCACGGGTGAGACCCACAGCGTGGGTGAATATTCCGATTCCAGCAATGTTTATTGTGGGATGCGCTGGATTTCGCGAAACTCAAGACACGCACGACCCTTAAGACACGGACGACCCTTAAGACACGTACGAACCTTAAGACACGTACGACCCTTAAGACACTTGGCGCAGCGCGGCGTCGAGCAATAGCGCAGCGAACAGGATCAGGCCGGCGTCGCGGTCCGTTTTGAACACCGCGAGGCAGTTGTCCGGATTGGCGATGTCAAGTCGGACGATCTGCCACATGAGGTGGGCGGCGAAGGCGCAAAGCCCGAGCGCGAAGATGATGCCGCCGCCGGCGTCGAAGCCGGCGGCGCCGAGCAGGATGACAGCGAGCGCATAGAACACAAACAGCATCGGCTTGGTGCGTTCGCCAAACAAGAGCGCGGTCGATTTGATGCCGATTAGCGCGTCGTCCTCGCGATCCTGATGGGCGTAGATCGTATCGTAGCCGACCACCCAGGCGATCGATCCGGCATAGAGCAGGAGCGGGGCAAGCGCGAGGCTGCCGAAGGCCGCGGCCCAGCCCATCAACGCACCCCACGAAAACGCCAGTCCAAGCACGATCTGCGGCCAGTAGGTGATGCGTTTCATGAACGGGTAGACGGCGACGATTGCGAGCGACGCAATGCCCAGCGCGATGGTGAAACCGTTGAAGGACATCAGCACGGCCAATCCGATCAGCGCCAGCAGCACCAGAAACAGGGCCGCCTGAAGGAGGCTGACCTGGCCGGAGGGGATCGGTCGCGAGCGCGTGCGCTCGACCGCGGCATCGAGATTGCGATCGACGATGTCGTTCCAGGTACAGCCGGCGCCGCGCATGGCGAATGCGCCGACGAAGAACAACACGATGTGGACCAGACTTGGCGCTCGCGCATGAGCGGCGACGGCGGCGAGCGCGGACGACCACCAGCATGGAATGAGCAGGAGCCAGGAACCGATCGGACGATCGAGCCGCGCCAGCCGCAGATACGGCCGCAACCACCCCGGCGCGAGCGTATCGACCCAATTGCCGGTCGAGTCGGCAACCGAGCCGGCCGCGCCGCTCATTTGTCCAGCGGATTGCCGGTGAGCGTGTTGAAGGTTCCGGTATTGGCCTTGGTGTTCTTAGCGGTATCGAGCGTCGGCGTACCGATCGCGTCGCTCAGAGTAGGCAGATGCGGTTCCGGCGCCGGTGCGCAGGCGGCCTCGCGAAACTTCACCGTCTTGAGATGGGCTTCCTTCGCTGAGGTTATCGCCTGCTGTGGAACACCGCACCACACCATATTGGCCTGGAGGAATTTCAGCGCCTTCTCCTCGGCGGCCGAGAAAGCCATCACGAGCTTGCACACCTGCTTGCGGTCGGCATGCTGTTTTTCCGCCATTCCGATCGCCATTCCCCTTTTTTGCGCCTCATTGCGTAAAGGCAGAAAGCCATTGCATGGCGAGGCGCCAGGTGGCGCCTGCGGAGCCTGTGCGGAGGCGGTTGCGATCTCACCGGCGCTGAATGCCAATGTCAGCGCCGCTGCGAGACCCAGCTTTGCGATGCCCGGCTTCATATAGCGTCCTTTCCCGTTCCCCAAAAAAGCACCATGTCGATAGCCCGCTTCCACCCCATCATAAGCGCGTCGAATTCGGCGACACAGGGGCAAAATACCGAAAACAAGGCCGTTTTCGGCGCCCACGCTCGCGTGCGTGAGGACCTCCTGGCGTCTTGCCTGCAAGCAGGTTAAGGCGAAATTAACGAAACCCGCCCGCCCACGCTATGCCTACGCCCATGCCGGATTACGACTTTCGCACGCCACGCCTTTACGTCGATGCGCCGCTGGACGAAGCGGCCATCGTGCCGCTCGACCCATCGCAGGCGCACTACCTGACCGCGGTGATGCGGCTCAAATCGGGCGCCGGCGTCCTGGTCTTCAATGGCCGCGACGGCGAGTGGCAAGCGGCGATTACGGCCGAAAAGCGCGGCGCCGTTCTTCGGATCGGTGCGCAGACACGGCCACAGACTGCAGCCGGCGACCTGCATTATCTGTTCGCGCCGCTCAAATCCGCGCGGCTCGACTACATGGTGCAGAAGGCGGTCGAGATGGGCGTATCGCGGCTGCAGCCGGTACTCACCCGTCATGGCCAGATCGCACGCGTCAACACGGCGCGCATGCGGGCGAACGCCATCGAGGCGGCCGAACAATGCGGCATTCTCACGTTGCCCGACATTGCCGAGCCGGATGCCCTGACGCGGATCCTCGGCGGATTTGATCCGAAGCGATATCTGATCTTCTGCGATGAAGATGCCGAGGTAGCGGATCCTGTTCTGGCCCTTGCGAAGGTGCCGCGGCCTGCGTCGCTTGCGGTCCTGATCGGCCCGGAGGGCGGCTTTGCTACCGATGAGCGCGCGTCGCTGCTGAGGTTGCCGAACGTGGTGCGGCTCGCGCTTGGACCACGCATCCTGCGCGCTGACACCGCCGCAGTCGCCGCGCTTGCGCTGGTTCAGGCGGTCATTGGGGACTGGATGACTGACGCCGGCTGAAGGACACCAGGACGAGTATTGTCCCGGTCAGTGAATCACCCACGGCTTATCGATGCAGACGAAGCTGACATATTGGCCGTAGTGGCGGTTGACACTGGTGATGTGCGACAGGCGTCCCCAGCGCGCGCAATGGTCGGCCGCCATGTCCCGGTAAACGCGTTCGATCGCCGGTGAGTAGGGGATAATGCCGCCGGTGTCGTTGCCCCTTACCCAGGGATAGTGGTGGAAAAAGCCCGCATTGGCTGTCCCGCCGGCGCCTAGCGCAATCAAAGCCGCCATCATCGCAACCGCACAACGCATCGCAACGCCCTCCACCGCAATCGAGCAACAAAGCAAGCTTAGAGACTCCCGCTATGAAACGAAAGTGCGCCGGCCGTTGTGGACAAGGTCCGATCACGGGGTGGCGGCTAAATCGAGCAGGCGCTCGACACCATGCCAACTTGCCGTCTGTCGGCGGCCGCGAGAATATTTTCCTCGGTCGTCAGCCTCGTAACCCACACCGCCGCAGAGCCGGGCGCCGTGGCAGGATTGTCACGATGACCGGCAACTCTATGTGTATGAAGCCCAGCGATCTTGACCGCTCGGCCGCGGCGCGGCACGGTTGCGTTACTGACGAGGGACGGGTCATGTTCGGTCGCGTTGCTTGCACTGCGCTGGTCTTGGCGCTCGGCGTCGCTGTACACACGCCGGCGCAAGCGGCGAATTGGTTTGAAAAGAATTTCTGGTTGTCGGGCCCGGAATACAGCCGGAATATGCCGCCGTGCGACTATCCGCCGGCGCTCCATGAGATCATGAATAATTTTCGGACCAAGGAAGCCCGCTTCTGGAATTCCGATTTGAAAATCGTGGGCATCGAAGACATGCGGGAAACCGCGTATCTGCCGCGGGCCGCGCAGTCCATTCCGCGCCGCTTTTGCCGCGGCACTGCGCTGATCAATGATCGCACGGAGCACCCGATCTATTATTCGATCGCCTCGGGCACCGGCATGATCGGCATGGGCTGGGGGGTCAACTTCTGCGTCGTCGGGCTCGATCGCAATTGGGCGTACAATCCCGCCTGCCGCTCCGCGAAACCTTGATCACCAATGGCGCTTGAGACCGGCGCTCGGGGTTGGTGCGGCTAACGCACGCCATGCCACGCGTCGTACTGCTTGTTGGGTAACTGATCGAGCGCCGCCTTGTAGCCCT
Source organism: Xanthobacteraceae bacterium (assembly GCA_036511795.1). Taxonomy (GTDB): domain Bacteria; phylum Pseudomonadota; class Alphaproteobacteria; order Rhizobiales; family Xanthobacteraceae; genus BOG-931. Next base: position 25,860 of record DATCBO010000066.1, read on the forward strand.
TTTCGTCGACCTTCGGCTTCGGCGTCGCAACCTTCTGTGATTTGCCGCGTCCGCGGTGCCCGCCAAAGCCGCCGCCCGTTACGCCGGCTGCGCCTTGGCCTGGACTTTGCGCTTGGGCGCTTCCCGCCAGTAGGGCGATGGCCGCGGCCGCGAATATCAGTGTGGCGATCCTCATTGGCTTCCCCCAATGCGCGACGCGCGTGTCACGAAAAGTCCCCCCCGCAAGCCTAGCGCTACCCCGTGATCAAGCCGCTAAAATTCGGCAATCTTGCGTCGAACCGGCCAAACGACATCGAGACCCGGCTTCATGGGCAATCGCGGCGGCCGGCTGGCGCCGACCGATCGCGTCTGCACCGTTCGAGACGTTCCCTCGCAGCGTAAAATTAATGCGGCAAAGGCGGGGCCGCTCCGAGGCGATCAATCTCGGAGCGCCTGCAGCACATGGTCCCGAAGGCGCACCGGATCGCGATCGCCGCGCTGGGCAAATTCGATCACCTTCTTGGCGACGGCGTTGGCTTCGGGCCGGTTACCCTCGTCCAAGCCGAGTTTGCGGCACACGTCCGAATAGGCCCGCGTCATCATCATGATCGCTTCCGGTTCGAATGGCTTGTTCTTGTAAAGGCGGTGGACGGTCATGCCGATGGACCTCACACGGCGCGATGCTCAGGCGATGGTGCAGGTAAAACCATACCAACCCTCTAATCTCACTGTTGCAATTATGTGTGTTTTTGTGGTGGCGCTCCGCAAAGGTAGGGGTGAGGCGACGGTGTCGTCGCTTGGAACCAAGCCCCCATCTTTTCCGCGCCAGACCTGCTAACCTCGCAAGGGCGCATTCTGAGGGGTGTCATGGCTGGAATTGTTCTTCGCGGGATAGTCTGCTTTTCGCTGTTGGCTGCGACGGTCGCACTTGCGTCGGGCCAGGGCCGGCGCGAAGGCGAGCCCGGGCAGTTCGATTTTTATGTCCTGTCGTTGTCCTGGTCGCCGTCGTTCTGTGCGGCCGCGGCCGAGCGGGGCAGGGGGCGTGTACCGTCGCTGCAATGCGGCGCCCGGCCATTTTCGTTCGTGGTGCACGGGTTATGGCCGCAATACGAGCGCGGTTTTCCAGAGAATTGTCAGGTGCCGGCACCGCGCCTCGATCACAGGATCGTCGGCGCCATGCTCGATCTGATGCCGGCGCCGCGCCTCGTCTACAACGAGTGGGACAAGCACGGCACCTGCTCGGGACTTTCGGCACGAGACTATTTCGCGGCGATACGGAAAGCACGCTCCGCGGTGACGATTCCGGCCGATTATGTCAACCTGCAGAAGCCGCTCAGCGTTACGCCCGATGCCGTGGACGAGGCGTTCATCAAAGCAAACCCGGGCCTTGCTAAAGGCGACGTCGCGGTATTGTGCGACCGGCGGCGCCTCACCGAGGTGCGCCTGTGTCTGTCGAAAGATCTGAAATTCCGTGCCTGTCCTCAGGTGGCCAAGCGCAGTTGCCGCAACGACAATATCCTGATGCCGCCGCTACGCGGTGGTACGGGTTGACCGGACGACGCGCACAGCCACGGTACGGGTTTTGTGAACTACCAGCACGCCTTTCATGCCGGCAATTTTGCCGACGTGCATAAGCACGCGGTTTTGGCGCGTGTGTTGACGCATTTGCGGCAGAAGCCGGCAGCGTTTCGGATTATCGACAGCCACGCCGGTGGCGGCCGCTACGACCTGCTTGCCACCGAAGCGAGCCGCGGCTGCGAATGGCACGACGGCATCGCTCGGCTGTGGAGCGAGATCGCCAAGCAGCCGGAAGCGTGCCGGCAATTGCTGGCGCCCTACGTCGAGGCGGTTGCGGCGTGCAATACCGGGGGCAGCTTGCGGGTCTATCCGGGGTCGCCGCTGATTGTGCAGCACCTGCTCCGCTCGCAAGACCGGCTCATTGCCTGCGAGCTTGAGCCCAAATCTTTCGCCACGCTGGCGGCCGTGCTGCGCGGCGACCACCGTGCCAAGGCGCTGGCGATCGACGGCTGGACCGCAATCGGAGCCTACGTGCCGCCCAAGGAGCGGCGCGGCCTCGTTCTGATCGACCCGCCGTTCGAGGAACGGGCGGATTTCACCCGCTTGGTTGAGGCATTGGCGGTGGCGCACCGCAAATGGAGCACGGGGACGTTCCTGCTGTGGTATCCGATCAAGACCCGCGAGGCGCCGGACGGCCTTTCACGGCGTCTCGGGCGGCTTGGCGTCAGCAAAATCTTGCGCTGCGAACTCGTAGTTGGCGCGGAGCGCGAGGATGCCGGTCTAGCTGGATCCGGCCTGATCGTGGTCAATCCGCCGTTCACGCTGGAGCAGGATTTGGACATCTTGCTCCCGGCACTGAGCCGCATTCTGGCTCGGGATGGGCGGCCGTCCGGGCACTGCATTGACTGGCTTAGCCGGTAGTTTGCCCACTTTTACACAGATTAAAAATAGTCTAATCTGAGTTCCGGGACTGTTGCTGGGTTAGACGTTCCGCCTCCTGTGGGGGGCCGGCGGAGTGACTGACGGCCGTCTCGGGCCGATGACTCTTTGCCCGTGTGAATGTCTAGCTGCGCCACCGCGCCGTGGGGGAGCGTGGCGAAGCAACCGGGGAAGGAGTCGCTCGATGGCGATGCAGGGGACAGTCAAGTTTTTCAATGGCGAGCGCGGCTATGGTTTCATCAAGCCCGACGATGGTGGTCGCGACGTATTTGTGCACATCACTGCCGTTGAACGCGCCGGACTGAAATCACTGGCCGAAGGTCAGCAAATCAGTTTCGACGTCGAGCCCGATAAAAAGGGCAAAGGACCCAAGGCGGTCAACCTCGTCATCACTGGTTGATGTCGCTTTTCGGATTGAGAATTCACCGCGTCTTGACGCGGCACAGCTGCATATTGCGAACATCCCTCCACTCGCGCATGGTGAAGCCGTCTGTTTAATTTTCCAATTCCGCGTTCAGCGGAATCGCGTCTGATCTTCCTTCCACAATGCTACCTCCCACAATGGTGCTGCGATGATGATTTTGCGTTTCTCGCCGTCGTCTCCGTTCGTTCGCAAGGTGCGGATCGGAGCCATGCTGCTCGGCCTCGACAACGAGATCACCATGGCGCGCGCTGACACCACCGATCCAAGCGATACGGTGCGCAAGATGAATCCACTCGGTAAGATTCCCGTGCTGATCCCTGAAGATGGCGGCGCGATCTATGATTCCCGCGTTATTCTCGAGTATCTCGACGAGCGCGCCGGTGGCGGCAAAATCGTGCCGCCCGCCGGCAAAGAGCGGCTCGCCGCGTTGCGCCTGGAGGCGTTATGCGACGGCATTCTCGATGCGTCGATTCTGACGGTTTACGAGGGCCGCTACCGAAAGCCGGACATGCACGAGCCGAAATGGCTGGAGCTGCAAGCCGGCAAGGTGTCGCGATCGCTCGCAATACTGGAAGCCGCGCCGCCGGCGATTGATCCGATGCCGAATGTTGGACAGATCACACTGGCCTGTGCGCTCGGCTACCGCGATTTCCGTTTCAACGGCAGCTGGCGAGCCGAACATCCGCGGCTGGTCGCGTGGCTCGATAATTTTGCTGCGCGCGTGCCGGCATTTGGGGCGACCAAGCCCGAATGACGCTACAGTCTTGATGCCGCTTTGCTGATTTTGCTTTCGGCTGGCGACAAATAAAAAGCCCCAGGGCGCGAGCCCTGGGGCTTAAGTTTGGGAGGATTACAGGAACAATCAGAACCGATAGTTCAGACCGACACGGCCGATATTGGCGTGCCAATTGACGTTCTCCACCGCCGCACCGCAGGCCGCGCCGCAGGAGACGTTGCCGAGGTTGACGTAAAGATATTCGGCCTTCGCGGTCCAGTGACCGGCAATGGCGAATTCGATGCCGCCGCCGAGCGTCCAGCCGGCGTTGGTCGTGTCAGTCCCGGCGAGCCCGGTTCCCGAAGCCTTGACGTCGCCGAACGCGGCGCCACCGGTAATGTACGGCATGAAGCGGTCTGCCGCGTAGCCCAACCGGCCGCGCACCGTCGACAGCCAGTTGTCACCGGTCGTGCAGCTTGCCACCGGGCAGCCGGGGCTCGTGCTGCCCTTGATGTTGGCCCAGTCGAGGTCGCCTTCAACGCCGAGGACGACCTGGTTCATCTGGTAATTGTAGCCAATGGTGCCGCCAACGAGGCCGCCGGACGTATCGAAGCTGTTGGTCGTGCTCCAGGTCGAACGGCCCCAGCCGCCGCCGCCGTTGATACCAAGATAGAACCCGCTCCAATTGTACGCCGGAGCGTAGACCGGTGACTTGTAGTAGGGGGCTGGCGCCACAGGCAGGTCGGCTGCCGCGGCCGCTCCGCTCAGCGCCAAGACGCCGACGCACGCAAGAATAACTCTTTTCATTTGTGGACCTCCATAAAAGTAGGCGCATAGTATTCGCGGTCGCTCCTGCGTCTAGTGCAGAAAAGACACACGGCCATTCTAATTCTGGGCGAGATTATGGCGGAAATAGACTTTGGGTCGACCAACTTGTAACTAATTATGTCTTAATGTGGACGACAGGATGGTAAATTAATTACTAAAAATTGTCAGCGATTACACAGCGGAACCTGCCGGATCGTCGCGCGATTGAATGGTGATTTGGAACCGAATCGCCTGCATGAGGCAGCCCGGATGGCGCTAAAAACGATAATTGACGCCCATGCGCAAGAGGTCTGCGGCAAGGCCATTAGACGTGCCGGTGACCGAGAAAGTCCGATCGGACAGGTCGAGATAGAGCCATTCTGCCTTGGCCGACCAGCGCGGGGTCAAGCCGACCTCGACCCCGCCGCCCGCCACCCAGCCGATGCTGGTATGGGACTCCGACAGGAACGCGCTGTCGGCGCGAAGATCCCCATAAGCAAGACCCGCCGTCCCGTAGAGCAGCACGTTATTGAACGTAACGCCCGCCCGGCCGCGCAGGGTGCCGAACCAGGGATTTGAGAACTCGAAGGGTGAGAGCGTGTCGTCCGCCCCTGATAGCTGAAGATCGGTCTCGCCACCGAACACGAACGCGCCGCGCTGGAAGTTGTAACCGGCCTCGATGCCGCCGGCGATACCCGATGGGTTGATCCGGCTGTTGTCGACACTGCCCCATTCAAAGCCGACGGTGGCGCCCAGATAGGGGCCGGCCCAGCTGTAGGCGGAAAGCGGCTCCGGTGTCGTGTAATATGGCGTAGCGGGAAAATCCGCCGCCGATGACGTGCCCGGCGTGCCAACCGTCAGGGCAGCGCCGACTGCTACAGCAAGCGCCGCACCTTGGAATGTCCGCATGGCAGGCCTCCACACAATAATGTCGCAGCGCACGCAAGATGGCTGCCAGTAAAGCATCGAAATCAGCCGTCCCCGCGGAAGATTTATCGTGAGCAAAACGTTAAGCGTTATTAAATGACTAAGTAATTCCAAGTTGTTAAAGTTAAGAAAGTCTGTATTTGCCGGTAATCCTTTGAGGCGGGCCGCTGAGAGCGGCGCGATCGCGGCCGTCGATCGACCCTGGCCGGTCGTCGCGACAGCGCATAGTTTTGTGCGGACAGAGAGAGCTTCACCGCCCGCCAAACATGAGCGCTACGAAAAACCCCCTCGAACCGGAAAACGAGCCCGTCCAGGCCGCGGAGGCCACCGAGCAGGACGAGGAGCAGTCGCTGCCCGAGCCCGATGCGCTCGATGCGGCCCCAGACGACGCCAGCGCGGTCGCTGGATCGCTGGCTGACGGGCGTGACGCCATTTTGCGTTCCACCAAGCTCGCCCCGTCGCGGCCCGGCGTCTACCGCATGATCGATGGCCGCGGCGACGTGCTCTATGTCGGCAAAGCCAAGAACATCAAAAAGCGTGTCACCGCCTACGGCCGCCCGACCGGCCACGACACCCGCATCGAGCGCATGATCGCCGCGACCCGCACGCTCGAATTCGTCGTCACCCGCACCGAAACCGAAGCGCTGCTGCTGGAAGCGAACCTGATCAAGCGGCTGCGGCCGCGCTTCAACGTCGTGCTGCGCGACGACAAGTCGTTCCCCTATATCTTGATCACCACCGATCACTGGGCGCCGCAAATCTTCAAGCATCGCGGCGCGCACACTCGGCCGGGTCAATATTACGGGCCATTCGCGTCGGTCTGGGCGGTCAACCGCACCATCAACGCGCTGCAGCGCGCGTTCCTGCTGCGCTCATGCAGCGATCCGTTTTTTGAGGCGCGCACCCGACCGTGCCTGCTTTACCAGATCAAGCGCTGCTCCGCGCCGTGTACACGTGAGATCGATTTCGAGGATTATTCGGCGCTGGTGCGTGAAGCCAACGCGTTCCTGTCCGGCCGCAGCAAGACGGTGAAGGACGAGCTTGCCGGCGAAATGGAAAAGGCGTCCGGCGCGCTCGATTTCGAGCGGGCCGCCGTCTATCGGGATCGCCTCGCGGCGTTGTCCGCCATTCAATCGCACCAGGGTGTTAATCCGCGCGGCGTAGAGGAGGCGGACGTCTTTGCGGTGCATCAGCAGGGCGGCTTTTTTTGCGTCGAAGTGTTCTTCTTCCGCACCGGGCAGAACTGGGGCAACCGCGCGTATTTTCCGAAGGCCGACCGTTCGCACGGGCCGGGCGAGGTGCTGTCCGCATTCCTCGCGCAGTTTTATGACGACCGGCCGCCGCCGCGCCTCATCCTGATCTCGCACGCTATCGACGATGCCGCGCTGCTGGCCGAGGCGCTGTCCACCAAAAGCGGCCGCAAGGTCGAGGTTTTGCTGCCGCAGCGCGGCGAGAAGAAAGATTTGGTCGAGCACGCGCTTGCCAACGCCCGTGAAGCGCTCGGCCGCAAGCTCGCCGAGACGTCGTCGCAGCAAAATCTGCTGCGCCAGCTTGCGGAAACCTTCGGGCTGCCGCAGGCGCCGCGGCGTATCGAGGTGTACGACAACAGCCACATCCAGGGTTCGAACGCGGTCGGCGCCATGATCGTCGCCGGCCGGGAGGGATTTCGCAAAAGCCAGTATCGCAAATTCAATATCCGTTCCGCTGACCTCGTGCCCGGGGACGACTTCGGCATGATGCGCGAGGTGCTGGAGCGCCGTTTCAAGCGGCTGTTGGCGGAGGCCCCGCGCCGGGCAGACGCGAAGGAGGAAGCGCCGCTCGCTGTTTCGCCCCTTGAGGGGGAACCCGGTTCGGCGTTGCCGGATCGGGAGGAGGGCATCGAGCCGGATGAGCAAGACGATTCCCCGTGGCCGGATCTGGTGCTGATCGACGGCGGGCAGGGTCAGCTTTCGGCTGCGCGCGAAACGCTGGCTGGACTCGGGGTCGAGGTTCCGCTCGTCGCCATCGCCAAGGGGCCGGATCGAGATGCCGGACGCGAAACTTTCTTCCTTCCCGGCCGCGACTCATTCAAGCTGCCGCCGCGCGATCCGGTCCTCTATTTTGTCGAGCGGTTGCGCGATGAGGCGCACCGCTTCGCCATTGGATCGCACCGGGCGCGGCGGAAGCGTGATTTGCGCGAGGCGGGCCTGCAGGAGATCGCCGGCATCGGTCCGAGCCGCAAGCGTGCGCTACTGCACCATTTTGGTACGCTGAAAGCCATCGAACGGGCCGCAGTCACGGATTTGATGCAGGTCGATGGTATCAGTGCGGAGACGGCGCGCCGTATTTATGCGTTCTTTCACGATGGTGCGACCTAATGGTCCGATGCAGAGGAGGGGCGCCGCAAAGCTCTGTCGGTTGGCAAACCGCGACGCTATGTTAGGCTCATGAACTCGACCACAACCACGACGCCGGGCCCATTGCGCGTGCATCCGCTTGCGCTGCCGAACGTCCTGACCTATGGCCGTATCGTGGCCGTGCCGATCGTGGTCGGCTGCATGTTCTATCAGAACATCCTGCACGGCGGCCTGTGGTTGCGTTGGGTGGCCCTCGCGATCTTCATTGTCGCCGCCATCTCAGACTTTTTCGACGGCTATCTGGCCCGCGCCTGGGGTCAGCAATCCTCGCTCGGACGCATGCTCGATCCGATCGCCGATAAGCTTCTGGTCGCGTCGTGCCTGCTCATGCTGGCCGCCGAAAGCACCATCCATGGCTGGGCGTTGTTCGCCGCCGTCGTCATCCTGTGCCGTGAGATTCTGGTCTCCGGCCTGCGCGAGTATCTGGCCGAGCTGCGCGTATCCGTGCCGGTGACCCGGCTTGCGAAGTGGAAGACTACGCTGCAACTCATTGCCGTCGGATTTCTTATTGCCGGGGAAGCCGGCGACGCTGTCGTGCCCGGCGTGACCAAGATCGGGATCACACTGCTTTGGCTGTCGGCGCTGCTCACGCTCTATACCGGCTGGGATTATCTGCAGGCCGGGTTCAGTCACTTGACCGAGGAGAGCGAGTGAGTCTGAAGGTTCTGTATTTCGCCTGGGTGCGTGAACGCGTTGGCAAGGCGGAAGAAGAGGTCGATCCGCCCGCTGGGGTCACGACCGTCGGTGAGTTGATAACGTGGCTCGCCGGCCGGGGCGAGGAATACGCCCATGCATTTGAGAGCCCGAAAGTAATCCGCGCCGCCATCGATCGAAGCCACGTCCGCGCCGACTCGCGTATCGCAGGCGCTGGCGAGATCGCGTTCTTCCCGCCGATGACGGGTGGATGAGGTCCAGCGTGCGATGAGCGGGATCATCCGTCTGCAGCGCGAGCCGATCGATGTCGCCGGCGAAGTGAAGAAGCTGACCGGCGGACGCAAGGGAATCGGCGCCGTCGTGACCTTCACCGGCATCTGCCGCGCCGATGAAAACGGCGCCCCGATCGCGGCGCTGACGCTGGAACATTATCCCGGCATGGCTGAGATGGAGATCGCCCGCCACGTCGAGGAAGCTCAGGCGCGCTGGCCGCTATTGGCGGCGCTTGTGATCCATCGCCACGGTCGCATCCTGCCCGGCGAGGACATCGTGCTGGTGGCGACCGCATCGAGCCATCGCCAGGCGGCGTTCGCGGCGGCTGAATTCTTGATGGACTATCTGAAGACCCGCGCGCCGTTCTGGAAGCAGGTGGAAGCAGCCGGCGGCACGGCCTGGGTCGAGGCAAAGTCCGCCGATGACGCCGCGTCGGAACGCTGGGTGACGCCGTCGCCGCGAAGCGACGCCGCGAAGTAATTGAGCTTTGTCAAAGCGCCCCTGAGCTTGACGGCGCAGATCATTCCAGTGTGGGTACATTAGCAATTGCGCCGATCACGGCTCCGCGCGGAACTGCGCGGTCATAAAATCGACGAAGGCGCGCACTTTCGGCGTCAGATGCCGGGTCGGTGGATAAACCAGCCAGATCGGATCGGGGCGCGGCTTGAGTTTGTCGAGCACGGTCACCAGCTTGCCGCGCGCGATCTCGTGATCGAGATAGTAATCGTGCATCTGCGCCAGGCCGTAGCCGGCGCAGGCCGCTTCGCATAGCGCGCCGCCGTCGCTGAAGCTCATGGCGCCGCGCGGCGTCAGCTTGGTCTCCTCGCCGCCGACCAAAAAGCGCCAATCTCTGGTAAGCCGCGTGTCGCGCGACGTGAAGGCGAGGCAGTTGTGTTTAGCGAGATCGTCAAGCGACCTCGGCCGTCCGTGTTCGCCGAAATAGCCAGGCGTGGCGACAAGCTTGAATTGCGCCGAGGTGAGGCGGCGGGCGATCAGGGTGGAATCCTGTAGCACGCCAAGGCGGGTCGCCACGTCGATGCCTTCTTGGGAGGCGCGAACGCCGGGTATTGGAAGACAATATGGTCGTCCTCGGAGAGCCGGCGCAGCCCGCGCGTTCGCGGAGGAATCAATGTCATTCCATCCAACATCTTCGGCACTGCCGTTGCGTCGCCCCGTGCAGAGCTCCTCTACCGATCCGCAACTTTTGACCGCGGTAGCCCTGTTGCTGGCGGTGCTGATCGCCGATGCGCTGCTGATCTTGGCAGCTTCGCCAAGTCTCGCCGATCTCGCGTCGCTTTACGTCAGTACGACCTGAACCGAAGCATCGGCTTCATGGAAGGTCTTATTCTCAGCGAAGTTTGCAGGAGAGAAGTCATGGCTTATGTTCAATCTCTGTACCATGCGCCTTCAGGCCATCGGACATCGGTACGTCGGCTGTTCGTCGAGTGGCGCGGGGCGATCAAAGAATGGCGCCGCCGCGCTTGCAGCCGGCGCGAGCTGGCGGCGCTCTGCGACAGATGCCTTCGGGACATGCGGGTAACGCGTTACGACGCCGATCGGGAAGTGCGCAAGCCGTTCTGGCGCGCGTAACGCCGCCGCGCGGCGCTCTAAGCCGTCTCGGCTTCGTCGAACGCTTCGTCCAGGAGAAATATGTCTGTGAGCAGCGCGCGGATGTGAATCGAGGCGTTGAGATTGTCGATGATCTGCGAGCCGAGCGTGCGCTGCGCCAATACGAAACGGATGGCGGCGCGCGCCTTTGCGACATCCTGCCGGAGCACCGCAAGCATGTCGGCCGTCGCTTGCGCGACTGCGCCGCCGGGCGAGCCGAGGTCACCCGGCGTGGCCGCCGTCAACACGTCGAGCGCAGCGTCGGCACGCTGCAGCGCCGCGCGCACGCCAAGGGGATCGCCCTCTTCGCTTTGGCGGCCCTGCGCCGCGTAGGCGAGCATCAGTTCGTAGGTCGACTCGATCGCGTCGATCGCTGCGGCGACGCTCTGCGGCTTGTCCGGTTCGGGCGATGCCATGAAGGCTCCTCGTCTTGCAGTCGGCGCGGTGTGCTTGGCGGTTGCCTCTTCACGCCTTCCAGCGCGTGGCATCGTAATGCTTTGTGTATTCCTCGCGGCTGATCCAGCCGCGCACCATCGCGCGAAGCATGTACCAGCTGTCCGGCATAAGCGTGAAATAAAGATGGATGATCACGATGGCGACGATCGTCATCGCGGCCATGCCGTGGATCACGTAGATCACGCCCCAGGTGTCGGCCGAGAATAGATAAGGATTGCGGCGCCACAGCGGAGTGTCGATCTTGAGCAGCATCAACAGGCCGCTGCATACCACCGACAGGACCACGACGGCGACGCCGAGATGGTAGAGCTTCTGCGATGCGTCATATTTGCCGGGTTTGGGCGGCTCTATGCGGCTGCCGAACAGGCGAGCGAGGTCACGCCTCATCTCACGCAGATCCCGGAGGCCGATCCACATGTTGCGCCAGTCCTGAAAGAACAGTGCACGGATGATGTGAATGACGATGAGGGCGGCGAGTACGACGCCTGTGACCCAATGAATGTCGAGCCATTCGAATTTAATGCCGAGGATCGGCAGGAATGCCGTCGCCATGAGGATCAAGACGCAGCTAGCCATCAGCCAATGATAGAGCCGGTCGAGTGCCGGGTGGCGGATGACCCGCTCCGCCTGTCCCGCCGCGGGCTGCGGTTTGTTCGAAGCGACCTGGTCCATGTCAGCGCTCGTTGTTCATCACGATTGGTTGGCGCGGTGCTTGGCCAGCGCATTAAGGGCGGCATGCACCACGATGAAGGCGAGAGCGGCGCCGACAAACCACGGCAGCAGATCCCACGAGGCGCCGATCAGTTGATCGGAGCCGCCATAGATCGATCGCGAATAGCGGAAAAGCGCCATGGCGCATTCTTTCTCTCAGGTTGTCGCCCCGAATTCTATTCCCGCATTATCGGCCATCCAACGTGCGACGTCCAAGGCGCTGCCGGTCGCGTGGGGCGAATGACCGGCAGCGATCACGCCGGCCTGCAACAGCGCGTGGAACGGCATTGGCGCTGCCGCCTGGCCGGCCGCGTCGAGCACGCGGCCGATGTCCTCCTGCAGCCGTTTGCTTGACTGGCTGCTTTCGTACCGGCCGCTGAGCACTTGCGCGCCGGCTGTTGCAGCGGCGTTTGCCGCGACGGGGGAGAGCAGGGCGAGCGCGCCAAGCAATCCAGCCGGGTCGAGCCCCGCCTTCTTGGCGGCGACGAGCATCTCCGTATGGATGGCAATCGATAAGGCGCCCAACGCCGACGCCAGCGCCTTGGCGAGCGGACCGGTGCCGAGGTCGCCGAGACGAAGGATTTTCGCCGCGAACGCCGAGAGGACGGGGGTGACTCTTTCGAGCGTTTCGGCCGGACCGGCGGTCAACAGCGTTAGCTTGCCGGCGCGCGCATCTTTGGGGGTGCCGACCGGCGTTGCCTCGATCCACGCCACGCCCTTGGCGTAGAGCGCGCGCGCCAGCGCCGGGCCCGATTGCGGCGAAGTATCGCTCAGGTCGACGATGATGGTGCCGGGGCGGAGCGCGTGAACCAGCCCGACCGGCCCGAGCACCGCCTCGCGCGCGGTCGCATCGGCGGTCTCCGCCAGCAGGATCAGGTCGCAGACCTGCGCCAGATCGTAGGGCGAGCCCGCAGGCGCGCTGCCGCCGTCTGCGAGGTGCGCCTGCAGGAGCCGGCTGTTGAGATCGGTGACCGTGTTGCCGATGCCCTGTTCGTCGAGGCGGCGCGTGAGCGCCGACCCCAACGAATCGAGCCCGACAATACCGACCGAGAAATCCGCCATGCGTTACTCCCGTGCTGCCCGCTCAATGGCGTGCACATTCCCGGACGATGCCCGATCGGTTCGGATCAATTTGGGATCAGATTGGCGGTCCGAGAAACATCCAGCCCGGGCTGCGGCCAACCGAAATTTATTCGGAGCGCCGCGATCCCGGGCCGGACTGACACGTCAGACGCAAACGTCAGGCTTGCGCGTCCCGCACGGCGCGCATCACGAGGTTCGCCATCAGCGGGATCTTAAAGGCATTGTAGTTGAGCGGATGTGCACCGCGGGTTTCCGACTTGCCGGCCAGTTCCGCGAGACTCTGATCGACCTTCTGGCCCTTGATGGTCTGCTCGGCGACGCCGCAGCGCCGCGGCGTCGCCGCCACGCCGCCGACCGCGATGCGCGAGTTGGACACCGTGCCACTGGCGTCGGTTTGCACCGCCGCCGCGACGTTGACCAGAGCGAAGTCCCAGGTGGCGCGATCGGTCACCTTCTCGAAATAGAACCGTGCGCCGGCCCATTCCTTCGGGATGCGGATCGCCACTAGGAGATCTTCAGGCTGCAGCTGCGTCAGCCGCCGGATGTCGATCTTCGGTCCGACGAAGAATTCCTCGGCGGACACGACGCGGTCGCCCTTGGCATTGCGGATCACCATCTTGGCGTCGAGCGCGATCATCGTCGGCGCCATGTCGGATTGCGACACCGCCACGCAGCGGTTGGCGTCGAAGATGGCGTGCTCGCGGTTCTGCCCCTCCGGCGTATCGGAGAAGCAGGTGTTGCCGCCGGCCCGATAGCAGGGCAGGCCGGAACGGTAATACCAGCAGCGCGCGTCCTGGGAGACGTTGCCGCCGATGGTGCCGGTATTGCGGATCTGCGGGCTCGCCACCTTGGACGCGGCTTCCGCCAAGAGTTTGTAGCTCTTGTTGATCACCGGATCTTTTTCGATCTCGCTGATCTTGGTGAGCGTGCCGATCTCGATGCCGTCCGGCGTTTCCTTGACGCCCTGCATCTCGGTGATGCCGGTGAGATCGATCACGACCTTGGGCCGCTTGATGCGGTCCTTGAACCAGGACAGCGAGTCGTTGCCGCCGGCGAGTTTCCAGACGTCGGCTTTGTGCTCGTCGAGCAATGCGATTGCATCGGCGATGGTGGCGGGCCTGTAGAGTTCGAAGCCCGGAATGACATCTTTGATCATCATGGCAGGGCTCCCGGTTACATCGTGTTTGCTTGCAGCGGCTTGTACGATTGCGGCCGATCGGCAAGCGCGTTGACGATCATGTCGCGAACCACCGGCGTGCGGTGGAAGTAAGTGCCGCCGAGTGCGTCGGCGATGGCGTTGATCAGCGCCGATGCCGCCGCCCCCATGATCGGTTCGCCGATGCCCTTCACGCCGACGGGGTTGTCGCGGTCGGGCCGATCGACAGCCGACCAGCTGAACTTCTTCGGCATGTCGAGATAGGTCTTAGGCTTGGCCTGATCGAACTGCACGTTGGCGGGTAGCCCAAGCTGGTGATCGTAGACGATGCGCTCGGTGGTCGCGAGACCGAAGCCCATCATGCTGCCGCCAAGCATCTGCGTCTGCAGACCCTCGGGATGGAGCACGGTGCCGCAATCGGCGACGCCGAGATATTCCATGATCTCGAACTGGCCGGTTTCGCGGTCCAGTTCGATCATGCAGAAGCCGGCGACGAGCCCCGGCACGAGCCCTCGTTTCGGCAGCTTGTCCTTGGCGACACCCATCAGGCCAGAGCCTGCCAGCGCCGTGGCCGAAGCCTTGGTCAGCGGGTTGATGTCCGGCGGCAAGTCCTTGCCGGAATATTTGCCGCCGAGTTCGATCGCCTTTTTGGCGGCGTCGGCGAAGCTCAGCGACTTCGACGCGTCGGTCTTGTGCACGACCCTTTCGTCCTTGAGGTCGTAGTCTGTCGCAGCGCCGCCCATGACGGTTGCGCCGATCTCAAGCAGCTTGGTCTTGGCATCGACCGCCGCCACGTAGTTGCCGCGCGAGGCGGTGTAGGTGGTGTTCGAGCCGAACTGGCCGATCATCCATGGCAGATGATTGTCGGATCGACCGTGGACGATGACGACGTTCTCCCATTTGTAGCCAAGCACTTCGGCCGGCACGCGCGACGTCGATGCGTACGAGTAGGTGCCGAGATTGCCGACACCGCTATGAACGTAGAGTTTGCCGTCCGGCAAGATGCGGACGAGACCATCGAAGCCGTTCGAACCGGCGGCATGGAAAGCGCTGCCGATGCCGACGCCGATCACTTTGTTACCGTTGCGCTTACCGGAAAGCTTCTTTTTGGCTTCCCAGTCGAACAACTGGCCGCCCTTGACGAGTGCGTCTTTCAGGTAGGCGCTCGTCAGCTTGCCCTTGGCGTCTTCGCCTTCGAAGCCGTCGTTGTCTGGCGCGTTGATGCGGCGGATTTCCAGCCGATCGACGCCGAGCTTGCGCGCGGCTTCGTCGAGCAGCGGCTCGATCGTCATGGCGGTCTGGTTTTCGCCCGGGCCGCGTTGCGGACCGCGCGGCGGCGTGTTGGTCAGCACCGCCGTGCCGCGCCAGCGCATGGCTTCCGGCTGGTAGACAACTTGCGCTGTCTCACCGGCATTGCGGAAATCCCAGAAGCCGATGTTCGGGCCGTTGTCCTGGACGACGAAAATGTCCAAGGCGGTGATGCGGCCGTCTTCGGCAAAGCCGATCTTTGCCCAGCCCTGGAAACCGGCGCGGGCCGATCCGTTGGCGTATTCCTCCTCGCGCGAAACGCGGAGCATGACGGGCCGGCCATTGGCCTTCTTCGACAGGTGGCCGGAGATCACCACCAGCGGATAGGCGTTACCCTTGGAGCCGAAGCCGCCACCGCAATATTCGGCGATGAAGACCACGTCGGCGGGTTTGACGCCGAGCATGCGCGCGATCTGCGGCAGCACGAACGACTGGCTCTGCATCGAGCCGTGCACATAGCACTTGCCATTCTGCCAGTAGGCCATGTTGGAGCGGGTTTCCATCGTGTGGTGCGATGTGCCCGCGGTTTGGAAGCTGCGTTCGATGATGACCTTGGCCTTGGCGAAGCCGGCATCGAGATCGCCGTAGTGCCATTCCTCCGACGGCTTGCCCAAAGGCATGTTGCCTTGGTCGAAACCTGCGAAGTCCTTGGCGGTCCACTTCACCGTCTGCAACGGCAGTTTGACGTTGGCGACGTTGCCGCCAGAGAACGCGTTGACGCCGCCCGGATAGAGCGAATCGAGCGGATCGACGACGTGATTGAGTTGCTCCAGATCGACCTTGATGGCCTCGACGGCCGCTGCGGCGATCTCTTCCGATTCGGCCGCGACTGCCGCGATCGGCGCGCCGGCAAAGACCGGCTCGCGATAGAGGATCGGGTCAACCGGCGGCGGAAACTGCGGCACGTCGTCCGGCGTGATGATGGCGACGACGCCCTTTATCTTCAGCGCGGCTGAGGTGTCGATGTTGCGTACGCGCGCATGCGGCATGGGCGACAGCACCATCTTCGCATGCAGCATGCCTTCGGCTTGGAAGTCCTCGGAAAACTTGGCGGTGCCGGTGACCTTGGCGATCATATCCGGTGGGGTGAAATTTTTGCCTACAAGTCTGTAATCAGCCATTGGAGCCTCCCGTCGACGCGAAGTCGCCCTTCGCCGCGCGCATCACACCAGCGAGATACTGATTATAGGAACCGCACCGGCACAGATTGCCGGACATGGCTCGGCGCGCCTCTTCGATCGTCGGGTGGGGATTGACCTGCAGCAACGCGACTGCAGACAATACCTGCCCCGGCGTGCAGAAACCGCACTGTGGACCGATCTCCGCGATGAAGGCCTTCTGGACGGGGTGCAGTTCACCGCCCTTGGCAATGCCTTCGATCGTCGTAATCTTCTTTCCGGCTACGGCGTGTGTGAGCGTCGTGCAGGAATAGATCGTAATGCCGTCGGCGATTACCGTGCAGGCACCGCACTCGCCGCGGTCGCACGACAACTTGGTGCCGGTAAGTCCAAGCTTATACCGCAGCGTGTTGGCCAGCGTTTCGTACGGCAGCACATCAACGCGCCGCGTCTGCCCGTTCACGTTCAGGCTGATCAGCCTTTCGACGGCGCCCACGCTTTTGGCCTGCGCCGAACTGGCGCGGAACAGATAACCGGTCGCACCGAGGGTCGCGCCCGAGGCGATAACACCTTTGATGAAGCTTCTGCGCGACGCCTTGATCCGTACGATCTCCGACAACGGGCCATCGCTCGCTGCGGGATGATCGTGGAGCGCATGCGCGTCGCCGCCATGCGCAATCCGGCAATCTTCTGCCATTGCCTTCCTCCCTTGACGTTTCCCCGATCTCGCCTTGCATCCAGCCGACGTTTTGGGGCCGGCTACCCGTATTGGGGGTGATGTGGCGAGGATTAGAAGAAAACTAACATTAAGAGTGCGCCAAAACGGAACCGGATTCAAGGCAGATTTTCAGGATTCCAAACTGCGGTGCGCAATGCCGGACTATCTTTTCTGAGCTGACGCGATATCTCTGTCGGCGCGGGGTTCAGCCCCGACGATTGGGGCCAGCAGGCGTGATCCGGAACTGCGATCCTCTGATCGGGAAAAATTTATTTCTTTGAACCCCGTTTAATTGCGAAATTCGTGGGTGCGGAAAAATTCGACTGTCAATTGCGCGGCTCGGCGCCGGTCGTCGGACGACATTTGCCGCGCCACTGTGTCGCGGCAGGACAGACTCTCGGAATAGCCGTTGGTCAGTGCGATATCGCACCAGGAATAGGCTTGCGCGAGATCGCGGGGCACGCCGCGTCCATAGAAATATTCCATTCCGAGGTAAAACTGTGCGGTTGGCTGACCGGCGTCTGCCGCGCGGCG
Organism: Xanthobacteraceae bacterium; assembly: GCA_036511795.1. Classification (GTDB taxonomy): domain Bacteria; phylum Pseudomonadota; class Alphaproteobacteria; order Rhizobiales; family Xanthobacteraceae; genus BOG-931. Next base: position 43,184 of record DATCBO010000066.1, read on the forward strand.
AAACCAGAACAGCGCGCGCTGATCGTCACGCTGCACGCCCTTGCCGGCATAATACATGAATCCCAGCGAGGCTTCCGATTTCGGGTCGCCGCCGCGTGCCAATGGCCACCAGATCGAAAAGGCCGTCGCATAATCGGCGGCGTTGAACGCGTTCAACGCGGTCTCGAACGGATCGGCGCGCGCGACTGTGGATAGCGTGAGCGCGAGCAGGGCAGCGAGCGCGGTGGGGACGAGGTTGCGCACCGCCGTTGCGCCGCATCGCGTGCGTCAGGCGGCCTCGGCCTTGCCCTTCGCCTTGCCTTTGGGCTTCACCTCCGCCGTATAATCGTTCATCAGTGTCTGCGTGATGCGGCTCGGGGTGAATTTCAACTCAGCGATTTCGGACACGGCGGTGATTTCGGCCGCGGTGCCGGTGATGAAGCATTCCGAGAAGCTGCTGAGTTCTTCCGGCATGATGCGGCGTTCGATGACCTCGATATTGTGCCGGCCTGCAATCGCCATTGCGGTCGCTCGCGTGATACCGGCGAGAAAGCAGTCGGCGATCGGAGTGTGGATCTTGCCATCTTTGATGAAGAAGATGTTGGCGCCGGTGCATTCGGCGACCCGGCCCTGCCAGTCGAGCATCATGGCGTCGGCATAGCCACGCTGCTCGGCGCGGTGCTTGGAGATCGTGCAGATCATGTAGAGGCCCGCCGCCTTGGCGAGGCATGGCGCGGTCCTGGGATCGGGGCGCCGGTACTCCGCGAGGTCGAGGCGGATGCCCTTGAGCCGCTGCGCCGGATCGAAATAGCTCGGCCATTCCCAGGTGGCGATGGCGAGATGGATTTTGTTGGCCTGCGCCGAAACACCCAAAGCCTCCGAGCCGCGCCAAGCGATCGGCCGCACATAGGCCTCCTTCTGGTTGTTTCTTTCCAGAACGAGGCGTTTGGCAGCGTCGATCTCGGCGACACTATAGGGAATCTCAAAATCGAGTACTTTGGCGGAGCGTTTGAGCCGTTCGGTGTGGGCGGTTCCCTCAAAAATTTCGCCGCCATAGGCGCGTTCGCCCTCGAACACGCAGCTCCCATAGTGCAAACCATGCGTCAGCACGCTGATCTTGCAATCCGCCGTTGGGATGAGCCTGCCATCGAACCAGATGACGTCGGAACGTTGGTCAAAAGGCACGGCCATGGCATTTCTCCCTCGCGGAGCCGCCCGATCTTTGCGCCACCTCAGGAACCCAGCGTGCGGGATGCCAAGGTCGGGCCGCTTTTGCGTCGAGCCGGGACTCCCGGTATGGTCTCAACCGCCCGTGCGAGCAGGGGTTGCCGGGTTGGGCGGGCGAGTTGCCAACGTGATAACGCGTCCCTAGGTTAACAACCAACCCAAAATATGTCAATAGTGCTGACATAATGGCGGACATCGGCGTCACCACCTCAGCCAAATCTCGCGCCGCGGCGGCTGCCGAGCGTCCTGTGCCGGATGCTGAGCCCTGCTGGGACCTCATCGAACTCCTGTTCTTCGCGTACCGTGACTTCGTCGGTGACGCTGACGAAGTGCTGGCCAAGCTCGGCTTCGGGCGAGCGCACCACCGCGTGCTGCATTTCGTCAACCGCAATCCCGGCATGAAGGTCGCCGAACTGCTCGATGTGCTGCGGATTACCAAACAGTCGCTGGGCCGCGTGCTCAAGCAGCTCATTGATGAGGGCTACGTCGCGCAGCGCGAAGGCGCCAATGACCGCCGTCAGCGGCTGCTTTATGTGACGCCGGCCGGAGAAGATTTGGCCATGCAGCTCGCCGGTCTGCAGACGGCGCGCATTTCCGGCGTTCTCGCAGAACTCGGCGTTGGCGGGCGTGAGGCGTCGCGGCGTTTTCTTGCCGGCATGATCGACGCCGAACATCGCGAACGCGTGCTGCGCATGATCGGGCAATCAGACCACGCCGGGCTGCATGGTCGAGACGGCGGTCGATGACCGCGGCGGCGCAGGCCAAGCCCGCCGACGACGCGCCGCACCTGCTCGTCGTCGATGACGATCGCCGCATTCGCGCTCTATTGTCGCGCTTTCTTGTGACCGAAGGCTACCGCGTCTCGACAGCGGAGACAGCGTCCGAAGCGCGCGCCAAGCTTCTGGGGCTGCGCTTCGATCTGCTCATTCTCGACGTCATGATGCCCGGCGAGAACGGCTTTGATTTCGCCCGTTCGCTGCGCACCAGCTCGACGGTGCCGATCCTGATGCTCACCGCGCGCGATGAAAAGGAAAGCCGGATCATGGGGCTTGAAATCGGTGCGGACGATTATCTGGCGAAACCGTTTGAGCCGCGCGAACTGTCGCTGCGCGTTGGTAACATTCTCAAGCGGGCGCAACCGCCACGCACCACTCCGGTTCAATCGGTGCGGTTCGGGCCATTCGTCTTTCACTTCGCGACCGGAGAGTTGCGCCGCGGCGACGAAGCAATCCGACTGACCGAGCGTGAATGCGAGATGCTGCGCGTCCTCGCCGGCAGCGTCGGCGAAACCGTGCCGCGCCAGGCGCTTGCCGGTAACGGCGAAGCGGTGAGCGAGCGCACCGTCGATGTGCAGGTCAATCGGCTGCGCCGCAAGATCGAGAACGATCCGGCCAATCCTCTCATCGTGCAGACTGTGCGCGGTGTGGGCTACCGGCTCGTGCCGGTGGCGTGAGCGTCATGACCAGCTTCGACCAGGGCATCGGACGCCTGCGCAGCGCCGCCGGCTATTTGGTGGGCGGTGCCGGTGAATTGCGGCGCGGGCTGGCGTTTGTCGCCGGTCCGATTGCGGAGCCCTGGGTCCGCTTCACCCGCAGGCTCAAGGCGCTGATGCCGACCGGACTTTATGCCCGCTCGCTGCTCATCATCATTCTGCCGATGGTGATCGTGCAGTCGGTGGTCGCCTTCATGTTCTTGGAGCGGCAGTGGGACCTGGTGACGAAATATCTGGCTTCGGCGGTTACCCAGGAGATCGCGACGCTGATCGATGTCTACCGCACCTATCCCCAGGGCGCCGACCGCGCGCAGCTTCGCCGCATCGCGCAAGACCGTCTGGGCCTCGTGGTCGATTTTCTGCCCGGCACGCAATTGCCGCCGCCGGGTCCGAAGCCGTTCTTCTCTCAGCTCGACGAGGCGCTGTCGGATCAGATCCGCAAGCAAATCGGTCTGCCGTTCTGGATCGACACGGTCGGCCGATCCTCAATTGTCGAAATCCGTATCAAACTCGACGATACTGTCATGCGCGTCTTTGCCCGGCGTGCCGATGTCTACGATCCCAATTCGTGGATCTTTCTGGCCTGGATGGTGGCGACGTCGCTTGTGGTGTTGACTGTCGCCATTCTGTTCTTGCGCAATCAGATTCGGCCGATCGTGCGGCTGGCCGACGCCGCCGAGGCGTTCGGCAAGGGCCGCGAGGCGCCGAATTTCCGTCCGCGCGGCGCCCGCGAGGTACGCCGGGCCGCCGCGGCATTCCTGGAAATGAAATCGCGCGTAGAGCGGGCGATTGAGCAGCGCACGACGATGCTGGCTGGTGTGTCTCACGACCTACGCACGGTGCTTACGCGCTTCAAGCTGGAATTGGCGCTGCTTGGCGACAGCCAGGAGATCGACGCGATCAAGAAGGATGTGGACGAGATGGCGGGCATGCTCGAGGCCTACCTTTCGTTCGCACGCGGCGACACCGGCGAGCAATCGGCGCCGACCGACATGGCTGGGCTTCTCGACGAGCTGAAAGCCGACATGGAGCGCAACGGGCATCGCGTCAATATTGCCTTTACGGGCCGATCCGAGGTCACCGTGCGGCCAGCGGCCTTCAAGCGCTGCGTCGGCAATCTGGTTTCCAACGCCGCCCGCTTTGCCTCGAATGTCGCAATCACGGCGCACCGCGACCACCGCTGGCTGACCGTGTCGGTCGACGATGATGGACCGGGCATTCCGGTCAAGCTGCGCGAAGAGGTGTTCAAGCCGTTCCTGCGGCTCGACGACGCGCGCAACCAGGACGAGGGCGGTACAGGCCTGGGACTCGCCATTGCCCGCGACATCGCCCGCTCGCATGGCGGAGACATTGCGCTTGGCGATTCGCCGCTTGGTGGCCTACGGGCCATTGTGCGAGTACCGGTGTAGGGGCGGGGCAGGCGCCGGCCGGCGCTGACGCTGCGCCGCAAATCTTGAATCGGTGGCCGTCTGTCTCCATCTGGACACCAACAAATCCGCGCCCGGGAGCCGCCATGACGATGACTGAGGAAAGCCGAGCCGAAAGCCGCCCGTTCGAGGCCGATGTCGCCAAGCTGCTGCAGCTGATGGTGCACTCGGTCTACTCCGACAAAACGGTCTTTCTGCGCGAATTGATCGCCAATGCGGCGGATGCGTGCGAGCGGCTGCGCTACGAGGCGATCGCCGAACCGGCCTTGCTCGGCGACGATGCCAGGCCGCGCATCACGCTCCTTGTCGACGCCGACAAGAAGCTGCTGACGGTCGAGGACAACGGCATCGGCATGTCGCGTGAGGATATGGTCGAGGCGCTGGGGACGATCGCGCGCTCCGGCACCAAGGCGTTCCTCGATCGCATAGCGTCGGCCGGCGGCAGTGAAACCTCGGGCGAAGATAACGCGCTGATCGGTCGCTTCGGGGTCGGCTTCTATTCGGCCTTCATGGTGGCGGACCGGGTCGATGTGCTGTCGCATCGGGCCGGAACGACCGCGTGCTGGCTTTGGTCCTCGGACGGGCAGGGGACGTTTTCAGTCACACCCGTTCCCGCCGATGCAATGGCGCGCGGCACCCGCGTCGTTCTGCACCTGACCGACGATGCCAAGACCTACACCGAGCGGTCGACGCTCGAACGGTTGGTCAAGGCGCAATCGGGCCACGTACCCGTGCCGATCTGGATCGTGGAGAAACCCGACGCGGCGCCAGCCGAAATCACCGATGGCGCCGCCTTATGGACGAAACCAAAAGCCGAGATCACGGCGGGGGAATATACGGATTTCTATCGCAGCATCGCTGGGCAATTCGACGATCCGGCGCTGACGGTGCATTTCCGCGCCGAGGGCCGTCAGGACTACACCACGCTATTTTTTGTCCCGGGCTCGCGGCCGTTCGATCTGTTCGATCCTGATCGCCGAGGCCGCATCAAGCTTTACGTCAAGCGGGTTTTCATCACCGATGACGCCGACATCCTGCCGCGCTACCTGCGCTTCGTGCGCGGGCTCGTGGACAGCGCCGATCTGCCGCTCAACGTTTCGCGCGAGAAAATTCAGGAAAGCCCGCTGCTCGCCGCCATCAGAAAGGGCGCGACAAGCCGCGTACTGTCGGAGCTCGAACGGGCGGCCGAGAAAGAGCCGACGGCCTACGAAAAAATCTGGGAGACATTCGGCGCGGTGCTCAAGGAAGGCATTTACGAGGATTTCGAGCGCCGCGACGTGCTGCTGGCGCTGGCGCGCTTTAGGACCACGGCGTCCGGCGATGCATGGCGCAGCCTGAAGGACTATGTCGGCGCGCTCAAACCCAATCAGACCGCGATTTACTATCTCGCGGGCGACGATCTCGAGCGGCTCAAGTCGTCACCGCAGCTTGAGGGATTCCGGGCCCGTGGCGTCGAAGTGCTGCTTTTGCCCGACCCTGTCGACACGTTCTGGACGATGCCCGGGGTGTCGTTTGACGGCAAGCCGTTCAAGTCGGTGACGCAAGGCGCGGCCGATCTGGCGGCGATCGCCCGCACCGATGCCAAGGACGAGACCCAGGTCGAGGCGGCGCCCGCGGTCAAAATCTTTGTCGCGTTTCTCAAATCCACACTGGGCGATGCAGTGTCCGACGTGCGTATGTCCGACCGGCTCACCGATAGTGCCGTGTGTCTGGTGGCACCAGACAGCGGTCCCGACCGCGCGCTGGAAAAAATCCTTGCCAGCGCTGGACGGCTGTCCTCGGCGGCGAAGCCGATCCTTGAGATCAATCCACGGCACGCGCTGGTCGCGGCGCTTGCGGCGCTCGGCGAAAGCGAACGCGCGTTCAAGGAAGATGCCGCACATCTCCTGTTCGACGAAGCAAGGGTGCTCGACGGCGAACGGCCGGCCGACGCACGCTCGTTCTCCGATCGGCTGGCGCGGGTGTTGGAGCGCGGGTTGGGAAGCAAAAACGCACCAAGCGCGGCCTGAGGCCGCGCTTGGTTGAATTTCTGATTATTCGGCCGGAGTGACCGGGATCCGCTGCGGCGTCATCTGCCCCGGCATTGGCGGCGAGCCTTCGCCCTGCGCGGCAGCATCTGGTTTGATCTTGGGGCCGCGCAGTCGGAAATAAAGCTGCGACGCCAGCAGAAGGACGCACATCCCGACGAACACGGCGCTAATGGGACGCGTGACGAAGACCGTTATATCGCCGCGCGCGATCAGCATGGCGCGGCGGAAGTTCTCTTCGAAGCGCGGCCCAAGCACGAATCCCAGAACGACCGGCGCCGGATGGAAGCCGAGACGCAGCAGGATATAGCCCAGCATGCCGAGCGCCACGACCTCGCCGACCTGGAAGAAGTCATTGTTGGCGGCATAGACGCCGATGCAGACGAAGAACATCGCGCTCGGGTAGAGGAAGCGATATGGGATCGCCAGCATCTTGCACCAGATGCCGATCAGCGGCACGTTCAAGATGACGAGAATGATGTTGCCGATCCAGAAACTCGCCACCAATCCCCAGAAGATGTCCGGGTGCTGCGAGATCAGCTGCGGACCCGGCACGATGCCCTGAATCATCAGCGCGCCGAGCAGGAGCGCCATGACGGCGTCGCCGGGGATGCCTAAGCTCATGGTGGGGATGAAGTCGCCCTGAATCGACGAGTGCGTCGCGGTCTCGGGGCAAACCACACCCTCAATCATGCCTGTGCCGAATTTCTCTGGCGTCCTCGATACCTTCTTCTCCGCCGCGTAGGCGACGAACGACGCAATAGTTGGGCCCGTGCCGGGAATGAGGGAACAAAGGCTGCCTATGATCGTGCCCCGACACATTGGAAAGAACGACCGTTTCAGATCGGCCAGGGTCGGCCGCATGTCCCGGAAGCGGACATTCGTGTAGGCCATATTGATGGGTGACAACTGATTGACGCTGCTCATAAACTCGGCGACGCCGAAGAGGCCGAGCGCGAGCGCAATCAGTTCGACACCGTCGTCGAGTTCGGTCATCCCGAACGTGAAGCGTTCCGAGCCGGTCTCAAGGTCGGTACCGACCGAGCCGAGGAACAAGCCAAGCACCGTCATACACACGCCCTTGAGCGGTGAACCTCGCGCGAGCGTCGATCCCGCCAACAGGCCCAGCAGCATCAGCGAGCAGACTTCGGCCGGCCCGAATTGCAGCGCCGCCCGCACCAGCAGCGGCGACAGGAATATCATCTCGGTGATACCCCACGACGCTCCGATGAACGAAGCAATCACCGTGACGCCGAGGGCGACCCCCCCGCGTCCCTGCTTGGTCATTGGATAGCCGTCGAGACATGTCACCGCGTGTGGTGGATGACACGGCAAATTGAGCAGGATCGAGCAGATGGCACCGCCGTATTGGCCACCGTAAAGGATGCCAGCCAGCATCAGGATGGCCGGCACCGCCTTCATGCCGAACGTCAGCGGCAACAGGATCGAGATGGTCGCCAGCGGACCCATGCCGGGCAGCACGCCCACCATGTTGCCGACCAGCACGCCGACGAAGCACCACATCAAATTGTGCGGCTCAAGCGCGACAGTGAAGCCGTACAAAAGGTCGGTGATCGCAGTATCTATCACAGGCCGCCCCCCCAAGTGAAGATCGGCATCGGCACTTGCAGGAAGTAGGAGAAAAGTGCGACGCCGAACACAGTCACTACGGTCGCTAGAATGAATGTGGCCTTCCAGGTTGCAGTGCGGTCGCCGAGTGCGGCGATGAACACGCAAGCGAAGGTTCCTGGAGCCATGCCGAAGTACCGCCCGAAAAAGATGAATAGCACCGGGCTCATCAGGATGCAGAACCAAGCCCACCATTGCGGGTTTTCGGGCAGGATGCTTTGGCTCTCCTCCTCGCCGCCTGCTCCGGCGGGCGCCAGCGCCAAGGCGCCGATGGCAATGCCCAGGAGCACGAGCAAGATGCCGAGGGCCGTCGGCATGAAGCCGGGTCCCATATGCATGAGACTGCCCAGCCGATAGGTCGAACCTTTGAGGGCGATGCCGATGCCGACGAGAAGCATCAGTCCGCCGGCATAGAAATCCTTCTTGCGCACGAGGTCGCGGAGAAGGCTCGTGGAAGGTTGCACAATTTCCTCCCGGCCGTCTTCGGGGCCGTTAGTGTTGAAGGTCTTTGCCCACATCTACGATTCGCAATTATCTCACTTGCCAACCGTTTCCGCGGCGACGCGGGCCAAACCTGTTTCCCCGATCGCGACAAGCGCGCATTGCGAGGAACCCTGCATTCCGCAGGTACTGGACGATATAGGCGAGCGATCGGCCATGCAACTGTCATGTGACGTTTTAACCGAAGTAGCTGCTAACGGTCAGAAGGTTTTTCCATTAACCCCGCTAATAAGGGGTAATTCGCAAAGTGGAGAAAATAAGTCCGGGCTGTCGTTCTTGACGTTGCCTACTTTTCGGTCGACTGGCCAAAACGCCATCGCCTTGTCCGGATAAGGTCGGAGCAGCGCTTTCAGTTCGGGCTCGGTGGCGGCGGTCTCGCCGAGCCACACCGCCCAGTTGTCCGGCGCAATCAAGGCCGGCATCCGGTCGTGCAAGGAATGGAGCAGCATATTGGCCGGCGTCGTGATGATCGTGAAAGATTTCAGCGGTTTGGCCTCGGGAGCCGTGGGGTAACGCCAGAGGTCCCACAGGCCGGCAAAGGTCATCGGCCCGCGATTGCCGAGTGCCACGGCGAATGGTTGTTTATCCGCGGCGCGCCACTCGTAATAGCCATCGGCGACAACCAGGCAGCGGCGGCGAGCCCTCCAGGCGCCGCGGAAGGCAGGGCGTGTTTCGATGCCTTCGGCGCGGGCATTGAAAGTCGCAGGGACGGCTTTGATGTCCTTCGCCCAGGACGGCACGAGCCCCCAGCGCATCGTGGTCAGAACGCGCTTGCCTTTTGTGGAGACCACGACGGGGAGCTGCGAGGTCGGTGCGACGTTCCAGCGCGGCCGGTAATGGTCGATCTCGTCGAAATCGATTTTGAGGTCGAGTTTGATTTCGGAAACGTCGTCGGGAAGTTTGGCGCGGCCGCACATGAGTGAGCCTCCTTAGGTCGGGGGCGGTCAATGAAAGTCGCGGCTGTGCAGCGGCAGGGGTGATTCCGCCGGCAACGGGCCGCCGGACAGTTTCGGCGAAAACAGATCGCCGCCCTCGCGCAGCCACGGGAGTTGCGCGGAGAGGTCGACGAAGCTTTCGGCGACCACGTGAATCACCAGGCCCGCACGCTGCAGCCTGCCGCGCACGGCGAGAAAACGCGCCGTCATCACCGTGCGGCGGTTTTTGGCAAAAACTTTCGGCCAGACGATGATGTTGGCGATGTCGGTCTCATCTTCGAGCGTCATGAAGACGACGCCCTTCGACGTTCCCGGCCGCTGTCGCACCAGCACCAGGCCGGCGACAGTGAGTTTCGAATCCTGAGATAGTGCGTCGTTCTTGAGGTCCGTATTGCGAACGGCGCCGAGCGCCGTGAGGCAATCGCGAAAAAACCGCACCGGATGGGCTTTCAGGGACAGCCCAGTCGCCACGTAATCTTCGACGACGTGTTCGGACCGCGCCATGGCGGGTAATGCGACGGCTTGTTCCGGAAAAAGCTCATCACCCAGATGCGGAGCGAGCAGTGGGAGCGCGTCATTCCCCCTCTCCAATCCTCCCCCGCTTGCGGGAGAAGGAAGCGTGTGGGCAGCCGTCCGCCGCGTCGCGCGCGCACCGATCACGTCAAGCCGCCGCGCCGCCCACAATGCAGCGCGGCGGTCGAGGCCCAATGAGCGGAACGCATCCGCCTCGGCCAGCCGTTCGACGGTGAAGCGCGAGACGCCGGTTGTTGCGGCGAGCCGCTCGATCGACGTAAAGCCATTGCCGCGCGCGGCGACGAGTTTCTTCAATTCGTCTTCGCTTAAGCCCTGGATGAGGCGGAAACCGAGGCGGACGGCATGCTGCGGATTCCATTCATCCGTCATTCCGGGCTCCTCGCGGAGCCTGTCATCGGGCCGCGCTTTGCGCGGGCCCGTTGGCTCGGCCCCGGAATGACGAGAACTTGCCTCAAGCGTGCAATCCCACACGCTGAAATTGACGTCGGCTTCGCGGATTTCGACGCCGTGCGCGCGTGCGTCGCGCACGAGCTGCGCCGGCTGATAAAACCCCATCGGCTGGCTGTTGAGAATGGCGGCGCAGAACACATCCGGATAATGGCATTTGATGAAGGCCGATGCGTAAACCAGCAGTGCGAAACTCGCCGCGTGGCTTTCCGGGAAACCGTATTCGCCAAAACCTTCGATCTGGCCGAAGCAATGCTCGGCAAATTCGCGGTCATAGCCACGCGCGGTCATGCCGCCGATGAACTTGTCGCGAAACAGATGGACCTTGCCGGTATGACGGAAGGTCGCCATGGCGCGGCGCAACCCGTCGGCCTCGTCGGGGGTGAATTTCGCCGCCGTGATCGCGATCTGCATCGCCTGTTCCTGGAACAGCGGCACGCCGAGGGTTCGTTTGAGGACGCTCTCCAATTCATTCTTCGGTCCGTGTTCCGGGGCAGGAGAGGGGTAATGCTCCGGATCGAGGCCGTCGCGGCGGCGCAGGTACGGATGCACCATGTCGCCCTGGATCGGTCCCGGCCGTACGATCGCGACCTCGATGACCAGATCGTAGAAGCGGCTCGGCTTTAACCGCGGCAGCATTGACATCTGCGCCCGGCTCTCGACCTGGAACACGCCGATGGAATCGGCGCGCGACAGCATCGCGTAGACTGCCGCGTCGTCCTGCGGCAGCGTGGCCAGCGAAAAATCCTTGCCGTAATGAGCGCGCAAAAGATCGAGGCAGCGGCGCAGGCAGCTCAACATGCCGAGTGCCAGCACGTCGACCTTCATCAGGCTTAGCGTGTCGATGTCGTCCTTGTCCCACTCGATGAAGGTGCGCTCGGCCATGGCGGCATTGCCGATCGGCACCGTTTCGTCGAGCGGTCCGCGCGTCAGCACGAAGCCGCCGACATGCTGCGACAGGTGGCGCGGGAAGCCGATCAGTTCGTCGGTCAACGCAATCGCCTGACGGATTACTGGATTGGCCGGATCGAGGCCGGCCTGACGGACGTGGTCGTCGGGCAAGCCGTCGCCATAGCCCCACACGGTCTTGGCAAGGGCTGCGGTTATGTCCTCCGTCAGCCCCAAAACCTTACCGACCTCGCGGATGGCGCGGCGCGAGCGGTAATGCACCACGGTCGAGCAGATCGCGGCACGATGGCGGCCGTAGCGCTTATAGATGTACTGGATCACCTCCTCGCGCCGCTCGTGCTCGAAATCGACGTCGATATCGGGAGGCTCGCCGCGGTTTTCGGAAATGAAGCGGGCGAACAGGAGTTGGGTCTTGTCAGGATCGACCTCGGTGACGCCGAGGCAAAAGCACACTGCGCTGTTGGCCGCCGAACCGCGGCCCTGGCAAAAAATCTGTTTTTCTTCGCGTGCATAGGCAACGATGTCGTGCACCGTCAGGAAATACTGCGCGTAGCCAAGTTTGGCGATGAGCGCGAGCTCGTCACCAAGCCGCTCTTTGATGTGATCTGGAACGCCTTCCGGATATTTGTGCTTCGGGTAGCGTTTCTGCGCGCCGGCCCAGGTCAGGTCTTCGAGGTGCTGCTGCGCCGTCTTGCCCGGCGGAACGGGCTCGTCGGGATATTCATAATGCAGTTCGTCAAGCGAGAAACTGCAGGCATCGGCGATGTCGAGGGTGCGGGCGACGGCGTCGGGAAAGTCTTTGAACAGCCGCGCCATCTCCGCGGGCGATTTGAGATGCCGTTCGGCGTTGACGGCAAGCCGCAAGCCCGCTTCGGCGATTGTGCATTTCTCGCGGATGCAGGTGACGACATCCGCAAGCGGCCGGCGTTCCGGCGCGTGATAAAGCACGTCGTTGACCGCGACCAGCGGCGCATTGAGACGCTCCCCGAGTTCGGCGAGCAGCCTGAGCCGGCGCGCCTCATCGCCGCAATGATAATGGGTGCCGGCCAGAAACGTGCGGCCAGGCGCGGTGCGGGCGAGGGCTGAGAGGTGCGAAACAAAACTTCCGTCATCCTGAGGTGCCCGCGCGTAGCGCGGGCCTCGAAGGATGCTGGCCGAGGCGCATCCGAAATCGGATAGATCCGATTTCGGCATTTTAAAATGTTCAAGGCGGCTGTTGCCGACTTGATTGCCGTCGTCCTTCGAGGCTCGCTTCGCTCGCGCCTCAGGATGACGGTGAACATTGAGCGGCGGCAGCGCGATAAAAATCTGCCCGGCGCTGGCAGCGAGAATCTCCTCGAAGGTGAGATGGCACTCGCCTTTTTTGGCTTTCAGATTGCCGGCCGAGAGCAGGCGGCAGAGGCGGCCGTAGGCGGCGCGGTCGATCGAGTAGGCGAGCAGCTCGAAACCATCGACGGTCGAAAGTCGCACGCCGACCACGAGCTTGATCTTTCGTGTGCGGGCCTCGCTATAAGCGCGCACCACGCCGGCAAAGGAATTGCGGTCGGCGATGCCGATAGCGGCAAGGCCGAGTTCGTCGGCCGTGGCGACCAATTCTTCCGGATGCGCGGCTCCGCGCAGGAAGGAAAAATTCGTGGTCACGGCAAGTTCGGCGTAGGCGTTCATCCTGCTTCTCATTTGAAGACACTCACGCAAACAGTCCGTGCACGAACCAGCGGGCCGCTGCGGTCTCGCGGCCGTAAAGCCCTTCGCGGAACAACCAGAAACGGTGGCCGCTTGCGTCCTCGACGAGAAAGTAATCGCGCGTCAGCGCCGGTTGCCGTTCGCTTGCGCAGGCATGAGCGCGATAGGGCTCGCGCCACCATTCGGCTCCGATGCGTTCCGGACCTTGTGCGCCTGTCACCTCATAGGTAGCGCCGCGCCAGCAAAAACGCCGTGGCGGCCCTTCGGGAACCAATGCGGTAACCTCGGCTGGCTCGGCCCGAGGCAAAAGCAGGAGCGGGCGCGTTTTTTCCTCCGTTGCCGGCCATGCTGTGGTTTCGGCGGCGGCGGGTGACAGAAATTCCGCGCGTTCCGGAATATGACTGGCGACGGGCTCAAAGCGCCGCACGCTCGCCTCGCCAAGGCGTTGGCGTAGCGCATCGATCAACGCCGCACAGCGTTCCGTGCGGTCGCCATCGTCGGCGGCAGCGGTGAATTCGGTCTGTTGCGCCACCATGCGTTCGGCGCGCGTCACGGCGAGCCCGACCGCTTCGAAGCCAAATCCCGTGTCCTGCATCGCCGCAAGCGCTTCGAGTTTAAGTGCAATGAGCCGCGCCGCATGGGCTGTGTCGCGCGTCGGCATCGTCAGTGCGATGTCGATTGTCGCAACCGCGCCATCGACGTTGTAGAGTGAAAGTCGCAACGCGCGGGCGCCGGCGTCGTCGCGCGTCAACACATGGACGAGCGTCTGCATCAGGCGGCGGACGAGCGCGACGATGGCGTCCTGCGTGCCGACCGGTTCGAGCAGATATCGCAAGCAGTGATAGACCGGCGGTGCGACCACGGGCACGAGCGGTTCGTCGACGCGATCGAGGGCCTGGTCGATACGGCGCAGCAGTTCTGCCCGAAATCGTGCGGCAAACGGCGCGCGCGGTTTGTCGAGCAGGGAGCCCACGGTTTTGAAGCCGAGCCGCTGCAATGCCGCGTGTGTGTCCGGTGCGAGGCGGAGCGCCTTGACCGGCAGCGGCGTCAGCGCTTCGGCTTCCTGCCGTATCGGTAGAACAAACAAGGCCGAAGGATGAAAGCGCGACAGCGCCCAGGCGGCGCCCGGCGTTGACGCAACGGCGAGGCGTGCGGGCAGGCCTAGTTTTTGCAGCCGGCCGGCCAGATCGGCGATGAGCTGCGCCTCGCCGCCGAACAGATGCGCGGCGCCTTCGACATCGAGGAAAAATCCGTCGGCGCCGTTATCCTCATCGTAGGGCGAGGCGGTCGGCGTGTAGCGCGTCGCCCACAGCGCAAGCCGATGCAAAGCCGCGTCATCAGCCGCGGTGTCGACGGCGCGCACCTGCAAGAATTCCGCTTTCGCCCGTGCATCGGCCAAGGGTTCGCCGGGCGCGAGGCCCGCGGCTTCCGCGGCTCCGTTGAGAGCGGCGATGCGCGGGCCGCCGGCTCCCGCAACGGTCAAGACGAACGGTTCGTCAGGCGCAATGGGCTTGTCTGTCGGCTTTTTGGCTTGCGCCGCGAGCATGCGCAGGATCGGCCAGCGTGGCAGCCAGACTGAAACGATGCGCGACATGATCGTACTCCACTACCCATTCGCCTGGCCGTCCGTTGCGAACCCGTTCGAGGTGCAGATGCCACCTCGGGCGCGTGATCAGGCCGAAGCGGTCACGCGCGGCTTCCGCGGTGCCGACACGCCAGCGTGTTGCCGCCGCGCTCGATTCCAGATCGTGCGCAGGCCGGATCAGCAGCAGCGGCAGACCGCAATCCACGGCGGCAAGATGCAGCCGCTGGCTCAGTTTCAGGTCGAGCTTGTCGATGATGCCGGAGACGGCGGCCGGTGCGCCCGATCGCAGCGCTTCTTCCATGGCCCAGAGGGTTTGCGTGCGGTGTGCGGTCTCGACCAGGATTACGCGGGCGGGATCGAGGCCAAGCGCGCTTAAGCCGTGTCCGGAAAGCCGGCCATAGTGGCGCTGTCCATAGGCCGGCAGGACGAAGACGAATCGCCGCGTCTGCGGCAGACGCGTGAGCAGCGCCGCGATGAAGCCGAAAGCCGCGGCGGTGCAGCGTTCGCCAGCCGGCACGATTTCGTGCAGGGCACCGCAGGCGAGACCGCCTTGCGGCAGGCATGAATCAACAGTGGGAAGACCGAGAGGCAGGGCTGTGCGTAATCCCCCCGCCCCGGGCATCAGGCGGCGGAGTTCCTCCATGATAACGGCGCGATTGCGCGCCACGGTTAGGGCGCCAGATTCGCTCATCGGCTGTGAAAAACCCAAGGATGTTCGCTGTACGTTCCAGGCTTTTGATAATAGAACAAAATAGGAACATTGCCAAGAGGTCCGGGGATTATCCCCTTGACGCACGTACGCGGATGTTCTACATTGGCGGCATTCAAGGGATGCCGCCATGTCAAAAGACTCGCAAATTCAAAAACTTGGCAAACTCACAGTAGGGGAGCTTTTCGCCCGTTTCCCCGATGAGGATGCCTGCCTAAACCACATCATGGAGGTTCGGTATGGCCTGCGGCATGTTTGCGCGGCCTGTGGGCAATACAGCACCTTCCACAAGCTCGCAGATCGCCGTGCGTTCTCGTGTGCGCGGTGTGGCCATCACGTCTATCCGACAGCCGGAACGATCTTCCAAGACACGCGCACGCCGCTACAGGTGTGGTTTTACGCGGTCTACCTTTTCGTGACGACGCGCCACGGCGTGAGCGGTAAAGAGCTACAGCGGACGCTTGGCGTGACCTACAAGACCGCATGGCGCATGGGCCAGCAAATCCGCGTGCTGATGGCTAAGGCTGACCGCTTCAAGGAAATGCAAGGCCACGTCGAAATCGACGAAGCCTTTATCGGCGGCTATCGCGCACACGGCAAACCCGGCAAGGGCGAGAATAAGACGATCGTGCTCGGCATTGTCGAGCGCGGCGGCCGCACCGTAGCCAAGTCCGTTCCGAACCTGCGGATGAAGTCCGTCCGTCCGTTCATCTACGAAAACGTCAAAGCCGGGTCCGCGGTGTCCACGGACGAAGCCAACATCTATGACTTACTAAAGAGCGCTGGCTACGAACATAAGTCGGTGAACCACTCCAAGTACGAATGGGTCAAGTACAATTATCGACGCGATGAATGGCACCACACCAACAGCGTCGAGTCATTCTGGCGCCTGTTCAAAAACTCAATCCGCAGCACGCATATCCACGTGAGCGAAAAATATATGGACCGCTATCTGAAAGAATTCACTTTTCGGTCGAACCACCGCGGGATGGTGAACGCGATGTTCGATCTTCTGATTGGGTCGGTGTAGTTGCTAGACGGCGGATGGCTTCTGCCAGTTCCTTGCTGTCCGCTGGACCCACCCCGCGCGCCTCCTCTTGCGCGACAAACTCATCTAAGCGTCCCGATTTAATGGCCTCTGTTAGCGATAAGTCGGAAACCCCGAGTGATTCTTTCTTAAGTTTCATGGGCTTTTCACGTTGCGCTGCCCCAAATACCTATAGTAACGAAAATTGCGCCCAGGTGTGCCAAGGCACACCTGGGTTCCGTGCCCCGGAAGGGGTCGGGCTTGGGGGTGGTTAGCCCCCGGGGGTTAACAAGAGCAACGGAACAGACCCCGGCAAGGGCCGGTTCCGCAGAGGATACCTAGGCATCCTCTTGACCTCCTTCCCGGCGCCAAACACTGCCGGGTGTGCCTGCGTGGTGCAGGGGATCACCCAATCCGGCTTTCGCTGGACTGGGCAAATAGCGAGGTCGGGATTTCCTCGCTGGTGACCTTTGAAACGCCCTCCATCGAAGTGGTGGAGGGCGTTTCAGTTTTTTCGGTAGGCCAGTAGTAGCGCTTGCCTCGCTTAACCAGCTCGCCTGTCTTGGTCAGCCGCGCGAGGACGTTGTACGGGTGCGTCTTATTCTTCTCGATGATGGCCGCAAATTCGGGATTCTTGCGCAACTCCCAAATAATATGACCGCTTTCCGCCCCATTTGGCCGACTCTGCATCATTGTCTTGACGGCATCGCCCATCGGCGACCGATGTGCCACGTTCGGGAATTTAAGATCGCGAACGAGGCCCGCTGCTAAATCGGTTGTGAATTTGGTGAACAGTTCGGGCGAAAATAGGTGGCCCTTATAGGCGACAATTTCCCCCGCCTTGGATAGCTTAGAAATCGCGTGATAGAAGCCCTTTTCGCTTTTTTGAAGCTTTTCCGCGAGGTGAGTTTTCATGATCTCGTCGCGAGCTTCGGCGTATGGCACAGGATGGTCCGAGGTTAGGGCGACTTCGCGAATAATTGTTTTCCACTCGCTTTTGGACTGTCGGCGTCGGTCAATCTTGCGTGGTGCTTCAGCCGTCGCTGTGATGGCCTCGGCTGCCGGCGCAGCCTTCGGCGCGGCCACTCTTGCTGGACGACGTACCAGTGATTTGCGACGGCGCCCGTAGGGAGCCCGCTCTTGAACGCGGTCGCGTTGGATCACCGCCTTTGCGGCATCAATCAGAGCCTTGATATCATCTTGGCGTGATTCGATTTTCCGAGCCTGCCGCCCGAGAGCAGCATGTTCCCGTTCCCATTTCCTAATTTGGGTTAGGCCAACCAGGCCGCGAATTTTGCCACTCATGTTCTCGTCTCCAAGACGCACATACCACGGCCTCGCGTATTCCACCAAGTGAATACTTGATGTTGTCGGCAAGGCGCCATGAGTACCTAGGTATTGTGTTTAGTTATCCACAGGGGGTTGATTTTCGGACGAATCAGCGGCGGACCGCGCGGCGCATGGTCCTACAACTTTAGAAACGCTATTCTCCTCCCTTCCAACCATGGAGGGGAAAATGGCTGACGCATCCGTCGTTCACATCGGAGAAAACTCGCCAGAGCATGTCGCCTATCGGCTGATGCACGATATTGCGACTGTCGAAGACAAGTTGCTCGCAACAAGCGAACGAAACCCGCAGAAAGTCGCTACGCGGCAATGGATTCTGGACACGTACGCGGAGTGTCTGCGGGTCGTGCGGTTGCCGAACCAGCGCCCTCGGTCTCAATAATCCAGTCATAAAATCGACGGGCCGACTCTACGATATCGGCAGAAGCCACGTGCTCATTTCGGGCCGCGAGCTTCAAGCATTCCAATTTTACTTGCCATGGGTCCATTTTGGGTCCTCTTTGTTACGTGCGTCAAGGGGATAATCCCCAAGAGGTCCCGACAACCGGTCCAGGGCGGGCTAAGTGCTTGCCGCCTCACACTGTCTTGCTGGCATCAGGGGATCGGCATAGTTTGACGGTGTCGCGTGGCATCGTTCCGCGCGGCTTTTCAGGAAGGTGCATCAATGCCGGAAGCCGACCGAGAGGGAGAACGCTATGCCGTCGACCAGCCACAGCGGACCCCCGGCTTTTTCCTCAAAGGCAGCCACCAGCTCGATTGGGGCATGAAAAACCGCATGGCGCGGGTGTTTGACCCGACCTCCGGCCGTACCGTGATGCTGGCGATCGACCACGGCTACTTTCAGGGTCCGACCACGGGTCTCGAGCGCATCGATCTATCGATCGTGCCGCTGTTGCCATCCTGCGACGCCTTGTTCTGCACGCGCGGCATTCTGCGCACGCTCATTCCGGCGGAGTCCGGCAAGCCGATGGTGTTGCGTGCGAGCGGCGGGCCTTCGATCCTGCGCGAGGAACTGTCGGACGAGCAGATCGCCATGGATATGGACGATGCGGTGCGATTGAACGCCGCCGGCGTTGGTATCCAGGTGTTTATCGGCGGCGAGCACGAAACGCGCTCGGTGCACAACATGACCAAGCTGGTCGATGCGGGACTGCGCACCGGCGTTCCCGTCATGGGCATCACCGCGGTCGGCAAGACTATGGTGCGCGACGTCAAATATTTCCGGCTGGCCTGCCGCATCATTGCCGAACTCGGCGCCCAATACGTCAAGACCTATTACGTCGAGGATGGCTTCGAAACGATCACCGCGTCTTGTCCGGTGCCGATCGTGATGGCGGGCGGCAAGAAACTGCCCGAACTCGAAGCGCTCACCATGGCGTATAACGCCGTGCAGCAGGGCGCGTCCGGCGTTGACATGGGCCGCAACATTTTCCAGTCGGACGCACCAAAGGCGATGATCGAAGCGGTCGGGGCGGTCGTGCACAAGAACATGAAGCCCAAGGACGCGTTCGACCTGTTCAAGTCGCTCAAGGCGGACGGGGAGCGCTCCGCCGCGATGCGCGCCGCCGAGTAAGCCTTTTCCTTAAATCGATCAGTGCATAGTGGCGGTCCGTCGCCGCAGAGACCTGTGTGCGATCGATATCCGTGTGTTGGCTGTCATGCGCCAGCATGGCGCATGCCGGTTGGTTGCGCCCGCCCGTCGGCTCATTACCATGTGCCAAAATTAAATTGGCATTCCGGGAGGTCGGTCATGGCGCGGCACGTTCGGTGGATTGCTCTTCTTGGTCTTTGCATCGCGTCCGTGGCGCTCGTTGCGCCGATCCATGCGCAGTCCTTTCCGGACCGGCCGGTGCGCCTGTTGGTGTCATTTCCGCCTGGAGGCGCCGCCGACTTCGTCGGTCGGCTGCTCGCGCAATTCATGTCGCCGCGGTTGGGCCAGCCCGTCGTGGTCGAGAACCGCCCGGGCTCCAACGGCAACGTCGCCGGGGATGTCGTGCTGCACGCTGCTGCCGATGGCTATACGCTTCTGCTGTCGTCGGGTTCGCTCTACACCGTCAACCCGCATCTCTACACGAAGATGCCGTTTGACCCGTACAAGGAATTGACGCCGGTCGCGAGTGTCGTGTCGGACGAACTGCTGCTGGTGGAAAATCCCTCCCTGCCGCCGAAGACGTTCAAGGACTTCATCGCCTATGTGCGCGCGGCGAAGCCGCCGCTCCTGTACGGATCGATCGGTAACGGCAGCGAGCACCATCTGGCGATGGAGCTGCTAAAAGAGCGGGCCGGAATGGAAATGACGCACGTGCCGTATCGCGGCGGCGGACCGTCGGCAATCGGCGTGATGCGCGGCGAGGTCGCGGCGATGTTTGGCGGCGGCTCGGCCACGCCGCTGGTGCAGGCTGGAAAGCTGCGCGCGCTCGCGGTCAGCGGCCGTAAACACGTACCGCTGTTTCCCGATCTGCCGTCGATTTCGGAGTTTTATCCCGATTATAACGTGACGATTTGGCAAGTCGTGTCGGTCCCTGCGGCAACGCCACCGGCGATCATCGCGCGCCTGCGCAAGGCGGCAAATGAGGCGATTGCACAGCCTGAATTCGCGCAGAAGCTGGAGAAAGCCGGCGCCGGTGAGCCTGACCCGACGACACTGGACGAATTGAAGGCGCGGCTACGCACCGACGATGCGAACTACAGCCAGGTTCTCAAAAAGATCGGCCTGCGCATCGAGTGATCGTTCTCGTCCAGCAGCTATTTCGGCAGAAACGCGTTGGTATAGAGCTTCGACATATCCGGTGATGTCGGCAGCAGCTTGAGATCGGCGAATGAACGCTTGAGCGTGGCGAGCGATTCCGGATCGAATTCGCAGGCCTTACTGAACATGCCGACCGTCAGATCGTAGTCCTTCGACATCACGCTCTCGGGAAAGCCGGCGATGGTGCTCTCGATTTTCACGGCTTCGGCCTTGTGGGTACGAATGTAGTTGACCGTATCGACCCAGCCGGCAACGAATTCGCGCACGGCATTGGGATTTTTCTTAATCAGGTCATTCGAGGCATACAGCGTGCCCGACGCGAGGTTTCCTTCGTATTTGCTGACAGGAAAGAGCAAACGGCCGGTCTTCTTTTCTTCCATGGCAAGAAACAGCGACGTCACCCCGATATCGGCGTCGACGAGATGTGCACGGAAGGACGAGATGATGTTGCCTGCCCCGTTGCCGATGCTGACGCCGGTTACACCATTGGGTCCCCATCCTTGCGTGCGTTCGAGCTCCTTGCTCAGCCACTCGGTCAGTGAACCGGCGCTCGAGAAAGCGATTTTTTTGCCCTTGAGCTGATCGATGGTGTGGATCGGGGAATCGTACGGAACGCCGATGCCGATGAACGGAATGGGTCCAGCGGTTTCGCAGATCGCGGTCATCGGCACGCCCTTGGCGACGAGCGCCATTTCAGTGCCGGCGCCGTCGCCGATATCGATGCTTCCAGCGGCGACCGCGGTCGCCATCTTGCTGCCGCCGGTGAAGTCGACGATTTTCAGGTCGAGCCCGTGTTTCTTGAAGATACCGAGCGTGTTGCCGACGTCGACAGGGATGATGGGATCGGCGTTCGGCGCGGCTTTGCCGACGGTCAGCGTCGTTTGGGCGGATGCGAGCGGTACCGAAAGGAATGACGCGAGGATAAAAGTGAATGCGGCGAGACGTGTGCTCGGACAAAGGCCGAGCGCCTTTCTGCTCATGACTTGTTCCTCCCTTGGACGCTTCTTTTTTATAGCCAAACACCGCTATTGCGCTGCCGCAATGCGGTGTAGGGACGCGCTCGTGCTGAGCGCCAGCGACTATTGCGGGGTGGAATGTCGTCAGCGATGGGGCTATGGGCTGCGCCGTCGGGAGGGTAGCCCGGACAGTGTCTTTCGATTAATCGCCCGTCAGCCGAAGTTGCGTTCGGGCGCTGGCCGAATCAGGAACCAGGCAACGGCGCCGGCAGCGATCGCGCCGCCGAGGGCTGCGAGTAACTGTGCGATCCATGAGGCGCTACCCACGGCACCCCGCGCGCTTGGTCTGAACAGCATGGCATGGAGGGGCGGCTTCGGCGCGGTCGCAGCGGCGCTCGCCACTTTCACCAGCGGGGAGGGGCCGGTCGTCGCGGACTTTGCTGCGTGGGTCTTCGGCGCGCCCACGGCAGATGCGACTGGAACGGGCATGGCGGCCGGCACGGCATGGCCGCCGTTCAAAATACCGTTCGGATCGGTAGCCACCACCTGCTCGGTTGTCACCGAGGCGGGAGCGCGCGCCGGCGCGAGTGCCGCCGTGGTGCCATCCTCTGGCCTGGGCGTTGCCGCGTAGCCAAGCGCCGGCGTCGGCCAAACGTTCTTTGGCTGAGCTGCCGCCGGGGGCGCCGGTAGATCGCGGCGCGCGTCGGCAACCCGCGTCTTGACGTGAACGCCCTTGGCGGTGTGCTTGGCGAAGTGCCTGTGAGCGGGCTTGTCAGCAGATTTAGCTCTCGCGACTCGCGCCGCCGTCGTGTGGTGGGGGTGAGCCGCCGCCTTGGCATGATCAATCTGCAGGAGGGACAGCGGCGCGCCGGCGGTCTGCGCTTTCGCGCCGCCCAGCGTCGCGGCCAGCGCCAGAAAAAAAGACGCGCCCATTGCGGCAATACGAACACGCGCCATCGCGTCCTCCTTCACAGCCTCTCGCAGGCCGCAAAGCGCATGCGGGGGTGACTTGAGAGTGACCCAATTACGGTTTTTTGGCGCAAAGCGGCGGCGAAAAGCGGCAGCGTTAACGAAGTCTAAACAGCAGCGCGCCGCTACCCGAGTTCGGTAATGACTTCCGGGAACCGATGCAGCCGCTCGCCCGGGCCGTCGGCGCCGATCAGCCAGTTGTCGCAAAACCACGACAGCGTGCCGCTTCCGATGTAGGTCGGGTGCACGACGATGTTCATGTCTTTCTGGATGGCCATCGGCTCGTCGTTGCGGATCAGTGGCCGTTCGACCAGATCGTAGCCCTGGCCGTGACAGTGCAGCCGCTTTTCCTCCGGGCGGCCGTGACTGCGCATGAACTCGTTATAGGCGGTGAAAATGTCCTTACAGGGCGCGCCGGGCTTCAGCAGGTCGAGGTTGAATTTCCGCGCTTCGAGCGCGAAGGCGTACTCGTCCTTCATTTGCTGGGAGGCCTTGCCGACCACGCAGGTGCGGCCAAGCTCCGTGTACATGCCGCCCGGGCCGGCGTCTTCCACCAGAAGCGCAACCGCATCGCCTTCCTGGATGATGCGGTTCTGATAATGGCGCTGCGCGAACTGGGCCGGTTTGCCCGGTGGCATTGAGGCGCACAGATAGATGCCGTGTTCGCTGCCGTGCTGTTGACTGTAGTACTGCGCAAGGGCCGCGATATCCCGATCGCGCATGCCTGGTTCCACAGCCGCAAACGCCGTGCGCATGGCGCCATCCTGCATCAGCGCAGCGCGGCGAACGAGTTCCTGCTCCTCGGCGCTCTTGATCACCTTGATGCGGTCGACGAGATCGGAAGCGTCGACGAACCTGGTGTTGGAAAAGCGCCCCTTCTGCATGTAATCGACCATCGCGAACGACATCTGATAGGTGCCGACCAGTCCGATGGTGCCGCCAGCGTAAGGCGCCAGCGCCTTGGCGGCGAGTTCGGGATCGTAGGGCGCGGTGTAATAGCAGGACGAATAACTCGGCGTCGTGTACCAGGTCTTCACGCCGCGGCGCACCCCATCACTCTTGCCGGCGAGTTCGTTGACGCCGCCGAACGGGCCCTGACTCACCAGAGTCATCAGATCGTCGCGCGGAAAGACGACAGTAAGCGGGTAGCCGTTGGTCGCCGGCAAATCGGTGAAATATTTCACGTAGCCGCCCATCTGGTCGCTATTGTTCTGCATCAAGAGCGCGTCGATTTTTTCGTGCTCCATGGCGGCGCGCACGGCCTTCCAGCGGCGCTCCAGCTCGGCCGTCGAGATCGGCGTCTGCAGGCGTTCGGACAGCTCCATTTTCATTCTCCTTGTCGCGGCCTTCGTCCGCGCTCTGAAACCTAATGAGGCACCACGTTGGTCATGCCGGCGGTGTTGCCGGCGAGGAAGCACCGCATGTTGGCTTCCACCGTCGGCCAGGCGTGATCGATATAGACGTCACAGAAGCCGCCCTGATGCGTCGTGATGATCACGTTGTCCATCGACCAGAACGGATGATGGGCCGGCAGCGGCTCCTGGGTAAACACGTCGAGTGCCGCGCCACCAATCCGGCGCGTGCGCAACGCTTCGAGCAGGGCGGCCTCGTCGACCACGCCGCCGCGCGCCAGATTGATCAAAAAGCTCGATGGCTTCATCGCCGCGAAAATTCTGGCATCGATGGAGTTGCGGGTTTTTTCGGTCAACGGCGTGAGCAGCACGAAGAAGTCGAAGTCGCGCACCGCGTCGGCAAGCTCGGCGCTCACCCGCACCTCATCGAATCCCGCGACGGCGCGCGGAGCCGAGCTGACGCCGACCACGCGCATGCCGAATGCCTTGCATTTTGGCGCCAGCGCTTCGGCGATTGCGCCGACGCCGAAGATACCCACAGTCTTGTTGTGCAGGAGCTGCGCCGGGAAACGCTGCCATTGCCGCTCACTCTGCGAACGGATGGCGCGCGGCAGGTCACGGGCCAAAGCCAGCATCGCGCCCAGAGCGGCTTCGGAGACCGGCGGACCGTGAATGCCATGGATATTGGTGACGACGATGTCCGTTCGCAGGCATGGCCGGTCGGTGAGGTTGTCCGTCCCGGTGCCGAGTGCCTGAACCCATTTCAGCCGTTGAGCGTTCTCCAGGACAGAGTCGGACAGCATCGGCACGAACGTCAAAAGCGCGTCGGCTTCCGCGATATGGGGACCGACCTTTGAATGATGGTCGACCAGGTCCACGTTGAGTTTGGGAAAGCACGCCCGCATCCGGTCGCGATACTGGTTGCGGACCGACTCGGGCATTGCCAATAGGATGAGCAGATTGGTCATGGGACGGCGAGGGGGCTTATATCGTCTGTCTGCGGCGCCGCCAACCCGTCGCCGAGCCGACCGGTTTCGGCTAAACTAGGTAGGACGATTGCTGCCTTTCCGCGCTTTTCATCTGACGATCAGGAGTGAAAAATGAACATTAATCTTTCGGGCGTCGATTGGATGTTCCTCGGCTTGATGATGGGGCTTGCCTTTGTTGCGGCGCTGCTCGGCAGCCTCATTGCGTTCCGAAACCGTTTCGTGGGCGCCATTCTTGCCGGGATATTGTTCGGCGTCGGCTTCGTTTTCTGGAATTATTACCCGCACAATTTCGGGCTGCCGATCCTCAAGACCACCGGTGCGGACAGCTCGATGACGTCTCCGATGGTCGCCGCGCCGCCGGCGGCAATGGCGCCGTCTCCGATGAGTCCCACGCCGATGGCGCCACAGTCGCCGGTAACGACCGTGCCGACGACGCCGGCCAATCCGGATTCCGGAAACCACTAGCAGGCGACGACCAGGACGATTGACGTTTGCGGCGGCTGCGCTATCCGTAGCTGGCGATTGCCGGAGAATTTGGAGACGACATGAACAAGTTGCATGCGAACGCGCATGCCGCGTTGGCCGGCGTGTTGAAGGATGGCATGACCATCATGGCCGGCGGATTCGGCCTATGCGGCATTCCGGAGACACTGATACTGGCTATCCGCGACTCCGGCGTGAAGAACCTTACCGTCGTCTCCAATAATGCGGGCGTCGATGGCAAGGGTCTCGGCATCCTGCTCGACACCCGTCAGATCAAGAAAATGATCTCCTCGTATGTAGGCGAGAACAAGACGTTCATGCAGCAGTATCTCGCCGGGGAACTGGAGATCGAATTCAATCCGCAGGGCACGCTCGCCGAACGCATCCGCGCCGGCGGGGCCGGCATTCCGGCGTTTTATACCCGGACCGGCTACGGCACCCAGATCGCCGAGGGCAAGGAAACGCACGATTTCAACGGCGAGCACTACGTTATGGAGCGCGGGCTCGTCGCCGATCTGTCCATCATCCACGCCTATCGGGGCGACACTGAAGGCAACCTCGTCTATCGCAAGACCGCGCGAAACTTTAATCCGCCGATGGCGACGGCGGGCAAAGTTACGGTCGCCGAGGTCGAGCAACTGGTCAAACCCGGCGACATCAATCCCGACCACATCGTTACGCCCGGCATCTACGTTCAGCGCATCATCCATGTGCCGAACGCGATCAAGCACATCGAGCAGCGCACCGTGCGTAAGCGGCAAACGGCCGACGCGCCGGCGGGCGCCGGCGTCGAAGTCTGAATTTAACGAGGAGGGGCATCATGCCTTGGACCCGCGAACAGATGGCGGCTCGCGCCGCCAAGGAGTTGCGCGACGGTTTCTATGTCAATCTCGGCATCGGCATACCGACGCTGGTATCGAACTTCATTCCCGATGGCATGAGCGTGCAATTGCAGAGCGAGAACGGCATGCTCGGCACCGGCCCGTTTCCGTTCGAGGGCGAAGAAGACGCCGATCTGATCAACGCGGGCAAACAGACCGTGACCGAGCTGCCGACCACGAGCTTTTTCAACTCCGCGGATTCGTTCGCCATGATCCGCGGCGGTCACATCGATATCGCCATCCTTGGCGCCATGCAGGTGGCCGAAAACGGCGACATCGCCAACTGGATGATCCCAGGCAAGCTGGTCAAAGGCATGGGCGGCGCCATGGATCTGGTCGGCGGCGTGAAGAAGGTTGTCGTCTGCATGGAGCACTCGGCCAAGGGCGAGTCGAAGCTGCTCGCTAGCTGCAACCTCCCGCTCACCGGCGCAGGCGTTGTCGACTTGGTGATCACCGATCTCGGCGTCTTCACCATCGACCGCAAGGACGGGTCCGGCATGACGCTGATCGAGCTGGCGCCGGACGTGACGCTCGACGAGATCAAGTCGAAAACCCTCGCGAGTTTCAAAGTCGCGAACACCCTCAAGCAATAGATCGCCCCATTGCCGCGGGCGGCGGGTCCCTGGCCAGCCCAAGCTAGGTTGCGCGATCTTTTGCGGTGATGGCTGCGCTGCCATGCGCCGGCGCCTGCCGGCATTGCCGTGGGCGCAAATGACATTCACCGAATTCCGCTTTAATGACAGACATTAGCGGTTGCCGGGACGCCGCGCGCGTCCGCCGCGGCGAAAGTGATATAATGAATGATGTCGGCGGCGGGCGGATAGCCGAGCGAGCCGGTGCTCAAGGCATTGCGAGCGCCGCGGTGCACAATTTCAGTTCGGCCGAAGCGGCGACGGCCGTCCGCGCGCGGGCGGAACCGGCCCCTCTGACCCATCGCGAGCGGCGGATCATCGTCATGGCGATGATGATGCCGGTGTTCATGGGATCGATCGACCAGTCGATCCTTGCAAGCGCGCTTCCCACCATCGGGCGGGTATTCGGCGATCTCCACGATCTGCCCTGGGTGATCACGTCCTATCTGATTGCGTCGACGGCGCTGACCCCGCTTTATGGCAAGTTCGCCGACATCCACGGCCGGCGCGCCTCGCTGATGGTCGCGCTTGGCATCTACATGATGGGATCGCTGATCAGCGCCGCCTCGACCAGCCTCTTGATGTTGATCGTCGGCCGGATCGTGCAGGGCTGCGGCGGCGGCGGCCTCGTGACAATATCGCAGATGGTCTTAGGCGATATTGCGCCGCCAAAGGATCGCGCCAAGTACTACGCCTATTTCTCGGTTGCCTTCACGAGTGCGGGCGCAGTTGGTCCGGCGCTGGGCGGCTGGATCTGCCAGCACCTGCATTGGTCGCTGATCTTTCTGTGGAAATTTCCATTCTGTCTGATTGCCGCGGCGCTGTCGTGGAACATGCTGCGGCGGCTACCGCGTTTCGACCGGCCGCATCGGCTCGATGTCATCGGCGCGGTACTGGTGATGGCGTCGAGCACGTCCTTCATGCTGGCGCTCAATCTCGGTGGCGCGCGCTATCCGTGGCTGTCGGCGCCCGTGCTCGGGCTCTTGGCCAGCGCCTTCCTACTGGGCGCTGCCTTCGTGGTGCGGCTGCTCTCCGCCGTCGAACCCCTCATCCCGATTGCGGTGCTTGCCGATCCGACCGCCCGGATCGCCACGTTGATCCACTGCTTCGGCTGGGGCTCGCTGATCGGGTTGAACATTTTCCTGCCGATGTATCTGCAGAGCGAACTTGGCTGGTCGCCGACCGACGCGGGCCTAAGTCTCATCATCCTGATGGGAACGTTGAACACCAGCGCCGGGCTGACCAGTCAGCTCATCGGTCGGGTAAAGCACTACAAGGCGCTGCCGATTCTGTTTCTGTGCGTCGCCATCGGGGCGGTGCTCGCCTTGGCCTATTGGGCCTCGAATATGACGCCGCTCAAGTTCGAAATCATCCTGCTGCTGATCGGCATCGGCTTCGGGCCTACGGCGCCGCTCACTCAGGTGGTGCTGCAGAATACTGTGGCTATGAACCACCTCGGCACGGCAATCGGCACGATGAGCTTCTGCCGCACGCTGGTCGGCACCATCATCGTTGCCGTTTTCGGGGCTATCGTGCTCGCGGGCACACCCGGCGGAACCGGGACACTGGCGGCGACAGGGACGTCAATCAGCGCCTTCGCCACCGTCTTCCTGGGGGTGGCTGGGGCGCTCGTAATCGCCCTCGTGGCGTTGATTTTACTCGAAGAAAAGCCGCTGCAGGCGACCATGCCGGCGTCCAGTCGCTGACCCACAAAAATTTTTAGCTGCGGGTTGAACCAAGCCGGGGGGTGGGGCGACCAACAGATGGTGGCCCTAGAGCCGCCATCGGCGCTCCCCCCCCGACACCCCCTGCGCCGATATTTAATGACCCGCCCGGTTCGTCCCCACCGGGCGGGTCAACAATTTCTGGCTCGTTAGAGCGCTATTGTTGCGTTATCGGGCCTGTGACACCCGCCGCCCTTTACGTCCCAGCCCAATGTGGCGAGAATGGCCGTCGTGGGGGAAAGCATGTGTCTGGCGAAGCGGTTCTCGAAACCGAAGACCTGACCAAGGATTTTGCCGGCTTTGTTGCGGTGCGCTCGGTCAACCTGTGCATCACACGCGGCGCTATCCACGCCATGATCGGCCCGAATGGGGCCGGCAAGACCACTTGCTTCAACCTGCTCAGCAAGTTCCTGAGCCCGAGCAGCGGCCGGATCATCTTCGACGGTCGCGACATTACGTCGCTTCGGCCTGCCGATGTGGCGCGGCTGGGGCTTGTGCGTTCATTTCAGATTTCAGCGGTATTTTCCCACCTGACGGTGCTGGAGAACGTCCGCATCGCGCTGCAGCGCCGCCGCGGCGGCTCGTTCGACTTCTGGCGCAGCAAGAACGTGCTGCGCGCACTGGATGACCGGGCGCGAGCACTCATCGACGAGGTTGGCCTGGGTCCTTATGCAGACGTAGCGGCGGTCGAATTGCCCTATGGCCGAAAGCGCGCGCTCGAAATCGCAACGACCATTGCGCTTGAGCCAAAAATGCTTCTGCTCGACGAGCCGATGTCCGGCATGGCCCGGGAGGACATCGAGCGTATCAGTACGCTGATCAGATCGTTCGCCGTGGACCGCACGATCCTGATGGTCGAGCACAATCTCAGCGTCGTCGCCAATCTGTGCGACCGCATTACTGTGCTCAGCCGCGGCGAAGTTCTGGCCGAGGGCGACTATCGGACGGTGTCGGCCGACGCCGCGGTGCGCGAGGCCTATCTGGGGACCGGCCAAGGGGACGCTCGTGGGGACGGCCATGCCTGAAACACGCGCGCTGCTCACGGTGAACGAGTTGCAGGCCTGGTACGGCGAATCCCACATCCTGCACGGTGTCACGTTCGAAGTGCGCCCTGGCGAGGTCGTGACGCTGCTCGGACGTAACGGCGTCGGCAAGACCACGACCTTGAAATCGATCATGGGGATCGTCGAGCAGCGCACCGGCTCGGTTCTCTTTGACGACCGCGAATTAATCCGGCTGCCGTCCGACGCTATCGCCCGCGCGGGCATCGCAATCTGCCCGGAAGAGCGCGGTATCTTCGCGAGCCTCGACGTGCGCGAAAATCTTTTGCTGCCGCCGCAACTGCGCCCCGGCGGCCTCGATCTCGGCCGCATCTTTGCGCTGTTTCCGAACTTGCGCGAGCGGCTCTCGAGCCAGGGCACCAAGCTCTCCGGCGGCGAGCAACAGATGCTGGCGATCGCGCGCATCCTGCGCACCGGTGCGCGCCTGCTGCTGCTCGACGAACCCACCGAGGGGCTGGCTCCGGTGATCATTCAGCAGATCGGCCGTACCATCGGCACGTTGAAAGAGCAGGGGTTTACCATTGTCCTGGTCGAGCAGAATTTCCACTTCGCCGCGACTGTCGCCGACCGCTACTATGTCATAGAGCACGGTCGCGTCGTCGATCAGCTCTCCAACGCGGAACTAAAGACCAATATGGGCAAGCTCCACGACTATCTTGGAGTTTGATATACAACACTGAGGGGCGGAGACCCCTACAGAGGGAGGACATCCATGAAAACAGCAGCAAGCTTGGCCTTCGCGTTTGCGGCGCTGATGACGACGGCGGCGCACGCTCAAAATCCGGTATCGGTCAAGATCGGCGTACTGACCGACATGTCGAGCCTCTACGCCGACGATACCGGCCCTGGTTCGGTCGCCGCGGCGAATTTGGCGATCCACGATTTCAATCCGGCCGCGCACAACATGAAGGTCGATCTGGTCAGCGCCGACCACCAGAACAAGCCGGATGTCGGCGCCGGCATTGCGCGCCAGTGGTACGACGTCGATCACGTCGACATGATCGTAGATGTGCCGAATTCCGCCGTGGCGCTCGCCGTGAGCGATGTGACGCGCCAGAAGAACAAGGTGTTTCTCGTTTCCGGCGCCGCTTCCTCCGATCTCACGGGGCCGAAATGCTCGCCTAACACCGTTCATTGGGCCTATGACACCTGGATGCTTGCCAACGGCACCGGCAAGTCGATCGTCAAGACGGGGGGCAAGAGCTGGTTTTTCCTCACCGCCGACTATGCGTTCGGTCACGCGCTTGAGCGCGACACCACGGCGGTGGTCGAAGCCAACGGCGGTAAGGTCGTCGGCCACGTCAATGTGCCGCTCAATAACCAGGACTTCTCGTCGTTCCTACTGCAGGCGCAGGCGTCGAAGGCCCAGATCATCGGTCTCGCCAATGCGGGCGGCGATACCATCAATGCGATCAAGCAGGGCGCCGAATTCGGCATCACCAAGGGCGGCCAGCATTTTGCCGGCTTGTTGATCTTCATCGCCGACATTCAGGCGCTCGGCCTGCAGGCGTCGCAGGGCCTGATCCTGACCGAGCCGTTCTATTGGGACATGAACGCTGGCACGCGCGCCTGGACCAAGCGCTGGCAGGCGGGCCGGCCGGGCAAATTCCCGACCACGGTGCAGGCCGGCGTCTATTCGGCAACGTTGCACTATCTGAAGGCGGTGGCCGCTCTCAAGAGCGCCGCCGACGGCAAGGCGGTCGTCGCCCAGATGAAGAAGATGCCGAGCGATGATCCCCTGTTCGGCAAGGGCGAGGTCCGTGCCGACGGCCGGACGATCCATCCTGCCTATCTGTTCCAGGTGAAGACGCCTGCTGAATCCAAATATCCCGGCGACGACTACATCCTTAAAGCCACCATTCCGGCGAGTGAGGCATTCCGGCCGTTGAAGGACGATCACTGCCCAATGCTGACGCAGTGAGGTATCCCGCTGCTTCCCCATACGGGAAGGACACCCTTGCGTCATTGCCTCCCCCATTTGTGGGGGAGGCAAGCGGCGGCAAATGTTAGGGTGCCGGCATGTTCGAAATTTTCGGCATTCCGTCGCAGGCCCTGTTCGGGCAACTGCTGATCGGCCTGATCAACGGCTCGTTCTACGCGCTTTTGAGCCTTGGACTTGCCGTGATCTTCGGCATGCTCAACGTCATCAATTTTACCCACGGTGCGCAATACATGATGGGCGCGTTTGCCGCCTATCTGCTGCTGCAATATCTCGGACTCAATTATTGGGCGGCGCTCATCATCGTGCCGCTGCTGGTCGGCGCGAGCGGCATCGTTATCGAGCGTTTGTTTCTGCAATACGTGCGCAAGCTCGATCATCTTTACGGACTGATCCTCACGTTCGGTCTTGCGCTCGTCATTGAAGGCGTGTTCCGCAACCAGTTCGGCTCTTCGGGAGAGCCTTATCAGGTGCCAGATGCGCTGCAGGGCGGGCACAATCTCGGTTTTATGTTCTTGCCCAACTACCGCGCCTGGGTGATCGTGTTTTCGCTCATCGTATGTTTTGCCACTTGGTTCGCCATCGAGCGCACGCGGCTCGGTTCATATCTGCGCGCCGCGACCGAAAACCCGACGCTGGTCCGCGCCTTCGGCATCAACGTTCCGCGCATGGTCACGCTCACTTACGGCTTCGGCGTCGGCCTCGCGGCGCTCGCTGGCGTGATGGCGGCGCCGATCTACAATGTCTCGCCGCAGATGGGCTCCGACATCATCATCGTCGTATTCGCAGTCGTGGTTATCGGTGGCATGGGCTCGATCCTCGGCGCCATCGTCACCGGCTTTGCGCTCGGCATCATCGAAGGGCTGACCAAGGTGTTCTTTCCCGAAGCCTCCAGCACGGTAATCTTCGTCATCATGGCGGTCGTGCTCCTGATACGGCCGGCCGGCCTGTTTGGCCGGACCGCATGATGGCGGCGATCGCGGACCCTCCGGTGTCGTTGGCCGGGCGCACCGACGGCGCGCGCAGTCTGACCGTCGCCTTCTGCATCATGGTGGCGCTGCTGGCGGTGGCGCCGTTCGTGGTCTACCCGGTGTTTCTGATGCAGGCGCTGTGCTTCGCGCTGTTCGCCTGCGCCTTCAATCTGCTGGTCGGCTATGTCGGGCTGTTGTCGTTCGGGCACGCCCTGTTCTTTGGCTGGGCGAGCTACTTCTGCGCCCACGCCGCTAAGCGCTGGGGATTTCCGCCGGAGGCGGCCGTCCTGTTCGGCACGGCGAGTGCCGCTGGACTCGGACTCATCGCCGGTTTCCTCGCCATCCGTCGGCAGGGCATCTATTTCGCCATGATCACGCTGGCGCTGGCGCAGATGATGTATTTCGTCGCGCTTCGCGCGCCGTTCACCGGCGGCGAGGACGGTATCCAGAATGTGCCGCGCGGGCGGCTATTCGGCTTGTTCGATCTGTCGCACGAAATGACGATGTATGTTTTCGTTCTTGTCATGGTGCTCGCCGGCTTTGTGTTCATCTATCGGATCATCAATTCGCCATTCGGTGAGGTGCTCAAGGCGATCCGCGAGAACGAGACGCGCGCCATCTCGCTCGGCTACAAGACCGAGCGGTATAAACTCGTCGCCTTCGTGCTGTCGGCGACCTTGGCGGGGCTGGCCGGCGCGCTAAAGGCGCTGGTCTTTCAGCTGGCGTCGTTGACCGACGTGTATTGGACCATGTCGGGCGAAGTCGTGTTGATGACGCTGGTCGGCGGCCTCGGCACCATCTTCGGGCCGGTCGTCGGTGCCTTTCTGATCGTCGCCATGGAGACTTATCTGGCTCAGCTCGGTCAATGGGTCCTTGTTATCCAGGGTGCGATTTTCGTTTTCTGTGTGCTGGCCTTCCGCCGCGGCATCGTTGGTGAACTTGCCGCCGCGCTGCGTATCAAGCTTTAAAAGCCGACCGCTGAAATCTGCAATAGGAGCAACAAGCCATGAGTGCCGAAGCGCGACTGAAACAACTGGGTCTGGTTCTGCCCGAATTGGGCAAGCCGGTAGCCAACTATCTGCCTTACAGGCTGGTCGGCAACGTCCTTTATCTCGCCGGCCAGGGTCCGCGCGACGAGAACGGCCGGCATTTGACCGGCAAGGTCGGGGCTGAAGTCACCGTCGAGGAGGGCTACCGCCGAGCCCGATTTGTGGGGCTTGGACTCCTTGCCGCCATGCGCGACGCGCTTGGGTCGCTCGATCGCGTCGACTTCATCGTCAAGCTCTTGGGCATGGTGAATGCCGTGCCGAACTTCAACGACTCGCCGAAGGTCATCAACGGTTGCTCCGACTTGTTTGTCGAGGTGTTTGGCGACGCCGGTCGGCACGCGCGCTCGGCGGTCGGCAACGTGATGCTGCCGAACCAGATCTCGGTCGAGATCGAAGGTATCGTTGCTGTCAAAGGGTAATTGAAACAAACCGCGGCCGCGGCAACGCCGACCGCAGCCTGATTTGATTCGGCCTCACTTATCCACAAGGTGGCAGATCGATGGCCGGCGCCCAGCCGGCCATACGTATTTTCATTGCCCGAATCAAACAAACACATGAAAATAGGAAAGCTTCGATTCCACGGGCTTTTTCGGCCTCTCCATGTCGGCACGGCAAAATGGTCCGTACGACAGTATCGCGCGCAAATGGCTCGCATTGGCGGAGCGTCGCAAGGCACATTTGATTGAGCTCCAGCAAAATGGCCGTTGGGAACGCTACTACAGCGACGTCCAGTTAGCTGACGAACTCGATGAGCTTGACGTCGCCCGTGATCGGTTATTGAGGCTCGCCGGTACGGCGACCTGAGCGGTCGCGCAGTTCGGGGGATCGCTGTAATTGCCGTGCGCCCGGCTCTTGACCCCGCTCCGGCCCTGGGGCAACGCTGTTATCCACAGGATGCGACGGCGGCGGGCCGGCCACCCGGCAGAGCCGAACAAGCCTCTTTGAGCGTCCCTTTGCTGCCGCCTGCAGATCACCCAAACATGTGAATCACCCATGACGAGCGCCTTGTTCTCGCCGATCCGGCTTGCCGATCTTGAGCTGCCCAACCGCATCGTTGTCGCCCCGATGTGCCAATACAGCGCCGCCGACGGCGTCGCGACCGACTGGCACGTCACCCATCTCGGCATGCTGGCCAATTCCGGCGCCGGGCTTGTCGTGGTCGAGGCGACCCATGTGGAGCGGCGCGGCCGCATCACCCACGGCTGTCTCGGACTCTATTCGGATGATTGCGAGGCGGCGCTGGCGCGCGTCATCGCTCACTGCCACCGCATCGGCACGGCGAAACTCGGCGTCCAGCTCGCGCATGCCGGCCGCAAGGCGTCGTCGCAACGACCGTGGGAAGGCGCCAAGGCGCTCCCAGTCGGTGAAGATCCGTGGCCGACGATCGGGCCATCGGCGCTGCCTTTTGGGGCGGGCTGGCACGCGCCCGGCGCCATGACCGAAGACGACATGGCGCATGTGCGCAATTCTTTCGCCCAATCGGCGCGTCGCGCCGTGCGCATCGGCTTCGACCTGATCGAGCTGCATCTGGCGCACGGCTATCTGCTGCACAGTTTCGTCTCGCCGCTATCCAACAAGCGCAACGACCAGTGGGGCGGCTCGCTCGAGGGCCGCATGCGCTTCCCCGTTGAAGTGGCGCGCGCCGTACGCGACGTGGTGCCGTCGGGTATTCCGCTTGGCGCGCGCATCACCGGTACCGATTGGCTGGAGGGTGGGCTCACAGGCGACGACGGGGTGGCGTTGACCAAGGCGCTCAAGAGCGCCGGCCTCGACTTCGTCGATGTATCTTCCGGCAACATCACGCCCGACAGCCGGCCGCCAAACGAGCCAAGCTACAACGTCCCGATCGCCGAGCAGGTACGCCGGGAAACCGGCCTGCCGGTGCGGGTTGTCGGCATGATCGCCGGCGCCAAACAGGCCGACGGGATTGTCGCCGAGGGCAAGGCCGACATGGTCGCAATGGCGCGTGCGTTTCTCGATGACCCGCATTGGGGCTGGCACGCAGCGGAAACGCTTGACGCCGAGGTAGCTCGGCCGCTGCAATATATGCGCAGCGCGCCGAAGCTGTGGCCGGGCGTGACGCTGCGAAACTGAGTGAGTTGCTCAGGTACGGCGGACCGCGCCGTACTTCAGCCAGCTGATCGCATCGCCGAGCCGGTCGTCACCCCAGAACAGCTCTTGCCCGACGGCAAAGGTCGGCGAACCAAATATTCCCAGGTGTCTGGCCGCATCGGTCTCGCTCAACAACGCGTCGTTGGCTGCTGATGTATTGGCAAGCGCAATGATGCGGCCAGGCTCCTGTCCGATATCGCGCAGACTCGAGGAGACATTGGGCTCGCTGCCGGTCTCCTCGCCATTTTGCATCCAGCGCCGGTAGGCGGCGCGCACGAAGTCTGCGCCCCAGCCCTCGCGCATGCCGACGATGGCTACCAGGTTCGCGGTGACCGACTGCTTGACCGGGTAGGGCGCGGGCAGCTTTACCGGCAGCCCATACATCGCCGCGCGCCGCTCGATGTCGCGCCACATGTAGCGCGTTTTCATCGGCTTGTCGGCGAATGGGACGTGGTTCATCTCCTGAAGAATGAGCAGGAGATGAAAGGGCCGCCAACGGAATCTTACGCCGTGAAAGCTTTCGACATCCGCGAGCCGCATCACGCTGAGATACGAATACGTACTGCCCATCGTGAACCAGAAATCGATTTGTCCTTCGGCCATGTCGCCCTCCGGACCTGCCGCGCGAAGGTTGTCAAATTGCGGATACGAACTGTACACGTTGAGGCCCTGGAACAACATCCGCCAATAGTCGACTCTGAGGCACGTGCAGAATGAGCAATCCGGTTCTTGTCGAAGTGCTGCGCGGCTCAATGGTCGAAAGCCGCCATCGTGGCGCGGTTGCAATCGTCGACGCCGATGGAGCAACGGTATTGGCGGTCGGCGACGTCACTGTGCCGGTATTTCCGCGCTCTGCCGTGAAAGCGCTGCAGGCGCTGCCGTTGGTCGAATCTGGTGCGGCCGATCGCTACGGCTTCGGTGCCGAGGAGCTGGCGCTCGCCTGCTCGTCGCACAGCGGCGAGGAAGGCCACCTTGCCGTCGCGAGCCGCATGCTGGCGAAAGCCAGTCTCGATGCGTCGGCGCTGTCATGTGGCGCCCATTGGCCGATGAATCAGCTTGCGGCTTTTGCGCTTGCCAGAACCGGCGTGCCGTCGGCACTGCACAATAATTGCTCCGGCAAGCACGCGGGCTTCCTGTGCTTTGCCTGTGCGCAAGGCATCGACCACACGGGCTATTGGCGGCCCGACCATCCGGTGCAGCAAAGCGTGCGTGGCGTGCTCGAGGATCTGACTGGCGCAGTTTTGTCGGCAGACCGCCGCGGAATTGACGGCTGCTCGGTGCCGACCTGGGCGATACCGTTGAATAATTTGGCACACGCCTTCGCCAAGTTTGGCTCAGGACACGGCCTGGCGCGCGAACGCGCCGCCTGCGCGCAAAAGCCGTGGCACGTCGCCGGCACCGGCCGGTTCTGCACCGAGATTATGACACTCTTCGGCGCGCGCGTGTTCCTGAAAACTGGTGCCGAAGGCGTATACTGCGGCGCACTGCCGGGGCAGGGTCTTGGCATCGCGATCAAATGCGACGACGGCGGCGGCCGCGCCGCTGAAGCGATCATGGCGGCGGTCGTCGCGCGCTTCCTGCCGCTCGAACCTGCCGAGCGCGCCGCGCTCGCGCCTTTCGTGCGCCCGGCGTTGCGCAACTGGAACGGATTTGAGGTTGGCGTCCTGCGGGTAACGGACGCACTGAGTTAGGTCCGCATTATTTGGGAGCGAGTGCGGTGGCGACAATCATCTGCCGCCAAATCGCGACCGAGTTGGCCATCTGGGCTCAGCGAACTTGATTGCCGCTCAGTGAAAGCTGCGCGTAGCGCGCAGCGCCATCTTGGGCGAGGTCGCCGGTCACGGGCTTTTTCCATTCCATGCCGATGATAGCGCCGAGTCGCGCTCCGGCGATCAGGTTGTTTGCAACCAGCGTGGTACCCGCACCCGGCGCAACCGATACGGTAATGCCGTAGCCCGCACCGCGCACCATATTGCCGGTGATGGAAACGTCGCGCAGATACTTGCCCCAGCCGGCCGTGATGCCGGCGTGCGGCGCGTTCTCGATCACGTTGCTGGTGACCAGCGTGTCGGCCTCAATGCCGATGCCGACGCCGGCATCATCATTTGGATCGGTTCCGGCCGGGCGTCGCGGCACGAGATTGCGAATGAGATTGCCCTGCACCACGGCAAGCCGGCCGCCGTCATTGAAGTTCGTGACCGAAACGCCCATGGCGGCGCCATCGACGATGTTATTGGCAATCACCGCGCCCTGAAATCCAAACTCGGCATAGAGCGCGACCTCGCCAAGCCCGGTGCAGGTATTGTCGACAATCTGCAGGTTGGACGCCGCGTTGCCGCGAACGGCCGAAAAGGCAGCATTACGAATGCGGTTACCGCGCACGATGACGTTGTCGGCGCGGAAGACGTTGATGGCGTTGCCGTACTGGCCGGAGCCGCCGGATTTGTTGGCGAT
Organism: Xanthobacteraceae bacterium; assembly: GCA_036511795.1. Classification (GTDB taxonomy): domain Bacteria; phylum Pseudomonadota; class Alphaproteobacteria; order Rhizobiales; family Xanthobacteraceae; genus BOG-931. Next base: position 80,963 of record DATCBO010000066.1, read on the forward strand.
GTCTTCGATGCGGTTATCGACAACGAGGGTGCCGTCGTCGCCTGGCGAGCTGCGCCAGACCAGGATGCCGTTATTGCCGCCGGCGCGAACCGTATTGCCGGAAATTTTCATGCCACGCCCATCGACGCAGAAGATGGCGGTATCGCAGGCACCGATCGTATTGCCGCTAACTTCGCCTTGCACGCCCTCTAGTTTGATTGCCGGGCCGCTGGCGTTGACGATCTCGCACTCCGCGATGCGTAGCGCACGGCCTTGCGCGATATGAATGAGTCCATGTTGGGCGGGTAACGGAACGTTGGCGCCGTCGAAAATGAGCCCGCTAAGGCTCACATAGTTGCTGCCGGTCGCGGTGAGCATGTTTGGAGCGCCCGCCAGAACGATATGCGTCGATCCAGCCACGCCCGTGATTGCCGTATGGGACGGTAAGGTGAGCCTCCCGGCGCGATAGAGTCCTGGTCCGAGACGGAGCACAGCGCCTGCGGCAGATGCAGAGTCGATGGCGCGCTGGAATGCCCTCGATTGATCTTCCGCTGCATTCGCCCGTAGGCCGACCGACGATGCGTCAATGCCGGATCGCTGTCCGGGTTCACGCGCGGCCGCGGCGATTTCGCGCGCGAACACCGGAGCGGCGGCGGTAGCCGACGTGGCTGCGGCAAGTGCGGCGATCAGGCTGCGGCGATCGAATTTCATCCCGGGGCTCCCGACGCAAAAACGCATCAAGCGCCATGCCAGTAACCTGTCCCGCGCCGATACGAATCGCGTATTCGCCGTTAGGCTTAATGCTTTCGTGCCGTCACGAGGGCGATCAGCAGGTTTTCGGCGGCAGTGATGACGTGCGCCAGCGTCGGAGCGTGCGATTTTTTGCTGCGGCGGGCTGGCCGCGAACGCTGCGCTACAGGTGGAATATGGACGAACTGTACGAGCGGCGAGCCGCGCGGCGCCCGTCGCAGGGCGCGCCAATAAACGTAATTGCACAAATAGCGCCCAGCATCGCGCGACAACCGGGCCGGTATTTTGCGTGAGCCCGCCGCACTGAGCAGCCGCTGGAAGGGCGCACGGCCGAACAGCGCATCTGGACCGCCGGCCTCGATGACACCGGTCGATTGACGTCGTCCGCTTGCATCGGGAAACAGCAACGACAAGGCATTCCGCGCACGGGTCTCAATGCACATCTGATGCCTGCGTGCGGCGAGGCCAAAAATCAGAACGATGTCTGGCTTGTCCACAAACAACTTCGGCAAATCACGATCGACAGCCGCATAGGTCGTCGCAAAGACATGCACGCTGCGATCGAGGTCGGCCAGCGCAGGCCGCCGCCGCCGGGCGAGCGCCTGCGCGACAGCTGCACTCGGGTTGAGTGGCGCGCCGGGGAAGGGGCCGAAACCGGCGAGGAGGACGCGCATCGCCTAAAGCTTCACTATCCCGGCGATTGTCTCGACCGCAGCAGCCGGTCCCGTAACGCCCGCCGCAACGTCTGCCTCGATCCGAGACAAGGCCGCTTTGATCGAGCGGTCGGAACGCAGCGGCGCAAACAGCCGCTCTTCCAGCATAGTCCACATCCATTTCACCTGTTGCTCGCCGCGGCGCGTCACGAGTTCGCCGCTCGCCGTGAGCCGCTGACGATGGTCGAGAATTTTGCTCCATATATCTTCGATGCCATCCTGCTTGAGCGCGGAGCAGGTGACGACTGGCGGCGACCAGTTGGGCGAAGATAGCGACAAAATATGGAGCGCGGCGGCGTATTCCGCCGCGGACACTCTGGCGCGCGCGAGATTGTCGCCGTCTGCCTTGTTGACGGCGATCATGTCAGCGAGTTCAACGACGCCTTTTTTGAGCGCTTGCAATTCGTCGCCGGCGCCCGGCAGCGCCAGGACCAAGAAAAAATCGGTCATGTCGGCGACTGCAAGTTCCGACTGGCCGACGCCCACGGTTTCGACCAGAACGACATCGTAGCCCGCGCCCTCGCACAGCAGCATGGTCTCGCGCGTTCGTGCGGCGACGCCGCCGAGCGTGCCCGACGTTGGCGAGGGACGAATAAAGGCATTGTCGTCGTTCGAAAGCCGTGCCATCCGCGTTTTGTCGGCCAGAATCGACCCGCCGGTTCGCCGTGACGACGGGTCGACCGCCAGGACGGCGACCTTGCGGCCTTGGCCCGTCAGCATCGTGCCCAGCGCGTCGATCAGTGTCGACTTGCCAACGCCCGGCGCGCCGGTGATGCCGACGCGCACCGCCTTGCCGGTGAATGGCAAAAGCTCCTGGGTCAAAGCCGCGGCGGCGCAGCGATGATCGGCACGCTTGCTTTCGATCAGTGTGATCGCACGCGACAGCGTGGAACGATCCCCGCCGCGAACGCCTTGCGCAAGGCGGCCGATATCAGGCGGCGCAGAAGATAGGGCCATGTCGTCTCTTCGGCGAGGGCGCATCGTCCGTCAAGGCATGTGAATTGGGCTCGCGTGCCTAATCACCGGTAAATCGGTCGCGCGAATCCGCCTGATCCGGGCCAGAAATGTTCGCCGAAAGACCGCGTTGTCGTCGAATTCAGGCCGCATCGCCGGGTTCACATCCGGTCACTTACGGCGCGGCAACTGCGTTGCTTGTCCATGCTCAAGTGCAAGGAGACGACGATGAATTGGGATCGGATTCAACTCGACTGGATGCACTTCAAGGACCAGGTCCGCAGTAATTGGGTCAAGCTCACCGACGAAGACGTCACCCGCATCGGCGGTCGCCGCGAGCAGCTGATCGGCCGTCTGCAGGCGCGCTATGGATTTGCCAAGGCCGAAGCTGCGCGCGAGGTCGAAGCCTGGATGCGCTCGCAGCGGCGTGCCGCGTGAGCCGAGCGGCCGGCGGTGCTATTCCGGTAGAGGAATGAACTCGGCGGTGTCGCCTGGAACGAGATCGAAGCGCCCAGCCTTCCAATCGGCCTTGGCGGCCTCGATGCGGTCCCTGCGCGAGGACACAAAATTCCACCAGATATGACGCGGGCCATCCATGGCGGCGCCGCCGACGATCACAAAATGCGCATCGCTTGTCGCACGAACGGTTATCTGGTCGCCCGGACGCAGGACCAGCAGCCGTTCTGGCCCGTGGCGCTCGCCGCCGATTTCGATCTCGCCTGAGAGCACATAGATCGCGCGCTCCTCATGCGCGGTGCCGAGCGGCAGCGCAGCGCCGGCCTGCAGGCGCACATCCGCGAACAGCGTTTCCCATGAGGTGACGACCGGCGAGCGCAGGCCGTGCAGCGCGCCGGCGACGACGCGCAATGTCATGCCATGCTCGCGCAGCTCCGGAATGTCGGGCGCGGCCGTATGGGCGAAGGCCGGCGCGGTCTCTTCGTCCTGCATCGGCAGCGCGACCCATAGCTGCAAACCGTGCAGGGGTTCGCCGCCGCCGCGACGCTCGGCGGCGGTGCGTTCCGAATGGGCGATGCCGCGGCCGGCGGTCATCCAATTCACGGCGCCCGGCCGGATCGGCATGTCGGTACCGAGGCTGTCGCGATGGACGATTCCGCCATCGAACAGATAAGTCACCGTGGCAAGCCCGATATGCGGATGCGGCCGCACGTCAATGCCGATGCCGGCCTTGAACACGGCGGGCCCGATATGATCGAAAAAAATGAACGGCCCGACCATGCGCGATTGCGCCGACGGCAGCGCGCGATGTACCTGAAAGCCGCCGAGATCGACCGACCGCGGCACGACGATCTGGGCGATCGCGTCACTTGCTTTGGCATCGCCGGGGAGGGGGTCTTGGGCGGGAAAGAAGCTCATCGTATTCTCACACTGTAGACGCACACATGTCATGGATACTTAAGTCATGCATACTTAGGTCATGGGTACTTAGGCCCTCGCGCGCCCTGGCAAAGTATGCGGCAAGAGGAGCGGCAGCTAATCACGATACCGGTAGCACAGCATCGCGCAGGCGTCCGCGCAGGGAGCAAGGTTATTGTGCATTGCGTCCCGACTCGCTTGCGGCAGCGCTGTCACATAACTAGGCTGAAGTTCCATTCGCACATGCGCCCGTCGGTGCCCGTTCCAAGCCTGGAGAATTCGCCCATGCGATCGCTTGTTGTTGCTGCCGCGCTGTTGTGGAGCGTCGCCACTGCCTTCGCCGCCGATCCGTCCGGTACGTATGATGTCCAAGGCGCCTCGCCGGACGGCTCCAAATACAGTGGCACCGTTACGATCACGGAAACCGGACAGACCTTCAAGATGGTCTGGAAGATCGGTAGCGACACATATACGGGCACCGCGATCGGCGATAAGGACTTTCTCGCCGTTTCCTACACCTCCGGCAGCGACACAGGATTAGCGCTGTATGGCGCCGACGGCGGTAACTGGAAGGGCATATGGACTTATGCCGGCGGTACCAAGATCGGGTCCGAGTTGCTGAAGCGCCAATAGCCGATTGCCGCCTGCCGGGTTCATGGTGCGGCGGCGGATGCCGCCCGCTCCAGCCAACGCAGAATACGCACGTCGTCGCAGATCGCGACGTTAAATCTCATCCACGGCGAACGTTCGAGGTGGGGACGAAATACCGCGCCCGGTGCGAGCATGATGCCATCGCCTTGCGAACGCTCGGCGAGCGCCAGCGAATCGGCGATGTGCGGAAACCGTGCCCAGACAAACATGCCGTCTGCCGGCTCCACGAACAGCTCCAATCCGATCCGCTCGAAGGCGCGCACCACGTTCAGGCGCGCCTCGCCGAGACGCTCGTGAAGACGTGAGAGGAACTTGCGGTAATGACCGTCGACCAGCATCAGATAAATCAGCCGCTCTGTAAATTGAGATGTGGTGATGCTGGTCAACATCTTAATGTCAGCCAGCTCATGGGCGAGGTCCTGGCGGCAGACGAGGAAGCCGACCCGCAAGCTGCCCGATAGTGTCTTGGAAAAGCTGCGCGCATAAATCACGCGATTGAGCTGGTCGAGCGTGGCCAGCCGCGGCGTCGCCTTCGCCTGCAGGTCGCAAAAGATATCGTCTTCCACGACAGTGAAATTGTGGCGCTCGGCAGCCTGCAAAATCCGAAATGCTACGTGTGGACTCATGTCCGTGCCGGTGGGATTCTGCATCGCCGATTGGGTGAAATAGACCTTCGGCCGGTGCGCCGCAGCGAGCGCTTCCAGTACGCTGATGTCGGGGCCGTCGGGGTTGCGCGGCACAGCCAACATCTGCACGCCTTGCAGGCGCAGATTACCAAACATGTTGTAATAGCCCGGATCGTCCACGAGCGCGGCGTCGCCGGGTTTGAGCGCGTATCGTATGACGAGTTCGAGCGCCTGGCTGGTGCCCTGGGTCAGTAGAATCTGGCTTGACTGGGCGTTAATGCCGAGAGTGCCGAGCATCACCGCGAGATGTTCGCGGAGCGGCAGATAGCCGAATGGATGCCCGTATTCGAGCAGATAGGCGCCGTTTTTGCGTGCGAGCGCGTTGAGATTTTGGCGAATACCGGCCTCATCGAGCCAGGAATTCGGCAGCCATGGGCCGCCGGCGAGCGCCGTGCCGTCGTCAGCCTCCAACACGCGACGGATCAGCCAGACGAGCTGCTGATTGCGCTTGTGATCGTCAGACGAAGCTGAGCGCGCTGCTTCGGTCGGCGCCGCAGTTGCGGAGATGAAGAAGCCCGCACCGCGGCGGGATTGCAGATAGCCGAGCGCAACCAGCCGATCGTAAGCCTCGACGACTGTGAAACGGCTGACATTCTGGCTTTTCGCAAAGTCGCGGATCGATGGCAGTTTGGCGCCTGGCCGCAAATGCCGATCGTCGATCTGACGCTTGATGCCGGCCACGATCTGGTCGGCAAGCGACTGACCGCTGTGGTGACTGATGGTCAGGGAGAGCATGTCGGGGTCTGCTTTCCCGGATCGCTGGCCCGGTCTCCGCACCAGTACAGTTACGCAAACTGATGACAGAACTGTCTATTACTGTATCGCCAAGTGTCTGGCACCATGCAGTGTCTGTCAAGCACATCCAAAGCCAAAGCAGTGAAATCCAAAACGGGAGAAGTCAGATGCCGCTGATCCAAGTTCGCGTGATCAAGGACGTGTTCAGCAAGGAGCAGAAGCGCCAGATTATCAGCAAACTTACGGACGCCATGGTCTCGATCGAAGGCGAGAACATGCGCGGCGTCACATGGTGCGTCGTCGAGGAAGTGGAAAGCGGCGACTGGGGCATCGGCGGCAAGGCTTTGACCACCGACGACGTCAACGCTCTGGCGCGGGGAAAGGCGGCTTAGCGGTCAGCGCCGGCCCTTGCCGGCCTTCGCCACGGTCTCGGCGATGAAGCGCGGCAGCGCGAACGCGGCGGCGTGGACTTCGGGCGTCCAGTATCTGGTCGAGAAGCTACCCGCCCTGCGATAGCGCGCCGCAAGGGTTTTGACCGGCGTCTGCCGCAGACTCCGGTCATCAGTTGCCCATCCCATCGCCATGTGGCCGCCGATATAAGTCGGTATCGCAGCGACGTAGCAGGTGCTGTCAGCGAACAGCTTGCGAAATTTCGAGACGCTTGAGACGAGTTCAGCCGGCTGAAAGAGCGGAACTCCATTCTGCGTCACCAGCACCCCGCCCTTGTTCAGGCAGCGTTTGCACGCCGCATAGAATTTTTGACTGAACAATACCTTGCCGGGTCCCTGCGGGTCGGTGGAGTCGACGATGATCGCGTCGAACTGCCGTTCGGTGCGCGCGACGTATTTCATGCCGTCGTCGATCACACTCTCGAAGCGCTTGTCAGCAAACACCGGCTTGGTGAATTCTGGAAAATGCTCCTTGGCGAATTTTATCACCGCCGGGTCGATTTCCACCTGGGTGAGGCACCGGACGGATCTGTGCTTGAGCACTTCCTCGGCGATGCCGCAGTCGCCGCCGCCGATGATGAGCACATCGCGCGCGCTGCCGTGCGCGAACAGCGGCACGTGCGACATCATCTCCTGGTAGATGAACTCGTCTTTTTTGGTGATCTGGGTGGCGCCGTCGAGCATCAGCATCTTGCCGAAAAACGGCTGTTCGAACAGCACCAGATGCTGGTGTTCGGTGCGCATTTCGTAGAGTACCTTTTCGACCTTGAAGGTCATGCGGAAACCGAGCGCGTCGAACAGCGTTTCGGCAATCCAGCGCTCTTGCGCCATGGCAACCTCCGGCTCCGAACGGCGAAGCGGCCGGGTTTTTCGGCCCGGCCGCTTCGATAATCACCAGCGGCCGACGCGGGCCGCCGCGCAGGCGCTTGTCACGCGTCTTGACCGCGCAGCAACTCGTTGACTCCGACGCGCTTTGCCGAAAAGGCCTCGCGCAGCACTGGAATGCAAGCGTCGGGATCGGCAGACCCGCACATGAATACGTCAAGCGCGGCGTATCCAGCCTCCGGCCACGTATGAATCGAGATGTGGCTTTCCGCCAGCACCGCCACGCCGGACACGCCACTCGGCTGGAAATGGTGCAGGTGAATGTGCAGCAGCGTCGCGCGTGCAGCGGATACGCAATCGCGCAAGGTTGCTTCGATATGTTCGATGTCGTCGAGCCGCTTGGCGCCATGCAGATCGACGATCAAATGCACACCGGCGCAACGGACGCCGTTGCGCGTGGCAAAATGATCTTTGCGGTCTTCGTCCAAGACTGCCGCGGGCGCCGGCACAGCGACCTTGAGCTTGGTATTCCTGTCTTCCTTTCGGGCGGTACCTGGGATCCCCAAGCCCTTCACCGATCGCAAGAGGGCGTGTTGGCTCATCAGCCGTCCTCCCCAACCAGAGATAAGAACCCGAGATGCCGGCAAGCCGGCGCCGCGGAAAGCGAAAGCCGCCCGACCGGTCCATTTTTGACCGATCAACAGCGGCAAAGTCCCCACATAAATGCAATCGGCAGGGAGTCAAGCGGATTCTGGGTGAAAATCTTTAAAGCTTCGTCTCGATTGTCAGAATGTCGTGTGGCGCGGCGGTGCTGCTGCTGCCGCTCGGCTTGCCGAAGGCGCGTGCGCGGTTAAGCTCCCACCAAACCGATCGAACAACAAAACGGAGGAGCGCGGGATGAGTGCTAGCATTTCAGGAACTGCTGCGAGCGGAGTAAAGCCTGTGCGCCACGGGTTTTTTCACGGCTGTGCGTGCTGTCGCCCGTTCGCGTCGGCGGCGCGTCCGGCGCGGCGCAACTTCCTCGCCGGCGGCATCGCCACGCTTGGTCTTGGTGCTGCGGCTGCGACCGCGCGGCCGGCCGCGATCATGGCCGCTCAGGCGGCTCCCGAGCCCGCCCGCATCGACGTGCACCACCATTACGTGCCGCCGGTTCATGCCGCCGCGTTGGCGAAGCATGGCGGTGGCGGGCCGAAATGGTCGCTCCAAGCGACATTCGCCGATATGGAAAAGGCGGGCGTCGGGACCGCCGTTCTCTCCCTGGTGCCACCCGGCGTTTGGTTTGGCGATGTCGCCGAAGGCCGCTCGCTGGCGCGCGCGTGCAACGAGTATGGGGCGAAACTGAAAGCAGACAATCCGCACCGCTTCGGCCTGTTCGCCGCGATTCCGCTTCCCGACACCGATGGCAGCCTGCGCGAGATCGAATACGCGCTCGATGTGCTCAAGGCCGATGGCATTGGCCTCTACACCAGCTATGGCGATAAATATCAGGGTGATCCTGCCTTTGTGCCGGTGTTCGAGGAACTCAATCGGCGCAAGGCCGTGGTCTACACGCATCCCCTCAATCCGGCCTGCTGCACGCACTTGGCCGACGGCGTCGGGCCGAGCTCGATCGAGTTCGCAACCGACACGACCCGGACCATCGCCAGCCTGATCTTCGGCAAAGGTGGCACTGCCTTCCGTACCGCGGACGTCAAATTCATTTGGTCGCACAGCGGCGGCACGCTGCCGTTTCTGGTCGGCCGCTTCATTCGCGAGCAGCTTGTGCGTAAAGATCCCCGCATGCCGGATGGACCAGACCCGATCATCCGCCGGTACTTTTATGAGATCGCACAAGGTAACGAGCCCGGCCAATTTGCGGCGCTGCTGAAGATGGTGCCCGTTTCGCAGATCCTATTCGGCTCGGACTTTCCGTATCGCGAGGCCGCGGAGGCGGCGAAAGGTTTGGAGGCGTATCCTTTCTCGGCCACCGATCGAGCATCCATCGATCGGAGCGGCGCGCTCAAATTGCTGCCGCAACTCGCCTAGCGGCGGCGCCATCGGCCGGCGCGCTCGTTGGGGCGACGGATTTATCCGTTGACGGCGACGGCCGGCGGCACCATGGGCTGCGCTGGCTTTTTTGCACGGGTGCGGAAGAAGCCAAGCACTCGGCTCGCCGTTTCCGGCTGCAACCGGCTGAAGCTTGCCAGTGCGCGGTCGAGGTCGCTCGCCGACAGGCCGCGGTCGGCAGCGCGCAGTAGCAAGATGGCCTTGGTGGTGGTCGACGATAGCCCCGCCACCTTGGCAAGGATCAACACGATCTCGGCGCCAGGATCGAGCAGCGCCCGTTCGACCACGTCGATCGGCGTTTCGCACAATAGCGACAGCGCGATCGCGGTTTCTTCGAATTTGCGATCGCGCGCATACTGATAGATCTCCGCTTCGCCAATGCGGCGGATGCGGTTTTGCCGTTCCACCGATGCCTGTGCGGCGGCAAAATCGGGCGAGGCGTTGCGCGCGTCGTTGCGAATACCGCCAACGACTTCGGCGACTACGCCCTCGACCGCGCTGCCGGCGGCCGGATTTTCGGCTTCGAGTCTCGCCCGCACTGCGCTTGAGGCTTTTTCCAGCAGCATGAGGAAATGGGGCCGCGGAATATCGCGCCGGCGGCCCACCTCGGTTGCAAGTACGTCGTCACCGGCCGATCGCTGTACCAGGGCACGGAAGCCCGCGTCGGAGAAGCGGGCGCCCGAGTTTTTCGCCACCGTATGGACGACGTCGCGGTCGCCGCGCTCGACCAGGACATCGGTGATTGCTTCGGGGAGCGAGGTTCGCTCCGCGATTGCGGCCAGATGCTGCTGGCTCTTGCTTGCTGCATTCGCCAGCAACTCGCGCTCGCCGATCCGTTCCGACTGGCGAAGCACCGGCGCCGCGACCTCAATGTCGTCGTCAAACGCGAGCATGTTGACGATTTTGGTGGGAGCATTGCCAATCGACGCCAGACGGTTCGACAACTTGGCGCGCGCCTTGGCCTCGATGGTCTGCACCAGGCGGACCATGACGTCATCGAACACGCCGATCTGATCTTCGGAAAGACGCGCCGCTCCGACGACGAACAGATCGGTGATGCGCGTGAGCATCTCGATCCGGCGTGTGTTGGTGCCGGACGTGAGCGCGGTCTCGAGTTCATCGAGCAAAGGAAGGGTACGCATCATGCTACGCGACGTCGCACGCCATTGAACTAACAGGCAGAATGCCGTCGAAAGGGTGAACAAACCCTTGCCGACCGCCGCTCGTCTTCTGCAGGTTAACGAAATCACAACAAACGGCGGACAGCGGCAAACGGGCGACGGCAGACCGCCGTTGGATGATGCGAATTCAGCGAGGCCCGTGCGCCCCTATCCGGGCATAAACTTCGGCCGGGACGCGATAGTCGCGGATGACCGGCCGCGGGTCGCGCAGGCCACAGGCCTCGCGCTGGACGATAAAGCGCCACAGCGCCTCGCTGGCTTGCTGCACCAGTTGTTTGCGGTGCACGTCAGTGGCGGGCCCTGCGGTATCGTGTTCAGCCAACGCAGCGAGTGCTGCTTCAAGGGCTCGGCCAAGCCGGCCGAGTGCCGATGCCTGCTCCTGGGCGATCTCATAGTCGAGCGCGACCACGGGCACCGCGCGCGCATGGCCTTGGGGCGGCCGAAGCGTCATCGCGCTGCGTCTTGGCGGACCGGGGGCAAGATTATCGCTCCCATGCTACGACGAAAACTCCGGCAGCCGGGTCGAGGTCTTGGCGTACACCAGGCTTAAGACCATGGCGGGCTAGCACGTCTTCTGGCGTCGCCGTCGGCCCGACTTCGTTAAACGCCGGGCGGCCGCCGAAGATCTTCGCGTGCGGCGCGTGCGACAGATGGAACCTGTCGTACAGCGGCAGAAACATACTGAACACCTCGGTGCCACCGATCACCGCGACGGTGCCCTCCGCTGCGCCGAGGGCCTCTATGGCGTTTTGCAGTGGGCAACCGGCGGGATTCCATAAAAAAGAGTTTGGATACATTGAGTCCGGCGCAAGCGTTGCAACCTGACGCGTAAGGATCAGACGCTTGCGTTGTGCGGCGCGCGGACCGCCTTCGTGTGAATGGCGGCCTTGCAGGATCACCGCAGCCCGATCGAGGGCAGCCTGGAAGAAGCTTTGGTCGGCGTCGTTGCGAATTGAATCCGGCATGACGCCGTTGGCATCCGCGATCATGCCGTCGCTGGAGACGATGACGTAACCTTCGATGCGGCGCACGGCGACTCCTATTGGCGCGCGGACTGTGCCGGACCGAGCTTCGCAGGCAGTAGCACCGTCACGATCAGCGTCAGCACGGCCAGTGCGCCGGCGATGACATACACCATGTGCAGAGAGCCGGCGATTGCGTCGCTCAGCCGCGCAACCGTATCCGCGCCGAGACTCGCACGCCGCGCCGGATCGAACAATCCACCCATGACATCGCCCGCTTCCGGCGCGTGGTGCGCAACCACAAAGTTGAGGATGGCGCCGCCGAGCGCGGCGCCGAGTGCCTGGCCGATCGTGCGCAGGAACAGAAATGAAGACGTGGCGGAGCCGCGTTCATTCCAGCCGACGCTGCCCTGGATGGCCAGCAGGAAGGTCTGGTTGCAGAAGCCCATGCCTAACCCGACCAGCAATGCCGCCGGCAAGAGCCACACAAACGGACTGCCGCGATCGAGCGCGATAAGCACGCTTGTACCCGCGATCAAAAGCAAAGCGCCGATCAGTCCAGTGGTCCGGTACGAGCTCAAGACCATGATGCGGCTGGAAATGATTGAGCCACAACTCCATGACACCGACAGGGTGGCAACCGCAATTCCGGCATAACCAGCGCTCCGCCCCATAACGGCTTCAACGTAGGTCGGCAGAAAGGCGACGACGCACATCAGCAGCATCCCGATAGCGAGGCTGCCGACATTGCTGCCGGCCATGATCCGGCTTCGCCACAGTTTGTAGGGCAGGATCGGCTCACTTGCGCGCCGTTCGCCGATCGCGAGCAGGACAAGTGCAGCGATGCCGATAACCAGCAAGGTCGCCGACAGCGCGGTACTAAAATACTGGGCCTGAATAGCCGGCATCAGCAGCGCGCCGATGCCGAGCATAAGCAACGCCGCGCCCATGAGATTGATCTGATGGGCGCGCGGCGTGACGTGCTCGTCGAGATAGCGCAGCAGGATTGCAATCGCGATGATGCCGATCGGCAGATTGATCCAGAACACGAACGACCAGTGCAGATGTTGCACGATGAACGCGCCGAGCGCCGGGCCGGCGATGGCCGCGATGCCCCATACCCCGGACAGCCAGCCCTGCACGCGGGCGCGCTCGGCCGCCGGATAGACATCGCCGACGATCGTCGTTGCCATCGATTGCAACGAACCTGCGCCCAGTCCCTGAAAGATACGGAACACGACCAGCGCCGCCATGCCCCAGCCATACGCGCGGCTCACGGCCCAGATGTTGAATATCCAGGTAAAGCCGCATGCCGCCGAACCGATGAGAAAGACGCTGGCGCCGATAAAAAACATGCGCTTGCGGCCATAGAGATCGGCAAGCCGTCCATAAACCGGGGTCGAGACCGCCTGCGCCAGGAGGTAGGCCGAAAAAACCCAGCTGAACAGATGAAAGCCGCCAAGTTCGCTGACGATCGTTGGCATCGCCGTCGCCACGATCGTGGCTTCGACGGCGGACATGAAGATGGCCATCATGCAGGCCGCCGTCACGGCGCGCCTGCGGACGAGAAAGTCGGCTGAATGCGCTGGTGAAATTGCGGACAAGCTGATTCCGGAATGTTTTACTCTTATAATGCCGTGGCGAAGGAGCCTGCAATGTCCGAGCCCGCAAGCCTGATCATGCTTCAATTCCTCACTTGGGTGGCGGATCGCCCGCGCACGCGCGAGCAGGCGGTGGAAGCCTGGCACAGTTGCCCGCACATTTCGGTGTGGGAGGACGCAATCGTGGACGGCCTCGTTCGCACCGAAAACGATGGCCAGCGCACGATCGCTCTGACGTCGCGCGGCGCTGCCGTTCTCGAATCGGCAGATGCGGTATAGCGGTCACACCGGCGGCGCCAATTGCTTAGCGACCGCTTCGATGACGCGCGTATCCATCGGCTCGGTTTCGGTCGGAAACACGGCCGCGATAGAGCCGTCGCTGCCGATGAGATATTTGTGGAAATTCCATTTCGGCGTCTCGCGCGGCCGCTGCACTGCCGCCCATTTGTAGAATGGGTGCGCGCTCGGACCTTTGACGTCGACTTTGGCGGCGAGCGGAAAGGTGACGCCGTATTCCTTGTTGGCGGTCGCAGAAATCTCGGTGGCTCCGCCCGGTTCCTGGCCGCCGAAATCGTTTGACGGCACCCCGACGATCGTGAAGCCGCGATCGTGAAACCGCTCGAACAGTTGTTCGAGCCCGGTATATTGCGGCGTGTAACCGCAAAGCGACGCGGTGTTGACCACCATGATCGGTTTGCCGGCGTAATCGGCAAGCCTGATCGAGCCGCCTTGCAGTCCAGCGAACGAAAACGCGTAGGCAGTCACCGGGCTCATGGCTGCACCGTTCTTGGTTGCGGGAGCCGCGAGGGCAGGGGCGCCGAACCCGGCGGCGAGAAGCGCGAACAGGCGTCTGCGGTCAACGTGCATGCTCGATCTCCGCCAGAGGCGCCAGCGGCTTTCCCGGCTGCGGCGGAATATCGAAGACGTTGAGCACAAATCCGATCATGCCGTAGAGGCCGGCACAGGTGACGGCTTCGATCACGCCCTCAAGCCCAAAGGCCTCCTTGGCACGTTCGAACATCGCTGCCGAGACAGTTTTGGTGGTGAGCAATTCAGTGACGAAGTCATACAGTAGGCGCTCGTCGTCGCGCTTGAAGTCCGGCCGCTTGTTGGCGCGGATGGCGTCGATCACGTCCTGGGTGATGCCGTGTTCGAGCGCGTGCGGTTCGTGCACCGACCAGGCGTACTGAGCGGTGGCACTGCGCACGAGCAGCAAAATGATCAACTCGATGAGACGACGGCCGAGCTTCGGGTCCTGCCGGTAATAATTGACCAGACGATCCGCCGGCTCGGCGATATCGGGGGTGTGAATGAGCACCGCAAACGGGCCGGTCAGCGTATTGCGCGGCCGCGACTTTAAGAAGTCGTCATGCAGTTGCTGCTGGCGCGGCGAGAGCTTCTCACGTTTGACTTGTTCAATGCGCGCCATGCTTTCGTGCTCCTTTTGTCTGTCAGCGTAAATCGGCCGAACCGTCGCCGCGTACCGCCGCCACGTAGCGGGCGATCGAGCGTTTGACGATGTCCGTGCCGTTATGGGGAATCGTACGATCGAACCAGGCGCCGTGGATGGCGTCGAACGGATAAGGCTCCAGCATGGCGCCGATGCGCTCGACGGCTGGCGCCGATAGCGGGATCATGTTGGGGTAGCTGCGCATGAAGGTGACGAACTTGCGGTCGGGAATGACCTGCACGATGTCGCCGGAAAGTAGTGCGCCGCGCTTGCCGGCACCTTGCGCCCAATGCAGCACCGTGCCGCCGGCGAAGTGCCCGCCGCAGCGAATGAGCGTGACGCCGCGTGTCAGTGTCAGCGTATCGCCGTGCCAGAATTTGATCGACGGATCGGGCCGCATGACCCATTCGCGATCGCTGGCGTGCAGGTGAATCGGTGCGTCGAAGGCATGCGCCCATTCGACCATCGACGAATAATAATGCGGATGTGAAATCGCGATGCCGATCAGGCCGCCAAGGCCCTTGACGATGGCGACTGTCGCCTCGTCGAGCAGCGTGATGCAATCCCACAATATGTTGCCTTCGTCCGTCATGACCAGGAGCGCGCGCTGGGCGATGGCGAAGGCGGGCACTGTTCCGATGCCGATGAGGCCCGGCTCGTGCTGCACAAAGCTATTCATGTGCCGGCGCGCCAGCGTCCCGTGGGTGGTCCACGCCTGGCC
Organism: Xanthobacteraceae bacterium; assembly: GCA_036511795.1. Lineage (GTDB taxonomy): Bacteria > Pseudomonadota > Alphaproteobacteria > Rhizobiales > Xanthobacteraceae > BOG-931. The sequence continues at coordinate 96,040 of DATCBO010000066.1, forward strand.
AGAGGGCGGGACGAACTGGCGCGGCTCATCGCAGATCGGACAGCGTTCCGGCTCCTTCGGCGAAGGAGAAAACTGGGTGCCGCAGGTGACGCAGATATAGGCGGGCATGGCCTTGCTACACACAAGCGACGCGGCGCTGAAAAGCGCCACGCCAGTTTTTGTCTCGCTTTGTTTTAGCTCAGTACGCCGTATTTCTTGAACCACCGGATCAACTGGTTCCAGCCGTCTTCGGCCGCGTCCTTGCGGTAGCTCGCGCGATAGTCGGCGTGGAAACCGTGCGGCGCGCCTGAATAGACAATAAACTCAAACGTCTTGTTGGCGGCTTTGAGCTTTTCTTCCATCTGCGCGATTTGATCGAGCTTGATGCCGGCGTCGTCGGCGCCGTAGAGGCCGAGAACCGGTTCCTTGACTTCAGCGGCGAGATCGATCGAGCTCTTGGGTGCGGCGGGGCTGGTATCGACCAGCGTGCCGTAGAATGCAACGCCGGCTTTAAGATCGGGATTGTGGGTCGAGTAGTGCCATACCGTGCGGCCGCCGCGGCAGAAGCCCATGATGCCGAGCCGGTTGCCGTCGCCGTGCTGCGATTTCGCCCAGGCGACCGTGGCATCGAGATCGGAGAACAGCTCGGTGTCGGCCTTGGAATTCACATAGGGAAACAGCTTCGGCATTTCGGTGATCTTGGTAAGATCGACGCCATTTTTTTCCATTCGGAAATAGTAGTTGGGGGCGATTGCGAAGGCACCGAGATGCCCGAGGCGGCGTGTCACGTCTTTGATGTATTCGTGCAGGCCGAAAATTTCCATGCTGACAAGAACGATCGGCGCATTCTGCACACCGGCCGGCCGGGCGTAATAGACCGGCATTTCGCCGTCGGAAACTGGGACCTTGGCCATCCCGGCATCAAGCCCGTTTGTGTCGGTGTGGATGGTGTCGGCGCGCACCGGACCTGCCGCGAGCGTATAGCCTGCGGCTGCCGCAGCCGAGCTCGTCATGAAGAAGCCGCGCCGCGACAGCGGCGGCATGATCTTGGACAGGCCGACAATGTCCGATGGCAGCCGTTGGATATTCATGTGTATCCTCCCCTGACAGGCGTCCTGCGGCCCGCTGCTGATGTTGATCAGCATAGTATGTCGCGGGAATGTCGTATAGCCGCGCGCCAACAGATCACCGGGAGGCAGTCATGCAGAGAGGTAAATCATCAGTCGGCCCTGTGGCGATGCGTACCGGAGCGGCGGTGGTGCTACTCATCTGGTTCGGCGCTGCCGTGCCGGCCATTGGGGCAGCACAGGAACGCGCGCCGCCGCCGGTGTCAGTGCGTCTCGGCTTCAACGTCAATTCAGCGCGCAACATGGCGGAGATTCCCAACGTCATCGCGCAGCGCAAAGGCTTTTTCGAGCGGGAAGGGCTCGCTGTTACCATGGTGCCGCTCATGGGCACGACCCACATGGTGGCGGCGCTCGACAAGGGCGACGTCGATGCGACCGGGACAGCGTTGCCCTACATGATCCAGGCCGTGCTCAAAGGTTCCGACGCTGCCGCGGTCATCGGCGGCGTCGCCAATACGATCTACAGCCTTATCGCCAAAGCAGACCTCCACACGATCGCCGACCTCAAAGGCAAAGTCGTTGCGCTCTCGGCACCGCCCGACACGATCACTTTGTCGACGCGCATGCTGCTCGCGAAGCGTGGATTGAAAGACGGCGATTATCGCACCAAGCAGATCATCGGCAGTACACAGCGCGGCGCTTGCCTGGCCAGCGGGGCGTGCGATGCAGTGCCGCTTGGCCAACCCGACGATATCGTTTTTCAAGAGAAGGGTTTCCGCAAGCTCGGCGACTCGCTCGAAGTCATGCCCAATCTGCAGTTCAACGTCATCGCCGTGCGTCGATCGTGGGCGGCCGCACATAAGGATTCCGTGGTGGCGCTGGCGCGAGCCTACGGCGCGACGTTTCGCTATTTGCGCGATCCGGCCAATCGGGCCGATGTCACCAGGGCGGTCGTCGAGCTTACCGGGACAAACGAACAGGTCGCGCGGGCGGTACTCGCGCTCTACTACGACCCCGACCGCGGTGTGATGCCAAGACAGGCGGAGGTCAACATGGCGGGTGTCGCAAAGGTGCTGGCGATTTTGTCCGATGCGGGCCTGATCGGCAAACCGGTTCCCGCCGTGGACCGCTTCGTGGATTTGCAATACCTGCAGGCAGCCCAACTGCAATAGCGGCGGCGACCGATCGGCCATTGCCTTAGGGCTGCGTCGGTCTTATCCTCCATTTCAAACGATAGTTTGAAAACTGGAGCGGTAATGACGCGACCGTCCGAGGTGACCCGCGAGCGAATACTGAAGGCTGCCGAACGGCTGTTTGCCGAACGCGGCTATGACGGCACCAGCATCCGCGCCATTGTGGCGCGTGCGCACGTCAATCAGGCCGCGATCAACTACCATTTCGAGGGCAAGGAAGGCCTCTATCGCGAGGTGCTGCGCGCGGCGTTTCGCGGCCTGACCGAGCATCAACTTGCCAGCGCGGCGCAGTCCGGCCAGTTGTCACGCGAGGACGCGCTCGCCGGCTTTATCCGGCGGCAACTGCGGCCGCTGCTGGCGCGCGACGAGGCGAGCCGGCACATCCGTATCTTCAATTGGGAAAGCGTCCGGCCGACGCCGGTGTTTCGCAAGCTGTTGAGCGAAGAAGCGGCTCCTTTCATGGGGGTGGCCACTGACCTGGTGGGCCGTTTCCTGCCTACGGCGGATCATCGCACACTCGTGGTCGCGGCCATCTGGCTCCTTGGCCAGTGCAGCATCTTCGTGCGCAACCGCGAGCAACTTTCTGGTCCACCGGTGGAATTGGCGTCCGACGAAGCCTCGATCGAGTGGCTGGCGCAGACCATAAGCCGGTGGGCGACCGGCGCGTTGCAGTCGGCGGGGTGATCGGGTGGTATCCGTGAAGATTTTCATGTAGTGTGTTGATATAACTATAATTTTTGTCATGACTGTCTCGCGACAAAAACGGCGCGGACATCCGAGCCGCCACATCAGAATTCCGTAGATTGCCGCAAAAATTCCTTGTTCCGGACTAGTGGCTGCCTAGAACGCGTGTTTGAAATTCAATCAGCCGTTTGAAAAATACGGCGAGGAGGACTGCCGATGCAACGCACCTTTGGACCAGCGATCGGATCGGGCGGAGCCCCCATGCTGGTGCGGCTGGGCGGCAAGCTCGTGCTCGAGGTGCTGCCCGCCGCACTGGCAAGCGCAATCGGCGCTTTCCTTTTTGCCCAATACCAGTTCGATCGCGGCACGGCGGCTGCGCACGCCGTGTCGCCGGCGGTCGCGGTGCCAGCCTCGGCCGAGATGCTGCAGCTCGTGCGCGAGGAGCACGCCATGATCCGCGACTTTCTTACCGCGCAGCAGGAGGCTGCGCAGAACCGCGCCGCTGTCGTCGACGCCGCGGATACACAGGCGCCGGGCGGTGAGCCCACAGCCGACGCCACGCTTGCGGCTGCGGTGCCGCAGCAATCCGAGCCGCTGGGTGCCGCGAAGCCGCCGGCCCCACACAATAGAACCCTCGGTAGAGCCGTTGTCGCCGCGCGAGGGCCTGAAAGCGCCGCTGCGCTGCCCCCGATCGTCATTGCGGGCGTACGCCCGGCGGCAGCCACCGTGCCCGTGCTGGTAGCCAACGCGCAGCCCAGCGCCGGCCTATGGCCGCCTGCGCCGCCGTCTGTCCATCCTTCGATCGTCGCTGAGACGCTGGCGGTGCCGGGTCATGTTGTTTCCGTCACCTTGCATGCCGTGATGGCGATTGGCGGCATCCCGTCGTGGTTCGGGCACCGGTTTGGCGATGACGACGTGAGCGCGGTCCCGGTGTCTTCAGCCTCGTAGGTCGCGCTTGCCGGCTACGACTGCGCACCGCCCCAGAATGTCGGAGGCCGTGGTGATGAAACAAAAGTTCGGCAGCGAATTCCCATGCAGTCCGCACGCACCTAGCGGGCAAGTTTCGCGAGCCGTTGTAGATAATTTTTGATGAATGGTGCGTAGGTGATAACCCTAATTACGACAAGTCACCGCAATGCTGATGCGGATTGGCAACACTGTTCCAAATCTCAGATTTCGCGGGTTGCCGAGTTCCGCTATGAGCGGTAATCCAATGCGGCCGTTGCATCGATCTCGCTCAGATTTGGCGAGGGAGGAACCTGCCAGGCAGTGCCGCGTTTGGATTTTTGATGACGGCATTGCGGTGCGGGCAACATCCGTGTTGCTCTGGAGGTAGTGGGAATGCGATCTGCCGGAAACTTTCATCCGGAATGGGGCTATATCGCCCCAGCGCCTGGCTTCATGCGCATGGTTCGCATTGCGCTGGTCGCGACGGCAATTGGCGCTGTTGCCGGCGCGGTTGTTGTTGTTTCGCTGATTGAGCGGCCTGGATCGAACGACAACGCGATCGCAGCTCACGCACTGTTGACACGAGCGCCGGTGATCGCGTCGCCGGCTGTGGTGACCCGCGCGGCTGCACCGGTGGCTGTGAAATCGGCACACCCTCAGGCTCAATTATCCATGGCGACGACCACGCCAGCGCCAGCCGCTGCTGTTCCGACAGCAGCGGTGACGCAGTCGCAAAACGCCTCCATCGCCGATAAGCGGGGCAGCGCCGGCAGCATCAGTCCGCCGCTGCCTTTGCCCGCGCCTACGGATGCGACGGTGGCTGCGAATGGGCCGGTCATGGATCCGGTGCGTGTGCCGGCGGAAGCTGACGTCGCCGTTGCGCCGGCTACGGTTGCCGAGCCACGCGCGCCGGCGAAACGATCCGCATTGAAAAAGCGGCGCTACGACGCCTACCGGAACGAACCCTATCGGCGACAGGAAGCCACCGGGAATCGCTGGCACGACAACGGCGGTTTCGCGCCACTGTTCCGCCTCTTCAGTTTCCGGAGCGGCTCGCCCTATTCCTCAAACTGACAACTTTGTTCGCTGAAGACCGTCTGCGGCTCGCCGTCCGCATGGCGCAAGCCGGTGCGCGACGTCACCGCGTCTGATGCGCAGAAGCGCGCGTCGCTTTAATCGTGCCGGATTAGAAGTTAAGGGCTAGGGACAAATGTCCTGCGCGCGGGCCGCATCGAGCGCTGCCATCGCCGCGGACCAGCTCGGCAGGCCGAACGCGATTTTGCGCCAACCGGCGCCCCAAGGATCGGCACTGCTGTCCTGCCAAACCTCGCAATGGCCGCCGGCGAACTGAATGACCGTGTAATCGGCGCGCGCCGGATTCGATGCAGCGACGCCGAACGCCGACAACGCAAGGGCAAATGCGATCTGTTTCATGAAACAGCTCCTATTCGCCAGCCCCGACGATCTTTCGAAATAAGATCAGCTCGTTCGGCAGACAAGGCCTGCCAAACTAAGGCGCGCGGCGCAGGAGCGCGAAAAAAAAGCTTCACCCAGCCGTTTTGGCGGATGGGTGAAGCGTCGCGAACCGTAGGTCGATATTACCACCAGTGATGGCAGCGATGCCAGCTCACGGCGACATGCACGTGATGCTCGGCGGCTTCCCAGGTCCGGAAGCGGTAGTACCAGCGATGGTGATGACGCCAGTGGTGACGCCACCAGAGAAATCTTCCAGCCACCGGCTTCTGGGCGGTGTCCACCCACACGCGGCAATAACCGTCGGCGAACCTCGCGACGGCGTAGTCAGCGCGCGCGGGGCTCGACATGCCGTAGGCCATAGCCATCACCGCCACGGCGAGAACGAAACGCTTCATATGTCCAGCTCCCTAGTTGTGCCTCCTCAATATCTTTCCGATATTACGCCATCGATCACGACGCAAGCCCGGATCGCCAAATACGTGTCGGAAATGCGTAGAGAACTGGAGGAAATTATGCCTGAAGTCGTCGTCTACATGCTCGAAGGCCGCTCGCTGGATCAGAAGCGTGGGCTTGTTAAGGACATTACGGCGGCGGTGGTGAAGAACGCCGGCGCTCAGCCGGACGCCGTCACGGTCTCGCTCGTCGAATCGCCCAAAAACGCAAAGGGCAAGGGCGGCGTGCTGTTCTCGGAAATGCCGAGCCGTTAACCGGCCTTCCTTCTTACCGCCGTCACGCTTGGAACCAATATTGATCGCTGGCGCCTATTTGGGCGCCAGCGCGCGGAAACCATTGCCCGATTTATGCGTTGAAATCTCCGTGAGTGCGCTGCACAATGACTTGTTGCGGTGCAGTAAATATCTGATAATCCGAGCCTAACACGGGTCGACTCGCTTTTAGGGAAGCCGTCATGGAAGAGATTTGGGAAACAAAGGACGGGCGCCGCCGCGTCCGCCGCGATCCGCCGACGATCGAGGAGGCGGTCCTCGCCGCACAGGGCCTGACCGACCAGCTGAGCGAGCAAACCGAGATCGTGGCGTCGCTGATGCAGATATCGGCCGAAGAGGCCCGCGGCGCGGTTTTACGCCTGGTCCAGCCAAAAGATGTCGGTCGCATCACCATTATCACCCGTCCGGGCCGGCCCGGGCATGCCGCCCCTCCGCGTGCAGTCGTGGTCGAGCGACGCGTGCCGCGGCGACCCCTCGTGACCGGTTCCAAGCGCTTCGCTTGAAGGCTCCGCTGGGCTGAGGTCGACCGGCACAAATTATCGCCGCCGGTCCATAGCCGCTGCCAATCGCTCGTCCTGGGTGCGCAGGTCGAGAGCGATATCGCACGATCTGGGACGTTTCCGCGTTTTGACCTATAGTGCGGCGCTTTGTTTCTCAAGACCGGGGGGAGCAGAGAGCGCTCGCCATGACCAAGACCCTCATCAAGTCGCGCACCAAGGTGAAGGCGAAAACGCAGCGGCCGCCGCTGTACAAGGTCATTCTGCTCAACGACGACTATACGCCGCGTGAGTTTGTCGTTCTGGTACTCAAGGCCGTCTTCTGGATGAACGCCGACCAAGCCCGCCGGGTAATGATGACGGCGCACACCAAAGGGGTCTGCGTGATTGCGGTCTACACGCGGGATGTGGCGGAGACGAAGGCGAAGGAAGCGACCGAACTGGGCAAGAGCAAGGGCTATCCGCTGTTCTTCACGACGGAGCCGGAAGAATAGGGCGGGCGCCTGGACCAGGGGTGCTGCGCCCGCCCCTTCAGATTGCTACCAAGTCACTTGCCGTGAATCGATACGCCATTCGGCCCGACGTCGATATGGACGCCGGGCGGTGGGTGTCGGTCCTGATAAAGCTCATAGCCGAGCACGCCGACGACGATGACCAGCGCCCCAATCACCAGATAGAGGAGATTATTGCGGACCATGGGCCGCCGGTCACAGCGATGACAGGTAATGCGCGATCGCCTGCCGCTGGGTTTCGGTCAGCGCCTTCATGAATCCGGGCATGTCGAGATTGTTAGTGCGTTTGCCGTCCGCAAAGGCGTCCATGGCGCTGATCAGGTATTCGTAGCCTTGACCGGCGAGTCGCGGGGCAGGCTGTCCGCCCTCGAACTTCGGCCCGTGGCAGGCTTTGCACATCGTGATGCCCTCGGGCTCCGCGCCCGCGGGAGCCGCGGAGGCCTGCTTCGCCGGCCAGGTCTTGGCCGCGAAATAATTGCCGATGCCGCGCAGATCCTGGAGGCTGAAGTTCTTCACCAACGGCCCCATGATCGGGTTGTCGCGTTCACCGCTGTGATAATCGTGCAGTTCCTTGTAGAGGAAGTTGGCCTGTTGGCCCCAAATGATCGGCGTGTTGCCGCTGACCGGTTCGCCGCTCTGTCCGTGGCACGCGCCGCAGACCGTCGTCTTCCCCGCGATGTCGTCTTGCGCATTGGCCGGCAGTGCGACCAGCGCGGCAATGACCGCGGCGGCAAATGCGGATGCGACGAGACCCTTAATCATGTTTTCCACCCCAGTTGTGACGGCCTCGGCTTGCGAGACCGCCTTTGCACGCCCCCAGGCGCGTTCATCACGCCCGACTTGAATCGCCATTGTAAAGGCTTTGGCGGCTTTGTCAGCCGCCCACGGATCGTGCGCCATGCATTGGGCGCGCCGCAGCCAGCGCGCCCTGGTTCGGCGTCACCCGGTCACCCACTCTCGTTGCCGACTTGCCGGGCGCGACAAAGCGGCAAATAATGCCAGCCAACGCCAAAATGCCATTCGGTAGGTCTTTCGGGAGAACGCAGCATGCACATCACTCACGCCGTCGATAGCGCCCAGGGCAGCAATGCCGTGCGCGGCGGCAACCGGGAGTTCAAGACACTGCTGCGTGGCGACGAAAATTCGCCGGGCAATTACAAGCTGTCGTTCGTGCGCCAGAGCGGCGAGCTCTATGTACCGCGTCACAAGCACAATTTCGACCAGTTGCGCATGTGCCTTGAAGGCGAACCGCAGAATTACGGCAAGAACAAATGGATCAATGCGGGCGAAATCGTCTATTTCCCCGAGGGCACGCCGTACGGTCCTGAGGACAGTCAATCGCATCGGCTCAGCATCACGCTGCAATTCGGCGGCGCCAGCGGCAGCGGGTATCTCGGTTCTGAAAAAATTTCAGCCGCGATCGAAGCGATGAAGGCGTTCGGCAGCTTTGAAAAGGGCGTGTTCACGTGCAACGGCGAGCTCGCGCCCGGGCAGAAGCGTAACCAGGACAGCTACGAGGCGATCTGGGAGCACGTCAATAAGCGCAAGCTCGTTTATCCGACGCCGCGCTACGAAGAACCGATCCGCATGATACCCGCCGGTTTCGCCTGGCTCCCGACCGGCCAAAACGGCGTGGCGAAAAAGCTCCTCGGTGCGTTCTCCGAACGCGGCTGCACCATGTCGATGCTCAAGGTTGACGCGGGCGCGCGCGGCCACATTATGCCGCACGGCGCCTGTCAGGTCGGATTTGTGGTGAGCGGCGAGGGCGAAGGCGGCGGCAAAGCGATCCGGAAATACACCGCTTTCTCGCTCGATGCGAACGAAGCGTGCGAGCTTGCGAGCGCCGGCGGGGTGGAGCTTTTGCTGGTTGCGTTGCCGCTGGTCAACGCGCTCGAGCGAGCCGCAGCGTGACGGCGGGCAGGCTGATGAGGCGTGGGACGAGGGTCTCCGTCGGCGCGGCGCTCGCCGCATCGCTCGTGCTATGCGCGGCCGCGAGTGCGGCGCGCGCGCAGAGCCAGACACCGGCACAATTCTACCACGGCAAGACTATCGACATGATCGTCGGGTTTGCCGCGGGCGGCGGCAACGACGTCTACGTGCGCACGCTCGGCCGCTATATCGGCAAGTACATCCCCGGCAATCCGGCGGTGGTGGTGCGCAATATGCCGGGCGCCGGCACGTTCCTCGCCACCAATGCGGTCTACAACACGCTGCCGCGCGACGGCACCGTGATGGCGCTCGGCTCAACGACGCTGCCGCTCGACGAAAAATTTGGCAATCCGGGCGTGCGTTTCAAGACCGCCGAACTTAACTGGATCGGCCGCATTGCCGCGCGCGTCGACGTGCTGATGATGTGGAAGACATCGCCGGTGCAGAACATCCAGCAGGCGCTGACGACGCCGTCGATCCTGGCCGGCACCACGGTCGGCTCGCCGGTGGTGATGTATCCGAACCTGCTGAACAACGTCATCGGCACCAAGTTCAAGATCGTGCGCGGCTATGAGGGTACCCGCGCCGCGCTCCTGGCGATGGAGAAGGGCGAAGCCAACGGCAACTCGACCGGCTTCGAGGCGCTGCGCGCCATTCATCCGGACTGGATCAAGGACGGAACGGTTCGGGTCATCGTGCAGTTTGCGCTCAAGCGCGACCCGGCTTTGGCCGACGTGCCGGCCGCCGTGGAACTTGGCCGCACGCCGGAGCAGACCGCGATCCTCAAAGCGGTCCTGAATTCGACCGCGGTCGGCCTTGCCATGTTCACGGCACCAGGCGTGCCCGCCGACCGGCTCACGGCGTTACGCCGCGCCTTCGACGCCACGATGAAGGATCCGGCATTTGCCGCCGAACTGGAAAAGCAGGGCGGCGACCTATCGCCGCTGCCCGGCGAAGAGTTGCAAAAACTGGTGCGCGAGGTCGCCGACCTTCCGCCGAACCTCGCCGCCAAGGCGAAGACCGCCTACCTCGACGTGAAATAGCGCGGCGAGGGGCTAAGCCCGCCGCCGCGCCGATGCGCGGTACGCCATGCGGGCGTGGCCGGCGCAGTAGGACAGGCCTTCGATTGCGGCGTTGCCGCAGAATACAAAATCGGCTCCGCCGCTATTGCCGGCCGCATCGCTGACCGGCCACCGGCATGTGCCGTGCGCCAGGTCAAGCAGCGAGCACGGCGCAGCGCTTTCGACGACATCGGACGCGGCCTCCGCCTGGCGGGTGGCTGCGCCGTCGGACCACAGCAGCCGTAGTTGCCGGCGCTGGCTTGCGGCCCCCGGGTCGCGGGCGCGGGGAGGGCAGTTCCGCGCCATCGCGCCCGGGGGCCGCACCGGCGACAGTCCGAGCCGGTGGATTTTGCCGATGACGGCATTGCGGGTGACGCCGATCTGGGCGGCGATCTGACTGCAGCTCATTCCGGCGACGACGAAGCTTTGCAGCTGTTCGACGCGCTCGGTCGTCCAGGTTTCAATGCTCATGGGAAAACGGCCTCGCGATTGCTGCGGCCGGTTCTGGGCCGCCGGCAGGGCGAGAGGCGCGCGCAACGGGCGCCGCAAGCGCAGCAACCGGCGGAGAGCGCGAAATCGGTGCGCGGCGGCGCGATTGGCCTTCAGGAAACGCCGCCCTCACCGAGCCGCATCCGCGCTGACCGGATCGCTAGCTCGCAAGCTGGAAAGACACCCGTACGCAGGACTGATCGGGCCGTATCAAAAGTGTTGTGCGAAATCCCTCGCCGACACCCAATCTCGCACAATTCGATTCGCCTGCCAAGGGTTTTAACGATATTATAACCAAGTTATAATCCGAGGAATTTAGTCCAATGGCGCGTCCCGAAAACCGTTCGGAAGCGCGGGCGCTGAGCCTGACGCTGCCGATCGAGACCTTCAATTACCTGGTGCTGCTGGCGAGTCTGGGAAAGCTCGGCCGTACCGAGAACGAAGTCGCGACCCACATTCTGGTGCGCGAGGCCTACGCGATGATCGAGCGGCGCTTCCATGAGATGCGCATTTCGACCCCGTCCGAGGAGGCTGGCTGATCGCAACAATCTAGCGGTGCGCTGAGCGACGAACGGCGAGCAGACAAACAGCGGACCAAACAAATAAATGTCGCGGCGTGTTTCGGGACAGCGTCACGCGCTTACGACGGTGTGATTTCCCGGCCGTATTTGTCGACCTTGCAGCCGCAGTGCGAGCAGGTCGAGCCGCCCCACAGGAATTCCTGCATCGAGGTGGGCTTGCGGATTGCCAGCAAACGCGTGCCGCAACGCGGGCAATTGGTGCCGCCAACGGAACCCAGGCCCCAGCGGCCTTTGGCCTTCGTCTGCTGCCAGATGAATGCGCCGATCGCGCCGAACACCACAATGATGACGATGGCAAGTATTTCCATACCGCCGACTATAGCAGAAAGCCGCGCGCACGGCGCCGATAATTTGGCGGCTGCGCTGGAACCTGGAACTATGACGGGCCGAGCGCTGCGTCGACGAACGGCCGCAGTTCCGCCGGCATTTCCGGGCGGGCGGCGATCGCGGCGGCCATCGCCCTGTCGCCGTTGATGGCGGACACGAGCCGGGCAAAGCCCATTTCGGAGATCCGCGCCTTCGGGTTTGCGAGGACTTTGCGACGCACCGCTGCGTTGCCGCGTTTGATCAGCGCGTCGGTGACAGATTCGCTGAGTTCGCTTCGCGCTGCGATTTTGACAAGCGTGCCGGGATCGGCGCCGTCCTTGTCGACGATCGTGATCAGAGCGGTGTCCGGCAGCGCGTTCCAGCGCTCAAGAACCGGACCGCACACCGCAGGATCGGTATGGCGGGCAAGACCGGCGAAGAGCTTGGAAGGCGCATGGCTGACGCCGGCGAGCGCGACGCTCAATTCGGCAAGCTGCGCGCGATCTATCTTTTTGGTCAGGCGGCTCATCACCTCGTCGAACAGCGCGATCTGCTCGCCGCTATAGGCGTCCGCGTTGCTGAGAAACAAGGCGACGACTTGGCGCAAAGCTGCGCCCCGCCACGAGGCCGACTCTTGCGGCAGCCTCGCATCGAGGTCGGTGAGAACCGATTGCGCAGTCAGGGCCATAGTTGGTGAGGCTAGCCGCAAATCCCTAATGAAGGCCGAAGCGCCGCTATGGCGCAAAGCGCCCATTTCTCTCATTTCATTGGGATTTTCGCGCATAGGGGATAGCGCGTATTCTCACGGATGGCCGCGCGTGCGCGGGCCAAATTCCGGCGCCGCGCGAAATGATCGTTGGATTATTTTTGCTCATCCCACGGTTCGCGAGCGGTGTGATGAATGTGCAAAATCGATTGTGTCGCCGCGCACGCGATAGAAAATCTTGTAAGGGTACCGACCGAGGGGCGCTATCCGCACATCTGGATGGCGCGTGGAACGTCGCATGCTTTCCGGCCAGCGGGCGACGTGCGCAATGACGACTTCCAAGCGCCGCTCCACGGCGCGGCCAAGTCCCGGATAGCACCTTGTCAGCCACGCAGTAATCTCGCCGAGATCGTCGAGCGCCGGTTCGGTATAGACGACCTTCACGTGTTACGAAGCTTTGCGAGTGCCGCCTCGACTTGTTCGTCCGTAGCAAAACGGCCTTCGGCTGCGGCTTTGAGACCGCGGTCGATGCCCACGAGTTCTGCCGCGGTCGGCTCATAGTCGCCGCCCTGCAAGCCGTCCTCGATATCGCGCGCAATTTCAGCAAGCGCGTCCTGAGCTTGGGGGGGCCAGCGCTCGACGCGTTCCAAAACTTCAATGAGCTGCTTGGTCTTCATGGCGGCAGCATAGCACGATCGCGACTGCGCAGTAAGCGGCGCGATCCGCCGGAGGCGCTATGGCCTCGTCGCACTACGGCTCGCGCGACGGCAGCAGCAGATCTTCCTCTTCCAGCAACTCGCGCAAATCGCCGAACGCCTCGATGGCGTCTTCTTCGTTGGTCACCGACTTGAGGCGATGCCACACTTCGCGCCACGGCTCTGGGCGGCCGATGCGCATCGCCTCGTCCACATAGGCGCGGACCTCGGATAGCTTGGTGAGCCGCCGCGGCTTCGGCGTGTCCTTGATGACAAGGGGCGGTGCGACCGGGAAATCGTCCATGGCGTTATTGTAGCGCATGTAGCCCGCATGAGCGAAGCGAAATGCGCGATCCGGTCAACGAGCAAATCCCCGGATGTCGCTTGGCCCATCCGGGCTACGCTTCCTCGGCTCGCGTGTGACAACGAAAAAAATAGCGGACCACGCCTTCGCACAGTCCGCCGGGAGATGAACCGCGTCAGTTGAGGGTCGCCGCGGCGGCTTTCGCCGTGGGACGGCGGAGCGGACGGCTCGCCTTCTTGGCAACGGTCCGCTTGGCCGGGATGGCCGCCTTCGTCGATTGCAGGATTTCGTGCTCGGCAGCGAGCCAATGCCGATCGGATTCGCCATCAGGGTAGCCGCTCGCGCACCAGATCTGGTAAGCGCGCTCGCGGATGCGTTCGAGGAGATTGGTGTCCATGCGGTGCTCCCTGGTGTTCGCGTTGGGACGCACGATTGATTGAAACCGTATGGTTAACGGATGGTTAACGCGTCACAGGTGGCCGAGCAGGCAGGCCATGTTGACCATGCAAGCGGTCACAAGTGCCATGATCAGCATCGCGTTCATCTGATGCTCCCCAGAATCGCATCAGAAGCATGAACGAGACTCAGGCCGGGAGTCCCAAACTATGTTTTTCCCGCGATTCATATGTTGTTAACCGGCGGCCGATGCGATTCTCGATGATGGATTCAGCGTGAAATCGCTATCCGACGGACTCGTCATTGCGAGGAGCGAAGCGACGAGCCGCTCCCCTGGTTAATTTGATCACGGGCCAGCACGGGCCACAGAGAGCCAAAAGCCATATTCTTCGCGCCTTTCTAGTCATTTACTACGTGTCGCTTTCGAGCTTCCATGGGCCACGTTGGGACAGTATGTTGTGGGGGACGCTGTGCATAACGGAACGGTGATGCCATGGCACTCACACCTCAACAGGTCCGCGATGCCATATCGAGCGGCCAAGACCAGAAGCTTTACGACGGTCATAGCCTACACCTCCTCGTGCGCAACCGTAGGGGCTATTGGGTTCACAGGTTTCGCGCCAGCGACG